>CAILMI010000042.1 GCA_903835255.1 uncultured Verrucomicrobia subdivision 3 bacterium
CGGTTTGGCACCTCGATGTCGGCTCATCGCATCCTGGGGCTGGAGAAGGTCCCAAGGGTCCGGCTGTTCGCCGGTTAAAGCGGTACGCGAGCTGGGTTCAGAACGTCGTGAGACAGTTCGGTCCTTATCCACTGTGGGCGCAGGAAACTTGAGGGGTTCAAACCTTAGTACGAGAGGACCGGGTTTGACGCACTTCTGGTGTGGCAGTTGTTCCGTCAGGGGCATCGCTGCGTAGCCATGTGCGGAAGAGATAAGCGCTGAAAGCATCTAAGTGCCAAGCTCATCCCAAGATAATGTTTCCCGGACGCAAGTCCCTAAAGACCACGGGCAGACCACCCGTTTGATAGGTTAGAGGTGTAAGTGCTGTGAAGCATTTAGCTGACTAATACTAATCGGTCGTGCGGCTTGATTGCTTTTTTATTAAACCGTCTCCAACCTCGGTTGTGGATGGCAGCGTAAAAAGCGTTTTAAACTCGCGAATTGTAGTCGCCTTACTTTGTCCTTATGTGTAGTTTTCAGAGATCCGCCGATTTAGTCGGAACTGTTCTTTATCAATTTAGCACGGCGAAACCGTGCAAAACAATTTGGTGGTCATAAAGCTGTGGTCCGACCCGTTCCCATTCCGAACACGGCCGTCAAACACAGTCTTGCCAATGGTAGTGGTTGTATAGCTTCCGCGAGAGTAGGTTACCGCCAGTCTTTCAAATAAAAGCCGGAGAATTATGTTCTCCGGCTTTTATCTTTTTATCCCCCCCCCCGTCCCGTCCTCCAGTCGGGTGTTTGACATTCGCGTCCTCGGCGACGCGATCCGTCCCCGCGCCGATCCCTTAATTTTTCAATCAAAGAACTGGTGGGGTTCAAAAGTTCTGTCCCAAGGGATGAGGTCGATCCGCAGGTTCCATTCACCGCCAGGATTGATTCTCAACATCAAAAATTCCGTTTTTCTAAACTTCTGAATTTTCTCGTCGTCCAAGAAATAGGGCAGTTCAACTGAACCGTGGCGCATCGGCGGGTAGGGCGGGCAGTCCTCGGTCCGCTGCCGTCGCCAATCCACGCGTGTGGGTTGACCACGACGGCGCGGGCGGAGCAGCGCGCCCTGCCTGTCGCCAAGTTGCCAAGAACTGCTATAGTCTCCGGGACATGAAGTCCAATGCCCTTCTCCCATTCCTCGTATCCCTATTGGTTTGGCTGTCCGGACCGGTTTTGGCTGCGGAGACGAACTCCCCTTTTGCCCGCTGGGAAAAAGACATCGCCGCCTTTGAGCGGGCCGATGCCACAAATCCGCCGCCGCGCGGGGGCATTGAGTTCATCGGCTCTTCCACCATCAGGGGCTGGAGGACGCTGGCGCAGGATTTTCCCGGGCAGCCCGTTTTCAACCGCGGCTTCGGCGGCTCCCAGATTGTCGACTCCACCCATTTTGCAGCCCGGGTGATTATGCCTTACGCCCCCCGGAGGATCGTTCTCCGCGCGGGCGGAAACGATCTGTGGGCGGGCAAAACTCCGGAGCAGGTGTTCGCGGATTTCAAGCAATTCACCGCCGTCGTCCATGCCCAGCTGCCGCAGACGGAGATTGTTTTCCTCTCATTAAGCCCCAGCCCCGCCCGTTGGAAACAGCATGAGCAGGAAAAAGAATTGAACCGGCGGGTGCAGGAGTTTGTCCGGGAGTCGCCGCATCTGAAATACCTCGAGGCCTATGACCTGCCCCTCGATGTCCAGGGCTTGCCGCGCCCGGAACTCTTCGTTTCGGACCAGCTGCATTTCAATGCCCAAGGCTACCAGCTGCTGGCCGATCGGGTGCGCCCCCTCTTTGCGGAAGACCACCTCAAATGAGGTTCTAGGGGCGTCTCGGCTTGCTCTCCCGTGGGACGCAAGGGCCGGGGAGGGCGGGTAGGGCCGTCTTCAGCCATCCGCAACCTGTTTGCGCCTCCGGGTCACGCCCGTTAAAGTTCCTGAGTTGCGCCTGTCGCTCAGTGGGATAGAGCATCTGCCTTCTCAGCACGCAATCATGCGTTCAAATCGCGCCAGGCGCACCCTGCTTTTCCAGACGGCAAAAGTCCGGTCATCTCCAATAATTCCAGTTCACGTCGGGGAACAGGTTGTCGCGCGCCTCGATTTCACTCAGCCATTTTTCGTCCACCGCCGCGGACATCAGCTGGTCGTGCAGCGCGATGAAGCGGAGCAGGTGGTCTTTGACGCGGCGGCGCGCATAGTCGGGGCTCGTGCCCGCCCGCAGGATGAACGGCCAGTCGCTGGCCTGGGCCAGAAGCAGTTCGCGCGCAGCCTGGCGCAGCGCCCGCGCCTTGAGCCCCTTGGCCTTCGGAAATTTCCTCGCGAGCGCGCTCATCCGTTCCTGGGCTACCTGCAGGTGGGGATAGATCCACTCGTTGGTTTCATTCAGCCAGGCCCGCAGATATCCCTCCTCGCCCCAGGTGGAGGCGCTCGGCGTGGCGATCTGATGGGTCGGATGCCGGTGCAGGTATTCCCCGGGCGTGAGCAGTTCCAATGTCTTCTGGTCGCGGAACGCCTGGCGCGCGAGTTGATCCAGAAATTCCGGCCCCTCATACCACCAATGGCCAAAAAGTTCCGCGTCGTAGGGCGCCACAATCAGCGGCGGCCGGTCCAGAATGCCCGCCAGCCGTCCGACCTGCGTGATGCGTTCGTTGAGGAAATGCCGGGCGTGTTCCTCCGCGGCTTTCAGCGCCGTTTCGCGGTCGTAAATCTCCTTCGGGCCCGCGCCGCCCGTGATGCGGTAATACTTGAGGCCTGTGAACCCCCGGTTTTCCGGCGAGGGCAGGTGCGGCCGGACATAATCGAAATCCAAGTCAAAGCCGATGTCCCGGTAGAAATCCCGGTACCGCGCATCCCCGGGATAACCCTCGTGCTTGCTCCAGACCTGCCGCGAGGAGTCAAAGTCGCGCCCGAATGCGGCGATGCCGTTGGGCGTGAACACCGGCGCGAATGTCCCGTAGCGCGGCCGCGGCCGGGCATGCAGCACGCCGTGGGTGTCCAGGATGAACCAGCGGATGTTCGCCTCCTGCAAAAACGCTTCCACGCCGGCCGCATAGGCGCACTCCGGCAGCCAGATGCCCCGCGGATCGCGCCCGAAACAGCTGCGGTAATGATCGCGCGCCGTCAGGATCTGCGCGCGCAGGGACGGCGGATGTCCGGCCAGCATCGGCAGCAGCCCGTGCGTGGCCCCGGTGGTGATGATTTCCAGCCGGTCTTCGTCCTGGAATTTTTTAAACGCGCCCACCAGATTGCCCTCGTGACGCAGCCAGGTTTCGCGCGCCCCGGAAAACTTGTGGTGATACATCCACGCCAGCTTGTGGAACTCCCGGTCCCAGTGGGTGCGGTGGATTTCCTTTTCCGCCAGGTCGATGAGGCTGTTCAGGTGCTGCTCGTACCGCGCGCGCAGCAGCGGGTCCAGCAGCATGGCGCACAGCGTGGGGGAAAGCGACAGGGTGAGATTCGCCCGGATGCCGTCGCGGTCCCATCCCTCGAGCATCTGCAGGAGCGGCAGATACGTTTCCGTAACGGCCTCGAACAGCCAGCTCTCTTCCAGGAACTTTTCGTGTTCCGGATGGCGCACGAACGGCAGGTGCGCGTGCAGGACGAGGGAGAGATAGCCTTGCATGATCAGCGATGTGCCATGCTTAGTCTTCCAGTTTTTCGGAGATCCATGCCGCAATCGCCCGGGCCTTCACCAGGAGGGCAATGCCCAGAGCGGCGGGGACGAATTTTAGCAGCAGGGTCAGGAGTGCCACGGGCTTGTGTTCCCCGGGCATCGCGCTCACGGCCAGAGACAGTCCAAGATCCACCAGGCTGATGGCAATGAGCGAGAGGGCGATGCACCAGACCAGCTTTAAAGCGCCGCGTTCAATCGAGTCCATAAGGATCGGTTGGGGTCAGTTAGAGGTTTTCGGGCAGCGGTGTTTTCAGGCTGGGATCCTGTGGATGTGTGCCGACATGGCCCCGAAACTCGGTTTCGCGGCTGAATTTCAATTCCGCCGCCCGGGCGTCGCCCCCATCCGCGGAAACCGCCACCGCAGGCATGTCATATTTCCCATCCGGCAGCGCAAACCGGTAGCTGAAAGATCCGTCCGGTCGCAGCGCGATGGGTCGGCCCCCCAGCGTCACTTGCGCGTTGGGTTCGGTAGACCCGTAAAGGATCAGCTCCGCATTGATGTTGAACCAAAATCCCTTCGCCTCCTCCAGCCCTCCGAACGGGCTGGACAGGCTGGATAGGCCCGCGCTCGACATCCCGAATTGGGACGCGGAGGCCGAGGAGATTTCATGCGCCAGCTTGCGCCGGATGAGCTCGGTGATTTCAAGCGATCCCATCCAAACGCGGCGCAGGTCGTCCACGTTGACGATTTTGGCCAGCGCCTGCTGCTGCTGCGGCGTCCAGTGGGCGGGCGCCGCTCCGGCCGCGGCGGGCAAACTCGTGCGGGGCAGATCCGGATGACCTTGGCGCCGGAGTTCCTCGAGCGCCTTGGCCAAGGGGAGGTTTTCATGGACAGCGGTCTTGACCAGTTCGAGCAGCTTGGCAAACGGAAGCTCAAAGGGCAGGGTGGCAAACTCGGTATCCGTCTCGGAGGAAACCGTGTCCGGCGGTGTCATCGTGGCGCTCGAGGTCGAAATCCGGACCCATTTTCCCAGGGCGGAATAATAACCCAGTTCGGCCAGATAGGAATTCCCCGCCTGCTCCACGTGCGCGAACCAGTGGCGCGATTCCGGATGGACATGAATTTCATACTGCGGGTGACCCTCAATCTTGTTCGCGTAAATCCGCAGCACAGGATGCCCCTCGGAGGATTTTGAATTGAGCTGCAGCTGGTGTTCCCGCGTCAGATCCCAGTGCGCGTATAGCCAGTGCGGGTCGCGCGCGGTCAGGGTCAGCTTCCGGGTGCCGTAGGCTTCCGGCAGCTCCGTCTCTGCTCCGGGAAAGGTCTGCGCCGGCGGCACCGGTCCCAGGGAATATTTCTCGCCGGGACCACTCACCGCCGGCGACGCCGGCGCGTCCCCCTCGAGTAAAATGGTGGGCACTCCCGCCTTCTCCCTTCGCGCACCCGCCATCGGCCTTTCTCCAGCTCCGGGGACGGCGTTTTTAGCCCCGCTGGAGGAGGGGGGCGTGGAGGAGTGTGTTGACGGAGGGGTTGTTTTTTTCACGAGGGACGAGGGTTTGGCCTTGGAATAGGAATAGACCTGGGTTTGAGTCGCGGTTTTCACCGCCGGGGAAAGCGCGGATCGGAGCGGGCTTTGGGTTTTTTTGGGGCCCGGCCGTGCGGCTTGGGTCGTGCGGCCGGGCATGACCGTTTTTGGAGTTGGTTTTTTTGGGGTCGCAGTTTGATTTCGGGAGGCAGCCCGTCGGGTTTTGGCGGCAGGGCTTTTTTTTCCACGAACGACAACAGATTTTCTGGAGACCCTCTTCCGGATGGACAAAGGCGCTGTTTTTTTTACCGACACGGGTGCTGGTTTAACTCTCATAACCATGAAATCCCTGTTTTGCGGCGATGCCATTTGCCGCGACTTTTGAAACTACAGGGTCAGGCGGATGGGCGCAACGGGTTTTTTCTACTGCCCGAATCCCGGGAAGAGTGTCCCCCGATTGGGCGCGGCCGCCTGGTAGTCCTTCGGACGGCCCGGAAGCCCATCCCCGAACCCCCCGCCGGATCCCTCACCCCTTCCAGTCGCCCGTCTCCAGATAGGGTTTGAGCTGTTCCTTGAGCGTCTCGCGGCCCCGGTGGATGATCGATTTGGTGGCCGAAACAGAGCAGTCCAAAATCGCCGCGATTTCCTCATAGCTCAGCTCCTCCTGCCGGCAGAGCAGGATGGCGGTGCGCTGGTTTTCCGGCAGTGCTGACAGGGCCTCCTCGATTTTCGCGGCCAGCTCGCGGTGCAGCGCCTGGTCCGTGGCCAGAAAAACTTTCTTATCCTCGTATTGCCGGAGCGGCAGGTCCTCGCGTTCGCCGGGCGTCTCCTCGAGCGGCTCTCCGGGATGGCGCGCCCGCCGGCGCAGTTCGTTCAGGCACAGGTTGCGCGCAATGGTAAAAATCCAGGTGGAGAATTTGGCGGTCCGCTTGTAGCGGGCCCGAGATTTGTAGACCTGAAGAAAGACGTTCTGGGCCAGATCCTCGGCCTCCGTCTGGTCCCGCACCGTGCGATGGATGAAATTGAGCAGCGGCTGCTTGTACTGGTCCACCAATTCGGCAAACGCCGCCCGGTCCCCCCGCTTCACGCGAAACATCCGGGCGGCATCAGAATCAGGGTCGGCTGGCATCAGTGAATGCTGATAGACGCCCCCGGCCTGAAAAGGTTTCGCGCGCGCGGTATTGGGCGCGGCCGCCCCTCCGCCAGATCCAGTTTTAAGCGCGGAAAACTTGAAACTTCAAACTCCTAACGCGATGATGTCGCTCTGTGCAGGATTTAACGGGAAAAATTCAAGCCGACGCCGCCGCACGCCTGTCCGCACCTGACGGGAGTGATCCGGCGGAGAACCTTGCGCGTTACAAGGCCTATCTCAAGGCGGAATCGCATCGGTTGAAGCTCCTGCATCGCGGGGGCGCCGGCGGGTTGGAAATCTGCCAGGCGCGGGCGGTCGTTCTAGATCAGTTCCTGCGCCACCTGTGGCAGGTCGCCGTCGCCAGCCTGTCGCCCCAGGCGCAAAAGGAATTCCCCCCCATCGCCCTGGTCGCCATCGGCGGCTACGGGCGAGGCGAGCTGAACCCGCACAGCGACATTGATTTCATGTTCCTGCACGACGGTCAGGTGGCCGTGAATAAGCCTTTGCCCCATCTGTCCAAGTTGATCGACGGCGTCTTGTATCCGCTCTGGGATGCCGGCCTCAAAGTCGGGCACTCCGTCAGGAATCTCGAGGATTGCATCAAGATTGCCAATGCGGACATGCAGTCCAAAACCGCGCTCATCGAGGCCCGCTGGATCGTGGGCGACGAGGCGCTGTTCCAGAAATTCCAAAAGCAGCTGGTCGCCAAATGCGTCGCCGGACATGTCGATAAATACATTGCGGCCCGCATCGAGGACCAGGCGCTGCGCCGGAGCAAGCACGGCAATTCGGCGTGCATGCAGGAGCCCAACCTCAAAAGCGGCTGCGGCGGCCTGCGCGACTATCAAAACCTCCTCTGGATGGCGTTCTTCAAGTACCGCGTCCGCACCCTCAAGGACCTCCAGGCGCTCGATTTCGTGACGGAGGCCGAACGCAAGGAGCTCGAAAAAGCCTACGATTTCCTGCTGCGCGTGCGGACGGAGCTGCATTACGAGGCCGGCCGGCCGTTGGATGTGCTGGGCAAAAACATCCAGCCCGCCGTGGCCCATGCGCTGGGATATCTGGACCGGTCCCCCAGCCGCCGCATTGAGGTGTTCATGCGCGATCTCTACACCCACACCCGCAACATCTACCTGGTCACCCGCACGCTGGAACAGCGCATGGCCCTGCTGTCGCAGGAGCCCGGCCGCCTTTCCCTCCGCGCCCTGTTGCCCCGCCTCCGCGCCGTCCCGGAGGTGGTGGATGGCTTCAAATTCATCGACGGCGAAATCCACGCCGCGTCCAACCGGATTTTCCGCGACTCGCCCCGCCGGCTCATGCGCGTCTTCCTCCACGCCCAGCAGCGCCGGATGACCCTGCACCCCGATCTGGCCCAACTCATCCGCAACCAGCTCGATCTGGTGGACCGCGACTTTCTCAAGGACGAGCATGTCCGCGAAACCTTCCTGTCCATCCTGGAGCACCGCGGGGAGGTGGCCTCGATTTTGCGGACGATGCACGAGGTGAATCTGCTCGGCAAATACATCCCTGAATTCGGCAAGCTCACCTGCCTCGTGCAGCACGAGTTTTACCATCAGTACGCTGCCGACGAGCACACCCTGGTCTGTCTCGAGCAGGTCGACAAGATATGGGAGGCTACCGAGGCGCCCTATGCTAATTACGGTCCGCTGCTCCAGGGCTTGACCCGCCCCGGCCTCCTCTATCTCGCGCTTCTGCTGCATGACGTCGGCAAGGCCGAGGACCATAAGAAAGGCCGCCACGCTGCGGTGGGAGCGGATCTGGCCCTGCGCGCCGCCAAGCGCCTCCAGCTGGAGGCGCCTGCCACGAATACCCTGCAGCTCCTCATCGAAAATCATCTCCTCATGGCCAGCCTGTCGCAGCGCCGCGATCTGGATGATGCCGCTGTCATTCGGGATTTCTCTCGCCAGATCCGGACCCCGGAAAATCTCAACCTGCTCACCCTGCTCACCTTCGCTGACTCCCAAGGAACCAGCGACAACCTGTGGAATGGTTTCAAAGATTCTCTGCTCTGGCAGCTGCACGGGCGCGCGCTGACCCTTCTCACCGGCGGCACCGAGTTCCGGCGCGCCTCGCAGCAGCAGGTCGAGCAGCTCCGGCAGGAAGTCCGCGCGCTCGCGCCCGCCCGAATCAGCGACGAGGAGCTGACCGCCCATTTCGCCGCGCTGCCGCCCCCATATTTCCGGCTGCACACCGCCCGGGAAATCCTCGACGACCTCGAGCTCATGCACCGCTTCATGCACCGCCTCATCCGACAGGGCGACTACGCCCTCTCGCCGGTGACCGCGTGGCTGAATGAGCCCGACCGCGGCTACAACCTGGTCAAAATTTGCACTTGGGACCGCGCCGGACTGTTCGGGAAGATTGCCGGGTCGCTGAGCGCCGCCGGGCTGAACATCCTGAGCGCGCAGATTTTCACCCGCACCGACGGCATCGCGCTGGACGCTTTTTTTGTCAACGACGCCCGCACCGGGAACCTGGCCGCCCCGGAGCAGCACGAGACCTTTGCCGGCCTGTTGGAAAAGGTTTTGAATGGCGAATCCGTGGATCTGCCCGCCCTCATCGCCCGTCAGATCACCCATCGTCCCGCGTACCACGCCTACACCGGCGAACAGATGGCCACGCGAATCCACTTTGACAACGAGGCCTCGGAGACCCGCACGCTCATCGAGATTGAAACCGAGGACCAGGTGGGATTGCTGTATGCCATATCCCAGACCTTTGCCGAGCTGGCGGTGGACGTCGTGGGGGCGCGCATTGTGACCGAGCGCGGCGCGGCCATCGACAGTTTTTATGTGCGCGAGCCGGACGGCGGAAAAATCCGGTCGCGGGAGCGCCAGCGGTTGGTTGAGGAAAAGCTGGGGGAAGCCATCCGCCGTTTCGATTCCCAGCCGGTCAAGGCCTGAGTCCGGTGCCGGCTTTCGCGCAGGCCCTCCCCTTTGCCCCGCGAAGCAGGAATGGGGAGAGAGCAGGGGAAAGAGTCGCCAAAATTCAAACACTAAAATTTCAAACCAGTTGCCAGCGGTGCGATGGTCTGGTAGAAACGGGGGGACGGATGCGGCCGGGGTCAGTGCAGCGCCGTGATTCGCGGAGGCGGGTGTGGTTCAATGGTAGAATGTGGCCTTCCCAAGGCTGAGACGAGGGTTCGATTCCCTTCACCCGCTCCAATTTCGATTCTAGTCAATAGAATCAATGCATTCCCAATTTGAAAGCATCCAAAAACCACTCGCCTTACTACGTAAACTTACTACATTCTCAAGATGATTTAAGATAGTCAGGATGGGCAAAATGGAGGGTGAAATCATTGTGCGCGACATTGGTTTGCTTTTTAGCCGCCAGATTATTTTCCACTAATGCAATTTTCGCCAACATCCTATTGCCTCTCTCCCCATTAAAATTAATAAACCCTCCCCGCTGCCCTGCGCCCCATTTAGAGCGGCAGGGCGATTTGAAGGGGCAATTTCCGGTAACCACGGCAAAGACCTCCCTAGCGGCTAATTGAGACGTTTTAAATTACGTTCCTTGGAGACCCCGCGCTGCCAAACGTTTTATCTCTCCTCCGCCTCGGCGATGATCTTTTTCAAGGGCACGCCCAAAGCTGTTGCAATCGCTTTTGCTGTGTCTAGATTAGGGCTTCTTTCTTCACGTTCCAAAAGCCCAATGTAAGTTTGATGTAAACCAGCTTTTTTGGCTAATGCTGCACGACTCAAACTCAATTTTTCGCGGTGTTTCTTCACAACTCGCGAAAAAGCATCTGAAAAGTGTGATTGATACTTCTGCATTCATAGAATTTTGCCTGCTAGCGGTTCAGAGCATCATAAGACAATTGTCTTGATTAAAATATGACAATGAAGGATTAATCCCATTGCAGATACCAATATGAAAACTACACTTAGGATTTTAGCTGTTTTATTAACCGCCGGCGGCTTGTTGGGATTTGATGCCAGCGGCCAAAGCTGGATGACGAATGGGCTGGTGGCGTATTATCCGTTTAACGGGAATGCCAATGATGCGGCGGGGACAAATAATGGTGTTGTTAATGGAGCAACATTAACGACAAATCGATTTGGGATTTCAAATTCGGCGTATTACTTTAATGGAACAAACAATTATATTGAATTAGCCTCGTCTACTAACGTATTTGGATCGAAAGATTATTCAATTAGTTTGTGGTTCAATTCTCTTGCGCTACCAAATTTTAGCATTCCATCGCAAGCGGCTTGTTGTTTAATCTCCAAGGGACAAAATAACTTTGAGCTTTTAACGGGATCTTCAACCTCCGCATTGGGGATGCACTTTTTGCCTAGATCTGCGAGTGGGAATGATTGGAACACACCGGCATCCACTTACCAAACAAATGTTTGGCAAAATGTAATTGCAATTTACAAACCCTCTACAACAAACGTTTATGTCTTTTTAAACGGAAGCAATCTTATCTTGTCAGGCCCAAGCTTAACGCCTATTGGATTGGACAAAACGAATTCAGCTAGATTGGGTTTTAGAACTGATGGGACGCTGCCTTTTAAAGGGTCAATAAGTTCGGTCCGGATCTACAACCGTGCCCTTTCCACAAGTGAAGTTTCCCAGTTATACGCAACTGAATCGATGCCGCCGAATCTCGGGATCACATACTTTAGCAATGCTCCTGTTGTCATTCACCCCACAATTACTGGTTCTGGGGGGACTCTCATGATGGCCACAAATCTGAACTCTCCGAGTTGGGTTCCGGTCACCAATTATGTACCGTTCACCGGCTACCAGATTCTCAGCGCCCCAACCAACGCTTTCTTCAAATTGCAGTAAAATTCTCAGCCTTGCGCAAAATAACGATATTAGAATTTGGATGTTTTAGCTGGAAACCTAGTCGCAAATAAAGTTTTACGAGTTTTGTGGTCCCATCCTGTGTTTTTTTGCTCCTCCAGTCTCCAGGATTTTTGAGGTTTGTTCTCAGGGGAAATTGATTTGTCATGGCTCGCCCCTGTATTGCAACAATCTTGAGCTTTTCTGCGCCAAACAAGGTTTTAACAACTTGGCTAAGGAGAAAATGCTTGAGCTTGTAAAAATTGCCTTGGCAGGCTGGATCGCGCTTTAAAATAAGGACGTGACATAAAAATCCCCCCTCGCTAGGGGTCAAACCAAAATCAAATTGGGCGGTGCCATCTTCTGATTCGAGCCTGTAAACTGGGCGCTTTCTGATTGTGTTATAATCCCCGCGCATTGTCGCAATTGTTTTGTAAATCCTTAGGTTCGTTCCGTTGCAACAAATCGAATCAAAAAGCTCTTTTTCAATTTCTTCTGTGAAAATTGATAAAGGGGTTGACGGAAAATTATAAAGGCAGTCGGGGATGGGAATTATTGTACCCAATGACTGATTTTCTTGATTGCCCCAATCAATTAAAGGGTTCGCACATCCTAATGATAAATTCGGCACACAATAACGATGAAAAACATCTCCTATACCAAGTCCCATATCGGTTTAAATCTTCTTTTAATCCTGAACCGGCAAAAGTTTGAAAATAAACATCAATTTGCTGCGCAAATTGAAACATGGCTTTGCCATGTTTAATCTTCTGCCGCTTATCAAAACGCTCTTGATAAACTTTTCCAACAGCCCATCAAGGCAAGGTTTCTCCCTGCTGAGAGAGTAAGCAGAACCTGTATTGGCTCGGAATACTGGTTGCCCGATTATTCCTTGAGTTCTGCAACTCGGCGAATTAACGCCAGCAACGGTCTGTGCTCCCCTGTAAGGTTAAACGCACACCTTGTTTCAGGATTTAAAAGGGTTCTAGCCCATACCTGAATCAGCTTGTTGTTTTAAATGAGTTCGGCGCGTCCTTGTTTCAGGAATTGACTGTTAATTCAATCCGCCATGTGTGCTGCTCGCAGCAATTTCTTTCCGTCTAACTCATGCTCGTACCTAACCAATTTTCGAGCTACTTATTATCTGTATTGCCGATCTTTTATCCAAAATATCTATATTCCTTCTGCTTTCTGCCACATGGGCATTACTGCCCCGCCATTTCTTCTGCTGATTTTGTAATCACTTCTTTTTTTGATGTAGCCTGCATGCTGGAATTGCCTAAACATGGCCCCGCTGAATTTTTTGATCAAACTGGGGGGCATTGATTCCTTTACTGCCATTGAATAAAACGAGTCACCCGAAAAGGCTTCATTTTTCCTAATCAAAGCAAACATGATATTTTCGGCCACAAGCGCCCATTCACTAGCGGAATTTATAATTTCATTCATCACTCTTGATTACACATAAATTTACCCAATCTGACCGATTAATTTGTTTTTGAAATCCCTTTTGTTGGCAGCTTTGCAGATAAATATATAAGTCACCCCCACACCCAATCTTAAGACGGCCAGCCACAAATAATTGATAAATATGGGGATGGGGCTGGTTTGAGGGCAATTAGTGCATATCACAAAGAATACCCCCAAGGGCACAGATCCAAATATTGCCGCCTATCAATGAGCTGTTTGTTAACTGCATACATTAAAAATTAAATTTAATTAATGGCTCGTAAATTTGCCAAAAAACGTCAATAAAAACCTGTGATAAATAGAAATTAATCGGGGATTAGAAACTCTATAACTAACTAATAATAAAGTAATTATGAATGAATTAGTTTGACTTTTTCCTTGATTAAAAGTGAAAAGTCTGGCATGATGGGAGAATGGAAAATATATCTTTAATCAATAACCAAAAGACATTTGCAGAAATTAGGCCTGCCGATATAAGTGAAATTAGGCCGGAATTTGGTACGACTGCCGACGTTAGGAAATACTACGGCATCAAAAGGGGTACGCTCTACAATTTGCATAAGTGCGGTAAGGTGCGCGGGAAAGTCTTGCGCGTCACTGGTGAATTCAAAGGCGTAAGAATATGGGACATGTCGAGCATCCGCGATTTTATTTTATCACAGGGTGAAGAATTACTAGCACTTGCTGCTTAGTTAGCTATTTTTGGCAAATTCAAACTTGGCAGATTTTTCATTGCGCTGCGCAAATTGTCCAAATCTAAGTGGGTATAATCTGAGTTCACTGCCTTTGTTGTCTGTCCAATCAGAGCCATACGAGTCTCTTGGTTGACGCCGTTATTTGCCAGCAATGTATTTGTCGTATGCCGTAAACTGTGAAATGACAACTTGCTAAAATTACGTTTGCCCTGCCCTTTTTCCGTCTGCGGGTCAACACCGGCTTCAACCATGATTCTCTTGAAGGATTCACTCAATCCGCTCTTGCCTCTGGTTTCCTTGCTGGCGAGTGACGGCGTAATAAATGGATTCGTGCTATCGGTTGAGGCGATGCCTTGAAGGTATTCATCAAACTCCGCCACAATCGGCATGATAACCCGCTTCTTGTGTTTGCTCTCAATGTAATCAATGACTCCCTTGCTGAAATTCACATTGCTCCACTTCATCGAAGCGCAATCAGATAGCCTTGCACCAGTAAAGTAACCAAACAAAATCGTGGATTTCCATTCTCCCTTTGCCGATGAAAAAATTTTTAAGACTTGCTCAGGCGTGAATTCCATCCGTACCGACGAAACTACATTGATGGGCCGCAGCGCTAGAGCTTTTTCAAAGGGATTGTGATCAATAAAGCCAAGCCGTCTTGCCAGATTAAAGACCGAACTCAAAATTTTGGCGTCAGTGCGAATTGTCTTGGTTGCAAGTTTTTGTGCTTCGCGGCTTTTAATGAAGCTTGCGGCGTCTCTGTGACTAACTTTTGACAGTAGCATCGCCGACTTCTTACCAAGATGCTTCAAAAAAACGTCAACAACGTGAGCGTAGCGTTCCTGCGTTCCTTCATTTACCTTGCCCTTCAACCATTCCCGCATGAAATGTTCAACCGTATCGCCGTGCATCTGGTCTTCACCGTGACGCTCTAAAATGTCGTTGAGTGTTCTCCGCGCTGCCGATTCTATGAACCGGCCCGCCTTGGCGTCTTGTTCCGCCTTCTCAAATTCGTTGGCTATGCGTTGCGCCTCTTTTTTGTCAGCCGTGCCGGTGCTACGATTGGTGCGGGAGCCGCTTGAAAGCGTGAAAACGGCAATCCAGTTTTTGCAGTCCTTTTTGCGAGTTAGTGAAGCCATATACTTACTACCAAAACTTACTACAGTCAGGACGGTCAGGCAAGGCAAATAAGTCATTAAATAAGTATAAAAACGGCATTTATAACAAGGGGTAGAAACGAGGGTTCGATTCCCTTCACCCGCTCCACTTCTAATTCGCTAGCAAATAAGAGGTTTATTGAGTTTTAACTCCCCCAAAAAGCAAAAATGCATAACAAACGCATAACAGACGTTCCTGTAGTTGTGTTGGTTTTGCTGGTCATTGTGGTCGCGCGCGCTGATAGCGAAAGGCCAGCCGTCCGTGAGCACCGTAAACCGATGATGGCTGGCCGGGAGCTGGCGTCGCGGTGGCTTTAGCCGCTGCCGCCAGCATGAGCGCCGGCGTCCGCGCGCGGGAAATGATCATCGTAAATGGAGACCGTGAATTTGCCGCGCGATTCGTCATTGTTGAGCGCAGCGAACAAACTTCCTGTTGAGCACCGCGAACTGATTAACTTTTCGAGATTTGGCAATTCACGCTTTGTTGATTATGGCTTCGCGAAAATCTGGCGCTGTCCCTTCCACTCACAATGACAATGTTAAATTCACCGGTTTCACCTGCACGAAAAGTTGTCTGCTTGTGCCTGGTTTCAATATTCAAAATGAATTTGATCGATGGCGTTCCGGAATGGGGATGAGAGTTTTGCCCCCCCATGTTTTACGGGGTAGAGCCATTGGCGGAAAAGGCTATGCTAATCATCAAAACAACCGCAGCCCGTCACAAGCGACGGCTCAACATCATCATAATTATGAAAAATATGAATTCGCTAATGAAAACAGGAACTGGACGCTGGATGCCATCCGCCAAACGAAGCCCAGCCAAAGGGTTCACCCTGATCGAACTGCTGGTAGTCATCGCGATCATCGCGATTCTGGCGGCCATGCTGTTGCCGGCCCTGGCCAGCGCCAAGGAGCGGGCCAAACGAATTTCTTGCGTGAACAATCTCCGGCAGATCGGCCTCGGCATGAATATCTACGCCGGTGATAACAATGACAAAGTTTTGGAGGCGCGTTCAGCGGCGGGCACGGCCAGCGCATCGGTTATGGGCAAATACAATCAGCATGCCATCAATCCGCCACAGGCGAACTTGGCTAAAGATGTCGGTCTGGATGCGACTCAGACGAATACCGCCGGAATTTGGGCTTGTCCGAGTCTAGGGATTGGCAGCGTGCTTTACAACGCCGCGGTTCCTCAATGGAATGTTGGTTATCAGTATATGGGTGGCATCTATTGGTGGTATAATGTGGCCAATTCCTCGGGAACGGCTTCAGCCAGTCCGACCAAGCTGAGCAGGGGCAAACCTTCGTGGGTGCTCGCGGCCGATTTGGTCTGCAAAGATGGCACTGCCACTGGAAATCCTTGGGCGTCGGTTAGTGGCGTCAATAAAGTCGCACATCAACGGTCAGGGGCGCCCTACCCGGACGGAGCCAATGAAGTGATGGTGGACGGGTCCGCCACCTGGTTTAAGTGGGAAAAGCTGTTACAACTGAACACCTATGACACCGCCTCCCGTCTCTTTTATTTCTATCAAGAGGATCTGGGGCAGATGAGTCCAGCGGGATTGGCCATCAAGCCGTGAAATCGTTGTTTGCCAGCTTGGCCAGCTTAATGTTGTTGGCCTCAGCGTTCGTGGCGCCGTCCGCGGAAGTTTCAAAGTCCGATTCGCAGCCCGATCCAGATTTTCAGCTCTACCTCCTGATCGGCCAGTCAAACATGGCCGGCCGCGGAACGGTGGATGACGAGAGTAAGCAAACGTGGCCGCGGGTTGAAATGCTCGCCAAGGATCTGACGTGGAAACCCGCCACCGATCCGCTGCACTTCGACAAGCCTGCCGCCGCCGGCGTTGGTCCGGGATTGGAGTTTGGCAAGAAGATGGCGGAGGCGAATCCCAAGGTGCGCATTGGCTTGATTCCTTGCGCGGTCGGCGGGACATCCATCAAGGTCTGGGTGCCGGGTGCGGCAGACCAGGATACGAAGACCCATCCCTACGACGACATGCTCCAGCGCGTCCGTGCGGCACAAAAAGCTGGCGTTTTGAAGGGTATCATTTGGCACCAAGGTGAAGCGGATCGCAATGCCAGCGATGCCTATGGCCGGGAGCTGACCGACTTAATCACCTTGCTGCGCAAAGATCTCAAGGTGCCGAATCTGCTATTCATCGCCGGCGAACTTCCGAGTTTTAATACCAATAACGCTGCCGCCACGAAACGGTTCAACGCGGTGGTTCAGGGCCTGAAGGAAAAAAACTACGCCTGCGTTTCCGCCGAGGGACTGCATCACAAGGGCGACGGTTTGCACTGCGATGCCGAATCCGCGCGAATTTTGGGCCGCCGTTATGCTGAGAAAATGATCGAGTTGCAAAAGTAGCGGCTGGACGGGATGGCGGTTTTGTCAACTCAGTGAAAACGGCGGGAATCAACCGCAATGAGGCTGTCATTTAATTGTCATGAAAAAACTGCTCATCCATAGTCTGGCACTAACGCTATCGCTGGGAACACTCCTTGCCGCCGAGACTGCACCGCGACAGATCACCGTGGATTGTCAAAAGCCCAAGGGTCCAAACAATCATTACGAAGCCGTCTGCGTCGGCGCTGGACGGGCCGGAGAGCTCTTGCGGAAAGCCGCCGTGGATCAGCTCAAGGATGTGCGTGAAAACTGCGGTTTTCAATATCTCCGCTTCCACGGCCTGTTTCATGACGATATGGCGGTCTATTCCGAGGAGAAGGGAAAGCCCGTTTACAACTTCCAGTATGTGGATCTGGCGTATGATGCGATCCTGGATACCGGCATGAAACCGTTTGTGGAACTGAGTTTCATGCCCGCCGCTCTGGCCAGCGGATCCAAGACGGTGTTCTGGTGGAAGGGCAACGTGACGCCGCCGAATGATTACAACAAGTGGGGTAATCTGGTCCGTGAATTCACCGCCCACATGGAACAACGCCACGGGCGTGACGAGGTGAAGCAGTGGTATTTCGAGGTCTGGAACGAGCCGAATTTGCCGAATCTTTTTTTTGACGGCACGCTGGCGGATTACCTGCAGCTCTACGATGTCTCCGCAAGAGCGGTCAAAAGCGTGTGTGCCGACTATCGCGTGGGCGGTCCCTCAACCGCCGCAAACGACTGGGCGCCCGAGCTGATCCGCCACTGCCAAACCAACGCCATCCCGCTGGATTTCATATCCACCCACACGTATGGAGTTCGCGGGGCGGTGGACGAGTTTGGCACCAAGGTCCTGACCCTGATTCCCGGCGACGATACCATCGCGGGGCCGGTTCGCGGCGTGCGTGCGAAGATTGCCAAATCCGCCATGCCCGCGCTCCCGCTGTTCTACACGGAGTGGAGCGCTTCCTATTCGAGCCGAGACGCCGTGCATGATTCTTACATTTCAGCGGCCTTCATTCTGAACACGCTCAAGCGCTGTTCCGGCTTTGCGCAAGCGATGTCCTATTGGACTTACACGGATGTTTTTGAAGAAGCCGGCCCGGGGCCAACGCCTTTTCACGGCGGTTTCGGCCTGATCAACTTACAGGGACTGCACAAGCCCTCGTATTACGCCTATAAATTCCTGCATGAACTCGGCGACACGGAACTGGAATGCGGTGATGCAAGCGCGACGGTTTGCCGGAGCGAGAGCGGGGTGCAAGCGCTGGTCTGGAACTACACCACGCCCAAGCAGGACGCCCCGGACAATGTTTACTTCAAGCGCGACCTGCCCGCCCAGCCCATTGCGCCGGCGCAGTTGACGATCAAGAACCTGCCCGCCGGACGCTATGCGCTGAAAGTCTTCGCGGTGGGCTACCGGCGCAACGATGTCTATGCCGATTTTCTCGACCTAGGCAGCCCGCCCAACCCGACGCGCCAGCAAATTCAAACGCTGAACCAAAAGAACAGCGGAGCGCCTATGCTCAGTGAAACGGTGGAAATCAAGGCTGGCGAAAATTTTCAACGCACGCTGGAGATGCGTGAATACGATGTGTATCTGATAACCCTGCAGGCACTAAAGAACTAGACGCTCAACCCGTTGATTCAGCAGTAACATGAAAACAACATTCTCGAATATAAATAACATCGCCTACGAAGGCCCGAAATCGAAAAACCAGCTAGCCTTCAAACATTACAACGCCGATGAAATTGTCGCCGGCAAGACCATGCGCGAGCACCTGCGCTTCGCGGTGGTTTACTGGCATACGTTCCGCGGCACCGGCAGCGACCCGTTTGGCGCCGGCACGATGCAACGCCCGTGGGACGATGGCTCCAACTCCATCAGCAACGCCCAGAATCGCGCCCGCGTGGCGTTTGAATTTATCAGCAAGCTCGGCGCGCCGTATTATTGCTGGCACGACCGCGACGTTGCCCCCGAAGGCAAGAATCTCAAGGAAACCAACCAGAACTTCGATGCCGTTGCCAAGGTCTTGAAGGAGGAACAGAAGCGCACCGGCGTGAAACTGCTGTGGGGCACGACGAATGCGTTCTCGCATCCGCGCTTCGTCCATGGCGCGAGCACGAGCTGCAACGCCGATGTCTTTGCGTTTGCCGCCTGTCAGGTGAAGAAGGCGATGGAAGTGACACACGAACTCGGCGGCGAAGGCTACACCTTCTGGGGCGGCCGCGAAGGTTACATGACGCTGCTGAACACCGACATGAAGCGCGAGCAGGAACATCTGGCAAAGTTTCTCCACCTCGCCGTCGCGCACAAGAAGGCCATCGGTTTCAAAGGCCAGTTTTACATCGAGCCGAAGCCGAAAGAACCGACGAAGCATCAATATGATTCCGACGCCGCCGCGTGCCTGAACTTTCTCCGTGAATTCGATTTGCTGCCGCACTTCAAGCTGAACATCGAGACCAACCACGCCACGCTCGCGGGCCACACGATGCAGCACGAATTGGAAGTTGCGGGCGCGGCGAATGCGCTGGGCAGCATTGACGCGAACACCGGCGACGAGTTGCTCGGCTGGGACACGGACCAGTTTCCGACGAGCATTTACCTGACGACCTACACGATGTTGAGCGTGCTGAAATACGGCGGCTTCAAGACCGGCGGCGTGAACTTCGACGCGAAGGTTCGTCGCGAGAGCTTTGAGCCGATTGATTTGTTCTACGCGCACATCGGCGGCATGGACGCCTTTGCGCGTGGCTTGAAGATTGCGGCGGCGATTCGCAAGGACGGTCGTTTGGCCGAGTTCGTCAAAAACCGTTACGCGTCATGGGACAGCGGTATCGGAGCGAAGATCGAGGCGGGCAAATCCAGCTTCAACGACCTTGAAACTTATATGCTCAAGAAGGGCGAAGCCGCCGGAAGCAGCAGCGGCCGCCAGGAATATCTCGAAAACCTCATCAACGAATTCATTTGATCGATCATCACTTAATAGATTTATGTATATGACAAACCTCACTCCATACTTCGCCGCCGTCGGCGGAACAACATTGAACGGCCTGGACTGGCTGGCGATCGCTTGTTACTTCGGCGTCCTGTTGTGTGTAGCTTGGTGGGTCGTCGCCCAGCGTAAGGACACCGCCAGTGATTACTTCTTGGCATCGGCTCGGAAACACATCGGACGCCATAAACTGACCGCTAAAAACGAGAATGTTTCCAAATATAGCAGTAACAACTACTAATGGCATAATGACACACATGCCGCTTGCTCTCGCGATGGCCACCTCAGACAACTCTATCAATTTGACCGGCATAGATTGGGCCATCGTCGCCTGCTACGCTTTGGTCATCGTTTCCATGGGCTTGTTCATCACCCGCAAGCCCAAGAACAGCGAAGCCTACTTTCTCGCCGGACGTTCCCTACGATGGCCGATGATTGGCGCGTCATTGTTCGCCGCCAATATCTCGGCCGAGCATTTTGTGGCCTTGGCTGGCAGCGGCTTTGCCGTTGGTATCGCCATTGGCGCCTGGGAATGGTCAGCGGTGTTCTGTCTGGCTCCGCTGATCCTGCTTTTCCTCCCGTTCTATATCCGGAACAAGATCTATACCGTGCCGGAGTTTTTGGAGCGTCGGTTTGGGCCTTCGGTGCGCCTGACGTTTTCACTGTTCATGATTGTGCTCTCCGTTCTGGCGAAGGTCTCGATCTCGCTCTGGGCGGCGTCCCTGGTGATGACGCCGGTCTTTGGGCTGACGAACGGGGTCAATCTCCTGGGCGTGCATTTGGGCGGACAGACTTTGCTGATCTGGGGCATCGGCCTGCTGACCGCAATCTACACCATGAAAGGCGGCCTCAAGGCGGTCGTCGTCACTGATTCGCTCCAGTCCACGGTGCTGCTCATCGCCGGGTTCATACTCTTGTGGAAGGGCATGGATGCTGTTGGCGGTTGGAGTGGGATGAAGGTCGGTTTGGACATCGCCCATGCCAAGACCGGCCGCGACTACCTCAACATGATTCAGCCGGCCACGGACGAATCCGTCCCCTGGTTTGGCATGATGACGGCGACCATACTCGTCGGCTCTTTCTACTGGTCAATGGATCAAGTGCTCGTGCAGCGTGTGTTTGCCGCGAAGAGTCTCAACGAAGGCCGGTTGGGGGCAACCTTCTGCGGCTTCCTCAAATTGACGACTCCGTTCATTCTGGTCATGCCTGGCATCATTGCTCTCTCGCTCTATCACCAGGGCAAACTGGCCATGCCATTGGACGGACAGGGCAAGGCGGTCAACGACGCGGCCTACCCGACCATGCTGGGTGCGCTGATGCCACACGGGTTGCTCGGCCTCACCGTCGCCGGCATTGCCGCCGCGCTGATGGGACACATCTCGGCCACCTACAACTCGATCTCCACCCTGGTCACGCGCGATATTTTTCTAAAGTTCCGGCCCGACGCTGATTCGGACACGCAGATCCGGGTCGGTCGTTGGGCCGTGTTAATCGTTTTTATCTTGGGGGCGGCTTGGGCTCCGCTCATCGGCAAGGCCAAGTCGATGTTTGACTACCTACAGGCGGTGCAGTCCTACATGATGATCCCCTTCGCCGGGATTTTCTTCCTGGGTGTTTTCTGGAGACGCATCACGACCGCCGGCGTGCTGACTTGCGTCGTTGCTTCTGTCGTGATCTCCTGCCTGTTCATGTATAACAGCGCACGAATGAGTGCCGGCGCGGGCACCTTCCTGCCCTACATGGATAATCCCTACCTCAAGCCTTTCACGCACAGCGCGATGGTGGCGGGCGCACTCAGCGTGATGGTTTTGATTATCGTCAGTCTTTTCACCAAACCATCCAGCGCCGCGCAACTGGCCACGACTACCATTCAAGGAGCCACCTTCGCCGAGGCGGACGAGAAGGTCGCATGGTATGCCAGTTACCGCCTCTGGCTGGGACTGGCCATCGCTTGTTCGGCTGGTCTCTGGATTTGGTTCAGCAGATGAAAGCGTTTTTATTTGACGCGGACTCAAATGTGACCACCTGAATTTGCGGCAGCGCCAATACGTGCTTTAACATCGTCCGATAAACTGTTTTAAGATCAATAAAGACAACCGTGATGAACTCCGCATTCCCCAACATCACGAAGATTCGCTACGAAGGCACGAAGTCGAAAAACCCGCTGGCGTTCAAACATTACAACCCCGCCCGCCGAGAAGGTGGCGGGCAACCCTCTTGAGCTAACAAGCTATTCCCTCAAAACAAATAAGATCGAAAACAAACTTATGAATAGCTTTTCTGGCTTCAATCCATCGAAAAAATTGTGGGGCCCGCTCCGTTGGACATTCCTGGCGCTGTTCATCCCCTGCCTCGCCATCGCCCAAACTCAACCGGTGGCCGTGACAGTGGCAGCCCCCGGCCAGTCGGCTGAACTCTCGCCGCGCTTTCTAGGCTTGAGCTACGAATCTTCGATGCTGCTGCCGAAGGAGGGACGCTACTATTTTGATGCCAACGATCAGGCGCTCGTGAATATTTTCAAGACGCTCGGCATCCAAAGCCTGCGCATCGGCGCCAATGCGGTGGATGATCCGAGCATTCCGATTCCGCAGGAAAAAGATATCGACGCCTTGTTCAGCTTTGCCCGGGCAGCCGGGGTGAAAGTGATCTATTCGTTCCGCCTGAAAAATGGCGATCCCGCCGATGCCGCACGGCTCGCCAGCTACATCGCCTCGCACTACGCAGATCTGCTCGACAGTTTTTCCATTGGCAATGAGCCGAATTTTTACTTCAAAACCTACGAATCCTTTTTCGCGGAATGGAAACCCATCTATGACGCCATACTTAAGGCCGTCCCCCAGGCGATGCTGGATGGGCCGAGCACCTCGCCCAATAAATTCACGGTGGAACTGGCGAAAGATCTGTTCGCCGGTGGCCATCTGGCCATGGCGAGCGATCATCATTATTTCCTGAAATCCGGCCGGGCGGGCGAGACCAATCCGCCCGCGACCCGCGCCCGGTTTCTGGCCAACAAACTCCATGACGATTATGAAAAGGACTATGCCCAGGTCGGCGCGGTTTTGGCCGCCCGAGGAGTGCCCTATCGGATTGACGAGATGAACAGTTGCTACGATGGCGGGGCCAAAGAGGCGAGCGATACCTACGCGTCCGCCTTGTGGGCGCTGGATTGCACGCATTGGTGGGCGGCGCATCATATTCAGGGTGTGAATTTTCACACGGGAGAATTGGTGGGGCGCGATGGCAAGTTTGGCCCGCCGAATTACGCCGCGTTTCTGCGTCAAGCCGATGGCCAGGGATTTGTCACCCGGCCGCAAGGTTATGCGTATCTGGCTTTCAGCCAGGGCGCGCTGGGACGCCCCCTCGAAGTCAAGATATCCACGGCCTCCACGTTTAATTTCAACGCCTACGCTTATCAAGATGCCGACGGATCCATTCATCTGACCTTGATCAACAAAAGTTACGGCGACAAAGCCCAGCCGGCAAAAGTTTCTCTCCAATTGCCCCCCGGCACGAATTCGGGCGCATGGCAACAGCTGGATTTAACCCAGAAAGATTCGGACGTGGCTGCCAAATCTGGAGTCTTGCTGGGCGGAGCTGTGGTTGATGCCCAAGGCATCTGGCCGGGCCAATGGAAAAAGATGAAGGGCGGGAAGGCTGGCAAGCTGACGCTACAGGTTGCACCTGCTTCCGCGACCATCCTGCAGTATTCTCCGGCGAAGTGATGCCATGAAAAAAACACTCGTTCTGTTGTCGCTGTTGGCGACGAGCGGGGCCGGATGGGCCGCCGAGTCGCGGTCGAACATCCTGTTTCTTTTTGCTGACGACCAGCGGGCGGACACGATTGCCGCGCTGGGGAATCCGGTCATCAAGACGCCCAACCTCGACCGGCTGGCCCACGCGGGACTGGCCTTCAACCGCGCCTACATGCAGGGCGGATGACGCTGTTATTTACCATGAAAAAAAGGCATTGACTACGGGAAATACTTGGTTAAGGTGGCAGGGTGATAACTCGCAAAACCGAATCGGAATGGATCCGAACGGCTTTGAAACGCAGCCGGGTGGTGGCCCTGCTCGGCCCGCGCCAATCCGGCAAGACCACCCTGGCCCGGTCGTTTGTGCCCGCCGGGTCACTCAATTACTTTGATCTCGAAGATCCCGCCAGTCTGGCCCGCCTCACCGAGCCGGAACTGGCCTTGCGCCCGCTCAAAGGATTGGTGGTCATTGACGAAATCCAACGGCGACCGGAACTTTTTCCGCTATTGCGCGTGCTGGCCGACCGCCAGCCGCTGCCCGCCCGTTTCCTGATCCTCGGCAGTGCCGCGCCCGATTTGCTAAAGCAATCCTCGGAAACGCTCGCCGGTCGGCTCGAAACCATCCCGCTCGAAGGGTTCCGGCTGGCCGATCTCGGGGCGTCCGCGCAAGCCCGGCACTGGTTGCGCGGCGGATTCCCCTTGGCCTACACGGCGCGCACGGAGTCCAACTCGCTGGTGTGGCGGCAGCAATTCATCCAGACTTTTTTGGAGCGGGATCTGCCCCAACTGGGCGTGACCATTCCCGCCCTCGCCCTCCGGCGTTTTTGGAACATGCTCGCCCATTACCACGGCCAGATTTGGAATGCGGCCGAACTGGCGCGCGCCCTCGCCGTGAACGAATCCACCGTCCGCCGCTACCTCGACCTGCTGACCGGCGTGTTCATGATCCGGCAACTGCCGCCGTGGTTCGAGAACCTCGGCAAGCGCCAGGTCAAGGCCCCCAAAATTTATGTGCGCGACAGCGGCCTGCTCCATGCCTTGCTGGGTATCACCAGTCAACGCGATCTCGAGCATCATCCGAAAGTGGGCGCCTCGTGGGAAGGTTACGCGGTTGAGGAAATCCTCAAGGCGATGCGTCCCGGCGAAGCTTACTTCTGGGCCACGCACAACGGCGCAGAGATTGATCTGGTGCTCTTCCGGCGCGGACGGCGCATTGGCATAGAATGCAAACGCACGGACGCCCCCACGCTCACCCCTTCGATGCGCATCGCCCTGGCCGACCTGAAACTCGACGAGCTGCGCGTGGTGTATCCCGGGGAGAAATGCTATTCGCTGGCGAAGAATATTGAGGCCGTTCCGCTGGCGGAACTGGTCACCGCCAATTGAATCCTGGCTCTGGCGTGTCCGCCACGTTATTGAAAACCCCGCTTTTATCCGGGGCTCTCCGCAGATAATTCGCGCAATGCGTGTCCCCCAATCCGCCCGCCCGCCTTTGCCCCGGCTTCCGCCGTCAAGATGGCGTCAGCATTTTCGCAACGATTTCGTGGTGTTCGTGAGGGTGCAGGATGTTTCGTGGTGTCGCCTCGTTGCGCGTAATTGCAACGCCCTGGAACAGGGCCTTTCCTCACCCGCAAACAGGGCTCAGCGGCCCCCTATGCAGTGCGTGTCGGAAAAATGTCTCTTCCGCGAAAGCATAAACGAAAAGAACCGCCCCTAGGCACGACGAACCGACTGTCCAGATTGCGTTAGAATGATTTGATCTAAGCCCCCTCGCCCTGGGCTTGTATACTTAACAAACGCAGATTATTGAAATCCTCAATTTTTATTGGGTTAAAGCCAGCGTTTTGGTGTGTTCGACAGGCAGGCGATTCCTTCGTCCTTCGAAAGATCGTTTATGGTGCAGAACCCCAGTATTGACGACAATTCAAGCATGGCTTCCCTGCAAACGACGGTCCGATGCGTTTGTTAAGTATACAAGCCCACCCTCGCCCCCCCCCCCCCACGTTTTACGGGGTAGGCAAATTTTAAAAATACGCGACGATAATAAACATTCAACCCGAATCTATGGCGGTGGATGAAATATTCCGTGGAGCCGGGGCAGTAAAAAATGAACGAAACACAAATATGTAACCAGCCGATTCGATACCCACGTCAGCCAATGAACCGCTCCAGCCACTGAAACCCCGTCCTCAAACTATGGCCAGCCCAAACCACAACCAAATACCGCACATGAAAATAAACATTCGCACACAAGCCCTGCTTTTGGGGGCAACCCTCCTCGGAACGATCCTGTTCACCGGCACGCCGGCGGCAGCGGTCAACATCACCAACACCGTCGATGAGGCGTCCCTCGCTGCCTCAAATTGGAATTCGTCGGTTTGGGGAACGCCCAAGAGCGTGCCGCTGGCCACCACAAACTATTTCATTGGCCTCGGTTCCATCCGCACAGAAGGAACCACCGCACCCCAAATTTTCTATGGCGCAACGCTGCAGCCAACGACAATCGGGAATTTTACTGCTCCTGCACGTTCACAAAGGCGTTTGGCGAAAACGTGCTCTTTGCTGTCAGCCGGAGAACCGCAGAAAACACAGCGACGGCTTGCATCAGCATTCTTAGTAGCAGGGTTTTGCACTTTTGGTCAAAGCAGTTTCTCCTGTCCGGCTTCCTCGTCTAAAATAATCAATTCCTCAAAAATAATTTTCGGGCGTGGGTCGTTGAATCCGCCGTGCTCGTCTTGTCGTGTGATGTGGCCGACAATTCTACATTTGAGGAACAGGTGTTCTTTGAATCTCACAATGCTGCCGGTGGTAGGATAGCAAGTAAGAATATGCTCTTGGTGTTTGAATCCGATTGTGTTTGAGGATTCATTGCCTCTTGTTACAAACCCCTCTAGTTGGACTCTCTGGCCGTGAAGGAGTTGGGGAAAAAGGACATCCGTTTCGGCGTCTTCATCAACGTAAAAAATGCTACGCTCGTCCCGCGTCACGCCTTCCTCGACAACTTGCTCCCCCTCATTCACTCCGATAACCAAATTGCGCTCCAACTCGACGATGCTAACGATGTCGGACAAAAGAGCGATTGGGCAGTTGATATACAATTCAAAGTGCCAGCGTTGAACGTAAATAATTTCGCCCTTGGAGTTCGGAATGCCCACTTCCTCATTGTTGTTTCGCCATTTTACACCAGTGAGCTTTCTCTGTTCAAAGCTTCCCAAGTGTTTCCCGATTTTAATTAACCACTGCAAGCCAGACATTGCCGATTTGAAAACGTCTTTGATGCCCTTTTCCTTGAAGTCGTTTTCGGCTAGTTTTTTTGTCGCCGTCGTGAGGTAAGCCAAGGTTACTGTTCCAGCCCCAGCCAGAATCCATTGCCCAACTGTGGAAGGAATAAGGGCTGTCCATGAACCCTTCTGGATTCTGACAGGGATTTCAAAGTTGGTTCCGGCTAATTCGGCGTCTTCTTGGGCGATGCAGTAGCGTAACGCCCGGTCAAATCCGAGTAGCGCTTTTGCGGATGTTCGTGCATCCATGATGCCGTCCTCCACAAGTTTCCCGTTGTATTTAAGAAATCCGACGTATTCGGTTTGCGTTTCCATATCGCTCATTTTGCCCCCTCGACGATTTTGATTTCTTCCGGCGTGAGGCCGTAGAGCGCATACACCAATTCATCTAGCTCTCGCTCCAATTTGCTTACGTCGGCGTCGGCGACTTTGGCCTTGACCGCGCCTTTTTCGGCAGGCGTTTGATGCGTTCAAAGAGTTCGGTTTGCTTGTCCCGAATGGTGCGGATTTCCGTGAGGAATTTTAGTTCGGTTTCCTCGTTTTCGTCTTCGCCGGTGATGGTCTTCTTGGAATTCCACTTGGCGAACAGGTCATGCGAGATGATTTCTTCGCCTTCGGTCAACAAGCGAGCATCCGCGCCAAGCATTTGAATGAAGGCATGGATTTTTGCCTCGGCAGCCTCGCGCAACTTGATGAGGTCGTTGCCTTCCTCGGTTGGGAAAAAGTTGTAGGTGTGGATTATCTCAAACTTGGTGTCAACGCGGTTGACGCGGCCAACGCGCTGAATGAGCCGTGTCGGATTCCACGGAATGTCGTAATTGATGACGACATTGGAGCGATGCAGGTTCACGCCTTCGGCAAGAACTTCCGTCGCCACCAAGATACGGTAGTCGTCTTTCGGTTTATACGCCTTCGCGTCAAAGTTGGAAGTGACATCTTCGCGGACACTGTGAAGCGACTCGCCGGTAAAGAGCAGGGTTTTCGGTTCAACTTCTTTACGGAGTTTTTCAGCGAGATAATCGGCGGTTTCCTTGGACTCGGTAAAGATGATGAGCTTACCGGTTTTGAGTTGCGGCGACTTTTTCAGGATGTCACGGAACGATTCCCATTTCGGGTCGCGTGTCACCTGTTTCCACAAACCGCGAATCTTGGTCAGAGCTTTCAGGTCGCTTTTCAGGTCGCGGATGAAATCCTCGTTGAAGTCGCTTGCGGAAATCTTTTCGGCCTTGTCTTCTTCCAAAAGTTTTTCAATGCCCGCCTGGTCGTCAGATTCCAGCAATTCAAAAATCTTACCGCTGTGCTTTTTGCTGATGAAAACCTGCCCCTTGTCGAATTCCGTAATGACACGCTCGTAAGTGTGAATGAAACGGCCAAGCGTGGACAGAAACGCGGTGAAGCTGCTTTCGGGGCGCTTTACCGTGAGAATCTTCATAAACTTGGCAAGGTTGCGCTGGCTTTGAACTTCATGCAGGTCGCGTTTGCCGGTGTAATACGCCAGCGGTGTGTAACGGGCGTATTTGAAATCATGCGTGAGCGAGTGAATCGTTTCGTCAAAGACATCGCTCTCAATTTTGTTGAACTTGTAAAACAGCGGTTCGGGGTTTGCCACTTCGGGGAATTTCAAGCCCTGCTGCTTTAAGTCTGTGCCGTAGTATTTTTCAATTTCGCCCCGCGTCCGGCGAATCATCAAGAACTTCAAGATTTTCTCGCGAGTTTGCCGTGCGTTTTCTTGGACGATGGAAAAGTATTGTTCGCGGTCTTGCTGGCGGTCTAGCCCCTTCAACCGTTGCTGCATCTTGTTGAAGAACGCTTCAAGGTTTCGGATGTTCGGAATGGTGCTGTTTTTGCCGGCCTGAAAAAGTTTTATCTGGCTCAAAATATCGTGCGGCGAATTATTCAACGGCGTGGCGGAAACCAAGACGACGCGCTTGCCTCGGCAAATTCCCGCGAGCCATTCATAGCTCTGCGTGTCCTCGGTGCGAAAGCGGTGCGACTCGTCAATGAAGACGGTGGTGAACTTTTGCAGGTCGCGTTCAAGCAGCGATTCCAGTTTGCCGAGAGATTCAAAATCCGCGCCACGAACGCCGAAATCGCGGAATACATTCGGCCAAGAGCCGGAATTATGTTTGTCGAGCAAGTGCGGCGGAGCGATGACAAGGCATGGCTCGTCAAGGTGACGTGCCAGCAATGGGATCCAGCGACCCGCTGGTTTGCGGTTAAAACTTTCCCTCCAAAAATTCGCGTTAATTCGTGTAATTCGCGTCACACCCGGGTCTGAACCCCGTCCCGCTTCATGCGCTCGCCGGCAGTCGGCGCGCTGGCACTTCGCTCCGGACGCAGACAATGAGTGAGGGTTGACGTGTCGGCGCTGTGGCGCCTCGGAGTGATTCAATATGAGATCGCTTCGCTCACACACTAAAATGTGAGTTCGCTTAAACGGGTCAGGGAATAGTAACGTGTCATTTCCATCATTTTCCCGTCTTAGCATGTTTCGGAAGCTCCTAACCAAGATTTCCCTGTCACATTTGGAGAATTCGTAAAACGTGAAAAATAGCACGAAAATGGGTGACCCTTTTAGAGGCTGCCATTTTCGCCATCATCGTAAAATGGTCTGGACTATTTTACGACGCTCACAATAATGGACACATGAGTGACCGCCCTCGCTTCTACACGGGTGTGCTGCAGGATCATCTGCAAAGGCATCGTCAGATGGCCCTGATCTCCGGCCCGCGTCAGGTGGGCAAGACCACCGTCTGCCGCGCGCTTGGCGACGCCTATTTCAACTGGGATAACACCGATGACCGGCGATTGCTCTTGCGGGGCCCGGCGGCGCTGGCCGCCGCGCTGCATTTGGATCGGCTGCGCGCCAAGCCGCCCGTGGCCGTGCTCGACGAGTTGCACAAATATTCGAAATGGAAATCGCTGCTCAAAGGCTTCTTCGACACGCACGGCAACCAGGTGCGCTTGCTGGTGACGGGCAGTTCCCGGCTGGATGTTTTTCGCCGGGGTGGCGACAGCCTGATGGGGCGCTATCTGCTTTATCGCATCCATCCCTGGAGCGTGGGCGAATGTCTGCGCACCCGCCTGCCGGCGCGCGAGATTCACGCCCCGGGCGAGGTGGCGACCGGTGACTGGGACGCGCTCTGGCAACATGGCGGATTTCCCGAACCCTTTCTGCGGCGGGACAGCCGCTTCACGCGCCGATGGCGTTCCCTGCGTCACGAACAACTTTCGCGGGAAGATCTGCGTGAGGTGGCGCACATCACCGACCTCGGCACCATGGAAATTCTGATGCAAATTCTCGCCGAGCGCAGCGGCCAGCAGCTGGTCTATTCCAATCTGGCCCGGGAAATCCAGGTATCGGTGGATACGGCCAAGCGGTGGGTTGATCTGTTAGGCCGCATGCACTACGGATTTCTCGTCCGGCCCTGGTTCAAGAATATCGCCAAGGCCCTGCGCAAGGAACCTAAATGGTTTCTCCGTGACTGGAGCGGCCTGGCCGACGAAGGCGCCCGGGCGGAAACATTCGTCGCCTGCCACCTGCTCAAGGCGGTGGAGGGCTGGACGGACTTGGGTCTGGGTGATTTCGAGTTGCGCTACCTGCGTGACAAACAGAAACGCGAAGTGGATTTTCTCGTCGTGCGCGACCGGCAACCCTGGTTTCTAGTTGAGGTCAAGCTCGCTGACCCAAACCTCTCGCCAGCGCTCGCCTACTTTCAGGCCCAGACCAAGGCCTCCCACGCTTTTCAGGTGGTGATCAACCTGCCCTATGAGCCGGCTGATTGTTTTGCCGTCCGGCAACCCGTGGCGGTTCCGGCCAAGACCTTTTTGAGCCAGCTCCTGTGACGTTGGATGATTGAGGTCATGTTGCCAAATTGTCCGTGACTTGAAACTCGTTCGCTCGGGAACAATGATGGCTCGCTGCGCTCAATAGCATGTTTGTTCGCGTTGCATTCCATTCGTGGGCTCTATCGGTCAACACGAACGAGGGCTCGATTCCCTTCACCCGCTCCATTGATAATCAAGCACTTATGAAGAAGTGCAAGTGAAGTGCAAGTAAAACGGCCTTCTAAAATTCGATCTACAGAGGGTGATAATCTTACGATTCGACCGTTCGCGAGGTGTTCTTACCATTCCTCCTGTAGATTAAAGTCTTGCACACATCCTCAAATATATTGAGGATGTGTGCGATGCGGAAACAGCGAAAAATTGACCCGTTTAGCGCGCTGATGGAAATTGCTCAAGCGCAACAGGGCTACTTCACCACGAGGCAGGCCATAGCCGCCGGTTACGCGGACAACACACACACCTATCACGTCCGCACGGGAAATTGGGAGCGGATTCAACGCGGCATTTATCGGCTGGCACATCTTTCGCCAGCGGAAGATGGATTGACGCCGGCTTATCTTCTGTGGACGCGTGGTCGTGATGACAAGCCGCTTGGGGTGCTTTCGCATGAGACGGCGTTGAGTTATTTCGATCTGGGTGATTTTAATCCACCGAAAGTCCACCTTACTGTGCCGCCTGATTTTCGCCGGAACAGCCAGCCGCCCAAGGCGGTTGTCCTCCATCACGCCCTAATCACTCCGGCGGAAACCACGCTCCTGCGTGGGATGCCGATTTGCCGGGCAACCCGCACCTTGTGTGATGTGGTGCTAAAAAATATTTTGGCTCAGGAAGAATGTCGGCGGTTGGTCAAGGAAGCTCGGCGGCGCGGACTGATTCTTGACAGTGAAATTACGGCGGCGAAAGCGAATCCTAAATTCTCCGCCATCGCTGGAAAGCTGTTCCCATGAATCGCTACGAAACTCCCGTCGCGCTGAGGCGTGCTCTTGAAGACCGGATCATTGCTTTGGCGACCAAGACGGGCGATGACAATCAGCGATTGCGGCGGCAGGCTGCATTTGACCGGTTATTGTGCCGTTTATTCCAGAATGAAAAATCGCCCTGGTTGCTAAAGGGCGGTTACGCAATGGAACTTCGCATCCGCGGTGCGCGCACGACTCGGGACATTGACCTCGCGTTACGCAGATCGGCGGCAACTCCCAAAGGGTGGAATGTTGAAGTCGTGACCGCCATGCTACGTCAGGCTGCCGCAATCAATCTGGCGGATGGTTTTGAGTTTACCATTGGCGAAGCAGTTCTTGACCTTGATGCAGCACCTTCCGGTGGCGCACGATTTACAGTTTTAGCACAGATGGCCGGCCGGCAGTTCGCCCAATTCCATATGGATGTCAGTTCGGGCGATGTCCTTCGCGAGCCTTACGAAATACTTGAAGGCCGGGATTGGTTCGGTTTTGCCGGCTTGCCCCGCGCTCGTGTGCCAGCGGTTTCGCCAGAGGAGCAATTTGCTGAAAAAATACACGCTTACACCTTGCCGCGAGCAAGCCGGGAGAATACCCGCGTGAAGGATTTGGTGGATTTAGTTTTGCTGATCGAACAGGCTAAACTCGACGCCACCCGACTTGCGAAATCCATTCGTGAAACGTTCCAGCGGCGTAATACGCACAGCTTTCCAACCGCACTTGCCGCACCGCCGGCCTCATGGTCGGTGCGATTTTCAGAAATGGCGGAGGAATGCGGACTGGAGCCGGACATTCAGAAACATTTCAGTGTGGTCACGCAATTCATCAACAAGCTGGATCTTTGAACTGGCAGATGAACTGCTTCTGACCATCTAACGCCATTTTACACCACAGAGGAAGAGGGCTCGATTCCCTTCACCCGCTCCAATTTCGATTCTAGTCAATAAAATCAATGTGATCCTAATTTAGCAGCAACTAGAAATGGCTCACCTGCTAACACAAACTGCTAACGTGTTGAATTTTTTCACAGCTGTTTCCAAGGGTTCAGGAGTGTCATGAATTCAAAGAAAAGGGCAAAATATTGCTTTTGGTTGGTCCTTTGCGTTCAAAACTTTATTCATGCCATAACCAAAATAATCTGCATTTTGACGATGAAGAATTTTAGTTTGCACAGCAGCCAATTCGCATGCTTATTGCAACCAGTGTTCAGCCGGTTTCGACAAAAACTCATCGAGTGGAATTCCTTGTCCGCCAACAAGCAGTTTGCGTTTCGGCTTGAATTGTTTGGAAAAAGCCTCCATTCCTGGCAGGGCTTCGGGACGGCGTCCGCTTTTCACTTCGATGGCGGTGATGGTCTTGCCCCGGCGTAAAATGAAATCCACTTCCTGACTGCGTTCCCGCCAATACGTCAATTCTATGTCGCTTCCAAAACTGGTGTTGAGCAAGTGCGCGCCCACACTGGATTCGACCAATCGTCCCCAATAATCGCCGTCCCGACGGGCTTCAGTTATTATCCGGCTGTCCTGCGCTGTCATCAAAGCGGTGTTTAGCACTTGTAGTTTGGGACTCGATCCCCGTTGGCGCATGATCCCGTACGCATATTTGGAAAGTCCCGCCACCATGCCTGCGCCTTGCAGCAAATCGAGATAGTGTGCCAGCGTGACGGTATTGCCGGCATCTGTCAGTTGGCCCAGCATCTTCTGATACGAGAGAATCTGACCGGAATAAGCGCAGCCCAGATGAAACAAACGGCGTAGCAACGCGGGTTTGTCCACGCGCGTCATCAGCAGAATGTCGCGGGAGAGGGTGGTTTCAATCAGCGAATCTGTTACGTAACGCCGCCAGCGTTCAGGGCTGGCAATTAGTTCTGCCGAACCAGGATACGCACCGTAAAAAATGTATTGCTCCAAATTCCAGCCAAACGCCTCGCGCATTTCACCGAATGACCAGTGGGGCACTGGAATCAACTCGAATCGTCCGGCGAGGCTTTCCGTCAAACCGCTTTGAATCAGAAGTGGAGCCGAACCGAGCAGAACAACTTTCAGCGGCATACCCGCATGGGTGTCGGCATCCCAAAGCAACTTCACCACATTGGACCAATCTGAAACTTTTTGTACCTCGTCCAAAACCAACAGTGCGCCGGTCTTGCCTTCCTTCGCCTTGAGCCGGGCCAGATCCCATTGCTGCTCAATCCAAGTGCGGTCTCGCAGGCTCGGCTCATCCGCCGAAGCGTAGTGGGCCGGCAGTTTGGTCGCCAGCATGACCTGACGTGCCAAAGTGGTTTTACCCACCTGGCGCGGTCCAGCTAGCACCTGCAGGAAACGGCGTTTTTCTTTGAGCCGATTCAACAATTCGTCATGCAACAACTGGCGTTTCATACAATTAACTCAATGCGTTGAGTAAAAATACTCAAAATCCGGATGCCGTCAAAATCTTTCTGTAGGGTATTCGACCCGTAAAGCACCGGAAGGGCAAACCAGCTCAATTAGTCTGAAAGCTATTTACGAAAAGGCATTGTGTTGACCATTGAACACCACTTTACACCACCATAGACACGAGGGTTGGATTCCCTTCACCCGCTCCAACTTTTTAAAACTTTAATTCACAAGGTGTTATAGCTTTTAAAGCTTTCTTCTAATTGGCTAGCGCTAAATCCCAGTGCTAAAACATCTGCCCATTTCAATCGTGTCCGGGGAAGCTGCTTTCCCAATTCGCCCGGTGATTTGTTGCACATCCAGATGCGGAATCGGGACAGTGCTGACAGGGCATGGAATTAATCCTTGTCCCGTCTTTGGCGCTGGGGGTTGAAAAAGTCCCTATGATTGGATGCGGGACAATGATCAAACCATTTTCCCACTTCATTTTCAGTATTCAAAAAGCCTCAATAAAAAAAGCACGAAACTATTGACTGACCCCTTTTCTGTTTTTTACAGGAAATTCATTTCCAGCTATTTGGCTTTTGGCTGCTGTTCCTATCTCACAATTGCCACGTGATTTATTTGCGGAAAAGCATGAAAACGAGTCTTAGGCTTCGGTGGCCACGGGTTGAAAAGTTATGAACTAAATCGCATAATATTACATTATGCGTTATTTCGAATATTGATTAATTATTGAAATTACCCCATAGTCAGATCTATGAAGACCTTGATTCGAGATGCCCGCCAGCTTGGCAACTTGATTCGGCGCGCCCGCAAGCAGCAGTCGTTGAGTCAGAAGAGTCTTGGCGACCGTGCCGGACGGCGCCAGGAAACCATTTCGCTTTTGGAGAACGGTAATCCTGCGGCAAAAATTGCCACCGTACTTTCGGTTCTGGCTGCGCTCAATCTCGAGTTGCAGGCGGCTCCCCGCACCAAAGGGGAATACCTTCCTGACTGATGCCGCGGTCACGTCAACACAAGCCGTTGCTGGTTCTTCTGAATCATCGTGTCGTGGGACGATTAGAAAAAGAATCCTCCGGAGCCATTCATTTTCATTACGACGGGCGTTGGTTAGCAAAGGGCGATGCCATTCCGGTCTCATTGTCGTTACCGTTGCGTGAGGAGGCATATCGGGGCGAGCGGGTGACGGCGGTCTTTGAGAACCTATTGCCGGACTCAGAGACGCTGCGACGGCGGATTGCAGAAAAAGTCGGGGCGCGCGGCTCTGACGCCTATAGCCTGCTTTCTGAAATTGGGCGGGATTGCGTGGGAGCACTGCAATTTATTCCGGCAGGGGAAGAGTCCCCAACGAAGAAACCTGGTATAGCGGGCAAGGAGGTCACTGACCTGGAAATTGAGCAACTGCTCGCCAACTTGGCGCGGGCGCCGCTCGGTTTAGATCGAGAGCAGGATTTTCGTATCTCTGTCGCCGGCGCACAGGAAAAAACGGCACTGCTCCGCTTCAAAGAGAAATGGCTGAAGCCGCTGGGCACCACGCCGACCACGCATATTCTGAAACCCCAGATTGGAGCACTGCCTAACGGGCTGGATTTATCCAACAGCGTGGAGAATGAATTTTACTGTCTCCGTCTCCTGGCTGAATTTGGCCTGCCCGTGGCTGCGGCAGAGATTAAAACATTTGAGAGCACAAAGACGTTGGTGGTCGAACGCTTTGACCGGAGATGGATTGATAAAAAACAATTGCTACGCCTGCCGCAGGAAGATTGCTGTCAGGCATTGGGCTGCCCCCCAAGCCGAAAATATCAAAGCGAAGGCGGCCCGGGCATCGTGGACATACTAAAACTGTTGAAGGCGGCGGATACGCCCGCCGAAGACCAGCACCTGTTTCTGAAATCGCAGATTATCTTCTGGTTGATGGGTGCGACGGATGGTCACGCCAAGAATGCCAGTATCTTTCTGGGACCGGAAGGCCGCTTTCAGTTAACACCGTTCTACGATGTGTTGTCGGCGCAACCGAGTTTGGACCGTCGCCAGATCGAGCGTAAACAGATGAAGCTGGCCATGTCAGTGGGAGATAGCCGGCATTACCGCGTGGATGAAATTCGTGGCCGACATTTTGTGCAGACGGCGCTGCGAGGAGGCTTGTCGAGACGGGCAGCGGAAGAGACGCTGGATGCAGTGGCCGCAATGACTGCAGATGCGTTTGATTTGGTGGAGGCGCAACTTCCGGCTGGATTTCCTAGGAAGATTCATACCTCGATCAAAGCCGGAGCCTTGCAGCGGATGAAACAGATGGGCGGGAAATGATTGCAACCGGCCTCCGTCTGCGAGGGGTCTGAAAAATTGGTAGAGTGCCACTAACCCCCAAGATCCTTTGCGCCGCAGGGCGGTTGTCTGACCAGTTGACTTATTGTTGACTCAGGTCTTTGAATTCTCGCATGGAGTGACACCTTTTCTGCCTGGTGGCACCCCTTTTCGCCCGGTGGAAAAAAACCGCGCCAATCCAATGCGCTACCCTCCCCCTCGCCGCCATGAAATGGGGTAGAGGGCCGGGGAGAGGTGTCGCTCCAGTAAATTCGCATATTTCGTGAAATTCGCGTCAAAGTCCCCTCCCAATTCGTGTCAATTCGTGCAATTCGTGTCTATGGCGGTGCCGTGGAACCCCTGTAATCCACGTCACATTTAAAAACTTGCCGCCGCCGTGCGACCTGACAACACTGCCCACCCGGAAATGAGACCCGAAACACTACAAATCTCCCCCATTACATCCAAGCGTTTAGCCCTCGGTTTCACCTTAAACCGAACAGGATACAAGCAGCGACAGTATTACCTAAGGGACAAATCAATAAACCCATGAACAAAGAAACTGAAATCCTCAGCCAACTTAAGACTCGACTGCAGCAGCGTGTTTCTTGGAGTCAAAAAGTCGAAGAGTTGGTCGCCATCTACGGCCACTTGAATTCAGCCGATATCGCCAGTTTGGACAATGAACAGCTTTGGAAGCTATGGACCGCCACCAAGTTTGCCGAGACCGGCACTCCCTCGCTTCCAAACCCAACCCCCGAACAGTGGCCCGGCATCCGCAAGATGACTCAGTTGCTGTGTGATCGGAAACTGCCCCTAGGCGAACGTTTCATTCAGACTCGACTGGTTTATCGGGATACTTTTTCGGCGGAACAGGTGCAGCTACCGGTAATTCTCCGAACTCTTCTGATTCTCGAAGCCGGATGCTTTGGGACGGTTGCTACCAAAAGTCATTTGGATCCGCTATTGAAGTGGGCGGGCAAGCCGGAAATGGATTATCGCAATCCAGGCTCAATCACGAGTGCTTTAGAAAATATCCAGGTAATTATCGAAGCTTGGTCTGCTAAGGTCGAATCCGCATCTTCCGGCGACCGCGCCTGCATTCCCTGGCATCTCTGTAAAATAATTCAGGAAAATATGTCCACGCCCGAAGCCTCAACCGTGTTGTCAACCTTACCGCAAACCTTTGAAGCAATCCTTGATCAATATCTCACCGCCCGTACTTCTACTCCGTTCGCCGGCAATCACCCGGTCTGCCAGCTTTTTGAAGACCTAAAGTCAGCTTTTACTCAAATCCCCGCGATTCAAAACCGGCCCAACTTGCTCATAAAATGGAGCGCTGGCCAAGGAAACTGGTCGCGCGTGCCCTGGCTCGTCTTCATGGATGGTCGCGAAACGACCAGCACGATGCGCGGCGTCTATTGTGTTTATCTTTTCCGCCAAGATATGTCGGGAGTTTACTTGACCTACAATCAGGGCGTAACTGATGTTTTAAACGACCTCGGACAAAAACAAGGCGAGGCTGCCTTGAGAAATCGCGCACGCACACTGCGACAGTCCATCGAGGCTTTGATTGACCAAGGATTCTCTTTGAAGGATACCATCGACCTTAAGGCGGACCGAGGTTTAGGTAGTAACTACGAAATATCCACCATCGCCGAAAAATTTTACGCCAAAAATAGCGTACCCACGGCCGCTGAACTTGTCGCTGATCTCGAGGCCGTCCTTCAAGCCTACGACCAATACCTTAAAAATCCCGTCTCCATCACTACCCAGCCCCTGGAGTCTAAAAATACCTCTTTTTGGATTTTTCAGGGTAACCCAAAACTCTTTAATATAGATAATTATGTGAAATCTCAGGACAATCTACTCTGGAGTGTGCGCCAACACGGCAGCGAAGTAAAAACCGGAGATCAAGTTCTGCTCTGGCGGGCGGGTGAACGTGCTGGCGTCATTGCCATTTGCACCGTCACGTCTCCTCCAGAAAACCAGCCGGATGATTCGGGCAATAATTGGCTCAAACCCAATGGCGGGTCAGATTTACGCTGCTCGCTTAAAGTAGAAGAAAGATTTGTCGACCGACCAGTCCCACGTGAGCTCATCAAGTATACTCTGCCAGATCTGCAGATTATTAAAGCGGCTCAAGGCACAAACTTTTCTGTAACCAAAGAAGAATATTCTACCATCCTCAAATTGCAGATCCCTACACCTGATGACAAAAGCTTCCCGGCTTTATTGCGGCGCTATTATGATGAGAAAATAATCTTCAATAGTTCCGCCCAAAAACAGCGCTATACCATCGCGAATTTTGATCTGGATGGCGTTGACGTAGAGCGGCTGGATGCCAGTGAGCCACAACGCATAACTTTTAAACAGAGTGAAAAACTCATTCAAAATATCATTTCAGCTGGCAGCTTGAATTTTATATCGCTCCATGGCACCGCCGCAGTTCGCAATACAATCCTCCAAGCCGAGCCGCTCGCGCTGACGGCCGATCAGAAAATTATTTTTTTAGCCGACAATCCGGCGCGGCTGAAAAACTTCCTAGAGGTACTCGACCATCTCCAGATGTCAAACCCCCTTTACAAACCCGCGATGCTTTTCTGCGTACTCGATGGCATCAATTCCGGCGAATTAAAAGAAAATCGCATCCCCTTTGATTGGATCGCACCCCGCTTTATACAGCTTTTGAAGTTGTTCGGCAAAGATGTAAATGAAACTCAGGCCGCCCACCCATTTTATCACCTGGCCAATGATCTGATCTGGCTCCACGCCATTTCGGATCCGAATAATATGATGCAAGACGGTGGCGATGGCCCAGCTGCCGCTCGCAAAAAAATAAATTACGCCCTGCTCAAAGAGACCTACTGGAATCTGTTACAAGACCCCGCCAGCCGCCTTGTTGTCCATAACAAACTGGAGACCCTGCTTATGCCTACCCCTGAAGAGTTTTTGTTAGCCGCTGAAACTGCCATCAATGAAACCGGCTTCCAGCATCCGCCCGGCCTAGTCCGGCGCTTTCTCGCCGCCCTCGCCGCCAAGCCCTTTGTCATCTTCACTGGCAACTCCGGCACCGGCAAAACCAAACTTGCCCAACTGCTCGCCCATTGGATGGCTGGCGATGCAGATGAGACCAAAAATCGCTATGCCGTGGTGCCTGTCGGTGCTGATTGGACCGATAACCGCAACGTGGTCGGCTTCGTTAATCATCTGCGAAAGGACGATCATCAGAATCCTCTGTATCAATCCACCTCCGTCTTGGATTTGTTGCTCCGCGCCACCGCCGACCCGGCGCGCCCTTATTTCCTTATCCTAGACGAAATGAATCTCTCCCATGTGGAACGCTATTTCTCCGATTTCCTCAGTGCCATGGAATCCAAAAAAACTATTCCGTTGCATAATGAAATCCAAACCCTACGTACTCCTTCCGGGGACATCGTTCCTCGTGGCCTTGCCTTTCCAGAAAATCTGTTTGTAATTGGCACGGTCAACGTGGATGAAACTACTTACATGTTTTCGCCAAAGGTGCTCGATCGCGCCAACGTCCTCGAGTTCCGTATTGGCGCCGAGCAGGCAAAAGCGTTCTTGTCCGGCTCCATTCTTCCGGTCAAGCCTGCGCCGCCGGCGCTGGGTATTCCCCTGACGTTTCTGAATCTGTCCCGTCGCGCTCGCGGTTTGGTCGAACCAACTCTAGCCTTACCCACAGAGGCCGCGTTGATTACCTGTCGCAAGAACCTGCAACATTTATTCGAATTGCTCCATGTTGCCCGCCTCGAGTTTGCGTTTCGCACCATTGCGGAAATTACCCGCTACCTCCAAGTGGATTTTCAATTGGCACCCGACAAAACTGCCTGGCTCCCAGAACTCTGTCTCGATGCTCAAATACTCCAGAAAATACTCCCTAAACTTTACGGTAGCCGTCGTCGCCTCGAAGCCATCTTGATTGCCCTCGCCACCTATTGCGAAAAACTCGATCTGAACGCATCGCAAAAGCCACTCCAGCACGAAGCCGCCCTCAACAATTATCCCCCGGCCACGCCACCCAACGAGGTCGCATTCCCGCTGAGCCACACCAAGCTGCTCGAAATGCTCGAAGCCGTGCGACGCGACCAGTTTGTCAGCTTCATCCAGTAAATGAATCGGCTCGCTTCCATCAAGATTCCGTTGACCGACGGCGTTCAACTATTGCTGGCGCCTGCCGATGAAAAAGCGCCGGAATCGGGAATGCAACCGCTCCCGTTTTTACCGGCTGGTTGGGAAGGTAAATTAGGTAGTGCCGATTCACCATTGGGTTATGACCCCGGTGCTGCCATTAATGGCATGCATCCCTTGGCTGTTATTGAAGTCGCTGCTTTCCACTGGGAACTTCTAATCGGTGCCCCTCTGGCCATCAATGACCTAGCCTTTCGTAGCAGCCTTTCTGGTTCATTGGCTCGAAACCAGTGGAATGAGCGTCGCACTTCGGGGCGAATCCATGGCGACTTCCGTTTTACCATTTACCTCGGCGCGGCCTGGTTCGATCTCCTCCACCGAGACCAGCCCCTTGGTCGCCGTCTTTACTTTGAAGTTATCACCGAGAAAATTGATTACGCGCAAGAATATCGTGCAATGGTGGAATCGATTGGAAACCGCTGCAGCCAACTCCTGTTGGATTGGGGCGCTCCCACCGCTCTCAATATCTCCGCTAACCCGGAAAAACGCAGCCAGACGCTGCTGGAGCAGTTTCTTTTTCTGCGCCATGTCTTAGGTCCCGACCGATTGGATCTCTATCTGGAAACGCTTTCCCGTCGCCCTCATTCCACCTTAAAACGCGAACGCGTTTGGCAACCGTCTGCCTTGGCCTCGCCGGCCGCTTTTGCTCGTGACCCACTTCGTTTCGGCCGACAATGGGAAGATGCCGGCCATGGCGGTGGAGTAATCGCGGGTTTTACGCCGCAGGAAATCCTGACGGAACGGAAATTCGATAGTTTCGATACGCCTCCTAATCGGTTCGTAAAATTCGCTCTCCAAAACTTTCGCGGCATTTGCGAGGATGTAATCAATTCACGCATTGCTAATCCCGATGGGCGGGTCCTGGTGCTCAATCGTGAGCGCGGAGCCGCCTGGCAGGAAGCTGTTCAGATGCGCGATACCCTAGATGCCTGTCTATCCAAACCCTTCTTCACTGAAATCGGCCCGCTCCGCCGCATCCCTTTTGAAAGTCAAGCTCTCCAGAAGCGCGAAGGCTATCGCGATATTCTTCATGCCTGGCTAATGATAGATGCCGCCGCCCAGATTGATTGGCCCGGCCGCAAAGACGCCTACGATGGCACCAATCGTGATGTCGCCACTCTGTATGAGTTCTGGCTTTATTTCGTCCTGATCGACATGTTCCATAAGAATCTTGGCATGACCTGGCTTCGTGATGATGAAGCTGCGGATGCCAGGGCGCTTCCTTTTTGCTGCAAACCGACCGATGGAGGTATGCGGATTAATCTCAAACGTGGATCAAAATCATACTGCCGTTTCCGCTGGGAACAAGCGGGCCAGCAACTCCTGGTTCACTTTTTCTATAACCGCGAATTTCGCCCACAATCCGGTATCTTGGAAGACGGTTCCTACAGCAAAAGCTTTCGTCCCGATTATACGGTCGTCATCTTGCCTACCTATGAGGGCTATGATTGGCAGAAGGCGGAACAGCAGGCAGAAAAAGCCGGAACCATTTCCTATCTCCACTTCGACGCCAAGTATCGCATCGATCGCCTCAAGGATCTTTTTGGCGCTTCTGAAGACACAGACGCCGACCGCCAGGAAGCCAAGTCCACCGGCACCGTTAAGAATGCCGATCTCTATAAAATGCATACCTACAACGAAGCCATCCGCCGCACGGTGGGCTCGTTTGTGCTTTATCCTGGTACCGATGTTCGGCCCGACTACAAGGACACCGGCAACGATCGTAATGTTTATCGCCGTTACCACGAAATTATTCCCGGGATTGGCGCCTTCGCCCTCAAACCCAAGGCGAACAATGGCAATCACGAAGCCCTCGGATTGGAATCTTTGCAACGATTCTTTCAAGACTTCCTAAAACACCAAGCCAGCAAATTCACCCAAAGCCACCGCATCAATTATTGGACTCACGACACAATCCGTGAGCAACCTCTCGCCGCCGCGGCCAGTTTGCCCGAATTTCCCGTAAGGACCCAGCCACCCCAAGACACCCAGGTGTTGCTCGGTTTTGTCCGCGATGATCAGGGCGCTGAAGCGTGCCGTCAGGCTGCCGTATTTTTCTGCCACGCAGTCGAATGGAAAAATCAGGGTGCGAACGAATCTGGCGAACCCACTAATTTACAGTTCGATCCCTTTCGTTCCGATTTTTTCGCCGCTTATCACGCGGGCAAAACTTCCAGCTGGATAGCCAAAGTGGAGGCGGTAAAGTTGGTGTCGGCAAAAGAGCGCGCCGACGAGATCCAAAAGCCGATTGAAATAATGAAGGCCGCTTATTACTACCGCTTCCAGCTTGGGGCAATTCAGGAAACCGCCCCCCGCGAAGTATCCGCTCTCATCCACCGTCGCCCCGGCAAACCCATTGCGCGTACGCTTAGTGATTTTGCCTCCTGCCCGGTCATTCCCACCGCTCGCCCATGAATGGGAAATTGCAACTCCCAGCCTTTGGTGAAATCGAACCCGCGCGCATTCTCGCCACCGATGACCTATTCGCTATTGTGCGTGATAAATTTCCGATCACCCCTGGCCACTCGTTGATCATCGCTCGTCGCCCCGTTATTCGTTTCCAAGAGCTCAATGGTGACGAGAAGTCCCGCTTGCTCCAGTGGATTGATTGGACCCAACAATATCTCGCTACTACGCTCATACCGTCACCGGAAGCGTTTAACTTCGGCCTCAATGACGGCCCCGCAGCCGGCCAAACTATGCCGCAAATTCATTTCCACATCATCCCACGCTACACCGGCGACGTGATTGATCCCCGTGGCGGCGTCCGCAATCTCATCCCTTCCAAAGCCTGTTATTGGCAATAGTGGAAAATAGTAACGTGTCATTGCTACCAATTTCTTTACTTGGCTGCCCCAATCGGGTCCAGCGTCATGCTGGTCTCTGAGTTCTTTACGGTTTAAGTCCCCTCCCAAATTCGCGTTAATTCGTGCAATTTGCGTCAAAGTCCCAGTATTCAAATCGGGTCCAGCGTCACGCTGGCTAGGGATGGACATTGGAAAACGAACGCCTATCCTGCCCCCTGTTTTGAAACCCAAATCACAGCGGTGCCCGGTCACTCGTCTGCCATGAATCTCCTCATCATCGCCGACGACGAATTTGTCGGGAACCGCATCCCGGATGAACCTGCGGACCTGCTGGTTTCCTTGGGCGACCTGCCGGATGCGGTTATTCTCAAAATAGCCGAACGCTGTGGATGCCGCGGCATCTTGGCCGTAAAGGGCAATCACGATGCCGCCTCCGCCTTTCCTGAACCAATCCGAGATCTTCACCTCGTCACCCATGAATTTGAGGGGGTCACTTTCGGCGGCTTTGCCGGCTCATGGAAATACAA
>CAILMI010000043.1 GCA_903835255.1 uncultured Verrucomicrobia subdivision 3 bacterium
TCGGCGTCCCCGGCGCCGAGCGCAGCGTCAGGCGCCGGAAATCGAATCGCAAAGCGAGTATCTTATTCCCGTTCGTTCCGCCCTCCCGGGCGGGGGCATCGCAGCGCGATGCCCTCTACCTGCTTGGATGGTGGAATCTCATGTTGAAGCCCGTTCTCGAATAAAGATTTTCTACCGAGCCGCACCGCACTTCAATGATCTTAGCCGTCCCAACGCCCCCGGTAGGGATCGCCGCGCTGCGGCGTCCCCGGCGACGAGCGCAGCGTCAGGCGCCGTAAAACAACTCGCAAGGCGAGTGTTTTATTCCCGTTCGTTCCGCCCTCTGGGCGGACGGGAATCGGCCCCGATACTCGGAAATTCTGGCCTATTTCATCCAGCGGGCGGCGTCCATTGCCGCGTAGGTGATCAGAATGTCCGCCCCCGCCCGCCGCATCGCCAGCAGGCTTTCCAGCGTCACGGCGCGCTCGTCAATCCATCCCTTCGCGGCCGCGGCCTTGATCATCGCATGTTCGCCGCTCACCGCGTAGGCGGCGGTGGGCAGGCCGAATTCCTTTTTCACCCGGTGCAGGATGTCCAGACACGCCAGCGCCGGCTTGACCAGGAGGAGGTCCGCGCCTTCCTGGACGTCCAAGGCGACCTCGCGCAGGGCTTCGTTCGCGTTCGCCGGATCCATCTGATAGCTGCGCCGATCGCCGAACTGCGGGGCGGACCCGGCGGCCTCGCGGAAGGGCCCGTAGAACGCCGAGGCAAACTTTGCCGCATAGCTCATGATCGGCGTGTCGATGAAGTGGTTTTTGTCCAGCGCCGCGCGGATGGCCGCCACGCGTCCATCCATCATGTCGCTGGGCGCGAGGATGTCCGCCCCCGCCTCGGCATGGCTGGTCGCCGTTTGCGCCAGCAGGGCGAGCGTGGGATCGTTCAGGATTTTTTCGCCCCGGACCACCCCGCAATGGCCGTGATCCATGTACTCGCACAGGCACACGTCGGTGATCACCAGCAGGGACGGCAATTCCTTTTTCAACAGGCGCACGGTCTGCTGGACCACGCCGTTCCGGGCGTAGGCGCCGCTTGCCTTTGCGTCCTTTTTATCCGGAATGCCGAACAGCAATACGGCGGGGATGCCCAGCGCGTGCGCCGCTGCCGCCTCGCGCAGAACCTCGTCCGGCGACAGTTGAAACACCCCGGGCATCGCGTCCACGGGCCGGCGCTGCTTCCGCCCGCTGCGGGCAAACAGCGGGAGCACGAGCTGCGAGACATTCAGCGAGGTCTCCGCCACCAGGCGGCGCAGGGCGGGAGAGGTGCGCAACCGGCGCGGGCGGGCGACGGGAAATCCGGGCAGAATCATGGCTGCAGTCTAGTTTTTTCAGGACTCGCGCAAAAGGGGAAAGTGAGGACAGGGAATCGCGGAATTCTTTTGAACCGGAACCCTGTAGTCCGAATGAACCGCCAAGGTGCCCAGGACACCAAGGGGCAAGATCTGAGCCGAATTGATCAAGCAATTGAAAGAAACCCGCGCATAAACCCGAATTCCGAAACAGAGGCTCGCCAATCCTAGCAAAGACAGCGCCGAAAAAACGGACCCCTCTCCCCGGCCCTCTCCGCGCTCAAGCGTTCGCGGGGCGAGGGGGAGAACCTGCGCGAGAGCCTAGCCTCATTCGACGGGTGAACGTTTTAATTTAAATCTCCATTCTAAAATTAAGAGGGGAATGCAACGGCAAGGCGTCGCTGCCTGCACTCCCTCTCTTCCATGAAATTGGAGGAGAGGGCGGGGAGGGGAGGCGCTTGGGGACGGTCGAAGGGCTCCGAGAGAATGGCCCGCTGAACGCGGGCGAGTGCAGCGCAGCGCGCTGACCGCTCGTGCGTGCGCTTTCTTCCTCAAGCACAGGGAGGAGGCTTCTGGCATTAGACAATCCAAGGGCCGGAGGTGATGCGTTCCGGCAAAAAAACGCGGCCGGGATTGCTCCCGGCCGCGTCCTGACAGACTCTTTATTGAAGGGGCGCTCGGCTTAGTAGCCGCCCATGCCGCCCATGTCACCCATGCCGCCGCCGCCGCCGTGGCCGCCGCCCATCGGCGCGGCCTTTTCCTTTTCCGGAGCGTCGGTGATGAGGCATTCGGTCGTGAGCAGGAGGCCGGCGATCGATGCCGCATTCTGCAGAGCGGAGCGGGTGACCTTCTTCGGGTCCACCACGCCGGCTTTGACGAGGTCTTCGTATTCGCCTGTGGCGACGTTGTAGCCTTCGTTGCCCTTGCGCTTCTTGACTTCCTGCACGATGAGCGAGCCTTCCACGCCGGCATTCGCGGCGAGCGAACGCAGCGGGCCTTCGACGGCGCGCTTGATGATGTCCACGCCGATCTGCTCGTCGTCGTTCGCGCCCTTGACGGCTTCAATCGCTGGGATGGTGCGGATCAATGCCACGCCGCCCCCGGCCACGATGCCCTCTTCGACAGCCGCGCGGGTCGCATGCAATGCGTCTTCCACGCGCGCTTTCTTTTCTTTCATTTCGGTCTCGGTCTGAGCCCCGACGTTGATGACAGCCACGCCGCCGGCGAGCTTGGCCAGGCGCTCCTGGAGTTTTTCGCGGTCGTAATCGCTGGTGGTCTCTTCGATCTGGCGGCGGATCTGATTGACGCGGCCTTGGATCTCCGAGGACTTGCCATTGCCTTCGACGATGGTGGTGTTTTCCTTATCCACGACGATATGCTTGGCGCGGCCGAGGTCTTCCAGGCCGATGCTTTCCAGCTTGATGCCGAGGTCTTCCGTGATGCATTTGCCGCCGGTGAGCACGGCAATGTCTTCCATCATGGCTTTGCGGCGGTCGCCGAAGCCGGGGGCTTTGACGGCGCAGACATTGATGGTGCCGCGCAGTTTGTTCACCACGAGAGTCGCCAGCGCTTCGCCTTCGACTTCTTCGGCAATGATCAAGAGCGGCTTGCTGGTCTTCGCGACTTTTTCGAGGATCGGCAGCAAGTCCTTGAGGTTGCTGATTTTCTTCTCGTAGTTCAGAACGTAGGCGTCCTCCAGCTTGACTTCCATGGTGTCCGCGCTGGTCACGAAGTAGGGGGAGAGATAGCCCTTGTCGAACTGCATGCCTTCGACCACGTCCAGGGTGGTCTCGATGGACTTGGCTTCCTCGACCGTGATGGTGCCGTCCTTGCCGACCTTGTCCATGGCGTCTGCGATGATTTCGCCGATGGTGGTGTCCCAGTTGGCGGAAACGGTTGCGACCTGCTTGATCTCTTCCTTGTCCTTGACCTTCTTGGAGATTTTGGCGAGATGCTCCACGGCGGCTTCCACAGCCTTGTTGATGCCGCGCTGGATGCCGATCGGGCTGGCGCCGCTGGTGACGTATTTCAAGCCTTCGCGATAAATCGCTTCCGCCAGAACCGTCGCGGTCGTGGTGCCGTCGCCGGCGGCGTCGCTCGTCTTGCTGGCGACTTCGCGGACCATCTGGGCGCCCATGTTTTCATAGGGGTCATCCAGCTCGATTTCCTTGGCGACCGTCACGCCGTCCTTGGTGACGGTGGGGGAGCCGAATTTTTTGTCGATGACGACGTTGCGGCCTTTCGGGCCGAGGGTTGCCACGACGGCGCGGGCGAGTTTCTGAACGCCCTTGAGCAGCGCCTGCCGCGCCTGCTCGTCGAATATCAATTGTTTAGCTGCCATATAATTAGTTTATAGTTTTAAGTTAAGGGATGAGAGGGGTTATTCCAGAACGGCGAGGATGTCTTCGCTGCTCAGGATTTTGTATTCCTTGCCGTCCAGCTTGATCGGCGTGCCGCCGTATTGGCTGGCGATGATGCGGTCGCCCTTCTTCACTTCAAAGGCCACCTTCTTGCCGTTGTCGTCGGTCTTGCCCGTGCCCAGCGCCACAACGATGCTTTCCACGGGTTTTTCCTTGGCGGAATCGGGGATGATGATGCCGCCTTTTTTGACTTCTTTCTCTTCGACGGCTTCCACGAGGACGCGGTCGCCGAGCGGTTTGATGTTCAGTGCCATACTTTTTTCTGTTGGTTGTTGTTTTGTTGACTGCTTAATTAACTCCCGCCGCCCGAGCGGCAGGAAAATTTATTGGGATCTGATTTCGACGGTGTTTTAGATGCCGGCCGGCCGCGAAAAGCGCCTCCGAGCTGGCGCGGTTCAGCGGATGGCCGGCGGATCCGGATTATTTCTTTTCGTCCACGACTTCCGCGTCAATCACGCCTTCGTCCTTCTTTTCTTCGGACTTCGGTTCGCCGCCTTCCGGCTGGGCCCCGGCCGCGCCTTTTTCGGCCTGCGCCTTGGCAGCGGCGGCCTTGTAAAGCTCGGTGGAGACGGCCTGCCAGACTTCATTCAGCTTTTCGCTGGTGGATTTGATGGCGGCGGCGTCGGAGCCTTTGAGGGCCTCCTTCACAGCGGTGACAGCGGCCTCGAGCTTGCCCTTGTCGTCCGCGGAAATCTTGTCCGCATTCTCCTTGAGCGTTTTCTCGGTGCGATAGACCGCATTGTCCGCCTCGTTGCGCGTCTGGATTTCTTCAAGGCGCGCCTTGTCATCGTCGGCATGGGCTTCGGCATCCTTGCGCATCTTTTCAACTTCTTCCTTCGAGAGGCCGCTGCTGGCGGTGATGCTGATTTTCTGTTCCTTGCCCGTGCCGAGGTCCTTGGCGCCCACGTGCAGGATGCCGTTGGCGTCGATGTCGAAGGTCACCTCGATCTGCGGCACGCCGCGCGGCGCGGGCGGGATGTCCGCCAGATTGAAGCGGCCGATGGTCTTGTTGTCCTTGGAAAACTGGCGCTCGCCCTGGAGCACGTGGATTTCCACGCCGGGCTGGCTGTCCGAGGCGGTCGAGAAGATTTCGGATTTGCGGGACGGGATGGTGGTGTTGCGCTCAATCAACTTGGTGAACACGCCCCCAAGCGTCTCGATGCCGAGCGACAGAGGCGTCACGTCCAGCAGGAGGACATCCTTCACTTCGCCCTTGAGCACGCCGCCCTGGATGCCGGCGCCGATGGCGACGACTTCATCCGGGTTCACGCCCTGGTGCGGCGGTTTGTTGACAAGGGAATGCGCTGTTTGCACCACGCGCGGCATGCGGGTCATGCCGCCGACCAGCACGAGCTCGTCGATCTTGGACGCCTCGATGCCCGCATCCTTGAGGCAGGCTTTCACCGGCCCGATGGTGCGTTCAAACAGCTTGTCGGTGAGCTGCTCCATTTTGGCCCGGGTGAGGGCCTTCTGGATGTGCTTAGGCCCGGTGGCATCCGCCGTGATGAATGGCAGGTTGATATCATATTGCTGCGCGCTGGAGAGGGCGATCTTGGCTTTCTCGGCCTCCTCCTTGATGCGCTGGAGCGCGTCGGGCTGCTTGCGGAGGTCCATGTTGTACTCGCGCTTGAATTCATCCAGGATCCAGTCCATCAGGGTGTTGTCCCAGTCGTCGCCGCCGAGATGCGTGTCCCCGTTGGTGGCCTTCACTTCAAAAACGCCGTCGCCGATTTCCAGCACGGAAATGTCGAACGTGCCGCCGCCGAGATCGTAGACCGCGATTTTCTCGTCTTTTTTCTTATCGAGACCGTAGGCGAGCGAGGCGGCCGTCGGCTCGTTGATGATGCGCAGAACTTCCAGGCCGGCAATGCGGCCGGCGTCCTTGGTGGCCTGGCGCTGCGAGTCGTTGAAGTAGGCGGGCACCGTGATGACCGCCTGCGTGATTTTCTCGCCCAGACGCGTTTCGGCATCCGCTTTCAGCTTGGACAGAATCATTGCGGAGATTTCCGGCGGCGAAAACTGCTTGGGCTTGCCGTCCACCTCCACCTCCACCGCGACGTCGCCGTTGGTGGCCTTGACCACCTTGTAGGGGACGCGCTTGATTTCCTCCTGCACCTCGTCAAACTTGCGCCCCATGAAGCGCTTCACGGAGTAAATGGTGTTGCGCGAATTGGTCACCGCCTGGCGCTTGGCCGCGTCGCCCACCACGCGCTCGCCGGATTTCGTGAACGCCACCACGGACGGGGTCGTGCGCTTGCCTTCAGAGTTTTCCAGCACCAACGGCTCGCCGCTGTCCATGACGGCCATACAGGAGTTCGTGGTGCCCAAATCGATGCCTAATACTTTTGCCATAAAATTTTAAAGGTTGAATTTTAACCGCTCCTCACCCAACGCAATCCCAATGCCAAATCGAAAAAGATTTAAAAACCTCGAATTAAAGGGTTTTTAAAGCGAAATCCTGAATTAAAAAAGTGCCATAAGAGTCATTTTGGCGCACTTTTAAAGAGCGTGGCGCAGTCGGGTGGCACACTTGGGGCCGTCCGGTGGAGGAGGCGGTGGAGGCGGTTTGGGCTGGGGGATTTTGGGGTGCGCCAGTTTGCGCTTCTCGGGGTGGGTGGACCGCGGGCGCCGGGGGGAATCCCGACCGGAATGCGGAGACGTCAAATTTCTTCGTGTCCATCGGTGCGGATCCGTGGTTAAATTTTTCCCGCGATGATTCAATACCTCGACCTGCTCCGGCACGTCCTTGAACACGGAAAATTCAAGGCGGATCGCACCGGCACAGGCACCTATTCGCTGTTCGGCGCGCAGGCCCGCTATCCGCTGCGCGACTCGTTCCCGCTTCTGACCACCAAGAAGGTCCATACCAAATCGATTTTCTATGAGCTGCTCTGGTTTCTGCGGGGCGACACGAACGTCCAATGGCTCCAGGACCACGGCGTGACGATCTGGGACGAATGGGCGGACAAGGATGGCAATCTGGGCCGCGTCTACGGGGCGCAGTGGACCGACTGGCGCACCGCCGACGGCCGCTCGCTCAATCAGATCGACGACGTCATCGCGCAGATCAAAAAGAATCCCGACAGCCGGCGGCTCATTGTCAGCGCGTGGAATCCGGGAGAAATCCAGGGGATGGCGCTGCCGCCGTGCCACACGCTGTTCCAGTTTTATGTGAGCGAAGGCGAGTTGAGCTGCCAGCTGTACCAGCGCAGCGCGGATATTTTCCTCGGGGTGCCCTTCAACATCGCCAGCTACGCGCTCCTGACGATGATGGTGGCGCAGGTGTGCGGGCTAAAGCCGGGGGATTTCGTGCACACCTTTGGCGACCTGCACCTCTATGCGAATCATGTGGAGCAGGCCAAGCTGCAGCTCTCGCGCGAACCGCGCGCGCTGCCGCAGCTGAAATTAAATCCTGCGGTGAAAAATATCCGCGATTTCAAGTATGAGGATTTTGAAATCATCGGCTACGATCCGCATCCGGTCATCAAGGCGCCGATTGCGGTTTGATCCAGCCCACGCCACCGTGAACAATGGAATTCAACACAGCGCCCCGGGGGTTTGGGAGATGTCGCCGCAATCCGGAAGGCCCTTGTGGGCGATGAATAACTATCGGTCCGCCTGACCTTTGAGATGAAACATTTTAAAGCCATCGCCGCCATGTCGCTCAATCGTGTGATTGGCGCGGAGAACAAGATTCCCTGGTATCTGCCGGAGGATTTCAAGTGGTTCAAAAAAACGACCATGGGCCATGTGATTGTCATGGGCCGCAAGACCTTTGAAAGCCTGGGCCGGCCGCTGCCGCACCGGAAAAATCTGGTTTTAACGCGACATCCCCAGAGGCTCATCAAGCAGCATCCGGAAATATTCGGACAATATCACGAATGGCGCGGGGGGAAGCATTTGAAACAGCCCTGCCAGTTTCATTTCTCCAAGCTGGGCGAAATGGTGGAGACGGAGATTTTTATCTTCAAATCGCTCGACAAGCTGGATCCGGCGGAATTCCCGAACGACATCTTTATCTGCGGCGGGGCGCAGATTTATGAGCAGGCGCTGCCGCGCTGCTCCGACCTGTATCTGACCGTCGTGAAGCGCACGGTCGAGGGCGGGGACGCTTTTTTCCCGCCGTTTGAGGGGCAGTTCGACCTGGTGGAGGAGCTGTGCGACACGCCGGAGTATAAGATTCTGCATTACCGCCACAAATCCCTCTTTGCGCTTCAGGGATAAGCCCCCCGACCGAGGCCGGCGGGTCGCTGGCCCCATTATAAAGACCAGACACAAATTTCACCATGCCGCGTCAGAAAAATGAGGTCAGTGCCGCGTTACTATGGAGTGACCCCTTTCTATCAGTAGGTGGCGGATGTATTGCGCGGGATGCGATGCTGGATGCCCTTGGTTCCCTTGCTTTTGGTCACTCTGGACGAAGGTGTTCCAGAGGCTTCAGAGGCTTGTTTGCTGCCCGATTGAAGGAGCTCACGGCTGATTTTTTGCGGCGCTCACAACAGCTCACACAAGGACTAATAAGATGAACACGAACCCAGAAATCCACGTTCCATCCGGCTCAGGAAAATCGTTCTGGGGTCCCGGCGGGGACCGCTACCGCTTCCTGATTACGGGGGAAACCAGCGGTGGTTCCTGTTTCATTGTGGAGTGCTTGGTGCCGCCGGGCGGGGGACCTCCAATGCACACCCATCTCCGGGAGGATGAAAGTTTTTATCTCCTAGAAGGGGAGTTGGAGATCGAGGTGGGGGGCAAGAGGATCGATGTCCGGGCCGGAGATTTTGTCCATGCACCCCGTGGGGTTCCCCACACCTATCGCAACACGGGATCAGGCCACGCCAAGATGATCGCTACCTTCACCCCTGCTGGGATGGAAGGTTGGTTTGAGAAGACATTGGATCCTGCTGGGGAGGGTGAAGAGGTGCCGCCGCCGCCGAGTCCCGGAATGGTTCAGCGCATGCTGGATGCGGGGCCTGAATTCGGCGTCAAATGGTGATTTCCAAGCGGGCGGGAACTAGCATCACGGTGGACAACCGCAACCGGGCCACGCCTCTGCTTTCGGCAAGCAATCAGGTGGCCAACACCGCAATATTAACGTTCAGTTTGAAAGTGTCCCGGACCCCGATTTAACCGTCGCCCCAGTCGATCACCAATGATCGGTCAAGGGGCTGAAAAGATGGACAGGCTGCGGTTCTCGTGCGAGTAACAGGCTTTTTCCAGCGCGCGATCCCTCTTGCAACGCTGAAGAAACCGGTCTGACCGCTGACCAGTCCCATTGATTCCCAACCCGAAAACCAACATAAAGCTCGGCTGACGTCCGGCGCCGCTTGGCTTTCAAGGTTCTCATCCGGTCGCTCACCGCGACCTCACCCATAATCAACGAATCCGCCCGCGCGCCAGTCGGGCCCCGCACAAAAAACCTTTCTTTCAAGCCCGCCTTCGCGCAAGTTGAGACTGAAATCGCGTCTGTATGAAGCTGCTCATTTTCGCCCACGTGCCCCCGCCGCACCATGGCCAAAGTTACATGGTTCAACTCATGCTCAATGGCTTCGGCGGTGATTGCCGCAAACGCAAGGACATATCATCTGGAAGCAACGGCTACGGCATTGAGTGTTATCACGTGGACGCGCGTTTTTCCAAAAGTCTTGCCGATGTCGGCGAACTCCAGACCGGCAAACTCCCGCTGATTTTATTTTATTGCCTCCAAGCGATTTGGTGCCGGTTCCGTTACGGCGTGACTCATCTCTATTACGTTCCTGCGCCGGGCAAACGCGTCGCTCTTTACCGCGACTGGCTGATCATGCTTATCTGCCGTCCCTTTTTCAAAAAAATCATTCTCCACTGGCATGCCGCCGGCCTCGCCAAGTGGCTGGAAACCTCCGTTCAAATCCGCACGCGCGCCATCACCTACCACCTCTTTAAACCGGTGGACTTGAGCATCGTGCTGTCGCGTTACAACGCGACCGATGTGCAGAAATTTCTTTCCCGCCGCATCGAAGTCGTCAATAACGGCATCCCCGATCCTTGCCCGGATTTCGAAGCGGCCATCCTTCCCCGGCGCCACGCGCGCTTTGCTGCGCGCACAAAATTGCTCGCCGGCGAATCACTGAACGCGGGCGAACGGGCGGCGGCAGGAGAGAATCCGGCGATGATAAATGTGTTATTCCTCGCCAACGGTTTGCGGGAGAAGGGACTCTTCGCCACCATGCACGGGGTTGTGATCGCCAACCGGACCTTGGCGGCCCGCCGCCAGACCGTGCGGATGAAACTGATTTTTGCCGGAAATTTCATGACCGCGGAAGAACGCGAGGCTTTCCACCAGTTGATGCAGGACCCGGAATTCGCCACCGCCGTTCACCACGCCGGCTTTGTTTCCGGCGACGAAAAAATCCGAGTTTTGCGCGAGGCCGATGTGATTTGTTTTCCTACCCAATACCTCGGCGAAAACCAGCCTGTATGCCTCATCGAGGCGATGGCCTTCGGCCTCCCCATTATCACGACCCGGTGGCGTTCGCTCCCCGAAATGCTCCCGCCGGACTATCCCGGGCTTATCCACGGGCAGGATCCGGACGAAATCGCTCTTACCCTTTTGAAAATGGCCGCACTCCCCGGCAATGAACACGTCCTCCGCGAGCTTTTTCTCCGCCATTTCTCGCTCGAACAATATCTCGCCGGCATGGCCACCGCCATCCATGGCTTGGAAAACATTTAATTACCATTGAAGCGTTACGACTTTTGCTTTCTTTTGGGGTTTGCGCCGCGCACACATCACGTATCCTGAATCCAAAATGATTATCGGCCTGCTCCAACTGAATTCGACCATCGGCGACTTCTCCGCCAACCGGAAAAAGCTCCTGGCCGGTTATGACCAAGCCTGCGCCCGGGGCGCGGAGTTCGTTCTCGCGCCGGAATTGTTCCTCTGCGGCTATCCGCCGCGCGACCTGCTCCAGCGCACCGATTTCATAGAAGCCAACTTGGCAGCCCTGGCCGAGACGGCCCGGGGCGTCGGAGCCGTTCCGCTCTGCGTCGGCTATGTGGATCGCAATCCGGATAAGCCCGGGCGCGGCCTACGCAATTCCGCTGCGGTGCTGCAGAACGGAACCGTGGTCTGGCGCACCCACAAAAGCCTGCTGCCGACCTATGACGTTTTTGACGAGGACCGCTATTTTGAGCCGGCCCAAAGCGCCGCGCCGTATCCATTCAAAGGGCGCCAGCTCGGCATCACCGTTTGCGAGGACATCTGGAACGACGAGGATTTCTGGCCGGACCGTCGCTACCGGCGCGACCCCGTCCGGGAGCTGGCCGCCCAGGGCGCGGAAATCATCCTCAACCTTTCCGCGTCGCCGTGGCACGAGGGCAAGGAACGCACCCGGCTGGAAATGCTGCAGCGCGTGGCACGCGACGAAAAAATTCCCCTCGCCCAAGTCAACCTCGTCGGCGCGAACGACGAGCTCATCTTCGACGGCCACAGCCTTGCGCTGAATGGGCGCGGCGAAGTGCTGGCCTTGGGCAAGGGTTTTGCCGAAGACGTTTTAGTGGTGGATTTCAGCCCATCGATCAACGCCCGGCGCCCAGCGCCCAGCTTCCCGCAGCGCGAGCAGCAGATTTTCTCCGCGCTGTCGCTCGGCATCCGCGATTACGTCCGCAAATGCGGCTTCCAATCGGTGCTTCTCGGCCTGTCTGGCGGCATTGATTCAGCGCTGGTGGCGGTGCTGGCCGCCGATGCGCTGGGGGCGGAAAACGTCTGGGGCGTAGCGCTGCCGGCCCGTCATTCGAGCCGCGGCAGCTTGACCGATGCGGAGGCGCTCGCGAAAAACCTGGGCATTCGCTATCAAGTCCTGCCCATTGAGCCGGCATTTGAGGCGGTGGAAGGGCAATTGGAAACGGTTTTTGCTGGCACCCGGCCAAACGAGGCCGAGGAAAATATCCAGTCGCGGCTGCGCGGCGTGATGCTGATGGCCCTCTCTAATAAGTTCGGGGGGCTGGTGCTAACTACCGGGAACAAATCCGAGATGGCCGTGGGCTATTGCACGCTGTACGGCGATATGAGCGGGGCGCTCGCCCCTATCGCGGACGTGCTGAAAACGGACGTCTACGCCATCGCGCGCTGGGTGAACCGCGATCGAGAAATCATCCCCGCCGACACCCTCACCAAGCCGCCGAGCGCAGAATTGCGCCCCGGTCAGACCGACCAGGACTCCCTGCCGCCCTATGAGGTGCTTGATGCGATCCTGCAGGCGTATATCGTGGATCACCGGAGCAAAGAGGAAATCATCCGCAGCGGTTTTGATGCGGCGATGGTGAACGACGTGATCAACAAGGTCACGTTCAGCGAATACAAGCGCCGTCAGGCCGCGCCCGGCTTGAAAGTGTCGCCGCGGGCCTTCGGCACAGGCCGGCGGATTCCCATCGCCCAAAAATTCCGCCCGGGCGCCGCTTTTTGAAGGTTGCCTTGGGCATCGTTCCCATCAATCCTTTAACACAGCTCACGCTGCATCACCCATGACTAAATCGGATCCGGTTTTTATCGTCGGCGTTTTTCGCTCGGGCACATCGCTGCTTTGCTCGCTGCTCAATCAGAGCCCCCACATCGCCCTGATGTATGAGCTGGACATCTGGAACTTTCCTAAGCCCCTTCTGGAATACCGGCTCAAGCGAAACTGGGCGCAACGGTTGGAGTTTTATAACCAGGCCCTCTCGCGACATCGGATGGTCTTAGATCATAACGACCCGGACCTCGCCCTGATTCGGACCCCGCTGGATCTGTATCAGCGGTATGCAATGACGAAAGGTGCCAAGGTGTATGGCGAAAAATCCCCTTTTTATTGCAACCGGCTGAATCAGCTCCACAAACTGTATCCCCATGCCTCCTTTATCATTGTTTGGCGTCCGCCTGTGGAAATTTACCGGAGCATCCTCCAGGCGGGACAAACCTCGCGGTTTTTTAGCACCCGGGGAATATTAAGCCGGATGGTTTTTCAGCAGGAAAGCCTGATCCGCCAATCCCATGAACTCAAAGCCAAAGGCGCGCGGGTTTTAGAAGTGGACTACGCCGGCATCGTGGATCAGACCGAGACGCAATGCCGCCGGATCTCTGATTTTCTAAACATCCCCTTCGCCCCCCAGATGCTGAACCTGAACCAGGCGGATCTGCAGTCCGTCTACAAGGCCCCGCATCACGCCCACCTGCGGCGCGGCATCATTGAGCGCCAACAATTTCCAGCCCAGCTGGTCTCGAGCGCCACCTCGAAAAAGTTGGAACACTACACCCACCGCTGGGAACAAATGCGATCGAACGGCAACCCGGAGTCGACCCCTCGTCCGGGGATGAGGTTTGCAGACCGATGGAGCTTTTTCTTCCAAAACACTGCCGGAGGGCTGTGGACTCTTTATGACTCAATAGTGCGGGCCAGCTTTGAAATCCTGCCGCTGGCTTGGCTGACTCTTTACCGCCTTCTAAAGGGATGGGTGATCACCCCCCCCTCAGGGACCATTGATGAAAAAAGCTCACTGCTGCAGGATTTCAAATCGCATTGGACGGCGATTGGCTTCGCCTCGGTTTTGTTGACCCTCACGGCTTGGCTTCACAGCCTCAGCGACCCTCATCTGCTCTTCCTTCTTTTTTACAGCGTCCCCTGCAGCTTTCTGGCACTCACAGCAGGTCCGCGATGGGCGACTCTTTTTGTGCTTCTGAGCGCGATTGCCGGGCCCCTGATTCAATACGACAATGATGCCGACTACCAATCCCGGTTTGTTTTCATCTGGAATTTTTTCACCCGCTTCCTTCTCCTTGAAACTTTCATCCTGACCCTCTGCCGCATCCGGCTGGAATTTTCCCTCCAGATTAAAACCAAAAAAGAGGGGAATACCGAGATGCTGACTCGCGCCACCCCCCCGGCGGGCCTAAAATTCTCCATTATTACACCGAGCTTCCGCAACTCCGCGTGGCTCAAACTCTGCATCGCCTCCGTGGCGGATCAGCAGGGGGTGGAGCTCGAGCATCTGGTCCAGGATTCCTGCTCGGACGACGGCACGCTGGACTGGCTGCCGCACGACCCGCGCGTGACAGCGTTCATCGAAAAAGATCAGGGGATGTACGATGCAGTGAACCGCGGCTACCGGCGGGCCACTGGCGATATCCTCGCGTATCTCAACTGCGATGAGCAATACCTCCCGGGTGCGCTGAAGGCCGTCCGCGATTTTTTCGAATCCCACCCGCTGGTTGAAGTGCTGCTGGCCGGTAGCATTGTGACCGATGGCGAGGGCAAGTACCTTTGCCATCGCCCTTCGCTGACGCCCAACGCCCGTCATATGCACCTCCGCTTTCCTGTGCTGACCAGCTCCATTTTCATCCGGCGCCGGGTCATCCAGGGCTGGGGAATCTACTTTGACACTAAGTGGCGCGATCTGGGGGATTATCACTGGATGCAGGCGCTGATGAACGCCGGCGTGCCGATGGCGGTGTCCGACGTATTCACCTCGGTTTTTGCCGACACCGGCGACAATATGAATCTTAAACCGAACGCCATCCGTGAAAAACAGGAGACCCTGGCGCTCACCCCGGTCTGGGTTCGCTGGCTCAAGCCTGCGTGGATCCTCCACCACCGCCTGCGGCGACTGATCTCAGGGCATTTCACCCTGAAAGCGACGAGCTATTCCCTCTACACTCGCTCCAGCCCGGAACGCCGGGTGACCGTGGACGTGCCCCGTCCGACGGCCGTCTGGTGGAACCGGCTGTAAGCCGCCATGGGAAAGACCGCGAATTACACGAATTACGCGAAATAAAAAACTCGAACCGGAATCTCTGCAGCCAAACCCCCTTTCCTTTTCGCATCTTTTGATTACTTCCTTTTTTCAACTGCGGAGTTTTTGATTATCTGACGATTTCTGATGGATTCATCCGCACTCAATCCGGCTCTGCCACCGCTAAAGTTATTTTCCGTGGTCATCCCGGCGCGCGATGAGGAAAAATCCCTGCCAGCGACCTTGGAACATCTGCACCGGGAATTTACCCTCAACCAGATTCCGCATGAAATCGTGGTGGTGGATGATGGCAGCACGGATCGGACGTGGGAGGTGTTGCAGCAATTGAAGACAGCAATCCCGACCCTGCGCCCAGTGCAGAACACCGGAGAACACGGGTTTGGCCGCACCGTCCAGTTCGGCTTACAGGCATCAACAGGCGACGCGGTGGTCATCCTGATGGCCGATGAATCGGATGACCCGCGTGACGCGGTGCGCTACTGGCAACTGCTGAATGAAGGCTGGGACTGCGTGTTTGGCAGCCGCTTTATTCCAGGCGGCGGAGTGAAGGATTATCCGAGGGTGAAATTGTTTATGAACCGTTTGGCCAACCTGTTTATCCGCCGGCTGTTTCGCATCCCCCTCAACGACACGACGAACGCGTTCAAGGCCTATCGCCGGACGGTTCTTAACGGCTGCGCGCCGCTTATATCCCCCCATTTTAACCTGACGGTGGAGCTCCCGCTCAAGGCGATCGTGCGCGGCTATTCTTGGACGGTGACGCCCATTACCTGGCGCAACCGGCGCGCCGGCGAGGCCAAATTGAAAATCAAGGAGATGGGCAGCCGCTATTTCTTCATCTGCGCCTACGTGTGGCTGGAAAAGTATTTCAGCCGGGGAGATTACAGAAAAAACAACAAGCTGTGACCTCCCCTCTGCCGTAGGACTTGCGACGCCTCTATGGCGCGCGTTTTGAGAAAAATCGGGATTGTCGCCAGCGGATTTGGAGCGTACTCGTGCGGGATTTTTTTAGACACACGTCTCCTCTTCGGCAACTGTGCTGGACTTGGGCTGCGGCTACGGCGAGTTTATCAGCTGCATCCAATGCGGTCAGAAGCTAGCCCTGGACTTGAACCCAGAGGCGGCCTGATTTCTGGCGCCCGAAGTACGCTTTCTGCAACAGGACTGCTCGACGCACTGGCAATGCGGCAATGAATCACTGGATGTCGTTTTCACAAGCAATTTTTTCGAACATCTCCCCAGCAAAGAGGGGCTGAGGCTAACGCTTTCAGAATCGTTCCGCTGCCTTAAGCCGGGAGGCACGTTGCTAGCGATGGGGCCGAATATCCGATTTTACCTTATAAATACTTGAATTTCTGGGGCCACCACCTGGCACTGTCCGACCATTTGCTTACAGAAGGAAGGATAAACTGCGGCTTCCAGATTGTTGAAAGCCACGACCGCTTTCTTCCTTACACCATGGTGAACCAATGTGAATATCCGCAATTTCTGCTGGCGCTCTACCTCAAGCTCCAGCCTGCTTGGCAATGCAGGTCAATCTACCCGCTCGGTTTCCGGGGCGGATGAAGTTTGCTTAGAACTCTGCCGGGCCAGTCTCGGCGCATAAATGGGCGCTCAAACAAAATGAATAACACGGCGCTGATCAGGATGATGGCTACCGACATCAGCGCGAATTGAACCAGCAAATCAATCCACAGAATATGAGTCTGCAGGCAGCCGGTGACGCGAACCAGCAGAGAAATCATCAGCCAATGATACATGTAAATGGTATAACACATGCCTCCCACAGTAGTGATCCCAGGATACGCCAGCAACGTCGCGGTCCCTCTCCCGCAAAACGCCGCCAGGCAGCAAAATAGCAATACCCAGGGCATAAGAACGGAGAGAAAAAAACAATGACGCATCAAGACAACCGATGCGATGGCAGTTGGAAAAACCAAGTCCCACCAGCGATTGCGACTGGATTCAGCCTGAATATTTTTGAGCAAGTAAAAATCAGCCAAAAGAAAACCTGCCAGAAAAAATTGAAAGTGACCGAGCAGCGAAGCCTGGACCTGATACAGATCGGGCAGCAATTCCCTCACGGCAGCTGGCCCCAAAAGAATCAGGGCTCCGATCCAAGCCCTACGTTGCCTGACGCTGGCAATTTTAAAAAGAAGGGCTAAAAATGGGGCCAGCAAATAAAATTGGACTTCAATCTCAAGCGACCAAAGAACGATGTTAGGATAGGGGAGGGCACCGCAAATAAACACATTGGAATAAGCCAGGCTGGAGAGAATGTGGCTCACGGTATATTCCATCCAAGCTGGATTCTGATACAAATGAGGATGAGAGGGCAGCCAGCGCAGGACCCCGCAGCACACTAAAAACAGAAATAGCAGGTGAATCACATAGGGGGGCTCAATGCGGGTGACCCGTCGGATATAATACTCCCTCAAACCAACCTGCTCTCCCCCGCACAACCACTGCCGTGCAAAGGGGAGCGAGAGAATGAATCCGCTCACCACAAAAAAGAGTTGGACTCCGAGATAACCGATACTGAAAGCGTCATTGACCGGATCTCCCTCTACCACCCCGCCTCCTGGGATGCCGGAAAAATGATACGAGCAGATGGCGCGGACATGAAACGCGATCACCGCAAGGATGGCCACCGCCCTTAGCCCGTCAATCTGCGGAATAAAAATGCGGCCAGGAGAGGTGATCCGGGACAGTTGATTTAGCGGGTTCAAATGATTATCGGGGCAGTTAAACAGGGGTGAAACCTTAGTCGGAATCGGTCTTGATTCAAAGTCCAGTTTCTTTATAAAAAATTATTAGCGCTCCAGAAAATCTGAATTGGCTTTAAAATGCCATGTTAAAAATATCGGCAACATCCCGTTCATGAAAGCCATGCAAAACTGTATCTGAAACAGGCACTTTTCCCCAAGGGTCCCCTATAGAAAAATGGGGGGTCTCGTTCTTTTTTAGCCAATAGAAACTCCTAAGTGAACCGGCGCGCATGCCGCAAGGAACCGTTCCACGCGCGCCAGCACCTCCTGTTCGCCCAGATCCCATAGACAGAACGGTGTGGCGAACCGGCAGTAATCTGAACAGGGTTTGTAAGGACAGGCCCTGCCCTCAATCCATTCCGAGGCCGGATGTAGCGGCGCGAACCATTCAGGCAATTGCGGCCCGAACAGGGTGAACGTCGGCACGCCGCACACCGCCGCCAGATGGCCCGGCCCGGAATCGTTGCCGACGAAGACCGCCGCCCGGTCAATCAGCGCGATCAACTCCGTCACCGATGCCGGCGTCGCCACGGCCGCTTCCCCCGCCTGTAGCCAGCTCGCGCGCTGATTGGGATCGCAGGCGATCTGCACCCGGTGATTCTTCTGCCGCAAATGGGTTGCCAGCGACTGATAATAAGCCAAAGGCCACACGCGGACGCTCCGGGCGGCCCCCGTATGAATCAAGAGGTTTCCTGAGGAGCGCGGCGCCGGGACGAAGAGGGATTCACGCGGCGGCAGGGGGAAATCCAGGGCTCGGGCCAGCACGCGCCAGCTTTCAAAGCGATGCGCCTGAGGTTCGGGCCGGGCGAGCGGCTGGGTCAAAAATAGGTCGCTGCTCAGCCGGGGGAAACCGAGCCGGTTTTTTGCCCCCACTAGTTTGAGCAGCAGATGATCGCGGGGATCCCAGCGGGCCGAGAGGCCAAAATCAAAAGCCGTTTCCGCCAATTGCTGTTGCAGCCGATCGATTTCAAAAAACGGCCAGCGCCAGAAATGATATTTGCGCTTGAAGGGCGTCCAGGGCGCGGTGAAGGTTTCGATCCGGACATCCGGCCAGAGGCGCGGCTGCAGGTCGCGGGCAAACGGCTTGGCCAGCAGCGTGACTTCGAACCGCGCCGTTGCCGCGCGCAGAAACGGGGTGGCAATGGCGAGGTCGCCCAACCCCCAGAGTTCCACGATGAGCAGCTTGGGTTTCACGCAGATACTAGCGTGCAAAGGCTGATTGCCATCGGGACCGCGCTGGCAGGGAGACCGGAGGGATAGTTTCTCGCCTGGCAGGTGGCTGGGACCGTTGGCAGACACCATTGTTCAGGGCAATGCTGAACCCAACGTAGCCAAGGAAAAATAACCCAATGTCCTGGGACATTTGCAAGCCACCGAGACACGAGAGGTAGCTCACGGTTTGAAATAGGTACAGGACAAAAAGCAAGGAATTGACGCTGCGCAGCACCGGGTCGCCATATCGATAGTTGAAATACAGCACCCGCAGACCGGCGCCAAGAAGCCAGAGAAACGCCACGACCCCCCAGATACCGAACGGAATAATGATGGACAGCATCCCGTTATGATAATCACCCGCCAGAGATAGGGAGCCCTGGCTGGCATCCAACTTGGCGGCCATGCCGTAAGCCAAAGCTGTTTGCCCCATCATTTCGTCAAAATCGCCGGGTTTGATGGCATAACCCTTGCCCAGCAGCAGATACTGGGGAACCTGCGGCAACAGAGCTTTCCACATTTCAAGTCGCCAGCTGGTGCTGGCATCCGCAGAAATTTTAGCGGCTGAATTTTTCGGCAGAAAGGGGAGAAAGGCGATGGTGCGCTGAACTGTGAACGGCAACTTGGAGGCGAACGGGACAAGCAGCAACACACCCGTGAAGCTCGTTACAATAATGACGGGCAGCAGCCAAGTGCGCTGCAATCCCTCCATGAAAAATGTCAGGATAAAAACGAACAGGACCAGCAGCAATGCCGAACGGTACCCGCCGAGAAAAACCAACCCCACCGCCAGAGCCATCAAGAGGGGGCGCCACGGCTTTCCCGAAAAAAAGATGCCCCTCAGCCCATAGCGCGCCACCATCCAAAAGAAAAATGCCGTTCCCGCTGTCCCCACCCCCCCCAACCGGACTCCTCCAAACAAGGCGCCATCGCCGACCTCTTGGACTGTCGGGGGGAAAATGAGCCAGATAAACTGCATCCAATGGGGAGCCCATTGAGAAAAATCCCCAATCAGATTCAAGGCCGGCGCCAAAAAAAACAGGCCCACACAGAGCCAGACCCGTTCCCGGGGGATGCGTCGTGCCGTGAGCGCAAAATAACTGGCGACAGCAATAAAGAAGAAAATATATTTTTTCCCGCCATAGACACTGGATCCCATGGACCGCAGCCCCAAGCCCCCTGTCATTTGGGCCGTGAAAAGCACCACCGCCACCAGCACAATCAATGGCCTGACAATCTGGGGGGCGGAAATAAAGTGCATCCGGCTGCTCATGCTCCGTTCCAAGATGGAAATCCCCAGGCTCAATGGCACAATGGCCAGCCAAAGATCGGGTCTGGAATTTAGGAAAAAAATAGCGATGCCGGTGTGCCAGCTGAACAAGAGCAATATCTGGTGCCATTTTACTAAGAGCGGAAATGCCAGCAACAACCCGAAGAGGGCGGCATAAATAAAGGTGGATTTGTCGAACGGATTCGCCAGCAGATAGCCAATGGTAATCGCCAGCGGGACGCACACCAGATAGATGAGAAGCGTCCGGAAGATGACGGGCGAGTTACTGTTCATGACATGACGATACAGGGCATTTTAACCGCATCCACAAATCAAGGGCAACCGGATTGTTTAATCATAAGCGATCTGAGAAGCGCGCTGGCCCCAACCCTCCGGCAAAAGACCGTCGAGTATTATTTATTTTGCAGGTGTGTCACAGGGATGGCGAAAACCATCCGTGCGCTGCTGCAAGTCCGCAAGGGCGCAGATGATTTGCTGGTTCACGCGCTCCGGATCTGGGCGGTGGGTGTCATTCGCCACGATATAGGTGGGCACCCGGAACACGTTCCATCGCTCGCAGTTGTCCAAACGCCACTGTCCATCCGCCCAGATCAGGATGGGCACACCGCACAACTGAGCCAGATGCATGGGGCCGCTTAATTCACCGGCAAGCAGGCGAGCCGAGGAAATCGCCGCCACGCTCGTAGCGAGATCCTCGGAACGACGATCTTCCACTCCGGCCGGGCAATAGGAATAAAGCGGATGCCCCACACAAAAGAAAGTCAGGCCGGCAGCACGACAGGCGGAGACCACGCGATCGCATAACTCGAGAGGGTAGTTGCGGGACTGATCCGGTCCGGTTTTTTTAATCTGACGAAAATGAAAGGCCAAATCGGACATGCGGCTGTTGGCTGCTGGCCGGCCTAGCAGTTCAAATTTGGCCGGCAGCAAAAAATTTTGATGGTAGCGGGTGCAGACATGGAGCGGCGTCATCAAGTCGTAATGCCGCAGCCCGAGTTCAGCCGCCTTACGCCGCGCCATGGATTCTAGTTGCGCCGGGCTCAAGCGCCCATGTTTATAGCCGGCGGATTCCAAGGCTATATCGTGGTGGTGAACGATACAGCCCGGATACAGATAGTCGCGCCCCGGATAGGTTATGACATGCACTTCGTCGTGGCGCGCGACCTGAGCGCGCACCCAGGCCTGCCAATCCATTAATTCATGCCCGAATTCTCCCACATAGGGACCGGCCACCAAAATTCGGCGGGGAAACAAACGCAGGCGCAACGCCCCCATAGCCCCGGCGATTTTTTCCCCCAGAGTGAACCTATGTTCCCCGGCAGGACCAGTTGCACTTATTATTCCAGTGTTGGGCCTAATGCTCATTAGTGAAGGCCGGCGCCGGCAAACTATGAAGCGCAGTTTTTTTATAGCAAAAAACGGTATTAAGACCATTTGGTTTCATGAACGGAATGAAAACGTCATTTGCGTCCATCCGAAAACCGTTGCGCCATCGTCCGGGGCAATAAGCCTAAAATAAATCCACAGACGGGCGCGGGGAGGACCGCCGCAGCGATTTCCACGGGGTGTAAACGCATCCAGAGTAATTTTGCACTGGCCGCCTTCAAACTCGCTGGCGAAGGTTTCGGGGAGATTTTCCGAGCGTGAAATATGCCTTCTATGCTCGTCTCATGCAGGCAAACCTCCCAGTTATCCAGCAAAGACAGATAAGGGACGAGCCATTTGCCTTTACGCATCCTTGCATCGTGAGCCATCAACTGTCCCCCAACTGGGATGAACGGATCCAGAAGATGGAACTCCGTGATTTGCTCACCAGGATTATTGCCACCATCCAGAAAAACAAAATCCACCTTAATATCCGGGCCTTGCTGCATTAGCCATTGTGGAATGATATCTTGAGAAAATCCGAATAAAGGAGTGAATCGCCGAGAGGCTTCAGGAGCGGCCGCATGAATGTTTTTAAGCATCCGTTCATAAATGGAGTGATTCACCTCAATGCCCCAAAGATGTCCCTCCCCATTTTTTTCCAAAGCGCGCAGTATGTGAAGCGTGCTCCCACCGCCAAGCCACGTGCCCACTTCAAGCACCACCTTTGGTTTCACCGCACTCCCAAGAATAGCTTCTATTAATAAAGTTCTCTCGGCTTCATTCATTTGCCCTTCAATCGAAATCATGGGGGTCGCATGCATAATCGGATATTTATTTTTTACTGGCCAGTAGCGACGTTAAACAGGAATTGGATTGCGAGCAAGCATCAAGCATTTGTCCCGTATCGCGCCCGTACCGCAACCGCCAGGCATGCTCGCTTTGTCCTAATCATTAGCCCGAGGCATCAGGCAATCCTGCTCCGGAAACGTTGGCGTCCCCGGCCGCTATTCAAACCGAGAACCGACGGGGGCTTCCCGCCCGGTTTCTGATATGAATTTTATGGCGAGATTCTTGCGCGGCCGGTGTGGCACGCCTCTGCGCGAAACATAGGCCACGGGGTATTGGCAGGCGGCACTAATTCTCCCGGGGGCCGGATGGCATACAGCCGGTATCCCCCGCACACATAAAGAATCCCCTCCGGACTGACGGTCACGGACGTGGTTGCATTGTCCGTCATATCGGCTGCCCAGATTCGACGCTCGTCCGGCGGCACTCCGGGCGCCACGGCTTGTATGGTCCGCCAAGGAATAGAAACATAAAACCGGTCCGCTACCGCAGCTCCGGACACCTCAATCGGGCATGCTGAAGGACAGGTCCAACGGCGCTGTCCATCAGGGTCAAAAAAACCCGTGACCGTGACCGAGGTCGCGCCCAGCGCACAACCAATGCTGATTTGCCCCCCCGCCCCGACAACCGGTGAGGCTTCCGCCGTGTTTCCCGTGTGACTCTGCCAGCGCTCTGAACCTTCAGGACTCAAGCCATAAAGATTCCCATCCGTCGAGTTGATATAAACCGTGCCATCCGCGCCGATGGCTGGAGAGGAGACAATCACCCCGCCGGTCGCGAAGGTCCAGCGCACCGATCCATCCGGATTAAGTGCATAACATTTTTTGTTATGTGCGCCAAAATAAACCGTCCCATCGGTCCCAATGGCCGGAGAGGAATCTATAATCGCCCCGATTCCGAGTTTCCACCTAAGCGATCCGTCGGGGTTTAAGGCGTAAAAGAATCCGTCCCAGCCGCCAAAATAAACCGTCCCGTCCGATGCCAAGGCCGGCGAGGAATCCACCCAGGCTCCGGTGGCGAACTTCCATTTCAAGGCGCCGCCGGGGGTCAGGGCATAGAAATTCCGGTCGCGCGAGCCAAAATAAACCGTCCCATCCTCGGCAATGGCGGGGGAGGACTTGATTTCGCGCCCCGCTTTAAAAGCCCACTTGAGCAGGCCCTCCGGGCTGTAGGCTAAAAAAGCCCCGTGAAAGGTGCCGACATAAATAGTGCCGTCCGTCCCGACTGCCGGGGTGGAACTGCAGCTATTCTGATAACCCGGAAACTGTGCCACCCACAAGTTCGTCGCACTGGGCAGGGGCGCGGCTGCCTCCACCCCCCTCGACCCAGTCAGAGAGGCAAACCACCCCAGCAGCCCCCATATTAAAAATGAACCTCTCATTTCATCCAATAAAAACAGTGATAGGGCTAAAAGGGAAGTCAGCCAGTCTTCTGACCGCCGAGCGCCTCGCGGTAAATATCCCTATGCCGCAGGGCTATGACTTCCGGATGATAGCGCTCCCGCATCAGCGCCCCCGCCTGCGTTGGGCGGATTGCGCCCCGTTCCAGCCAGCGCGCGATGGAGTTCTCCAATCCCGTCCAGTCATTCATGGGTAAAAGTTCCGCCTCCTCGACACCCGCCGCTATGTCCACCACCCCGCCGACGGACGCGGCAAACAGTTTCAAATTGCGCGCGAGAGCCTCAGCCACCACCAGTCCGAAGGATTCCTCGGTGGGGAAATGGACCAATGCCGAAGCCCGGTCAAAAGCGGCGCGCAACTCTTCCACCTCGAGCTCACCCAGGTGCCGGGCATAGCCGGCAACTTCTGCCAGGGCCAACTGGCGCAGAAATTCTGCGCCCGCAGGTGTGTCCGCATGAACCTTGCCGGCAAACTGGATTTGGAAACGATAACCGCGCTGCCATAGCCGGTCCGCCACCCTGAGAATTTCCGGCTGGCGCTTGTGCCGCGCCATCACTCCCACATTTAGGAGAACCGGAGGTTCGCCGCTTAGGGTTTTAGGCAGCGGATCAAAAAACGGAGCGCGCACCGCATTCGCAACGCGCCAGACGCGCCGCGCCCGGGGCGCCACAACCCGTTCCGTGTAAGCCGAATTACAAAAAACGCCGTCAGTTTTTCGCAGTGCCATCGTTTCCAGCTTGCCCGCAAGCCAATGAAAACTCCCGATGGGCGAACGGTAAAATTCTGCCACCGCCTTCATGTTGCCATGAATAGTGACCACATTGGGGAATCCGGAGTAGGCAGCGCTTAAGGCGCATTCCCGCTCCGATCCCTGGCCATGCACGATGTCCGGCTGTAGTTCCTGTAATTTTTTGCGGACCGCGCGCAGGCAGCCCTGATATCCCGTCCGCATCCAGCCCAGCTTGGGGACATGCAGGGAATGAAACCAGATGTTGTCCGCCAGCTTTTCTGGCGATTTCACCGGCTGCTGCAAACAAGAAATATAATGAACCTCCAAATCCAAATGTTTCACCAAGCCTTGCAGCAGCGCCTCTTCCACCGCAGGAATCATAGGCATTAAAGAGCCATAAGCCTTCCGTAATTCGCGGTCATCCGGTGATAATAAAGCCAGCTTCATCTGCCGCGAAGGCTACCGCCCGCCATCCATGATGTAAAGTGGGTGGTCAGCGGAGTGTCATTCTGGATGGATAAGGATGGCGCCGCATCCTTCCCGGGCACCGGCCGAGGCGTCAAGCGGGGTCGGTAAGGGTATCAACTCGTCCGAGTTGCAGGTGTCTCACACAAGTCTCACACAAGCGGCTCCTCCCGTACGGGGGGCTTTGCTGTCCAGCACGCCCCTGATTTCCAAAAGCTCTTATTGAAATCCGCTAAAATCGCCGCTTGCGAAAACAGCGCACGGACGAAAGAATCTGGTGATTGATTTCCCACATGGAACTGCGCCCCGAACAGATCACAATCGCCGTCACCGTCTATAGCCGGCGCGAGTTTGTGTGCGATGCCATCCGCAGCGCCCTCAACCAGACCATCCCCGTCCAGGTGATCGTCGTGGAGGATTGCGGGCCAGACGCTGCGCTGCGCGATTTCGTCACTCGTCAATTTGGCGACCGCATCCGGTATTTCCGCAACCCAAAGAATCGAGGGCTATTCGACAACTGGAATGCCTGCATGGACTATTGTCAGACGCCGTGGATGTCCATTTTGCACGACGACGATTTGCTGCGGCCAAACTTCGTGGCGGCCATGATTGAGCTGGCCAAGAAAGCTTCGCCCCGGGCGCTCTATTTTGGCCGTGCCGCCAACCTGGCGGAGGAGGGAATAGTCTATCCTGCCCCGCCCGTCGCCTGGCCCCAATCGTGGCGGGAGTTGGACGTGATGGAATTTGCCGACGAATGCTCCGTGCTTTTTCCGGGGCAGCTCTTCCGCATCGCAGATGCCCGGGCGGTGGGCGGCTTTCGCACCGGCTCCTATTTCACCGGCGACTGGGACATGTGGTTCCGGCTGGCCCTGCGGTTTGGCGCGGCGCAGAGCGCGACGGAAGTGGCCATCAATCGTTCGCATGAGGGAGTGGATCGCGGCACTTCGCGCGTGGAGCGCATGGGTTGGAAATGGGCGCTGGACAATGTGCAACGGAAACGAAACCTGGCGTTGCTGCAAAAAGAAAAAGACTTCAGCATTTCTTTTAACCGTACAAAATTATTGAACACCAGCCCAATCCCCTCCCGCTTGCTGCTGCGCCATGCCAAGGGGTTTTCGCGGCGGATGCTAGCCTACAACGCGTGGCTGTTCATCCACAGCGCGCCGCCCCACTGGCGCTATGCCGCCCTGCAATGGCTGGTGCGGTTGTGCGGGCCCGGCATATTGCAGCTGGGAACAGTATTTTCTCGTAAAATCCATGATAAATAAAATACGCACATTGGCACGGCGATATCTGCCGGCTTCCATCCGCAAACCTTTGGGCAATCTGGGTGGCAAATTTTTAGAGCATGTCCTCCATCCGCTTCAAGGTCTGATTTTTGATATTTCCGGCGGACGGTTCAAAGCCAATGGCTGTACTTTCCTGATTCCAAAGAATATCACCAACCGCGCCTTCCGGGCCTGTTTTCTGACGAACGACTATGAGATTGATGAACGCCGCATGGTGGCCAAGTTCATCCGACCCGAGGACAGTGTGTTGGAGCTAGGCGCCTGCATGGGAATCGTTTCCTGCATTACCAATAAGCTATTGCGCGAACCGACCCGACATCTGGCCGTGGAGGCCAATCCCTTTTGCCTTCCCGCACTTCACCGGAACCGGGAGTTAAACCAATGTGACTTCCTCATAGAAAACTGTGCAGCGAGCAATCAAAAGGATGTGACTTTTTTTCTGCACCCGAAATTTATTGTCGGGGGAACGGCAAAACTTAAGTCCACATTGCCGGTGCGCGTGCCGGGCAGATCCCTGAAGGAATTATACGACCGTTACGGACCGTTTTCGGTTTTGATCATGGACATTGAGGGGAGCGAATTGGAAATTTTGGAATCGGCAGCGGACCCCTTGCGAAACTTCCGGCTCGTCATCATTGAATTACACGACTGGGTCATCGGGGCGGAAGGCGTGAACCGGTGCCGCGAAATTCTTCAGCAAGCGGGGTTCAAGATGACCGAACGCTCTTACATAACCGAAGCGTGGTTGCGAGGCCAGCCGCCTACCGGCGGTTAGGTTTTTTTTGCGCGGCGCAAGCACCAGAATTTATAACAAATCAGCGCGTGATGCAGTGGCCCACCGATGGCAATCAATGGGGAAAATCGTTTTTCCGTTCTCCATTGGTCACGCATCGCAGACAATATTCCCTTAGAAAGCCGCTTGCAACCGGTCCACAACGGACGTTGGCGGATTTGCTCCCACCCGACCGGCCATGCCTCGATTTCCCAACGCCAGAAGGCCAGATCCGTGGGTTTGCCCAAGAGTGAACGGGCGATACATTCGCGCCAGTGATAAGCCTGCTTTCGCACAACAATGTTGAATAAACCATAGCCTTTACGCCCGGGCACCTCGTGACGCAATACCAAATCCAAAGGCTCAAAACGCCCGTCGGGTATCGGCGTCTGTTCCACCATGCCAAAAAACCGCACACGCTGCTTTTGAAACAGAAAATTTCGTCCCGCCGGCCATTTTTTGGTGACGGCATGATCTTTGTTCCATAATGGCCAGATGCAGGTGTAGCCGGAAATGTCCGACGGCGGTTCCGGCGCCAGTCGGAAGCTTTTCAACCAGGTTTTCATGTCCGCGCTGGGAAATTCGTCCGCATCGAAGCGCAGAATCCAATCATGTTTAGCCTGCCCCCACGCAAACGGCCAGTGCGGCTCCTGCTGGAATTCGTGCGGCCGCTCGAAGAAACGTCCGCCCGCCGTTTCCACGACCGTCCGCACATCCGTCGTGTCCGGCCCGTCATGCACCACCACCAGATCGTCAAAACAACCGGCGGATTCACGAATCAAGCGCGCCAGCAAATCCCGCTGCTGATACACACAGACGACGAGGGTTACGGCGGGCATGGCTTAAAGGAATGATTTTCTAAATTGATGGAAGCGCACGCGATAATGAAACGGGCGCAGCGCGAATTGTTCAAGCACAGAATGGCCAAACTGGTGCGCGTCCAGATAAGCGGCGGTTTCCCAAGCCCGGGCCAGATCGGCGGCGGCAAAGGGATTGTCTCCCTTTTTGACGGCAGCGTGTAAAATGGTTTCCAACCGGTTGAGCGAGGTGTCCGGGTCGGACAAAGACCGGATATGTTTTTGGGCCGCCCGGCCCATTTCCCGGCGCAAGGCGGCGTTGCCGGCCAGCCGGAGGATCGCTGCGGCCATCGCTAACGGCGTGCTGGCCACCAAGCCGCATTCACCGTGACGTACCAGTTCCAACTGCGCCTGATCCTGCCACGGCACGGAATGGGTGATGACGGGCCTGCCCAGATTCATCGGCTCGGCGATGCCGTAGCCAAAACTTTCCCCGATGGAAGAGGTGTGCAGCACCACGTCCAGCGCCGCAAAGTTGAGGCGCAGCTCCTCCGGATCCGACGTGACGGGCAAGATGATAAACCGGCCGGCATCCGGTGCCGCACGCAATTGCGCCGCGACCAGCGGGGGCGGTTCGCGCAGGAGCAGTTTAATTTTCGGATTTCGCCGCAGCGCCCGCCGGAACGCATCTAGGGCCAGGTCCGTCCACTTGTTGGGCTCCGGCCGGGAGAACCGGCCAAACAAGACTTCATCCCCAGCCACGCCCCATTGTTTCCGGAGTGCGGCAATTTCCGATCCGGGCGGCGGGTCCACCGGGTCGAGCGGATACACCGCCACGCTGGCCCGCCTGAAGAAAGCGGCATCCAGTTTTCGAAAGGAACGGCGGGCGGCCTGCACGCCACTGGTCCAGGAGATAAACAGCCGGAAATCCGTCCACGCATCCTCTGCCGGATTCTCAAGCCGACCGAAGATGTTGGTCTGGACAACGGGTATTTTTTCCGGCAGCAGGCGCAGCGCTTCCCCCAGGACATCTCCCGCATGGGGATGCCCAGGGACATGAGCATGGATGACTTCCGGCCCGAACTCCCGCAGGGTGGCGGCGATGGGGTCGGCATTGGCCAGGATTATTTTCACAGGCACTTCGCAACGCTCCAACTCGACCCGGCGCGGCCCATCGGCCAAGGCCAGCACCTCAATCTGATGGCCGCGCTCTTTCAACCCGCGCGCCCATCGGCAGGCGGCTTTTTCAGTGCCGCCCAAGCTGAGGCTATTAAGAAAAACTGCAATTTTCACAAATTACTGACTCGGCAAAACTGGTTTTCGAATAAGCGCGTAGCAGTTGAATCGCAACACGGCAGCCGACACCCAAGGCATCTGCGCCGAGGTCTGCACACTATCCGCTCCTTTTTTCTCAAAAAACCATAGAATGTCTTTTAATCGCGGCAGGTGGACGGCGTCGGCATCAACAGAATAATTAGCACCATGAAGCACGCGGGGGGAAAGGTTGATCCAGAATGCCCCGGGCGGAGCGATTAATGCTTTTTTTTCCCACCGCGGCGCGCGGATTTTTAAATCAACCCAGTGGCTGAACGCATCCATCAATCTAAATTTGCTGAGTTTTTTTAAAAAACGTTTCGGCGTTTTTCCAAAAAAAACGCTGGGGGCAATTCCTCCATTTTCTATGAATTCAGGACATATGATGCCGATTAGACCCCCAGGGCGGCAAAGCTGCCAAAGCGACTCCAAATAGGCCGGTGGATCGGCTACATGTTCAAGCGCGTAAAGGCTGGCAACCAAATCGAAAGAGTTATCCAACCGTGACCCGATTTCAAAGAATTGCGCGTTCGGAAAGCGGCGGCGATTTTGCTGCAATAAATCTTTGCTGTAGTCGAGGCCGGCGTAGTGCCCCCCCTTTTCCTCAACGTATTGGCAGAGATGCGCCGTGCCACAGCCCACTTCCAGCACCGTCGAACCCGGCGTCACCCGGGCAACAAGATCGCAATGAAACGGAAGTTCTCCCGGCGTGTAACGGTTCGCCGCCTGGTTAGCGATGGCGTAATAACTGGCGGGAGGATTTTTGTAGAAAGTGGCCAGCGCCTGCGACAAGACCGTGACTTGATCCGTGGACAGTTCCGCCCGGCGGCGCAAATCAAGGCTCATAAATCAGCGGGTTGAATCATGGATATCCGGCCGCGAATGTGGCGCAGGCGGCAGTTTCAGGCAATCATTTTACGCAACGGCTGGCGCAAAAACCAGGCGGCCATTAATCCGCCATGAAAAGCCGCGGGTACCAGCAGCCAGACGGAATCCGCTGGCAGAAACAAATAAACGGTGGCAAACCCCGCGCTTACAAGAAGTTGCCATACGGCTTGCCGCCAGGTTCCAGACGCACACCACCCGCCGGCTCGCAACAGGCGGATGGTGAATAGATCCTGCGCCACCAGAGCCAGCCGACTGAACAGATAACCGTAGGCGGCCCCCACTGCCCCGAACCCGTGCCAGCCGAGCCACACGCCGGCAATGGCTAGCAATCCTGAGGCCATGGAAAAACCAATTGCCGCTTCCTGACGGTTAAGCGAAGCCAGTTGAGCGCCGGAAATATTTGCCAGCGCACTCAGGCAGCACGCCGCCACCAGCGGAACCAGCAGCGGCCCCACCAGCGCGGCGGTTTCCCCGCCCAGTTGCATACCCATGGTGTGGCCCAGCCAGAATTTCAGGAGCACCGGATGCCAAAGCCCCACCCAGAGGGCGGCGAGCAGGTACCATTCAAAAACGAAGGCAAACGTGTCGTTATAGATTTTGGCCGCCGCTGCATGGCCACTATCCGCCACCCGCGCGGCACCATATAAAACCGGGCTCATGACGGCCACGCTAAACCCCTGCAACCGCGCCGCCAGGTTGGCGGAGATGGTGTAGGAATTAAAATCCACCGGCAACGCCAGCCGCCCTAAAATGACCCGATCAATTGAAACAAACGTCGAGCCGATCATCAGCCCGATAAAACTTTTCCCCGTATAGCTGGCCATTTCGCGGGCGCGCGCCAGGCTGGCCGACTGCAGCTCAAAGCCGAGCTGATACTTCCGCCGAGCGTGCCACATGAAGATCCCTAGTTGCAGAACGGCCACCAGCGCCCCCCACAAAACCAAAAGCAGGGCGCTTTTAGTGAAATATGCCAAGGCAATGGCGGGCACCACCTGCAACAACCCCATCACCACCCTCAACAGGCTGATAAATTTGAAATCCAGATGCGCCTGGGACAGGCACAGCCAATAGGTGCCGTAATAACTCAAGAATAATCCCAGCCCGCCCGAAGCAAAACACGCCCGAAGCAGGCTGACATCGGCGGGCTGAACATTGAACCATTTCGGCCCCAGCCAGACTCCGAGGCCGATGAAGACCAGCGAGACCAGTGCCAGAAACGGCAGCATGATTAAGTTGCCCGTGCCCCAATAGCCGCGCACCGCGGCATGATCGTTCCTGCCTAGAGCTACGCTAATGTAGCGTCCCACGGCCACCGCTAGCCCCATGTCAGCAAACCCGAACATGCCAGTGAAAGTAAGGACATAAAACCAGAGCGCATACATATCCGAGCCGAGCCAGCGAAGGAACAGCGGCATTGAAAAAATGTTCACGACCGAAAGCACGAGCAAGGGCAGCATGCCCCAGGCAGATTGGCGTTTAATGCTCATGTAAAAAGGTTTCCAAGGGGATTGTTACCAGACTGGACTAGTTAATCCATGCTGAAATCCACTGCCAGGCAACGCGGAGCGAGACACGAATTACACGAAGGAACACGAATTGGGGACGGGGAAATTTTAACCGCAAAGAACGCAGAGCCAGCGTGACGCTGGACCCCATTATCAAGACAAAGACTTTGACGCGAATTGCACGAATTGACACGAATTCATTGGAGCGACACCTCTCCCCGGCCCCCCCGGCTGAGGCGGAGAGGAAAAGGATTTAGCTGTTGAAATCCAGCTTTACCAGATTGACTGCTCCATGTTTTACCCGGTAAAAAACGATGCCTTTGGGTTTCAATCCGTAAAAAACCAGCCACCGGGTAAAATCCATCACCCGCCAGGAACGGACACCCGGAAAAGGAAGATCGCGCCGTTCGCGGCCAAAAAAAGGATGCTGATTTAATTCGTCAGCGGTATGCCAGACGGCTGACGCCCAACGCCGGGCAATTTCCGGGCCGGCAGTTTCAGAAAGATAAGCCACCGATTCCTCAAGATCGGAATAGAACAGCGGACGAACAAACAATTTCATCGCCCAGTGGACCGGGTGGCCGCCCGGGCGAGCCCGCGTTTCACGGCGGCGTCAAATTTTTGCCGCGTCAAGGGTTCTTCCGGGCCGCTGGCGATCGCTTCCTGAATCCATTGCGCGTCGCGTTTGGTGTTAAAGGCCGATTCGAGCTCGAAGCTCAACTCGACCCGGCGCAACAGTTCTCCGTTGAGGCTGCGGTGATGCGCGCTGGCCTCGCGGGTCAGGCGCGCGTGAATTTCCTCGGGAATGTCTTTGATGGTGATGCTGGCCATGCGGCAACCATAATGCAACCGATACGGTTGTCAACCCGGCAACAGAGAGAGGCGGAGAGGGAGTTGAGATGAACCGCGAACCACGCAAAAAAAAGTGTAGCAGGGACGGCGCGCGCGGAGTGGCACGCCCTACCACCACGCCAAGCCAGCGGGTCGCTGGACCCCATTATCAAGACCAAGACTTTGACGCGAATTGCACCAATTAACGCGAATTAGGGAAATGTGTCAAAAACATGCTATGACCCATTTACGTGGGTAGGGCGGGAAGTCCCTTGCCCGCCGCGATTGCTAACCCACGCGTGCGGGTTTAACCCGACGGCGCGCGCCGAGTGGCACGCCCTACCACCACGCCAAGCCAGCGGGTCGCTGGACCCCATTATCAAGACAAAGACTGAGACACGAATTACACGAATTACGGACGGGGGACTTTTAACCGTAAAGAACGCAGAGAACACAAAGGCCAGCAAGGAACTGAAACTACTTATGAAGACAAAGACTTTGACGCGAATTGCACCAATTAACGCGAATTCATTGGAGCGACACCTCTCCCCGGCCCTCTCCCCGGCCGAGGCGGAGAGGGGGGAAATTCCAGTGTGACACTGGATGGGCGGTTCATTCGGTCCACAGGGTTCCGTCTCATGCCATTTTAAAACAACCGCCATGCGTGTCGCCCTCAGTTGAAGATTGAGAGTCGTCGAGCGCTGTGCTTACATCCTCCGCCATGCACTGTGTCATCGGCTCTGGCCCGGCGGGTGTCGCCTGCGCGAAGGCTCTCCTCGCGCGAGGAGCCCGCGTGCTGATGCTGGACGCCGGCCTGGAACTGGAACCCGACCGCGCCCGCATCGTCCAGCAATGCGCCGCCACCCCGCCGGCCGCATGGCAGCCCGGCCCGATCGCCATGCTGAAGGAAGGCATGACCGGGGATGCCAGGGGGGTGCCACTCAAACGGGTGTTCGGCTCCGACTTTCCCTACCGCGAAACAGAGGAGAAAATCCCGTGGCGCCAGCACGGCATCGGCTTGAAACCGTCGCTTGCGCTGGGCGGACTCAGCAATGTCTGGGGCGCCGCCATGCTCCCGTATCGCGATACAGACATTTCCGACTGGCCGGTACAGAACTCGGAGCTGGCGCCTCATTATCGGGCGGTGGCAGCCTTCACCGGCCTGGCCGCGCGCCGCGATGACCTCGAAGAAATTTTCCCGCTGCACTGCGACCAGCCGGGGGCGCTGCAATCCAGCCGGACGGCGGATTTACTTTCAAGAAACCTGCAACGGCATCGGGACACATTGCGCGCCCGGGGATGGCATTTCGGCCGGGCCCGCCTAGCGGTGCGCGCCGCAGATGGCCCCAAGGGGGCTGGCTGCCTCCACTGCGGCTTTTGCATGTACGGCTGCCCTTACGGCTGTATCTACAACTCAGCAGACACCGTCCGCGAACTGCGCGCGGATGATAACTTCACCTATCAGCGCGATGTCATCGTCACCTCCCTCCGCGAAACTCCGGGAAAGGTTATCATCACCGGCCAACACCGGGAGACGCGCGCGCCGCTGGTATTTGAAGCGGGTCGCGCCTATCTGGCGGCGGGCGTTATCCCCACGGCGCAGATCCTGTTGCGATCGCAAAATGATTACGACCAGCCCGTGCTGTTGCGTGACAGCCAGTATTTCCTGTTCCCGCTGCTGCTGGCCCGGCGGACGCCCGACGTGCCGTCCGAGGCGCTTTACACCTTGAGCCAGATCTTCATCGAGTTAAATAACCCGCGCATCAGCCGCCACAGCGTGCATCTGCAGCTTTACACTTACAGCGATACCATCGGGCAGGCGGTGCGCCAATCGCTGGGGCCCTTGAAACGACTGGCGCGGCCTCTGGAGGATCGCCTCGTCATCGTCCAAGGCTACCTGCATTCAGACGATTCGCCGGGCATCGCCCTGACGCTCAAGCGGGACGGGGGGAAGGATTTCCTCCAACTGGACGCCCGGCCCAATCCCGAAACGGGGCGCACCGTCAAAAAAGTGCTGCGCGAACTGCTGTCACAGACGCGGCGGTTGGGCGGAATGGTGGTGCCGCCCCTGCTGCAGATGGCCGAGCCGGGGCGCGGCTTTCACTGCGGCGGCTCCCTGCCCATGCGCGCGGCGCCGGGCCGGTTTGAGAGCGATACGCTGGGCCGCCCGCACGGCTGGTCGCGACTGCACGCGGTGGATGCCAGCGTCTTGCCGAGCGTGCCGGCCACGACCATCACTTTTTCCGTCATGGCCAACGCGCACCGCATCGGCTGGGAAACAGCGGCGGGGTGAACCGCCAAGGACGCCACGGGGGAATTGAAGTCTGAAACATGAAAACTGAAATGGGCAACCGCGAACCGTGTGTGAGCGGCAAGAAAATCTGCGCCATCACTGGCAGCAACGGCTATCTGGGCGGCTGCCTTAAAACTTATTTTACCGGGCGCGGCTGGGACGTCCTGGAGCTGACGCGCCACCCAAAACCCGGAACGCGCGCAACCCGCTTCCAATTGGGTGCGGAAGTTCCCCCGTCCGCACTTGCCGGCGTGGAGGCGCTGGTGCATTGCGCCTATGATTTCAGGCCGCTGCGCTGGGATGCGATTCGCGCCGCAAACGTGGCAGGCTCGCACAAACTGTTTCAGGCGGCCCGCAAGGCCGGCGTTCCCAAGGTCATTTCCATTTCCTCCATCAGCGCCTATGACGGCTGCCGCTCACTTTACGGGCAGGCCAAGCTGGAGATTGAAAAGTGCGCGCTCGACCATGGCGCGCTGGTCCTCCGGCCGGGCTTGGTTTACGGCAGCGGCCCGGGCGGGATGTTTGGCAAACTCACCGCGCAGGTGAAAAAATCGGCCGTGATTCCCATGATTGGCGATGGCTCGCAGATCCAGTTTCTCGTCCACCACGAGGATTTGTCGGCGTTCATTGAGCACTGTGCGAGCGGCGAAGTGAAGATCCCCCCGCAGATTTTGACAGCAGCGAACGAGCAGCCGTGGGCGTTCAAGCAATTGCTACTGGAGATCGCGCGCGCGCTGGATAAAAAACCCACGTTCATTCCCCTGCCTTGGCGGCTGGTCTGGGCGGGGCTCAAGTCAGCGGAGCTGTGCGGGCTGAAACTAAATTTCCGCAGCGACAGCCTGGTCAGCCTGATATATCCGAATCCCCAGCCGGATTTTTCTGCGAATGCGGGAGAGGGACTGAACTGCCGCCCGTTTCAGGTGGAGGCACTCAAGCTGTAATTCAAATGCCCGGCGGCTTGCGCGTGGCGGTTTTGAGGCCCAGCGCGCTCATGAAAAAGCTGGAGAAAATTGTCTGGATGCCGAGCACGACCAGGGTGGTCGCAGGGATCAGTCGCCGCAGATTTTCCTCCATAGAAGGCAGCATCCCGTAATGAGCCTGCTGCCAGATCCAGACCGAACGCGCCAGCAGAACCAGCCCCCCCAGCAACACCAGCAGGCCGATCACAAGTCCTTTTTCCAGCGTGAACCTTTTGAAGGCGCGCGCCAGCGCGGGATCGTCGGGCAACAGCCCCTCGGCGATGGCAAACACCTTGGTGAAAAACGCGAAAGCGACCAGCTGGAAACCCACGATGACCGTCATGCACGCGACCATGAGCGTCCCCACATTCAAAATAACCCCGCCCAATTGAATATCGTGGAGCGACAGCGCGGCGGCAGAAATAAATCCAAGCGCCGAAAGCACCAGGCCCGGCACAAGGAACAGCCAGCGCGGAGAGAAGAGCAGCATGAAGCGCAGATGCCGCCAGCCGTCGCGCCACGGCTTCAAGTGCGGCGGGCGCGAGCGCCCGTCCTTGTGCAGCGTGATGGGCACCTCGGAAATCCTCAGCCCTTTAAGCGTGGATTTAATGACCATCTCGGAGGCGAATTCCATGCCCGTCGTCTGGAGATCCATTTTCTCGAATGCGGCTTTGGTGAAGCCGCGCATCCCGGCGTGAAAATCGTGAGCGGGGCATTTGTAAAACAGCCGCCCGATGAACGACAGCACCGGGTTGCCAATCCAGCGGTTTTTCCACGGCATTGCGCCGGGCGCAATCGTGCCGCCGCCGACGGGCAGCCGGCAGCCCATGATAAGCTCATCGCCGGCCTGGAATTTTTCGACAAAGCCGGCGATGTCAGAGAAATCGTAGCTGTCGTCAGCGTCGCCCATCAGGATCCAGTCGCCGGCGGCGGCGCGAACCCCGCCGATGAGCGCGCTGCCGTACCCTTTGGCTTTCACGCTGACGACGCGGGCTCCGGCTTTTTCGGCGATAGCCTGCGAGCCGTCGGTGCTGCCGTTGTCGGCGATGAGGATTTCGCCGGGCACACCAGCGCGCTGGAGGCCGAGCCTGGCTTTCTCGATGCAACGCGCGAGCGTTTCCGCCTCATTCAGGCAGGGCATGAGGAGAGTTAGCTGGATGGTCTCGGACATGAGGTTGAGTCTAATTGAAACTGTCTCCAATTGGCGAGAGCGGTTTTTAGGGTGATTGCGCCAGGCGCCTGAACCGCAGCCGCTAATTTAACCGTATGAGATACCAGTCAAGAGGGCCGGACGAGGCGCGGAGGTTGAGTGAAATTTTATTTACAACCTTCGCGTTCATCTGCCGGAGCCAGACTTCCAGCGGGCAACCAAACCATTGGCTGAAAGCCTGTTCCCGCAGCAAAACATATTCGACCTGGCGCGCCTTCAAGTCCGCCACCGTATCGCCGGGGCAGACATGTTGGATGCGGCGCGAACCGAAGGGTCTCCACAGCGATGTTTCTGGGTCGTCATAGGTGATCAGCCCCAAGACACTCAGACCCGGGGGCAGGACGGCGCGCGCCGGGGCAAAAGCGTCATTGCGGTTTCCATATACCGCATAGACCTCTTTCACCCTCGCCAGCAAACGGGATTCCGGCATCTGCATCATCCCCAAAATTGTTTGAGCCGGAAACAGCGGGCGCGCCGGGGAAATAATCAGCAACCCGGCGGCAAGAAAAAAAATAAAGAAAGCCAGCACTCGCCACCTGTGTTTTGCAACGACGACACCCTGACCGGCCCCTGCGAGCAAAGGTGGCAGCAGCAGCAGATAATAGGGCGTTAAAATGCGGGCAATGGCGGAAAGATTAGACTGGGTCATCACCGCGAACAGAGAGATTGCCGGCGCCCAACGCACGCAACCCAGCCAAAAGGCGGCGTCTAAAGAGAATTGTTTCCGGCGCGCGAAACCTGCCGCTACCGCGCTGATCAGCAACAATACCGTGACGCCGAAACCAAGCCCGGCGGCTTCCTCAATCTGCATTTCCACAGCGGTAAAATTCGCAGCACCCGGCTCCACCATCACCTGACCCAACAGGGAACTCAGTTGAGCTGGAATCAGGTTTGAAACACCGCGATTCCACGCGTTGGCGAATGGAAAAACCGGCGGCGTAAGATTCTGAATCGCGAGCAGGCCGGCGTTCGCACCGACTTTTAAGAAGGCGGCGCCCCGGACGTTGCCGTGCTGCAGATCCGCCCCCGACCAGCTGCCTGAAAATTTGGTGTTCGCCATCATCGTTGGCAGCGCCGACGCAACAATCGCGACGGCACATACCGCCGCCATTTGCAACGGTCGACGGACACAAGTCTGCAAGGAAGGCAAAATTGCGATCGCCCAGGGCAACAGCAGCGGGAGATTGCTCACTTTTGCGCCCGTCATGAGCGCGGCGGCCAGCAGGGATGCAAAGACGTCGCACGGCGCTCCAGATTTTTTTGCGCGCAAAGCGAAGCCTACCGCCGCCAGCGCGAACACCGCGCTGAAAAGGTCGTTACCAATGCTGCCAGCCTGCAGCACAAAGCAATAGCCCGTGGGCGCAATCCACATCCAATGCCACGCCACGCGCGGCCGCACTCCAAGCCGCGTGAACAGGCTGAATACCAGGCCCGGCAGCAGCAGGAACGAAATGGTGTTGATAAGGAACAGCAGCCGGTCGGTTTTCAACAGCGCCAGCATCGGCGCGGAAACCCATTCGATCCCACAGGAACGATTATTGATACGGTCGAAGGAAGAGTGGATCCAATGCCATTGATCCGCCGCCAGCCAGTGCAGAATGCGTGGCAGGCGATAGGCCAGAGCGTCGTAGTTGGTCGGGGCGTAGATCACGCCCCCGAGAAAAGCCAGCGTTGCCAGAACAAGAAACGCGAGCGGGAATGGCCGGCGGAATCGGTGAAGATACTTTTTTAAATGCAGTCGCGACGGTTGCAAAGAAAGCGACGACGAATTTTTTTTCCACCAAACCAGGAGCGCCACCCCCCCCAACACTAATGCCACGGCATAGCCACGGGCATTGAGCTGATGCAGCGCAGACAGGGTCCACCCCACAGAGTTCAAATACGCACAAACCCAGATCCAGAGGAGAATAGCAGCGTGCATTTTGTTCAGTCTCTCCAACGAGACACAACCGCGTCGAGCCCAAACTTAACCGGAGCCCTACAGTTGAGTTGCAACGCCGGCTGAATTCAACAAGACAACCAGTTTTTGACCGCCGCGCTGCGGCGTCCCCGGCGCCGAGCGCAGCGTCAGGCGCCGTAAAACAAGTCGCAAAGCGGGCGTCTTATTCCCGTTCGTTCCGCCCTGTCGGGCGGGGGCATCGCAGCGCGATGCCCTCTACCTGCTTGGATGGCGGGATCTCATGATGAAACTCGTTCCCGAATAAAGATTTTCTACCGCGCCACACCGCGCCGCACTTTAATGATCTTGGCCGTCCTAACGCCCCCGGTAGGGATCGCCGCGCTGCGGCGTCCCCCGGCGCCGAGCGCAGCGTCA
>CAILMI010000044.1 GCA_903835255.1 uncultured Verrucomicrobia subdivision 3 bacterium
CATATTTCCGTTCGTTCCGCCCTCCTGGGCGGTGGCATCGCAGCGCGATGCCGCTACCTAGTTTGGGGTTGGGTCAAATGCCCTTGTTAGCCCGCCAGAGCAGCACGGCCCCGGCGGCTGGGAAGACGCTTCCGAGCCGGTTTTTGATTGGTAGGGATCGCCGCGCTGCGGCGTCCCCGTCGCCGAGCGCAGCGTCAGGCGACTGAAAACGAGTTGCAAGGCGAGTGTCATATTTCCGTTCGTTCCGCCCTCCTGGGCGGTGGCATCGCAGCGCGATGCCGCTACCTAGTTTGGGGTTGGGTCAAATGCCCTTGTTAGCCCGCCAGAGCAGCACGGCCCCGGCGGCTTGGAAGAGGAAGTTCGGCAGCCAGACAATCAGGTGCGGCGCGAATTCCGGCCGCCCCGATAACGCCTGTCCGGTCAGGACGAAGCAGTAATAGATCAGCACCAGTCCCAGAGCGATGGCCACGCCGATGTTGGTCTCGCGGCGATGGACGCGGATGCCGAGCGGGATGCCCACCAGCGTGAAGCCAAAGCAGGCGAAGGAGAAGGCGACCTGCCGGTTCAGCTCCACGCGGATCGGCTCGGTCAAATCCTTCTGTTGCCGGGCGGCGAGGCGGAGTTGCGCGCGCAGTTCGTCAGAAGAGGTGCCCCGGGCGGGCGCGGGGCTGGTCCTTTGCTCCAGATCGGCCAATTCCTCGCGCAATTGCCAGAAGGTCAGGTCGCTGATCCGTGGCTTGTAATTTTTGTTGGTGACGCTGGCCATGTCAAAATTGAGGGTCAATTCCGGCGAGGCGCTGATGGCCACCCGCGAGCCCGTGGTCACACTCCGGGCATCGGTGAGGTGCAGGACGTATTGTTTGCCGGGCACATCCACCTCGAGCCGGCCGCGCGGCGCCAGGATGGTGGTGGTGCTGCTGTTGGTGGCGTTTTTTGGCAGGGTGAGAATGGTGACGTTCTCCAGCCGGCCGCCGCGGTTTTTTTCCGTATAGAAAATATACCCTGGAAAATCGCGGATGTAGCGGCCTTCAGGCAGCTGGGCGTTGAGCAGTTCGCCTTTGACCTTGAAGAGCAGGTTGACATAGGCCACGCGGCATTGCGGGCCGAGTTGCATGTTGATCCAGGCGCTGAGCGCGCAGCACAGCAGGCTGAGCAGCAGCACCGGCGTGATCAGGGACAGCAGGCTGATGCCGCTGGCGCGGGCCGCCGTCAGTTCGTGATCCGCGCTGAGCCGGCCGAAGACCAGCAGCATGGCTGTGAGCAGGCCCATCGGCAGGGCAAATACCCAGACGAACGGGATGAGCAGCCCGATGGCCTGAGTCAGGGTGCCCGCGCTGGCGTGGCCGCTGACCAGCAGGGTGAGGACTTCCCGCAGCACATTGCCGAGCAGCAGCACGAAGGTGAACACCGCCACCGTCAGGCACAGCGAGGCGAGGACCTGACGAAGCAGATATGTGTGCAGCGTTTTCAAGGGGCTATTTCGCCAGCGTACCGTTCCAAACCCGTCAGCCCGCCCCGGCCGGCCGGTGCCAACGCTTCGGGTCGCACGTTGGGCGACCCTGTGAGCGGTGGCGTGTACGGTAAATTCATGCGGGCATTAAACCCAGAATTCCGCGCTTTGCAACTCCCGTGTTCATTATGCGAGATGAGGATGGAGTTAATCGCGGTGGCGATGGGGTCTGGAAGCAGGGGGCCCAGACGAGACACGAATTTCACGAATTTACACGAATGGGGAGAAAGCTTTTACAAGAGGGGAACAAGGAAAACGGCGAGGTCGGAATGCTTTTAATATCCGGGCGAGACGCGAATTACGAAATCGAATCTGATCAAGTATCAGGTTCACTTTGAAGCCGCCGCCACGGTTTTTGGCGATCCAAGTTCCGTGACCATTCCCGACCCAGCGCATTCACAAAGCGAAAACCGATTTATCATTTTGGGACGCGCCAACGACAATCATTTGCTGGTTATCGTACACACCGAACGCGGCGATAATATCCGCATCATCAGCGCGCGGCTCGCCAGCCACCGGGAAAGAAAACAATATGAAGAAGCCATCCGCTAAATAAGCCGATAAAGAGATGCAGGCCGAATACGACTTAGCGTCCGGGCTGCGCGGTAAGTATTCCCGTCGCTACCAGCGCGGTGCGAATGTGGTCATGTTGGAGCCGGATGTCGCCAAAGCTTTTCCCAATACCAATGCCGTGAACGATTCTCTCCGGGCGCTGGCTCGCATTATTCAACGTCAAGGCAAAGCCCTTGCTGGAAAAATGTAGCGCCTGCTCAATGGGGGGCTGCTGACCTGAAACCGTAAACCCCCTAGGACAGTCTTTACGCGCCGCGGTGATGGAATGATACGGATGGTCACCGTGATTTGGCAAGCGTCGCGCATGGATATCGCCAGTTTGCTTGCCCCACCTTGGCGCCTTTGCGGTTCATTCTGACTGCAGAGTTCCAATTTAGTGGCGGTGGCCCGGCAAGACGGCTCTTGTTACCGGGCCGGTTGAAGATTAGGATTTGACCATGGTGGATTGGAGCCAATGTTCTGGAGTGGAACGCGTCGCCGGAAAAGTCAGCGGTACCTGGCTGTTCCAAGGCACGCGGGCGCCGGTGCCGGCGTTGTTTGTAAATCTGGAGGACGGGGCGACTGTGGACGATTTTCTCGAATGATTTCCCGGCGTGACCTGAGGACAGGTGGAAGCGGTTTTGGAACATGCGAACAAAGCCTGCTGGCGCCGTGAGTGCTGCTCGTAAAAAATCATTTCGACGATGGAACCCCTGCGCCAAATCTTATGAGTCTTAATGTGGCCCTGGTTACCGCTACGCCTCCAGGCTTCAATCCTGGCATGTTGTTTAGCCAGGTGGTCGCACGTTCATTTTTAGAGCGTCACGGACTTAGCCGCAAAACGATATTTTACCGACTGGTTTCCATGAATCAGCGGTTAAGTCATCTGGAGCCATCGGAACAATTTGCATGTCTCGCACGTATTGATGATGGCATCACGTATCACTTGATTGAATCGACGGACCAGTTAAAAGATGCGATTCCATTTTATTGGGGTGATCTTTTGCACATGCATCAGTATCTGAATAGTATAAGAGATCTGATTCGAAATGGGCATGTGACACCGGAGAACCTGTTGCTGCTAAAAGACGCTCCGGATGAGGTTCTTAGTCGTGCAGTATCTTTCGGAACCACCTTCTTGTTCCACGATGCATTCGATATTATCGACAACCCATTTGGTGCAGCTTTTCAAAGATTTATTCGTGGTGCAAAGCGTGTTTTGCCGCGCGACATGGTCTCTTTGTCTCAGATTGCAGCGATGCTGCCGCAGGCTCCTATGTCCTTGGGGCTCGATGCCACACAGCTTGTTTGCCGGATGGAGAATTGGCGCGATGTTTTTCCTGAAGGCACGGACACATCTATTGCGGTTGCAGATGTGGGCTTGTGTTATTTTGCTAGAGGCAACCACACTGTTGAAAACCTGAAAAATGCAATCGCGTTGCTTTCTTTAAACTTCGCCATGCCTGTGCGGTGGTTGCCTTGGGGCGATCGTCTATCCTTTCCTCATTTGGGTGATTATGAAGGGAAATTAGGCCTTGAAACTTTAGCAGGAGTCATGAAACCGCGTCTTTCAGCGTTATTAGAAGCTGTGGCGAAGGCTGCTTTTGTTGTCACGGATACATATCATCTCGCTGTTATTGCCTGGTCATTAGGCACACCCGCTCTAACCTTGCGAGGCCGCCATTGGGAAGGTGATTTTAATGCGGTTGTAGATAAACGCTATATTTTTCACGTGCAGCACGGCTTGCAAGATTTTTTCCATGATGAAGGTGCTGCAGATAAGCATCAACTAGATCAAATCGTTCGGAGGTTTGCCGAATATGACCGGATTGATAAAGCCCTGGCCTGGTATAAAAAAAATGTATCGGCAAGGGCGCAATGGTGTGAGCAACAGCTGATTCAAGCGCTTAAAGATTAACCGTCATGTCTCGCAAAGTTTATGTTGTCGAAGCGTATGTCCCAAATGGTGGCACTTATATGGCCTACCATGTCGCTCGTGTTTTGCACCTTGATTTCGGATGCGAAGTTTTTGTCCTAACGGATAATCCCGATCTCGATAAAGGCCACGCCCATGGCATGTTTTCATATGAACCTCTATTCCCCTGCCTTCCCCTGTCAAAAGCTTCAACGATTGTCCGCAATCAAGATGTGTTGATCTGTAACCCCTCTTTTTCAGCCCATAACTTTGGACTTAAAGTTAGGGGTACGAAGATCATGTATATACAAGGATTCACAACTTTTTCAGTTTTAGACCGTTTTTTTGACCATTACGTTTCCGTTGGCAACTTCACTCATAACTTTTTAAAAAACATTTATGACCTCGAGAGCACGATTATTCCGGCTTTTCTTGAGAACGCGCCATTGGAATCCCCGGCTAAGCAGTCACCGTCAGACTGGAGTCAACGCCGTCCCTTTTCTTTGACCTTGAATCTTAAGGGGGAGGTGTCTTATCTGTTACTATCCCGCTTGCGTGAAATCCTGAAAACGAAAGACAGGAATTTAGAAGTATCGATTGACTGGGACGGTGCCATCAAGGCAGCTCAGACAAGAAAAATACATAAGGAATTTATTTCAACTATTGCTGCCTCGCGCTACCTTCTTACCCTGTCTGTTGCAGAAGGATTTGGACTTGTCCCATTGGAAGCCATGGCTGTAGGTACAGTGGTAATGGGCTTTGACGGATTTGGTGGCCGGGACTATATGGTGACGGGTAAAAATTGTGCCGTTTGTCCCTACCCTGATGTATTGGGCGTGGCAGAGCAGATGATTAAAGTTATTGGCGACACCAACTACGCGCAGACCTTATCCGCCCTCGGGATTAAAACGGCAGCCCGATATAATTATAAGACCTTTCGCAAAGCGTGGATCGCTAAATTGTCCCGTATCTTATGCGATAAACCTATTGCATGAGCGTGGCATAATTACGTCAATCCGCTGAATCCAGCTTTTTTTACCGGGCAGTGACATCGTATGTTTGCGGCTTTAAGGGACTAATGAGATTCCGGAGGCGCGGTTAAGGGCTGGCTTAAATGCTTGGGATTCTTTCAGTTTTCTATTGAAGCGGTTTGGGCTGGGGCGTTGTCGCAAGGGCCGAACGAGACACGAATGCGATGAATTGTTAGGAGTGCAACCGCCATAAATTGCGGTTGGGACCCATTCTGACATTTATGATTTTGATACGCAGGCCGCCACCCGCCGGAGTGTGCAAAGGTTAGAATTTTCCACGCAGGCTGGCCGCGTATCCGGTCAGTTCCATGTACGCGCGGCCGATGAGCTTCTGCTGGCCGTCGCGCACGGTGCAGGCGCCTTCCCAGTAAGCCACGCCTCCAGTGGCTCCCGCCAATTCCTGGTCGGCAACCTCGGGCTCCACCAGGAACTGTTCCGTCCGTCCGGTGGCTGGGTTGACCGCCTCCAATCTCACCAGGGCAGGGTAATCCGCCCCGGTCTTGGGACTGTGCCACCGCTTGAGAATTGTCCATTGAAACTGGTCGGGCCCGGTGTGGCGCGCCCGGTTTTGTAGGTCCACCCAGGCGACCGTGGAATACGGATCGGTGGTGCCGTCGGTCCGCCGCATCCGGTAGGCCATAAGATTGCGTCCGTCCAGCAGCTGCAGGCTCAGCCAGTCCCAGCCCACCTGATCCTTGCCCAGCTGGCTGCTGCTGATCTCGTGGTCCATCCACGCCTCGCCGGTCACGGTCCGGAGAACTTCTCCCAGCGCCAATGTCCCGGACACCGCCATCCGCGGGAAGGTCAGGTAATGGCTCGCCGCACTCGGTTCGGCGGCCTTGCGGGAGACGCCGTTGCTGCCGAAAATCACCGGCGGTTTCCCCGGAGCCAGCCTGAGCTGGAAATCGATGTCCGCGCCAATGGTGGCGTGGAGCTCAAATGCCTCGGCGTCGGGAGCATTCGTAGCCATCCGGCGCAGGTACCAGTTGCCGTTGCGGACGTCGAGCGTGTCGGTGGCGGCCGCAGCGTCCCACCCGTTGCGGTTAAGCCGTTCCTGATAACGGAAATCGCCGGTGCTTTTGTTCACCAGCGCCATGTGCGCGAGATAAATCTGTTCATGACCGAAAGCCGATTCCGGGGGAAGGTTGGTGCCGCCCGATGTTTTTAAGGCGCGCCGAAAGAACGTGGCCTGAAAGCCGAACCGCTCGTCCCCGGATCCGGTCAGGTGCCCGGTGATGTACCACCATTCCACCGCAAACTCCGGATGGCTGCCGTGGTCGCGGGGAAAAATGAACTCCCGTCCCGGCTGCGGAATGGCAAAGCCCTCGGCAGTGGTTGCAGGGAGTTCTCCCGCGCCCGCGGCGAGGGAGAAAAGCCAGGACGCCAGCACGAGGCCGGCCAGGATGGGCCCGGTTCTTTGCGCTGTGATGGGAGGGGGAGGATGTTTCATTCTTCGCGTTCGGCCGGCAATCGGGCTGCCCATCGTCCCACGATTCCCCCGGTGAGGGTGGCGCTCGCCAGCACCAGCAGCGAGAGCGCGGCGAGTTGGCCCCAGGGCCGGTCGGTCTGCAGTGTCCAGCCAAAGGTCTGCAGGTTGATCCGATAAATCAGCAGCCAGCCCAGCGCCAGGCTGACGGCCAGTCCGGCAATCGTCCCCGCTGCCGCCATCAGCGCGCCCTCCCACGCGGCGGCGCCCGCCAGCTCGCCGCGGCGCAGGCCCAGGGCGCGCAGCGTGTTCAAATCCGTCCGCCGTTCCCACAGCAGGCTCGCCAGAGTGAAGGCCAGTCCGGCCACGGCGACCACGAGGCCGATCAGTTCCAGCGCATAGGTCACGGCAAAGGTCTGGCGGAAAATTCGCAACGCCTCGCCTCGCAGATAGCTACTGGTGAAAATGCCCAGACCCGGGTGGGCCGCGCGCAATTCTGCCCGCAGGGTCTCCGGGTCCTGCCCGGGCCGGACGGCGAGGATGAGGCTCACGGCAAGGTCGGTTTCAAACCATTTTGAAAACTGTTCCTGCTCGAGCAGCAGCGATCCGCGTTCGTTGCCGTAATCCGAGAAGATTCCCGCCACCGTCACCGTCCGGGGGCCGCCGGGCGTGGGCACTGTCACGGTATCGCCGCGCCGGACATTGAACCGCGCGGCAAAACTTTCGCTGACCAGCACCTGGGCGGCGTTCCGGTCCGGACGAAACACGTCGTCGTTCGCCGGCGCGCTCACCCAGGCCGGATGGGCATAATCGCGAAAGAAATCCATGTGGTTGCCCACAACTAGGGTGCTGACGCCGTTGATCTCGAGCGGCATCACTTGAATAAGGTTGACCCGCTCCACTGCCGGGTGGGCTGCGACGGCTTTCCAGGTTTCGGGAGGGATGCGGCTGTCCGAGGAGGCGGTCTGCGCGCCGTCGCTCGAGATGTAGAGGTCGGCCTGAAAGGTCCGGGCAATCCAGCCCCGCATGGTCGTGTCAAAGCTGCCAACGAGAATAGCCATGCCCGCGGTCATCCCCACCGCGCAAACCAGACTCGCCACCGCCAGCCGATGGCGTCCGCTCGGCGACCGCAGCTGGCTGGAGGCGAGCCGCAGGGTGACCGACCCCGGTTTCAGCCGCTGACAGAGCCGCCCCATGCCGGCCAGCAGGCTGCCTGAAAAAATTCCCGCACTGAAAATCCAGCAGAGGGCGGCGGCATAGGCGGCCACCGGCACCCGCGTGCCGCCCGCCAAATGCAGGGGCGGAAACCAGGTCAGCCCGATTCCAAGGATTAAAAGGATACCGCCGATTCCGGGTCGGCCCAGAAACCGTCCGGGCGGATCGCTGGCGGCGCCTGCCCGGGAGGCGATCTGCGCGGGCGGCGTATTTGCGGCCGTGCGCGCGGGTCGGACGCCGGCGAGAATGCTGGCGAGGACCGCCAGAAAGAGGGCCAGGATGGCTTCGGGAAGATCAAACGGCGCGGTCTCCACGCTGGTGGCGTAGTAGAGGGCATTGACCGTGAGCCCGACCATTCGGACGGCGCCCTGTGCCCCCAGCCAGCCGAGTCCGAGGCCGAGCAGGCCGCCGACCAATCCAATCGTCGCCGCTTCCATCAGCCACATCCGTTGAATCTGGCGGGAGGTGACCCCGATTGAACGCAGGACGGCGATTTCGTTGCGTCGCCGGACGACGGCTCCCTCCAGACCTTGAAACACCAGATAAAGACCGACCAGCAGGGCGAGCAGGGAGAGGATAGTTAAATTGAGTCGGAACGCCTGCGTCATGGTGGACGCCGCCGACCGCCGTTCCGCCGGGGAACTCAGGCGCCAGCGGGCCGGGCCGGCGTCGCCCGGGGGCTGGAGCCGTTGCTGAAGATGCGCCCACTGTGCGGCGCGCTGCGGGCCTTCGGGCAGGACCAATTCCACGCGGTCCAGCTGTCCCTCTCGCGCCGTCAGGTGTTGCAAGGCGGGCAGGTCCAGGATCATCAGGTTCACCGGTGCCGCCGGCTGGCGCGGGTCGTCTGGAATCAGGCCGGCGACGCGCAATTCCACCGGGCGGGCGTTGATCACCAGCGACAGCCGGGAGCCGGTTTTGAGCTGGTCGCGGCGTGCGAGGGCCGGGCTGATGAAAACCGAATCCGAGCGATCCAGCACGGACAGGAAATCCTTTCCAGAATCCTGCGTGGGATCCGAGTCGGCAAACCAGCGCTGGAGTCCATCAGACGGCCGGGAAAGGTTCGCCAATGAAATCAGATCCAGGCCGAGCAGCTGAAAGGTGGGACGCGGCCCGAATGTTTGGTGGGCGTCGAGCGTGGGGGCCACCGCGCTGGCCTCCAGCACGGGCACGAGAGTGACGGGAGATCTGCCCAGTCGCTGTCTCAGTTCGGGCAGAACCGATTCCGACAGGGCGCCGGCTGGCGCTGTTATAATGCCGTCGCTCTGGGAGGTGATCAGTCCGGCGAAGTTCTGGAAGCTGAGGACGGCGGCGCGGTTGGCCAGGCGGATGGAAAAAAAGGTGGCGACCCCGAGCGCGAGGATGAGCAGCAGCAGGAAGGAGGACACGGGCGCCTGGCACCAGTGCCGCCAGGTGAACCGGGTCCAGAGGATCTTTGAAATGCCGACGGGGGCGGGCGCCATGTTCAGTCCTTCTCCCGCGCCCCTCCGATTTGTCCGTCCCGCAGATGGATTTCCCGGTGGCAGATCTGGGCCGCCGCGCCGCTGTGAGTGACGAGGAGGAGCGCCGTGCCGGTTTCATCCGACAGTTCGCGGAGCAGTTCGAGGATGATGGCGCCGTTGTGCGAATCGAGATTGCCGGTCGGCTCATCGGCCAGCAGCACCGAGGGCCGGTGCGCCAGCGCGCGCGCGATGGCCACCCGCTGCATTTCGCCCCCGGACAGCTGGCCGGGGAAAGCGTGGGACCGGCCGTCCACACCCACGCGTTTGAGGAGGGCGTGGACCCGCTCGGCGCGGGCGTCGGGCGCCATGCCGTTCAATTGCAGGGGCAGCTCCACATTTTCGGCCGCTGTCAGAGTCGGCAGCAGATGAAAGAACTGGAAGATGGTGCCGATGTCGCGTCGGCGCACTTCGGTGAGGCCGTCGGCATCGAGTTCCTCCAAGGCCAGGGATTTAAACCGGATGCTGCCTGAATCCGGTCGGTCCACGCCGCCGAGGCAGTTGAGCAGGGTGGATTTGCCGCTACCGGAAGCGCCGGTCAATGCCAGCCGCTCGCCCGCGCGCAGTTCCAGGGACACCCCGCGGAGGACGGGGCGCCCGGCGTAGGCCTTGGCGACCTCGCGGGCCGTCAGCACCTGCGGCGGTCCATCGGGCGGCGGAGTCGATACTGAGATTCCTGAATGCATCGGCGAGATAAGTGGCTGATTCGGCCCGAAAAGTAAATGGAATCCCGTTCGATTCGGGTTGGGCACGCGATTGACCGCGGCGGCGTTGGCTTGCGGCGGCGGCGGCCGTTGATTATTGTCTGCGGGTATTTTGAATTAAACCCGATTATCTAATCATCCTTTTATGGCACTGCTCAACGACAATTACCTGAAACTCAAGGCCGGCTACCTGTTCCCCGAAATCGGGCGCCGGGTGAAGGCGTTCTGCGATGCCCATCCGGATGCCGCCAAACGGCTGATCCGCTGCGGCATCGGCGATGTGACCGAGCCGCTGCCCCCGGCCGTGGTGACCGCCATGCACCGGGCGGTGGATGAAATGGGCGCGCGAGAGAGCTTCAAGGGCTACGGCCCGGAACAGGGCTATGATTGGCTGCGCCACGCCATCGCCCAGAACGATTTCCGCGACAAGGGCCTGGAGGTGGCCGACGACGAAATCTTTGTCAGTGACGGCTCCAAGTGCGACTGCGGCAACATCCTTGATATTCTCGGCGACAAAAACAAGATCGCCATCAGCGACCCCGTTTACCCCGTCTATGTGGACACCAACGTGATGGCCGGCCACACCGGGGAGGCGAACGAGGCGGGGGCTTACGGGCGGCTGGTGTATCTCCCGTGCAAGCCGGCCAACGGATTCATCCCCGCCCCGCCCAAGAAGCATGTGGATGTGATCTATCTGTGCTCGCCCAACAACCCCACGGGCGCCGCGGCCACGCGCGAGCAGCTGGAGGCGTGGGTGACGTATGCGCGGGAGCATAAGTCGGTGATTCTGTTCGACGCGGCGTACGAGGCTTATATTACAGAGCCGGGCATTCCCCATTCCATTTACGAGATCCCCGGCGCGCGCGACTGTGCGATCGAGTTCCGCAGCTTCTCAAAAAACGGCGGGTTCACCGGCACCCGCTGCGCCTTCACAGTCGTCCCCAAAACGCTCAACGCCTACACGAAGTCCGGCGAGGCGCGTCCGCTGCATCCGCTGTGGAATCGCCGCATGACCACCAAGTTCAACGGCGTGAGCTACGTCGTCCAGCGCGCGGCGGAGGCCCTGTATTCCCCCGAGGGCAAACAGCAGGTGGCCGCTCTCATTCAGCTGTACTTGGACAACGCCGCCGTGCTCCGGAAGGGTGCCAAGCGGGCCGGGTTGAAGGTGTTTGGCGGCGTGAATGCGCCCTACATCTGGGTGCGCACCCCCAAAGGAATCACCAGCTGGCAGGCATTCGATAAAATCCTGGCCGACGCCAATGTGGTGATCACTCCCGGGAGCGGGTTTGGCTCCAAGGGGGAAGGCTTTTTCCGGATCAGCGCTTTTAACAGCCGCGAGAATGCCGCGGAAGTGGCCGCCCGCTTACAGGAATTGAAGTGGTGAGGCGCGGGCTCCCGCTGATCCGCTGGGTTTGGCCAGTTCGTTCCCGCGCTGGGTCTCTGGGTTGCTGAGTTCACAGGCTTGGCCATTGATGGCGTCGTGCTGATCATCTGCGGATGTGCACCCATCGCTACGACGAACAAGGCGCCGGAGGGGCGCGAATTTTTCCCCGGAGTTTGGCAAACACCGGGCAAAGCTCCGAGCGGGGAGCTGCGGCTGGCGTTGTGCGCCGGATGGACGGGGCAGGGCGGGACGTTTTTGACGTGGGGAGAGCTGAATCCGACTTTCCGGATGGCCGAGTCCTAGGGGCGGGGTTGATTTCCCCGTATTGACTCACGGCTAAATGTTACCGGAGGCTGGAGTCATTAGAGCTTCGTTGCCTCACGATTCAGGTTACCCAAGGCAGTGAAGAACTTTTTGAGTTTAATCTCAATATTTTTCTTCAACTCGAACGGATCCAGTTTCGTGTGTTGGGCGCGGAGTTCCACCTTCTTGGCTTCAGGGATATCCTCGCTCTCCAGCAGTCTTTGATAGGGCGTCTTGGGTGTCTTCTCGTAAATCCGCCGGGTCCTCCCCTCTTTCTTCTCCCGCTTTGAGAGCTTGAAGGTCGGCTTGAAGTGGTTGGTGAACTGGCTCCATTCCTGGGAATACAACTCATTCATCAACACCACCAGCTCGGGATGCTCGAACCGATCATGTCCGAATAACTGCCGCACATGCGTCCAGTTCTTCTGCTCGCAGTGCGCATTGTCGTTCTTGCGATAGGCGCGGCTGCGCGTCCACGGCATCTTCACGTCCCGCCCCGTCAGATGCTTGTGCAATGCCCAGTTGAGGAACTCTCCCCCGTTGTCGGTGTGAAAGTCTTTCATCCCATACGGCACGATCTTTTCCAGGGCCCTCAACTCCTCCAGCACCGTATGGGCACTCTTGTTCCAGACCGCGCGGTTCTCCGTCCACCCGCTGTATAGCTCCGTGAACGTGAGGGAATTGACGTAATCCCCCTCGGTGCTGTCATCGCAATGCGCCACCGTATCCGCCTCGACGGAACCCGGTTTGCTCGTGTCGGGCGGACCGCCGCGCGTGGGCACTTCGTGTCGCAGGAGCGTCCCGGGGCGCGTGGCGCAGATCCCCCGTTTGGGATGTTTCACGCGGGCGGGACTCAGCAGGCGATCGATCTGGGCAGGACTGATCTTAAGAAGTTTTTCCTTAAAAGCTTCCCCCAGCGGCGCGCCCCGCCGCTCGTAATGTTCCAGCCATTCAGGCAATGCCGCCTTGAGCAGCTTGCTGCACAACTGGTCACTCGCCAGCCACACCGCTTTAAGCACCGGCAACACTTCCCACGGTTCATAAATGACTTTGGGTCCGCTCCGCTTGGGCGGCGCCGTGCGCAGCGGCTGGTTCAATAACCGCAGGGCGGATTTGGTGTGATACCCGCACGTCGCGCAAAACTCCCTGATTAAGCGTGACTTGTGCAGACGACCGGCGCGCTGATAGCGCCCGTGTATACGAGCTAAACACTCGCGTTTAG
>CAILMI010000045.1 GCA_903835255.1 uncultured Verrucomicrobia subdivision 3 bacterium
CCATCCACAACGACAATCTCATCCAAGTGCTGCGCCAGCGACCGGAGTGAGACCTCCAAGCGGCTCCAGTCATTATAGATCTGTAGGTAGCCCGTGATTCCCTTATTCGAAGTTTTTTTAGTTGTCATAGCTAACTTTATGCTAACTTTATGGCCTGCAGTGAAAACTTTATTGACTTATAAATCGTGTGAATAACTGAAATCGAATTTCAATGTATTAAATATTATTATTTTTTCACTCAATGTCTATATTGCATATTTGCATTTTGGCACTTAAGCGCCCGATGGCGTCCTTGGCGGTTTAATTTCCTCTTCTGTCATTCCTGTTCCTTCGTTTCTCAGTTTTCGTCTGAATAATGGGGTGCAGCGTCACGCTGGCTTGGCGAATCATGCGGACTGCAGGGGGCTGGCTAAGCAGAGTTGTTTGTTTAGGAGCCCTGATAATCCTGAATCCGCCATTTCAAGAACGGCGAACAGTGTTTTGGCGTGCCTTTGTTCCGCAATGGCCAGCAGGCATTGAAATCCTTATCCAGCTCTCGCAATTCCCTAATTCCGCGCTTCGCCATCTGTTTGGCCACGCTGGATTTCCCCTCCCGGACAGCCTGTTGCCACAGCATGAACTGGCAGGATTGTTCCGCCATTCGCGCCGCCAGATCCAGTTCCCCAGTCAGTAATTTTCCCGAGCGGGAATACGGCTTGGCTCGGTTCAGGGCGGCCCGTTGCTGCCGGATCTCCTTGAGTGTGGTCAGGATTTTTTGGGGGGAGATTTGGGCGGCCCATTTCAGCCCGTTCCGGCAAAACAGCTCGCGATCTTCGGGGCGGGGTGCGGCGAGAGCCGTGCCCAGAGGGGTTTCGTTTGGTGCCTTAATCCCCAGTCGACGATGGGCCAGGCCCAGCCGCCAACCGGCGTCGGCCATCTGACCGGTGGGATCTTCGAATACATCGCGGCTTAAGGCGGCGCGGATCTTTTTTTCCTCCAGTGACTGGGAGTTCCAGGCCAGGGCGGCCCCCGCAGCAAACAGCGGCCAGCTCACGGCGAGCGGCTGGGGATGACCTCCGTCGCCCCAATCGGTGTTCAGATAGCCGAGGGCGCCCCCCTTTTTTCCGGCCTGGGCGGCCGCGCGCAGATTGGCCAGCGCGTTGTCATGCCGGCCAATCAACGTCTGCCACGTGGAGGTGCCAGGACAGACATAAAAGGGAATCCCGGCCTTGGCAAATTGCGCGACCTCCTTTGCGAACGGATGATCTGCCTCATAACCCCAGTTCAATGCAATCACGCCCTGGGGCAGTTCCCTGACGAGTTTCGGATATTTCAGGAGGATATCTCCCCAGAACATCATTCGCTTTTTTCGGGTGGCAACCTGGCGATGAATTTTTTTTAGAAAGTCTAAATAGACGCGACCCCTGCCTTTGGCGTCACACACTTTGCGGCTCTGGCCCTTGCCGAGGTCCCAGGTTTCGTCGCCGCCGATGTTAAAAAAATCGCTCGAGAAATTCGGGAGGAGCTCGTCGTAGAGCCCGCGCAGGAAGGGCAGGGTGCCGGGATGGGTCGGGGCCAGCGTGGTCGGTCGGCGCAGGAAATCTTTCGTCTCAGCCTCGTAGGGCTCGGACAATTCCCCCAGCTTTTTCAAGCGTGGATGTTCCAGGAACTGCCGGAGGTGGCCGAAGGAATTCTGGTTGGGGACCAGATCGATGCCGAGTTCACGGCAGCGCCGGTCGAGCGTCCGGATTTCGGCGCCTGTCAGTGCGCCCCAGCCCTTCCAGACGGACTTGAATTTTTTGTAGGCAAAGGTGTGTTCGGTGTAGAGCTGCAGCTCGTTTATTTTGAAATCGGCCAGCCGCTCGGCGAGATCCAGCAGAGTTTTCAGCGTGGGCACCCGGCCGCGCGAGATGTCCAGCATCACGCCGCGGCGCGCAAAGTCTGGCCGGTCGCGGATCCACAGGCAGGGCAGGCGTCGGCCGTATTCGCGCAGCAATTGGCGCAGGGTTGCCGAGGCCGCCCGCAGGCCACCGGTTTCCCGGTAGGCAATCTCAATGCCGGTTTTTGAAATTGTCAGCGCATAGCCCTCGGGATGATTGGTCGCGGAAGCAGTGCGGACCACTCGAATCGAGTCCAGCGGCCGGCGCCGTGGCAAAAGAAAAATCCCCGGGCGCCTCCGGAGCGAACGGGGGGTGGGAACCAAATTCATGGGCAAAGACTACTTCGCGATCATCCCGCTCTGGCGCGCAAAGTTGAACAGACCGCCGGCGTCCACCACGGGTCGCACGTCCCCGAGCGGTTTGAAGGCGTATACCTTGCCGGTGGCTTGGGCGGTGACGGTGGCGGCATCGAGATCCACCGTGACCACATCCCCCGTCTTCAGGACGTCACAGAGGCGGTCGGCGATTTCGCAGGGATACAATTCACCGGTGGCGACACAATTGCGGAAGAAGATGCGAGCGAAGCTCTCGGCCAGGACGAGTTGGCAGTTTGCTGAGCCCAAGGCAATGGGGGCATGTTCCCGCGAGCTGCCGCAGCCGAAATTCCTGCCGCCGACGAGGATCGGATAGTCGCTGTCGAGCTGGCCGTCCTTGACAAAGCGGACCGGATAGAGGGAGTGGGGTAATCCGTCCATTGCATGGCTGCCGAGCTTCTCGTATTCCTCGGGGATGGTGGGCACGAGGTTCAAAAACTGTGCGGAGATGATCTGGTCGGTGTCGATGTTATCGCGCACGACGTAAACGGGGCCGGTGAATACACTTTGCATGGGGAGGATGTTGCCGCGTGTCGCGCGGGTTTTCAACCAGATTTCATCGTCAACGCACGGGCTGGTTTGAACCGGCCACTGGGAGCCAGGGGCTTCGCTCGCTTTCCCGCCGTGGGCCTCGCCGGCGTCGCGCTTGTGCTGATACCTTGGCTGGGTTAATATTTTCCGCCAGGGCTTTGCTTATATGAACGTTAAATTCCAAAACAATACCGCCGCGCCCGGGACCTGCCTTGCGCGTTCGGTGCTGGAGGTGCTGAGCCGGGAGCCGACGCTTGAGGCCGTCAGCATCAATCCCGCGGAACAGAAGATTTCCGTTGCAACTTTGGGGCAGACTGACGTGGTGCGGCTCAGTCAGCAGCTGACAGAACGCTTGGAGTCGGCCCGGACGGCGCCCCCTGAATTGCGCTGCGCGTTGCTGGAAGGAGCGAGTCATTGCGGCGGTTGCTCCGCGCCACTCACGCCGGAGGAATTGCGACGCATTGTCATCCGGCAGGAGGGGGCCATCACTACCATCGCGCGGGTCACTTGTCCGACCGCACCAAAATTCTGGCGCTGGCGTGATTTCCCGCTGCCCCGCATCCGGCCGCGCACCGTGGTGCTCGAGGAAACCGACGAGGCGCATGAGGGGGAATGGAAACTGCAGCTGGTCGCCGCTATCCTGTGCGGCGGGTTCGGGCTGCTCACTCTGGGGCTGCCGGAGCCGTTCAAGGTGCCGGCGTTTGTGGTCGCCTACCTTGCCGGCGGGTTTTATCCGGCGGAGGAGGTCTGGGAGCGCCTGAAAAAACGCGTGCTGGATGTGCACTTCCTCATGATCGCGGTGGCTGTGGGGGCGGCCTGTATCGGGGCGTGGGCGGAAGGCGCGACTCTGCTATTCCTCTTTTCATTTTCGGGGGCGCTGGAGCATTACGCGCTGGGACGCACGCAAAAGGAGATCCGCTCCCTGTTCCGCGCCGCGCCCAAAACCGCCACGGCCTTGGACGCCCACGGCAATGAAACCGAAATCGCTGTGGAAACGATCCGCTCCGGCGACCGCCTGATGATCAAGCCCGGCGCCCAGTTTCCGGTGGATGCGGAGATTGCCCGGGGCGCGACCGCCGCGGACGAATCCAACCTCACGGGCGAGGCCGCCCCGGTGGAGAAATCCGTCGGCGACACCGCGCTGGCCGGCACCCTCAATCTGTGGGGTGCCGTGGAGGTCATCGTCACCCGGCCCGCCGCCGAAAGCGCGCTTCAAAAGATCATCACCCTCATCCGGGAGGCGCAGCAACAGAAGGCCCCCTCGCAGCAGTTTGCCGACAAGTTCAGCACCTATTACACCTACGGCGTTCTGGGGCTTTCGCTCGCCATGTTTTTTGTGTGGCATTACGCATTGAATCTCCCGGCGTTCACTTCCGCCGAGGGCGTGCAGAGCGCCTTTTATCGCACGATGACGCTGCTGGTCGTCTCCTCCCCCTGTGCCCTGGTGCTTTCCATCCCATCCGCTGTGCTGGCGGCCATTGCCTGGAGCGCGCGGCATGGGATCCTCTTTCGCGGTGGCGCAGCGGTGGAAAAACTGGCTGCCGTCGATGTGGTCTGTCTCGACAAGACCGGGACGCTGACCACGGGCGAGCTGCGCGTGGCGCAGGTGGAAAGTTTTCCGCCGGGCCGCGAAACGGAAATCGCCCAGTTGGCCTATTCGCTGGATAAATTCTCCACCCATCCACTCGCCCGCGCCATCACCCGCTATGGGAAACAGAGCGGGTTGCAGACCCTCCCGCTGACGGAATTTGAATCCGTCACCGGCATGGGGCTGCGCGCTCGGGAGGCAGGCGGGGAATGCCGGCTGGGCCGCCGCGAATGGCTGGCTCAGGGCGACTGGACCGCAGTGATGAATGCCGTCCCCGCCACCGCCGCTGGCTTTTCTGAGGTGTGGACCGGCCGCGGAGACTTGCTGGGCCGGATTATTTTGCGCGACGACATTCGGCCGCAGGCTGCCGGGGTGCTGGCCGCGCTGCGCGCCGAGGGCCTGCGCAGCGTGGTTCTCACAGGCGACCGCGCGGCAGCCGCGGAGCATCTCCGCCACGAATTGGGTTTGGAGGATGTGCGCGCCGAGTTAAAGCCGGAGGAAAAAGTGGCCGCCATCCGGGAGCTGACACGACAGGGGAAACGCGTCGCGATGGTGGGCGATGGAGTGAATGACGCCCCCAGCCTGGCGGTGGCCTACATCGGCGTGGCCATGGGAGCGCGGGGTTCTGACGCCGCCCTGGAACAGGCCGACGTGGTCCTCATGCATGACCGCCTGGAAAATTTTCTCGCCGCCTTCCGGCTGAGCCAGCGGGCGCAGCGGATTATCCGTCAGAATCTCGTTCTCTCTCTGGGCACCGTCGCCGTGTTGGTCGTGATGGCCCTGCTCGGAAAAATCCCGCTGACCCTCGGCGTCATTGGCCACGAAGGGAGCACCGTGGTGGTAGTGATGAATAGCCTGCGGCTGCTGTTTGGTAAGAATGAAGTTTTCAAATCCAAGCCGTCCTGATTCCCTTCCGAGGATCCATCGGTGTCGTAGAATATGCTCCCGACACGGGGAGAGGCAGCCTGGTTTACCCCCTCCGGCTTGAACCCGAATTCCAAAATGAGGTAGGGACGGCAGCGCTGCGCCGTCCTCCGAGTCGCCGAGCGAAGCGCCAGGCGACGAATCGCGTGGGGCAGCGCGTGAATCCGGGCATAATTGGTTCCTCTCCCTCCGCGCGGGCGGGGACAATGCAGCGCGCTATCCCTCTCCATTTTCCGCAACGACCCGCTTCGGGATTTGTCTTGAACTCGCCCCTCCCCAGAAGGGCGAGGCGCCGTTCCGGAACGCCCCCGGGAAAGCGATTGTGTTTCAGGTTAGGATCGACTGCTCGCGATAGCGTGTGGGAGAAAGGCCCAGGATGCGCTTGAATACACGGTTGAAATGGGTCAGGGATTGGAATCCGGCTTCATAGGCGATTTCCGTCACGCGCAGATGCGGATTGAGCAGGAGGCTTTTGGCCCGCTCGATGCGGAGTCGGGACAGATAATCGGTGAAATTGATGCCGGTTCCCTTCTTAAATATTTTGCAGAAGTAAAACTTGCTGGTGTGGACCGATTTGGCGACCTGTTCCAGCGACAACTCCTCGCCCTGATGATCAGCGATATATTGTTTGGCCTTGGTGATGAGCGGCGGTTCGCTGTGCTGACTTTGAACGACGAGTTGATTGCCTAGCAGGGACAGGTGCTCGGCAAAAATCGACAGGAGTTTCAATGCCGATTGATGCTGCCGTTCCGTCAGGACGCGCGTTCCAAAATAAGTGCGGCGCAGCGTGGCTTCATCAGACTCAACCCCCCAGCCCGCCACCAGTTTTCTAACGTGGGAAAACTGTGCCTCGGTCGGCTTTTTACAGAACACCTGGCCGGTTGTCAGAAAACCGATCAGCCGCTCGCCCAGCCGGACTGGCACCGCGAAGTCGCAAATGCCGGTGGGGCTGGTGACGGATTGGGGGCCCCGCGTGGCGGTTTCCGAGAGCTGCTGCTGCGCTTGCAGAGACGCGGTGCAGGCGCCGCTTTTCTGTGTCACCAAGGCGCAGAACGGATTTTCAAAACGTTTTCCGTGAAAGGGGAGCTGCCAGGATTCCACCGGCCGCAACGCCACGGGCAGGCCGGTCATCTCGCTGTAGGCGCTCTCATATTCCTGATACAGCGTTGACTCAGCCAGGACTTCAATCAGTGTTTTGTTCATATGGTTGGTCCCTGCATTCCTCCCCGCTCCACGCGCGTTCCGACACGGTCTGTGGGGATGGCAGAATAGATGGGGGCGGGGCGGGGCGGCAATCCGTCGCGGGCCCGATTGCACCCCTGATCATATGACTAGAGTGGCTAGTGGTAAGGCTTAGGGTGACGGGGTTCCGGCTTGTTTCAAAAGCTGCCGGCGAGTGGCCTGCAGGCGTTCGATTAGCACGGCGGTCGTCCGTTTCATCAGTTCGTAGCCGAGCGTGTGATCCTCCTCGCAGAGTTCGCGCACCCGCGTGCCATAAATGAAGATGCTTTGAGTGGGTTTCACTGCGCGCGCATCGAAGCGCCAAAAATGCGGCGGGATCAGCCAGGACCAGCCTAGGACATCGCCGGCGCCGAGCGTCTGCACCCGGGTGGCGCCGCCCCCGTCCGTCCGGCTGGGAGATTCCAGCGCCACTTCTCCTTCGAGCAGGAGATAAAAGCGGTTGGCCAATTCCCCCTCGCGAAAGATGATCTGACCGGCGGGAAATTCAATCGGCATGGCCTGGTGGGACAGCTGATCCAATTGAGGTTCGGACAACCCTTTGAAAAAGGGGTGCGCCGCGAGGAGGGGGGTGATGGTTTGCATGTTTTTTCTCGTTGGCATCTCACAGTCCCGCCGCGGGGCCTCTCCGCACCCCTCTCTCTGGAATCTTTGAAACAATCCCCCCAGGTGCTGCACGGTTTCCCCAAAAAATTCCCGGCAAACTGACTTCCTAATTGTTAAGAGAACGTGCCGGCCGGTTTTATATTGCCCCAGTGCCTCATCCGTCCAACTCGGTGAGGCTAGTTCGCTCCTGTTATGTCTGCCCGCCGTTTTTTGCCGGACCCACCTCATTTCTTGTCCACGCTGGGACGGAGAAGGCATCCGTCCGGCCGCGACAGGCGGACAGCCTTCCGAGTTATCTCTTTCCTTGGAAGAGATTCGACCTGCTGAAATAATGACCTCCAAATGCACCCGTCCTTTTTTATGAAATGACGTGTGGGCTGGCCAGCGGGCGTCCTGCCGGGGTGTCGGAGTCAACTGACTAGGGATCGCAGAGCTCGGATTTTGCCTTATCTTTGCGCTTTGAACTTCCGCCGAGGGGTTCTAGCCTGATGCCATGTTTCGACCCTGCATTGACCTGCATGATGGCAAAGTGAAGCAAATCGTCGGAGGCACGCTGGGCGAGGCTGGCTTGCGCACGAATTTTGTCTCGGAGAAGCCGGCGGCGTGGTTCGCCGATCGCTACAAACAGGACGGCCTTTACGGCGGACACGTCATCCGTCTGGGCCCGGGCAACGATGATGAGGCGCGTTCGGCTTTGGCCGCGTTTCCTGGGGGGCTGCAAATCGGCGGAGGCATCACGGGCCAAAACGCCCGGGAATGGATCGAGGCCGGAGCGTCGCACGTGATTGTCACGAGCTGGATTTTTAAGGACGGCGGTGTGGAGTGGCAGCGGCTGGAGACGCTGGTTCAGGCCATCGGCAAGGAGCGTCTGGTGGTGGATTTGAGCTGTCGCCGGCGCGGCGGGCAGTCCTTCGTGGTCACCGACCGCTGGCAGAAATTCACCGACCTCGCCATCACCGCCGAAACGCTGGGCCGATTTTCCCGCAGCTGTGCCGAGTTCTTGGTTCATGCCGTGGATGTGGAGGGGCTTTGCCAGGGCATCGACCGCGAACTGGTTGAGCAGCTGGGGCAGGAGTCGCCTCTGCCCGTCACCTACGCTGGCGGGGCTAATGCCTTGTCCGATCTGGAGGAGGTCGCGCGCCTGGGGCAGGGGAGGGTGGATCTGACCATCGGTTCGGCGCTGGATATTTTCGGAGGGCGCGGGGTGCGCTATGCCGACTGCGTGGCCTTCAATCGTCGGCCCAAATAATGCGGGCTGGGGGGCGCTTGAGATCAGGCGGGCTCGGCAAAAAGCTCGGCGACCACAAATTGAAATTCGGGGATCAGCTTCTCAGACAGCACTTCGCTCCCGGCCAGGATTCCCTTGAGCATGAGGCCAAAGGGAGTGCTGTGATAGATCTCCACGTTGTCGTAGCGGGGGTCGATCATCCAAAGCCGCGGCACGCGGGCCTGTTCGTAGATTTCTTTTTTGATGACGGTGTCGGCGTGGTGGTCGCCGGTGTGGACAATCTCCACCGCCAGCCAGAGCCGGCCGGTGGCGGCCGTGACCAGCGCCAAATCCGGACACAGCGTGGTGGACTGAGCGACGACGACCTTGCTCCGCGGCGCCAGCAGCCGGGTGCTGCCCACGTTGGCCACCCCTGCCGTCATGGCGGTATGCAGTCGCCCGCAAATCAATTCATGGCGCGGGCCGGGTGCGGTGCGGGGGAGGGTTCCGCCGCCCACTGTCTCCAGATAGTCATGGCTCACACCGCCAGCAAACCAGCGATCCGTCCTCCGGGCAAGCGGCGTTTTCTCTAAAACAAGGCTTGCCAAATGCGCGGCAACTGATAGTTTCCGCGCTCTTTTGAAAAACATATGGCAGTAAAAATCCGCATGAAGCGCGTCGGGACGAAAAATTCCCCGGTGTTTCGAATTATCGTAGCCGACGGCCGCAGCCCCCGCGATGGCAAGTTCATCGAGGAAATCGGTCTATACCAACCCCTGAAGCCGGGCGACAATTTTACGCTCAAGCTGGATCGCGCCCAATACTGGATCAGTAAGGGCGCGCAACCGAGCGACACCGTGGCCAGCTTTATAAAGAAGCTGGGCAAGGTGGCGCCGGCTGCGGCGTAAGGGTCCGCGCATGCAGGCTTTCTTGGAATACGTCGTCAAGGCTCTCGTTCAAAATCCCGGCGCGGTGACGGTCACCCCGGTGGAACGCAGCGGCACAACGGTTTATGAATTGAGGCTCGACCCGCAGGACACGGGCAAAATCATCGGCCGGCAGGGGCTCACGATCAATGCCATCCGATCTTTGATGCTCGCCGGCGGCGCTAAAAAAGGGTTGAGATGCGCCGTAGAGATTGTCGAGGAGGCACGTCCCCAAGGCAACTCCTAGGCCAGGATCGACTGCCGCCGGCGGATGAAAATTGACGTGCTCACTTTGTTTCCGGGAATGTTCTCCGGGCCGCTGGATGAAAGCATTGTGAAACGGGCGAGGGCGACGGGGCTGTTGGATTTGAATATCCACAACCTGCGCGACTGGACTCATGACCGTCATCGGACGGTGGATGATCGTCCGTTCGGCGGCGGGCCGGGAATGCTGCTTAAGCCGGAACCGATCTTTGAGGCAGTGGAAAGTCTGCGTCGTGAAAAAACGCGGGTCATTTTATTGTCTCCTGCGGGGCGGAAATTTGACCAAGCGGTCGCCCGCGAATTGGCTCAGCACGATGACCTGTTGCTGGTGAGCGGGAGCTATGAGGGTTTTGATGAGCGGGTGCGCGAGGCGCTGGCGGACGATGATCTGTCCATCGGTGATTTTGTGGTGACCAACGGGGCATTGCCCGCAATGGTGATAATCGATGCAGTGACGCGGCTGCTGCCCGGCGTTTTGGGCGACGACGCGAGTTCGCAGGATGAATCCTTCAGCCACGGGCTGCTGGAGTATCCTCAGTACACGCGGCCGGCGGAATTCCGCGGGATGAAAGTTCCGGAAGTGCTGATGTCCGGCAACCACGCCGAGATTGAGAAATGGCGAAGCCAGCAGGCGAAGGCGCGGACTGAAAAGCAGCGACCGGATCTGCTGAAATGAAACTTTGACGGCCAACGGGGCTGGGAACCAATAAAATTTATGAACCAGGCATTACAAGAAAAAATCGAATCAGAACAGTACCGCAAGGAAGCCGCAAAATTTGCGGTCGGCGACACCGTTAAAGTGCATACCAAGGTTGTCGAAGGGGACAAGGAACGCATCCAGATTTTTGCGGGCGTTGTCATCGGCAAGCGCGGGCATGGATTGAACGAGACGTTCAGCGTTCGGCGCATCAGCTACGGCGAGGGCGTGGAGCGGGTGTTCCCGCTGCATTCGCCGCGCGTGGACAAGATTGAAGTGGAGCGCCAAGGGGCCGTCCGCAGGGCCAAGCTCACCTACCTGCGCAAGCGGCTCGGCAAGGGTGCCACGCTGGTCAACGAAAAAAAGGAAAAGGCTGCTCCGGCCAAATAAAGTTTCCGTTCTATTTCAAAACGGCAGGGTTTCGGCCCTGCCGTTTTTTTTAATGGGGTCCGACTTTTGTTCCGGAAATATTTTAAGGATACTGTTCTCATTTCTCCCCAAACGCGGCGGGTTTGCTCTGGTGGCTACCGCTTGAAGACCGTGTGATGGGCGACCTCCCCGATAGCCACCAGCACTTCCTCGCGGGATTTCAGGTTACGGATGCGGACCTGGGTTTCGCCCTCCAGTCGGGCCGTGAAGGCGGCTTTTAATTCCTGCGCCCGCTTGAATTGTTTGTCCGATTTTCCCGGGGTGAGCGGGTATTCCACGACCAGCCCGGACGACCGCAGGTCTTGAATGATTTTCAAGGACGGCGCGCGCAGGGCTTCGTCCTCGACCAGAACGAAAACGTCCACGTTGGCGTCAAAAGCTGGCAGCAGGCCGCGCGCCTTGAGCAGCTCCAGCAGCACCACATCGCCCATGCCAAACCCGAGCGCGGGCAGGGTCACTTTCCCGCCGCTGATGAGCTTGATGAGGTTGTCGTAGCGGCCGCCGCCGGCCAGGGCCCGGAATTCGCCCTTGCGGTCGAAGGCCTCAAAGACGACGCCCGTGTAGTAGGCCAGACCGCGGATGACGCGGTAATCCACCCGGACAAAGTCGCGCAATCCTCGGGCGGCGAGGTTGTCGAGGATGCTCTGCAGCTCAGCGGTGGGAAGCCCTTGTTCGACGAACGTGTTGACGGCTGCTAGGGAAAAACCGAGGGCGCTGAGTTTCTGGTCGCTCTGTTCGGGAGCCTCGCGTTCCAGCTTGTCCACAATCTGGTAGAACGCGTATTCCTGTGCCGGGTCGCCGCCGCCGCGTTGGAAGAAGTCGTGCCAGGCATTCCGGCTGCTCAAGCGGATGACGAAATCCTCCGCGGTCAGTCCAAAAGCGCGCAAGGCGTCGATGAGCAGCGCGATCAGTTCCGCATCGGCGGCCGGGTCCGTTTCCCCGAGGATATCCGCATTCAGTTGGAAATGTTCCCGCAGGCGACCTTTCTGCTGTCGTTCGTAGCGGAACAGCTGGGGCAGGGCGAACCATTTAATGGGCTTCTTATAATTGCGCTCGTGCGCGGCAACCATGCGGGCCAGGGTGGGAGTCATTTCCGGGCGCAATGCGATGGCGCGTCCGCCCTTGTCCGCAAAGTTGTAGAGTTGCCCCACAATCTCCTCGCCGCTCTTAGTGGTGAAGAGTTCCAGGGGCTCGAGCGGCGGGCCGTCGTACTCCCGGAACGCATAGCGCCGGGCGGTCGCCCGCCATTTTTCGAAGATGTATTGGCGGGCGTCGGCGCTCCACACATCCACATGCGGCAGCGGTTCGGGATAAAAGTCTCGGAATCCGGGCAATCGTTCCATGCCGGAATGGTAGGGAAGATTTGGAATGAGGAAAACAGCAAATCAGGAAAATCCTGATTTTAAGGGAGGGGGCCGTCCGCTGCGGGCAATTTCATGACTTTCGCGCGCATTTCCTTGCCGGCCTTGAATTTGACCATCGAGCGGGCCGGGATGGGCACGTCGGTTTCCGGCTTGTTGGGATTGCGCCCCACGCGGGCTTTGCGCACCTTGACTTCAAAGACGCCGAATTTCCGCAATTCGACCTTGTCCCCTTTGGCCAGCGCTTCGGTGACATGATTCAGGGTCTTTTGAATCACGGAGAAAACTTCCTGCTGCCCGAGCCCGGTTTCTTCGCTGATACGGATGACAAGATCGCGTTTCGTGAGGGTCATGATGATTTCCTTTGGTTTAGCGGACGCTGTTCAGCGCGTGCTGCGAGACGATTGAAATCCGAACAAACAGGACCCCGAATCGATTCAGAGTCAAACGGGGAGCCCGCTGAAATGAGGATAAGGTAAATGATATAGAAATCATACTTTAACGTGGAACTAACTGACTATCCGACGACAAGCCCCTTAGTGTCAACAAGATTTTATATTGCAGCGGAAATGTTATTCTTTCACCGGGATGCCTGTGTAGGGTGCCACCCATTCATCTAGGGGTGGCGGCGAACGTTCCGCCAAAACCGCAGCAGGTCTCCTCCCCAGCCATCTCGACCAGTTGCAAGCCCTGGACCCGGCCCAGCAGCGTCCGTGGCGCCTGCTTCAGGCCGAGTTCGCGCAGGCCGTGGCAGCCGACGTGGAACGTGACCGGGTGCGGAAAGGCCGCGCCCAGATCGGTCACCCCGAGCCGGCTGACCAAGAAGTCTGAGAATTCCTCGATGCGCGCGGCAACCTGTCCCGCCAGTGCGGCCTAGGGCGTTCCGGCTAAGAGCTCGGGATAGAATTATTTGACCGCGGCCCCGCAGGAGCCAGAGCCGATGACGACAGACTCGGCGTCCCGGAGCTGATTCAGGACCTTGGCGGCTACCGGTCGGTCGGCATTCCATTAGCCGGAGTTGAAGGGAGGCTGGCCGCAGCAGGAGATTTCCGGCGGGCAGAGCACCGTATGGCCCAGCCGCTCTCGTATTTGAACCCTGCTGATGCCCGCGCGCGGGAACAGCGCGTCCGCAAAACAGGGGATGAAAAGGGTGGCGGTCATTCGACGCGCGCCATTGTTCCCGCACCGGGTCGGGGTATCACTCAACTTTTCCGCTCACCCTGGTTTTACTGGCATGGTTCTGACATTGCCAACCGAGCCGCCGCGTCTTAAAGTTTTCCAATTCATGGCGGAATATAAAGTTCAATTCGAGGTCTTTGAGGGACCGCTTGACCTGCTCCTCTATCTCATCCGAAAGGAGGAGGTGGATATTTACGAGGTCAACCTGACCACGCTGGCCACCCAGTTCATCGCGCACATCGATCTCATGCGCGAGTTTGATCTGGAGATTGCCGGCGAATTCCTGGTGATGGCCTCCACGCTCATGTACATCAAGAGCCGCGAGCTGCTGCCCGTGGATCAGCAGGTCCTGGTCGAGGGGGAGGACGAGGGCGAGGATCCGCGCTGGGAACTCATACGCCAGCTGGTGGAATACAAGAAATTCAAGGACGCCGCCGCCCAGTTGCAAGTGCGCGAAGCCGCCCAGGAAAACATTTTTCCCCGGCTTCCCGGCAAAATTGAATTTGTTGCCGAGACGCCTGCCATCCCGTCCGGGGTTTCCATCTTCGAGCTCCTCAACGCCGTCAATGTCGTGCTCCAGCGGTTGGCTAAAGTGGAAAGCGCGTCGCGCGAGATTTACGAGGATAAGTGGACGGTCAGCGAAAAGATCGAACACGTCCTGGCCGTCCTGAATTCGCGCCCCAGCGTGCGGTTCGACGAGCTGTTCGAGAACGCCTCCAGCCGCACGGAGGTCATCTGCACCTTCCTCGCCCTGCTCGAATTGATCCGCCTCAAGCAGCTTGCCTGTACCCAGCCGGAGCCGTTCGACGAAATTGAAATCTGCCGCGCCCCGGCCGTTGCCGCCCCCGCGCCGCCGTCCGGCGAATTGCCTTTCGTCCTTGAAAACCCTGCCCCCGCTAATACCACCCCTCCGCACTCTGTTTAGTATGGAACTTAAATTCATCCTGGAATCCCTCCTGTTCTCCGCTCAAAAACCCATGAGCGTGAAGGAGCTGCGCGATGTGTTCGCCACCGCCGCCGCGGCCGAGGAGGCGGAGGAGGCCGCCCAGGCGCTCAAGAAGGTCAAGGACGACGATGTGGTCGCCGCGCTCGAAATGCTGGCCAGCGAACATGAGGCTGCCGCGCGCAGTTACCGTCTGGTGTGCGTTGCCGGCTCGTGGCAGTTCGTCACCCAGCCGGAATTTTCCCCGTGGCTCAAGGCGTTCGTCGGCGTCAAAGTGCGTCCCTCCCGGCTCTCGCAGCCGGCGCTGGAAACGCTCGCCATCATTGCCTATCGCCAGCCGGTCACGCGCGCCGAGGTGGAGCAAATCCGCGGCGTCAACATCGACGGGACCCTGCAGACCCTGCTGGAGCGCAGCCTCGTCGAGTCCGTGGGCCGCGCCGAGGTCGTGGGCCGCCCGCAGATTTATAGCACCACTCCCATTTTCCTCGAATATTTCGGGCTGCGCGGTTTGGAGGATCTTCCCGCCGCAGACGAGCTTCGCCGCATCGTCATTGAAAAACCGCCCGAGCCCCTCACTGTGGATCCGGGTCTGGCCACCGCGGCGCCGGAGCAGTTGATGCTGGAGAAAACGGAAGTCGGGGGGGGCGCTGCGGAAACTCCTCAATCTTGATTCCCATTCCGGTTTACCCCATTCTTTTAACGCTTTGAATATTTCCGAACACCGCAAGGCGATTGACCAGCTCGACGGGAAAATCGTTCAGCTGCTCAACGAGCGCACCCGCCACGTCCTGGGCATCGGCGACATCAAACTCAAGGCGGGCGAGGAGATCTATGCCCCGCACCGCGAGCGCGTCGTATTCGACCGCGTGTGCGGACACAACGCCGGGCCCATCACCGACGAGCAGCTCCGCTCCATTTACCGCGAAATCATGTCCAGCGCCCTCGCGCTGGAAAAGACCATGACCATTGCGTATTTCGGGCCGGAGGCGACCTTCACCCACCAGGCGGCCCTCCATAAATTCGGCGCCAGCCTGGCCTATTCCGCGCAGAAAACCATTGCCGACGTGTTCGCTGAGGTAGCCCGGAAAGGCGCGGATTACGGCGTGGTGCCGGTGGAGAACTCCACCGAGGGTGTCGTCACCCACACGCTCGACATGTTCGTGGACAGCGACCTGAAAATCGTTTCCCAGATTCTTTTGCGAATCCAGCAATGCCTGATGAGCAATGTGAAGCTGGCGCAGATCAAAAAGCTCTACGTTCACCCGCAGTCGCTCGCGCAATGCCGCGGCTGGCTGGCCAAGAATTTGCCGCGGGTGGAAATCATTGAGACTTCCTCCAATGCGCGTTCGGCGGAACTGGCCGCCCGGGAAAAATTCGCCGCGGCGCTCGGCGGGGTTCTGGCGGCCGAAACTTACGGGCTGAAACTGCTGGCGCAGGACATCCAGGACAACGCCGTCAATGTCACGCGCTTCATCGTGCTGGGCCGCCAGTGCAGTCCCCCCACCGGTGACGACCGCACCAGCCTGATGGTGAGCGTGGCTGACAAGGCGGGGGCCCTGCATGAAGCCATCGCCGCATTCCGCAAGCACAAGATCAACCTCACCAAGATCGAGTCCCGTCCCAGTAAGCGGAAGGCATGGGAATATTTCTTTTTCATCGATTGCGCCGGACATTATCAGGATGCCAAGGTGGCCAAGGCCATTAAGCTGCTCGGCACCCACTGCCATTTTGTCAAAATTCTGGGGTCCTATCCCAACACGGAGTCCCTGTGAGCCCGCTTGCTAAAGCCCGCGAAGTGTTCGACATCGAACTGACCGCCCTTAAGGCCGTTCGCGCCCAGCTGGATTCGTCTTTTTCCGCCGCTGTCGCCCTAGTCGTCGCCGCGCTGAAGCAGCGCGGTAAAATCGTTATCCTAGGCATCGGCAAGTCCGGCAACGTGGGCGCGAAAATTGCCGCCACTCTCACCAGCACCGGCTCCACCGCGGTCGTTCTCAACAGCGTGGACGCCCTGCACGGCGATCTGGGCATCCTCAATGACGGCGATGTGCTGCTGGCCCTGAGCTATTCCGGCGAGACGGAGGAACTGCTGAACCTGCTGCCCGCGATCAAGCGCTTTTCCGTCAAAATCATTTCCTTCACCGGCAACAGCAAATCCTCGCTCGCCCGGCACAGCGATGTGGCGCTGAGCGTCCGGGTTCCCAAGGAAGCCTGCCCCTTCAACCTCGCGCCCACCAGCAGCACCACGGCGATGCTCGTCCTGGGCGATGCGCTGGCCATGGCGGTGCTCGCCGCGCGCGGCTTCACCCAGAAAGATTTCGCCAAATATCATCCGAGCGGCGCCATCGGACGCGCCCTGCTCCTGCGGGTCGGCGACATCATGCGCGCGGGGAACCGCAACGCCGTGGCGGCCGAAACGCTCTCGGTCCAGGAGGCGCTGCTGGTGATGACCCAAGCCCGATCGGGGAGCCTGGCGGTGGTTAGCGCGCGCGGCAAGTTAGTGGGGGTTTTCACCGATGGCGATTTCCGCCGGCACATGGCGGGCGGCGGATCCCTGCTCGCGCTGCCGCTGAAAAAAGTGATGACGCCCAAGCCTGTCTGCATTTCCGAGAACGCGCTCGCCGTCGAAGCGCTGAGAATCTTCAACGAGCGGAACATCGACGATCTTATCGTCGTGAATGCGAGGAACGAGCCGGTGGGACTGGTGGACTCCCAGGATCTGCCCAAGCTGAAGATTGTTTAGTCGGAATCCGAAGCAGGGCCTGATCTTCATCTGACGCCAAATGGAAGTGGATAACGTGCGGCGCAGTCTGCCCAGGGGGCGGCGGCCAGCGTAACGCTGGGGTCAATTTTAAAGCCGGGATATTATAGCGCGCATTGGAGCGGATTTCTAATTCCTGTATTGCGGATTCCTATCATCCCGTTACGCTTTTCGCATGGATAAATGTGTTGCCATTTACCGGTTGAAAGTTCTTCTCCGGCTCGATTTCTTCAGGTACTGCTTCTGACTTCAAGCCGATGCGCGCCACATTAGATGATGTCCCCAGCGCGTCGCCGAAGCCGATCCTCTCCGAGTTCCCTTACTGGTTGACGATAGCGGGAATCATTTTTGCCGTAAAAGGTTTATTCTTTTGGGTTGATCCTGTTCCGATGTTTTTTCTCGGCGATTCACAGTCTTATCTTGAAACCGCTGTACATGGATGGATCCCGACCGATCGATCGTTCACCTATGGATATGTCATCCGGTTTTTTGCGGTCAACACTGGTTCGTTGGTCCCGCTTCTGGCGGCACAAATCATCGCCTCGGCGCTGGCAGCATTGTCTGCCACTTTCATCCTGCGCCGTTACTTGAATACCTCTCCGCTGCTAGCAGCCCTGATGGGGATCTTATGCGCGCTGGAACCATTGCAACTTATGTTCGAACGCTATGTGATGACTGAGCCGTTTTCTACGGGGTTATTCGCCTTGTTTGTGACGATCGCGATCGGTTATTTGAAACATCCCTCGTGGGTGTGCATCGGGTTGCTGCAAATCACCGGGGTTTCACTCATCAGCTTTCGGATAGGTTTTCTGCCGGCGGTGCAAGCGGTCACATTGCTGCTGCCTTTGTTTGCCCTTTGGGGGAAATCTGAACCGCCGGAGCAGTTCGCCCGTTGTACTCTTTTCAGCCGGGAACTGCGCTTTCCACGCAGGGGGGTGCGGGTCGCCTCCCATCTGATGCTTTCAATCATCCTATTTCTGGGACTTCACGCCGGATATAAGCGGGTTTTTGCCAGCCTAGTACAAAGGGGTTTGCCGAACGCCCAGCCGGCTTATAATTACAAGAACGGTTTTTTTCTTCTCAGCTTAGTAGGACCAATCGTTAAACCCTGCGACTTTCCGGTTCCGGACAAGGTGAATGCGGTCTTTGACCAGCTGTCGTTCAGATTGGATGATTATCAAATGCGGAATCAACAGCTCTGGGTAAAAGGTGGACTCATTGACAGATTGCAAGCGAACTGCTCGGATATTTTGGAAGCCAACCGGCTGGCTGAACTAACCGCGCAAAACGCGGTGAAGCGTAATCCGCTTGGGGAACTTTCCCTGATCATGATTAGCTACGCGGATTGGTGGAATCCCGACCGGCTCCTGCCTTACATGAAACGTGACCGGGGCAACCGCGAACTCCCGCCAGAACTCCTGACGATGCTAAAGGAAAATTTCAATTTGGACGGCGCGCCGCTTCCACACCTTTCGACGGTCACCAACCGATATTTTTTTTCGGCTTGGAGATGGTGTCTCGGACTGTTGTTGTTGCCTCTACCGGCTGGCTATCTGATATGGACATCCCCACGTAAAAATAAACCTCAATACATCCTGCTTTTCGGGTTCGTATTTCTTCAGATTGCGGTGGCCATCGTCTTGAGCGTTCAGCCTACCGTCCGGTTTCTCCATCCGATTGCCTGGCTCAGCACACTGGTTCTGGGTGCGGTGTTGCGCCAAGTTCAAATCGGGTCAGCCCCAGTCCAATTTGAGCCGGGTGAGCGCTCAGCCTGAAAATCCCGAGAAAAATCAAATTTGTAAAAGAGATCCTCCAAAACGGACGGCAAAAATTATGATGAACACTACCGAAGTGGCTGGGTAAAGCCTATGGGACGAAGAGGATTTTCGGGAGCTGGTTTTAAATCCCAGATACCGCAATCTGGGGACAATCCGTATTCATATCGAGGATGCCGCGCGCCCATTTTATAGGGGCCGTTTTCTTTGCCAGCTGAGTATTGCCAGCGAATTTCCGACATCTACTATTTCCGAGGCCCTCTTAACGAATGCGGTTGAACCGTAATGCAACGGGTATCAGAGTTTCGCTTGGGGCTGTCCGCGCGGTCTGGATTGACCTCGTTTCGTTGATCCTCTGAGAGCCTGTCTGGAAAGGGAGAAGCTCAAACGCTGCCGTCAACTACGGGGGCAAGTTAAACCCGGCTGCACTTTGTTTTGGAAAAGATAACCGAGATAACTTCGGCGTTTGTGTGACACTGCATCACGGGATCCCCGGGCCGTGGGGGGCGTCAGTGGGTGAGTGCGGACGGGTCCGAGGGGGAGGACTTGGTCGGGTGGGGGGCGACTTCGCTCGAAGCGGGAACCTTTCCCGCAATCTCATCATTGGCATTTCATAAAAAAAGTGGAGCACGCTGGCCAGGCCAAATGCTGCGATCCAAAATGCAAAAAATAGAAACAGGCTTTTGTCGGTGGGCGGCAGTTTGAGGCCTCTTTTTAGCAGGATAGCGATCAGATTGAAGAGGGAGTAGTTCACGAGATAGAGCGAATAGGAAATAGCGCTGATGAAGGTGATGGTCCGATACACCCTGCCGTTGCCTCCCTTCAAATCGCTCAAAAACGGGAGCAGGAAAAGAACGCCGATAGACACCGCGGATAGGGAAAAAACGCAGAGGTAGAGACCCAGGCCCGACAGAGCCATGATTTTATGTTCCAAAGCCAAAATCACCAAACCCACTATAAAAAGGGGGGTTTTGTACTTTTTCCACACCCGCGGATGATAATGTAATACCCAAGCGCCCAGCAGTCCGAACATCAAACTATCCAGTCGTGAAATGAGCTCTTTGCGAATGAGGGAATCCCAATCCTTGCCAGTTTGAATCCAGCCGGCGGCATAGGTGTCATAGCGGGCCAGCGTGCTCGCGGCGATCAAGGTGACGGCAACGAGGAGCAAAGCGTTACGGACCGACATGCGCAGATTGCCCACCAGAAAGAAGAGGGTCAGGGGCACCAGAAAATAAAACCACTCTTCCACGCACAGGCTCCAGGCTTCGGAAAAAAATGGAGGGCTGGGTTTGTTAAAGTTTTGCAGAAACAAAACATATTCGGTTGTCAGAAAGTTGCGGTCGTAAACGTGGTAACAAAGCACGCTCAGGAGGAGCAGAATTAAAAAGTAATTTGGCAGGGTTCTAAACCAGCGACGGATCCAGAAATGGAGCAGGGTGGCCATGGTGGCCCCGTCGCGCTCCAGCGCCCGAATCAGAATGCCGCCGATCAAAAACCCGCTTAAGACGAAAAACATGGAAACCCCATTGAGATTATAAGGGCTCAAAGCGGTCACAAAGGCCTGCGGAGCGTAGGGAAAAGAATGGCTCAAGAGAACGAACAAAATTGCCGCTGCGCGAAGTATATCCAGACCGAAAATACGAGTGGAATCCGCTTTGTTGAAAGACATAAGGATCGGTGAAGTTAAGGGGTGCTCAGTTCAAACAGGAGGTAATCCGGATCGCGCGCCACACTGCGGCTGGTCTCCTGCAAGTGGCGGTAGAATTCGGGATACGAGTCCAGCCACCAGAAGGCGACCGCCGGGATAAGGACGTAGCGTGCGCCTGACTTGCGGAGCGCTTCAAACTGGGCGATGGCGTCGGCGTCGTTTTCCGGGCGATAGGCGGCATAGGTGCCGTCCGTCTCCTGCGGAATAGGCCGGGCCACACGCCCGCTCATCTGCAGCAGACTGTCCTCGCCCTCCGTGAACACCAGCAGGGTGGAGCCTGCCGGCACCAAGCGATTGACGGCTTTGTGAATGCGCTCCAGCTGTTTCTGGTATTCCTGATGGCCGTCGGTGAGGGAGGCCATGAATTCTTTCGCGGTCGGTGCGGAGCTGTAAGATCCCGGCTCGAAGGAGTAAAAGACTTGCCGTTGGTTTTGGCTCACCAGCGGAGTTGTGGTTCCGATGGCGGCTGCCAGCTGGGTTTCAAACTGGCGGTCCGGATAGCCCCAGCGATCGATATAGACCCCGCTGAAGCCGGTGTCTTTGAGTTTTTGAATCATCTCTCCCACAGGCAGTCCGGCTACTTTCTGCTGCCAGTCGTCCGTCGCACGGCCTTTCATCGCTCCGTAACTCCAGCGCAGGGTGTGAGAATGCAGGGAACCCCGAAACAGTTCGTAATCGGCCATTTTATTTTGATTCGGGCTTTCCGGGAACTGGACGGCGGGCAGCTGGAAAATCATGGAGCCGGCGGGGAGCGCTTTTTCGATGCGGCTTACAAAATCAGCATCGTTCTCCCAGCTTTTGGCGTACGGCTCGTATTGAGGGACAAAATTTTTCTGGGTTTGATCCGCCAACCCGCCCAGGACCAGCCCGGCAAAGAGCAGGGTCATCCAGCCCCGCCAGCGCGTCCGCTGCGACAGCCAGTCCAGGCCGAGGGCGACCGCAAACAGGGCGAGAAACCCGATGAAAATGCTCATGCGATTGTAGCATCGGATAAGGGGAAGCAGGGTCGCCATCCAATAGCCCAGCCCGCCGCTCAAGGCCACCATCAAAGCGGCCAGGTTGAGCAGCCCCAGCCGTCGCCACAGCCTTCCGCGGGGATGTGTCTCCAGTGGACGGATCAGGGCCAAGATCAAACCCAGAAATCCCGCCGTGCCGACAAGGCCCAAGGTGGCCCACTGGCCTTCGTTCTGATAGCGGGCCTGGGCCAGATATTTCTGTTTCAAGGTGGCTAGAATCGGAACCCGGTGATGATTGATTGGCAGGAGAAGCTCCGGTAGCCGTAGCGCATAAAAATCGGCTTCGATAGCCGATCGCTGGGCTACCTGAGGATTGCGCCCCTGTTGTGACCAATAGCGGAGGGTGGGGGAGAGGTTGAGCAGCAATCCTAGGACCAGTGTCAGGATCAGTCCGCTAGAGAGGAGCAGCGGGCGCCAGGAACTCCGTTGCAGGGCGCCAATCAGGCCTCCCGCCAGCAGCAGGCAGCCAGTTAAATAAGCGTAGTAGATGCCGCCGGCCGAAATAAGCAGGCAAATCCCCGCCGCCGCCAGCAGACGCCGCCGACCCGCCCAACCCGAGTCGTCGCACAGCCACAGGCAGACCATGATCGCGAGCGGAATCAGATAATAACAGGACAAGAAGATGTGGCCTTGTCCGCGGTAGAAGTGGTAGGGCAGACAGCTGAAAAGCAGGCTGGCCACCAGTGCGGATCCGCGCGACACCTGGAAGTGACGCAAAACATAAAAGGCGCCGAGGGCGGCCAGGGGAAACGTCGCTAAAAAGAGAAGATTCAAGCCCGCCGCAAAGTTCGGCTCCATCCACAGTATCACTTTTAAAAGGATGAGCGGAAGGTTTTCGTGGGTGGGCAAATCATACATCTCGAGTCCCCCTGGCGCGCCGATGGATGGGTTTTGAAGAGGCCAGCCATGGTCCAGCATGCCCTTGGTCAGCATCTCAAATAAAAGAAAGTCGCTTCCCTGATAGTAGATGGGAATCTGCCAGTGGGCCCGCCACAGCTGCAAAACAACCGTCACCATCAGCAGGCTGCCCACGCCCGCGGCCAGATACCCGAAAAGCTCCCCGTATCGGGATTTTGAAACCATCGGTTTCCGATCCAACTTTGTTGATTCGCGCTGCTTGTTTTCCATGTAGCCATCAAAAATCTCAAAAATCCATCCCTGCAACAACTCTTTTGGTTGCCGTGTTTCCGTCGAGTGACTCCAACAAGTCTGCCCCCCTTTTTTGTCGGGATATAATGGCAACCCGTGGACAATATGGCGGCATTAGCAAAGACTCGGAAAGAACGGGAAGGATGGGGGCGGCTGGCGTGGTTTAGGAGAGAGGACGGACGCGGGTGCAGGCGGCGAAGCGGATGGAAGTGGGGTGCCGGCAGATCAAGCGATCTGGTGGCGGTGTCAGGCCGATGGGAACACCGGGTGAGCGCTCGGCTGCGGCGGTCTGGGATTGGAGCAAGCAACTCGCTTGCGGGCCGGCGGCAAAGTTGTATTCTCCCCGCCGGGACCTCGGTGATACGGTTAGCGCCTTGAAACCCAGTCGGCCGGGATTATGGAATCAGAATCGCTTAAATTTTTGTTCATTGGAAGTGACGCTCCGTTCGCGCAAGGGCTGGCCGGACTTTTGGACGGAGTGGGCGAGCTAGTCTCTGCGCCGACGCTGGCGGCCGCCGATTCCCGGCTGACGCGCCCCCCTGGATTGGGAGCCATTTTTTTTGCCGTGCCGGCGGCGGATAAAGATGCGTTGCTGCAGGTGGCCCTGTTGTCCGTCAAAAACCCGCGTTTGCCCATCTTGGTTTTTGGGCCCCCAGCCGATGAGTCGTTTGTCGCTGAGATCGTTCGGGCCGGGGCGCAGGATTATCTGGCCCAGGACGCGTTGGAGGCGCACCGGGTGCGTTGCGCCCTCCGCTGCGCGATTGAGCGCCAGGACGAACGCTCTTCCCTGATTGAGGAAAAGGACAACTATTACGGCGTGTTCGATCATCTCGTGGAGGGCATCTTCCGCACCACACCCGACGGCGGGTTTTTGCTGGCCAATGTCGCGCTCGCACGTATCTACGGCTATGAATCGCCGGTGGAATTAATGTCGAGCATCACCGACATCGCCCACCGGCTCTATGTGGAGCCGGGCCGGCGCCAGGAATTCGTCCAGTTGATGCGGGCCAATGACACGATCATCGCCTTTGAGTCCAAAATCTATCGCAAGGACGAAACCATCATCTGGATCTCCGAAAACTGCCGCGCGGTGCGCGATCCCCAAGGCAGCCTCATGTATTATGAGGGAACCGTGGAAGATATTACCGAGCGGAAGCACGCCGAGGATCAGATCCGGCGGACGACATCGGAACTCTCACGCAGCCGGGAGGAACTGCGGGTTAAAAACCAGATTCTCGAGGGCAACCTCCGCATGGCGCGCGAAATCCAGACCGCCATGCTGCCGCAGCAATATCCCGTGTTTCCGCCCCTGATCGCTCCGGAACTCAGCGCTTTTCGGTTCAGTCACCGCTTTCAGCCCGCAGAGGGCGTCAGCGGGGATTTCTTCAGCGTGTCCGCCCTCTCCGATACCGAGGTGGGTGTTTTTATCTGCGATGTGGCCGGCCATGGCGTGCGCGCCGCGTTGGTCACCGCCATGATCCGCGCTCTAGCCGAGGAGCTGAAGCCGCTGGCGCGCGATCCAGGCCAGTTCCTGTTTAAATTGAATTCCGACCTGTGCGCCATCCTGAAAAGCACTGGGTCGCCGATGCTGACGACCGCCTTCTATATCGTGGCCGACTGCCAGACCGGCCGCATGCGTTTTTCCAATGCCGGGCATCCCAAGCCGCTGCTCGTGCGTCACGCTTCCCGGCGGATCGAACCGCTCGCCAACGATTCCGGGCGCAGCCAGCCGGCGCTGGGGCTCTTTGCCGACCCGCCTCCCTACCAGAACACCGAGGTCCTTCTGGCCCCGGGCGATTTTCTGATGCTCTTCACGGACGGTCTCTATGAAGTCCAGGGGACGGATGAGGAGTTGTACACGCAGCAGCGGCTGATGGTGGATGTTCAGAATCTGTTCGGACTGCCTGCCGGGGTCTTGTTCGACCGGCTGCTGGAGACCATCCGCGCCTTCTCCTTCAACCGGGAATTTGAGGACGACGTCTGCCTGGTCGGGATGGAGTTTGCGGGTCCGACACAGCCCAAGGTTTGACGCGGCAACTCAAAAGCCTCTTCCGGTTGGAAGAGGCTTTTGAGATTGAAAGGCGGGAAGGATTATTCCTGAACGAACTTGATCACCCGGGATTTTTCGGAGCGCTTGCGCTTGTTTTCGTCGAGCTCCTTCTTCCGCAGCCGGAGGTTCTTGGGCGTCGCCTCCACAAACTCGTCCACGTCGATGTATTCCAAGGCGCGCTCCAGCGAGAGTTTCATGGGGGGCGCGAGCTGGACGCCTTTGCCGTCGCCCTGGGACCGCATATTGGTCAGGCGCTTTTCCTTTACCGGGTTGACGGGGATGTCGTTCTCGCGGGTGTTTTCGCCCACAATCATGCCGATGTAGACCTGTTCTCCCGGTTCCACCATCAGGCGGCCGCGTTCCTGCACCATGTTGAGGGCGTAACTGGTGGCCTCGCCGGAGTCCATCGACACGAGCGAGCCGTTTTTGCGGGCGGCGATCTCGCCGGAGTCCGGACCGTATTCGTGGAACAGATGGCTCATCACGCCCATGCCCTTGGTCGAATTGACGAGGTCGGTCTCAAACCCGATCAGGCCGCGCATCGGTACGAGCGCCTCCACGGAGACTTGAGTTCCCACATGGTTCATATTGGTGATCTGCGCCTTGCGGTTCGCCAGATTCTCCATGATGGATCCTAGGTTCTCGCTGGGAATTTCCACAAACAATTTCTCAATCGGTTCGAGCAGGCTGCCGTCGGGTGCTTTTTTCCAGAGCACTTCCGGACGGGACACTAGGACTTCGTAGCCTTCCCGCCGCATCTGTTCCACCAGAATCGCAATCTGCATCTCGCCGCGGCCGCTGACCGCGAACACCTTGGGATCGGAGGTCTGGGCGATGCGAAGGGCTACGTTGGTGCGGATTTCCTTGACCAGACGGTCCCAGATGTGGCGAGCGGTCACCAGCTTGCCGTCCTGCCCGGCGAGCGGCCCGTCATTCACGGCAAATTCCATCTGGATCGTCGGCGGATCAATCGGGATATAGGGCAGGGCGGTCCGCGCCTCGGAATCGCAAATCGTTTCGCCAATGAACACCTCCTCAAACCCGGCCAGTCCCACGATGTCGCCGGCATGCGCCTCCTGGATTTCGATGCGCTTCATGCCCTCGAAATGATAGATCATCGTGATCTTGTTCTTAGTGATCTTGCCGTTGCCGTGGCGGCAGATGGCGGGGTCGCCCACCTTCACCTTGCCCTCCACGATTTTGCCAAACGCAATCCGGCCCACGTAGTCGTTGTAGTCGAGGTTGGAAACCAGCACTTGAAAGCCGTCGCCCGCCTTGGCCCGCGGGGAGGGGATATACTTCACGATCGCGTCGAACAGCGGTTCCATCGTACCGCTGACGTGCTCGAGCTCGGTCTTGGCGTAGCCCTGCTTGGCGGAGGCGTAGATGAACGGGAAATCCAGCTGCTCGTCAGTGGCGTTGAGTGAAACGAATAGTTCAAACACGAGGTCCAAAACTTTTTTGGGGTTGGCGTTCTCGCGGTCAATCTTGTTGATGACCACGATCGGCTTGGCGCCGGCCTCGAGCGCCTTGCGCAGCACAAAGCGCGTCTGCGCCTGCGGGCCCTCGGCGGAATCCACCACCAGCAGCACGCCGTCAATCATGTTCATGATCCGCTCCACTTCGCCGCCAAAGTCGGCGTGTCCGGGCGTGTCCACGATGTTGATGCTGTAATCCTTATATTTGAAGGCGGCGTTCTTGGCGCGGATGGTGATGCCCTTTTCCTTCTCCAGATCCATCGAGTCCATCAGGCGCTCTTCCTTGGATTCGTGCTGGTTTTCGCGGAAGGTGCCGGACTGTTTGAGCAGACAATCCACCAGCGTGGTTTTGCCGTGGTCGACGTGCGCGATGATGGCGATGTTTCGTATGTGCAACATAGATTCTAAAATAGTCGAACATCATGCCTTTTATGCCGCCAAGGTCAAGCCGCGTGTTGCAGGAATCATTCGGCGGCGCATTGCGGGCTGGCCGGCGGGGCATCCTCCGCGTGCCGGACGGATTTTTTCTGGGGGGAAAGCGAATAGGCGGTCGAGACCTTCCGGGCAATTCTAATTTTGCCGAGGGCAAGGGCGGCTCGGCCCGGCGCAGTGGGTTCTTGGCTCCGCGCTGCGGATGAGGCCCCGCCATCCTTCACGCCGCATTTGACCGCACGCCGTTTTTTTTGCACACTGCACCCATGGCAAGCAGCTTTGGTCAGTTGTTCCGCATTACCACCTGGGGCGAATCGCATGGCGGTGGCGTGGGCGTGGTCGTGGACGGCTGTCCGCCCCGCCTCAAACTTTCCGAGGCCGACCTTCAGCCCGACCTCGACCGGCGCCGGCCCGGCCAGTCCAAAATCGTCACCCCGCGCAAGGAATCGGACACGATTCAAATCCTCTCCGGGATTTCCTCGACCGGCCTGACGCTCGGCACACCCATTTCCATGTGGGTTAAAAACGAGGACCAGCGTTCCGAGGCTTACAGCGAGATGAAGGACAAGTTCCGCCCGTCGCATGCGGACTTCACCTATGCGGCCAAATACGGCATCCGCGCCTGGCAGGGCGGGGGGCGGGCCAGCGCGCGGGAGACAGTGGGCCGGGTGGCCGCCGGCGCGATTGCTAAGAAGATTTTGCGCGAGCAGTTCGGCGTGGAAATCCTCGCCTACGTCAAGCAGGTCCAGAAAATCATCGGCACCGTGAATCCCGACAAGGTCCGTTTCAAGGACGTCGAGGCGAACATCGTCCGCTGCCCTGACGCGACCGCGGCGGCGCGCATGATCCGGCTGATCGAGAAGATGCGCCGGGAAGGCAACACCGTCGGCGGCATCGTGGAGGGCATCGCCCGTGGCGTGCCGGCCGGCTGGGGCGAGCCGGTGTTTGACAAGCTGGAGGCCGACCTGGCTAAGGCGATGTTGAGCCTGCCCGCATCCAAGGCGTTTGAGGTCGGATCCGGCTTCGGTGGGATTTTGCTGACCGGCCGCGAGCACAACGATGCCTTCCGCGCGCGCGCCGGCAAAGTCTTCACTCCCACGAACCGTTCCGGCGGCATCCAGGGCGGCATCTCCAACGGCGAAACCCTATTTTTCCGGACCGCGTTCAAGCCCGTTGCCACCGTCATGCACGAGCAGGACACGGTGGACGAATCCTTTCACAACACCACGCTCAAGGGCCGCGGCCGGCACGATCCCTGCGTGTTGCCGCGCGCCGTGCCGATGGTCGAGGCGATGACCGCGCTTGTCCTGGTAGATCATGCGTTGCGGCATCGCGCGCAGTGCGGGTGAGCGGCGCGGGTGAGCGGCGCGGAGGGTCCGGGGCGATCTCAGGTCGCCGGACGGAGACGCAGTCGGGCGGCCGAATCGGTGGGGGATTAATTTAAAAATCGTGTTCGGAGGTTTTGGGTGGCAATTCTTGGGTGGGGATTGGAAAATATTATGGCCGAAAAAAATATAAGTGAAATCGCGCGGGATGCCCGGACCCTTTACAGTAAGGGGGTGGAGGCGGCGCAGCGGGAAAACACCGACTACGCCATTGCCCTCTTTAATCAGGTCTTGGAAAAGGAGCCCGCCTTTTACGAATGCCGCCAGGCCCTGCGCACGGCTCAGTTCAAAAAAGCCGGCGGCGGCGGCACTGGTTTTTTTAAAAAAATGCTGAGCGGCGCGGGTTCCTCCCCGCAGATTGCTAAGGCCAGAATGGTGCTGGGCAAAAACCCAGGCGAGGCTCTGGTCATCGCCGAGCAGATTCTCAACGTCGACCCGAACAATGCCACCGCCCACCGCATCGTTGTCGATGCCGCGCGCGCCCTGGAACTGCCGCGCACGGCGGTCCTGTCCTACGAAACCCTCGTCCGGCAGGCGCCCAAGGACCGGGATCTGGCGATTGATTTCGCTCAGGCGCTGGCGGCGGCGGGGGACATCAGCGAGGGGGAGCACAATCGCGGCGAAAAAATCCTCATGGAACTGCTGCGCGAGAATCCGCACGACAGCGATCTGGGCAAGGCGCTCAAAAACTTGTCTGCGCGCAAAACCATGGATGAGGGCGGCTATGGCGCGCTCGAGGGCGGCGAGGGGTCGTACCGCGATATCCTCAAGGACAAAAAGGAGTCGGCCTCGCTGGAGCAGGAAAAGCGGGTTGTGAAGACGGAGGACGTCACCGAGCGGCTGATCGCCGAATACGAGGCGCGGCTGGAATCCGAATCCGGCAATCTCAAGCTGGTGCGATCGCTGGCGGAATTGTACACGCAGAAAAAACAGTTCGCCCGCGCGCTGGAATATTACGATCGCATCAAACAGTCCGGCATGGGCCTGGACCCCTCGCTCGACACCGCCATCGCGAACACCTTGGTTCGCCGATTTGATCATCAGATCGCCGAGTTGAACCCGTCCGACGCCGGTCACGCAGAGCGGGTGGCGGCCCTGCAGGCGGAGAAACTCGCGTTTCAACTGGAGGAATGCCAGAAGCGGGTGGAGAAATTCCCCACCGACCTCGCTATCCGGTTTGAGATGGGGGCGCTGCATTTCCAGGCCGGAAAAATCGGCGAGGCGATCCAGGAATTTCAGAAGGCGCAGGGCAATCCCCACAAGCGCATCGCCGCGATGGGCTACCTCGCGCACTGTTACGCCCGCCGCAAGATGTTCGACCTAGCGGCGCGCACTCTGCAAAATGCCATCAAGGAAAAACCCGTCTTCGACGATGAGAAAAAAGAGCTGACCTATCAGCTCGGCTGCGTGCTGGAAAACATGGCCAAGAAAGAGGAAGCCATGGAACAGTTCAAGCTCATCTACGAGATGGATATCGGCTACAAGGATGTCGCCGCCAAGGTGGATGCCTTTTACGCGGCTCAGTGACCCTGCGCCTCCAGTGAGTCTTTCCATTGGCACGGGCAATCCCCCCGTCGCGCACTCCGACTTCCCTGTGTCGGCGTTGACAGCAAAGCGCGGATGGCGCCCGCGCTGCGCTCAATGGCCTGATTCGCCTTGAGGTGCTGTGATAAATCCGAACTCCGAAATAGGAGTTTGCGTCAGGGTGATAGGGTCAGCGCTGCGATGACCACGCTCGCGCCATGCAGGCCCAGTAAAAGACATGGCTTCCGATCTTGGCTCGCAGGGTTACTCCTGACCCTCCCCCCCCGCTAATGTTTTCGCGTGGCAAGGGAGGGCCTGCGCGAGATTGTGGCCTGCCTTGTTTGGCCGGTGAAAGGTGTTCATTTCAAACTCAATTCTTGTGTTGAGCTTGGAATGAAGTGACGTGGTTCGATTGCCTTTTCTCCCTCTCTTCCATGAAAATGGAGGAGAGGGCCGGGGAGAGGAGGCGCTGACCCTCCCCCCGCTAATGCTTTCGCGTGGCAAGGGGAGGGCCTGCGCGAGATCGGATTCCGGGTTAAATCCGTTTTTCGTCGGCGTCCAACATGTCCACGAAGCAGCGAATGTCGGCGCGATCCCCGAGGCCGGCCTGTTGTTTGCGCATCTCCAGCCGTTCCACCGCAGTGGCATCCTCCGCTTGCGGACGGCTCAGAAGATCCTTCCAGCTGGCCTCCTTTTCAGCCGAGGTTTTCTTCACGTTCTGGCGCATCCAGTCGCAAACCTCGCCGTCAGTGACGGACTTTTTCACAACTGCCACGAAGGCCTCGTGGGTGAGGCCAGCGGCCTTCAGCCACATCCCGTCAAACCCTTTGCCGAGATTTTCCTGGTAGTCGGCGTGGAGTTTGCCGGCCAGATGCAGTCGGATCTTGTCAATGTAGCGGGGCAAGTAATGCCAGCCATCCATGGTTTCACGCGGGCTGCGGGGATATATTAATTCGCTCACCCGCTCAAGATGCGGTCGGCCAGCAGGCGCCGCAATCAAAAAGGAGCCAGCCAGCACCGCCGCAGACCCAAGCCAAGCCAGGAGAAGAGCTAGGATGGACAAGTCGCCGCCGGAATCCTAAATTGAAACATCGACGAAAACGCAAATTTGTAATTTTACCTGTGGCATGAGATTTCAACGTGATTTTGTTTCTGTGAATCAGATTCGCTGTGCGGTTTTAAGCGCCGGCAGCGGCACTCCGTTGCTGTTTTTACACGGCGGCGGCACCTGGCATGGCTTCGATTTCGCCCTCCCTTGGGCCGCCACCCATCGTCTCCTGATCCCCTTGCATCCGGGCTGGGGCGATTCCGGCGATGACCCGGCGATGACCTCGATCCAGGATTACGTCCTGCATTATCTGGAGTTTCTAGATCAGCTGGGGCTGCCGGAAGTGGATCTGGTCGGCTTCTCGATGGGAGGCCGAATGGCCGCGCAGTTCGCCGCGCAGCACCGCTCCCGCGTCCGCCGGCTTGTGCTCGTCGCGCCCGCCGGCCTCAACGCGCCCGGCCATCCGCTCGCGGATCTCTCCAAGGTTCCTCCCGATCAGATCCTGGGTTACCTCACCGAAAATCCCGCGCGAATTCTGGCGCAGGCCACGCAGGCTCCGGATCCGCGCGAGGGGCAAAGCTTCGGCCGTTTGCTTCCGGACCTGCTCGATCGCAAGTTCGCCCGCTGGCTGCATCGCCTGAACCAGCCCTCGATGCTGGTGTGGGGTGAAAAGGATCGCATCACTCCCCTCCAGCAGGCGGATGAGTGGCTGCGCTATGTGCCGGGCCTGCAATTGCATCGGGTTCCCAACGCCGGTCATCTGGTGTTGGATGAGATGCCCCAAGCGGTCAAGGCTATCGGCAATTTTCTCACTCGCCCGGAAGCCGGCTATGGCAGTCCCACTTAACCTTGGGACAGTGGCGGGTAGGGCGGGCAGTCCCTTGCCCGCCGCGGCTGCCAACCCGCGTTTTCTTATACCCCGGGGCGGCGCGCACGGAGTGACGCGCCCTACCTAGCAGCGATTCAGCGTGGGCGGTAGCCGGTCCTTGGGTCGGTAAATTCGGATCCAGGCATCCTTCATCCACCCGAATGTATCCGGTCTGCTCTGGCTACTGAAGCCGGGGTAATAACAAAGCGATCCGCTTGCGCAAAAAAGTCCGCGGGTAGGGCAGGCAGTCCTCGGCCCGCCGCCGTTGCCCATCTACGCGTGCGAGCTAACCGAGGCGCATTTTGTTCGGCGCACGGAAGGGGAACTATTGGCCTTGGCAGCGGAACACGAGTGGACGCGGGCGATTGTAAAATTACGAACCCACTGGATGGAGAGCGGGGATGCGGAGGCCATCCCTCGCATCACCTCGACCTTCCGCGCGCGAGCTGGTCCACGGAGACGGCCACGACGATGATGACCCCGATGACGATGAGTTGGACGTTGGTGGAAATCCCCACCAGCGTGCAGCCATTGCGGAGAAAGCTGATCAGCAGAGTGCCGATCATTGTGCCCAGAACGGTGCCCCGTCCGCCGTTCAAGCTGGCCCCGCCGATGACCACCGCAGCGATAATGTCGAGCTCCAGGCCGATGCCGGCGGTCGGCTGTGCGGAGACCGTGCGGCTGGTGGCAATCATGGAGGCGATGCCCACCAGCAGGCCGGCCAGCGTGTAAATGAGGACGAGGTTGCGGGTGACGTTCACGCCAGAATACAGCGTGGCGGTGCGATTGGCGCCGATGGCGTAGGTGTAGCGGCCGAGCGTGGTGCGGTTGAGGATCAGGATCGCAATCAGGACAATAGCCCCGGCGATAATAATGGAAATGGGCACACCGCCGATTTGTCCGTTGCCTAGAAATTTGTAGCCGGGCACGTTGTAGGGCTGTCCGTCGTTCATCACGTAGGCGATCCCGCGGAAGGCGCTCATCGTTCCCAGCGTGAGAATGAAGGGTGGCAGCTTGAGTCCGTTGATCAGAGCGCCATTCAAAAAGCCGGCCAGCGTTCCGATTGCCATGCCGGCGAAGGTCCCGAGCCACATCGCCTGAGGGGTGCCGCCAAAGTGATTTATCGTCCAGGCGCCGACCATGCCCGCGAGGGCCATCATCGAGCCGACTGAGAGATCGATGCCGCCGGAAATGATGATTGCCGTCATGCCCACGGCGATGATGGCATTCACACTCGAACGCCGGAAGATATTCAGGAAATTGTCGGCGGTCAGAAATTTATCCGGCACCAGCATCGACAGGGCGATGAGGATTAACAGCAGGCTGGCGAAGGGCAGCAGTTGGCGGAGGAGTCTCATAACGATTGCGGGGAGTTTTTTATAATAGGAGGACTCAGGGAAAACAGGGAGCTGCCTCCCATTTCATGGATTGGAAATATCACAGTCCGCCGGTGCTGGCTCAATCATTCAGGGGATGTTCAGCAGCGCCTTGACGTCCGGTTTGTCGAGCGCGTCTCGGGTGACGAGGGTGACGCCGGTGTCGATTTTCTTTTCCACCGGTTTGCCACGGATGGCCTGAGCGACCGCCTTGACGCCTTCATAGCCCATCTTGTAGGGGTTCTGCACAACCAGCGCGTCAATCGCCCCGGCTTTTAACCCGTCCAAAAGGGCGGGGGAGGCATCAAAGCCGACCATTTTGATTTCCGTGCGGTGCTGGCTTTGCAGGGCCTGCAAGGTTCCGATAGCGGTGGATTCGTTGCAGGCAAAAAACCCCTGCACATCCGTGTTGCGCGTTAAGATGTCCTCGGCGGCCTGCAGAGCCGTCTCGACCGTGTCCTGTCCGTATTTGCTATCGGCGATTTTTATTCCGGGGAATTCTTTTTGCGTGGTTTCGATGAAGCCGTTTTCCCGGTCGGTGGTGGAAGCGGATCCCGGGGCGTATTTCATCACCAGCACATTTCCCCTGCCGTTGAGGATTTTCCCCATGCGCCGCGCGGCCAGCACGCCGCCCAGATAATTGTCGGTCGCCGCATAGGTGAGATAGTTGTCGGAAGCGACGGCCGAGTCCACTATAGCGCAGGGGATTTTCAGGCTGGCGAGTTTTTCAACCGAGGGCGCAAGGGATTCCCGGTCCAGCGGCGCCAGAATGACGCCATCCACTTTTTGCGCGATGACATCCTCGATGATTTGAATCTGCCGCTCGCGATCCCCCTCCCGCTCTGGGCCGATCCACTGGATGTTGCAGCCAAATTCGCTGCCAGCCTTCTCCGCCCCGGACTTGAGCGATTGCCAATAGACGTGGGTCGTGCCTTTGGGAATGACGGCAAGGGTGGGCTTGGTTTCTGCTATGGCAGATTTTTGGGCGTGCTCATTGCCGCAGCCGGTTAAAAAGACCAGGCCGATAAGTGCGGAGACAATGGTGGGATATTTTTTTTCCATGGGGGACAGAAATCTTACTGGATGTTGAGCAGGGTTTTGATTTCAGGTCTGTCGAGCGCGGGACGGGTGACAACTTCCACGCCGGTGTCGATCTTCTTTTCCACCGGCCGGCCTTGGATGGCTTGGGCGACCGCCTTGACGCCTTCATAGCCCATCTTGTAGGGGTTCTGCACAACCAGCGCGTCAATCGACCCGGCCTGCAACCCGTCCAACAAAGCCTTTTCCGCATCGAAGCCGACCATCTTGATCTCGGGCCGGTTCTGGCTTTGCAGCGCCTGGAACGCAGCGACGGCGGTGGGGGCGTTGCAGGCATAAAAGCCCTGCACGTTCTTGTTCTTGGTCAGCATGTCCTCGGCAGCCTGGAGCGCCGTCTCCACTGTGTCCTGCCCGTATTTGCTGTCCACAATCGTCATCCCGGGGAATTCCTTCTGGATCGTTTCGATGAACCCATTCTCGCGGTCGGTGGTGGAGGCCGAGCCGGGAACGTATTTGAGGACAAGGAGGTTTCCCTTGCCGCCCAGAATTTCGCCCATGCGCCGCGCGGCCAGCACGCCGCCCTGGTAATTGTCGGTGGCCGCAAAGGTGGTGTATTTGTCCGTGGCCACCGCTGAATCGATGATGGCGCAGGGAATGTTCATGCTGGCCAGCTTTTCCACTGACGGCACGAGCGCATTCTTGTCCAGGGGCGCGAGCACCAAGCCGTCCACTTTTTGCACGATGAAATCCTCCACGATCTGGATCTGGCGTTCGCGGTCGGTCTCGCGCTCCGGGCCGTTCCATTGGATCTGGTAGCCGAATTCCTTGCCGGCGGCTTCGGCGCCCGCCTTGACGGATTGCCAGTAAATATGCGTGGTGCCCTTGGGGATGACCGCAATGGTGTGTTGGACCGGCGCGGCGGGCGCGCTTTCGGAAGGCTTTTGATTGCAGCCGGTGCCGAGCGCTAGGCCAATGACGATGAACGCATTCGCCTGAAGTAATTTGATGGATTTGGTCATGGGGCGATTATGAATTTTTACATTGCGGTTGGCAATTTTTAACTCCGGAATTGCGATGAGTACCCCTCCTCTGTTAAAAAACATTCCCATGTCCCGGAATCCTCATCCCAAAGTATGAAGCGCCCGCTCCGCATCGGCCTGTTCGGCATCGGCCTCGATACTTACTGGCCCCAGTTCAAGGGGCTCAAGCCGCGCCTGGAAGGCTATGTCCGCACCGTCCAGAAAAAGCTCGAACGCCCGGGCGTGGAGGTCGTCAACCTTGGATTGATCGACAATCCGGTGAAGGCCCTGGAGGCCGGACACGCCTTCCGCGCAGCGGATGTGGATGTCCTATTCCTGCATGTGACGACCTATGCGCTGTCCTCGACCGTGCTGCCGGTGGTGCAGCGCGCTAAAGTGCCGGTCCTCCTTCTGAACCTTCAGCCTGAAGCGGCGCTGGATTATAAAAAGTTTAATGCCATGGGCGATCGCACGGCGATGACGGGCGACTGGCTGGCCTATTGCGCCGCCTGTCCGGTGCCGGAGATTGCCAATGTGTTCACCCGGGCGGGCATCGATTTTCACCAGGTGACCGGGGTGCTGGAGGA
>CAILMI010000046.1 GCA_903835255.1 uncultured Verrucomicrobia subdivision 3 bacterium
ATGCCGACAGCTTCACCTACACGATCAATGACGGCCACGGCGGCAGCGCCACTAACACGGTGGCTGTCGGCATCCAGGTCGACAATGACCCGAGCCAGAACCTGACCATTGTGAGCCTGGACAATAATTCAGTTCTCATCCAAGGCAGCGGCATCCCCGGCCGCACGTACCGGATGCAATCCATCGGATCCCTGAGCTCAGTAGACTGGCAAGACGTGACGGACGGCGCCTTGACGGCGGACTCTAACGGCCGGTTCCAGTACACCGATACCGCGGTTAGTTCGCAGCGGTATTATCGCACGGTCTATCCATAAGAAAGGTTGCCGCTGTCTGCGGTTCGATCTGCGGGGCTTCATCGGCCAAAAGCTGATGGGGCCCCGCACTCTTTTTAGCCCGATCGAGAAAGGGGGTAAAGCCGTTCTTGGCAACTTTGGAACAGGTAGGGCGCGTTGCTCCGTGCGCGCTGTTGTGGTAGCCCCACGCGCGTAGAATGGCAACGGCGGCGGGCAGGGGACTGCCCGCCCTCCCTGCCCGATGTGCCACGGTTAAGCCCGAACGCAAAAGTGGGAAGGGGCATCGCGCTGCGATGACCCCGGGCCGTATCGGGTGCAGAAAAGACTTGTGCGGGCGTCCGTTCCGGCACCCTTCCAGACGCCTTCTGAACGGGGACGAAATCAGCGCAGCACGCTGTCGCTGCGATGAGGGCGAGACCCTGTTTCAGAATTAGGTTTAAGACCAAACCGGAAATCTATTTTATAGCAGCCATAGATGTCTGGTTGCTAATCACGTCTATTTTACCCCAAACCGCTTACTCTATTTTAGGATGTAAAACTCAATCGGGTTGGTGGCACCGTTCGGCAGGTTCAAGGACAGAATGCCTGCGCCATCGCAGGTGCCGATGCAGTTGGTTTGCCATTGGCTGAATGGCAGCGCCACGTTAGTGCTCTGCAACAACGTCCACACGCCGTCTGGCCCTCCGTTAGTTGCCTGCAAGGTCAACGTCGTGCCATTCACGCTGATGCCCTTAAAAACCGCTTTATAGATACCGGTGACATTCAATTGGAGCGTTTTTCCCACGACGCTCAAATTGCCCGTGATATGCGGCGGCAGCGTGGCGGTCGAGGGAGGCGTGCCGGAGAGAGTGCCCGTCCAGGTCATCAGCGGATAGGTGCCGGTGCCGGCCGGAAATTGTTCGCCTTCGATGGTCACCGTCGGGGTGCCATTGAAGTTCACATCGCCAGCGACTACTCCATTACTGCTGACTTGGAGTGGTGCCGCGGTGGTGCTGGGCGCGACGGATCCAAAGTTAAAATCCAGCGTCGCATTCGTTCCAGAAAAAGTCATACCGGCACTGGTCCAGCCTAGGGTGTTGTCTGTAATCAATACCCCGAAGACACAGCCGGCGGTGTTGGCGACCGTCACCACACTGTTGGAGCAACTCGCGCCCGTCACCCCCACCAGCTTGCCAGCCGTGACCGCAGTCGGGCCCGTGTAGGTGCTGTCGCCGGTCAGCTGAGTCGTGCCGCTGCCTAATTGGTTCACCGCGCCGTTGCCGGTGATTTCAGCCGACAGCGTAATGGCATTGCTCTGGTTGAAATTGATCGCGCCCGTGCCTAAGCCGAAGGTGATGGTCGGGCTGATAATCGTTCCCGCCCTGTCGCTGCCACCGAGTGAACCGATGTTCAGTGTGCCCGCAGAGGTGTTGGTGAGATTGGCGATCTTGATTTCGGTCACCGCGAGGGTTCCGCCATTGGCCACCGTGACCACACCATTCCCTCCGTCCCTAGCGCCAATAGCCAGCACGCCGTTGTTGGTCCAGAGGGAGCCAGCTCCCGTGATCAAGGCCTCAGTATCTCCGGACTGTTCGACGCATCCGATACCACTCTCCCCAGTGGAGTAGACCCTGCCCCCGTCCGAAACCACCATACAGTTGTTGGAGCTTCCGTCGCTGTCGCCGATCCAGATTCCATAGAGACTCAGGGCACCTGCATTGACCGTGAGCGTCGAAGCGCTGGTCACGGTGAGTGTGTTGGAGGACCCACTATTCTCTCCTAGGGAAAGATAGTCGCCGTTGCCCAAGCAGGTAACCGTGACGCTCGCGCCGTTGGAGATGGTGAGGGTATTGCCGCCCCCACCGTATCCCACAAAGAGGGCTTTGGTGATACTCAGAGAGGCATTGGATCCCGTCACCAGCACCGAGTTGTTCGAGGAGTCGGCGCTGAAGCCGACCACTGTGCCATTGGTGCTACCCCCCACCGCCACAGTCGCTCCGTTGGCAACAGCAAGACTGTTGCCGCTCCCGTCCATGCCGACATACAAAGCGCCTGAATTCGTCCAGAAGGATCCGGCTCCCGCAACGGTCACACTATTACCAAAGGAGTTCGTTGTGGCTCCGATCATTGCCGAGTCACTGAAAAGACCTGACCCATTGGTCACAAGCAGCCTATTGGCGGTGGCGGCATAACTTTGGCTGTAGGTTCCCACGGTAAGGGATCCCGCGTTAGTAAACAGGCACCCGGCGCCGGTGACTGTCACGCTGTTGCTGGACCCGGAGATACCAATGCTCGAGGAAAGTGCCGAGGAGACCGTCGCCCCGTTGCTGATGACGAGACGGTTGCCACTGCTGACGTTGCCGATCTGGAGTTCCCCCGCTATGAGTTTACTTCCGGGCCCGGTGATGAGCGCCCAGTTATTCGAGGAAGTGGTCAGCACATCTGAGTTCTTTTTCAAATCCGTTCCGATGATTGTAACAAAGGAGTGTAACTCTCCCTTATTTGTCACTACCAAGGAGTTGCCGCTATTCTTATTTCCGACGGTGACAGTTCTGGGGCCGCCCAACTCGTCGGGCGCGAGACCGTCGATCAGGTAAATATCAAAGATTCCACCATTCACCATCAGCTGCCCCCCATCGACACGATAACCCAAACCGGTATGGCTGATCCCGGTCAAAATCGTGGTGCCGCTTCCATACTGCTGGATCATGGCATAGGAATTCGTGGCCATCGCCCCTTGGATCGTGCCCGAAATCGTCAGCGTGTCGGACTGGTTCAAGCCCAGGCTGCCTGTTCCCTCGCCGAAGGTAATCAGCGGAATATTAAGGGTCATGTTAGAGTCGGAGCCGCCCTTGAGTCCGACTTCCACCGTGCCACTGGAGTCGGTTGATCCTGAAATGATAAGGTTGGAGGCGGCGATCATGCCGCCTGAAGTCATCGTCAATGTTCCCGATCCCGCGACCCCGGCAATCGGGGAAGCTCCAACCCAAATCGAATCGCTGTCGGATAAGGCAGATCCTGCGCCTGAAACCTGCACAGAGTTAGTGGATCCGCCAAATGAACTGATATACGTTTTGGATGCAAATATTTTGGCGCCGTTCGTAATGAGGAGTCTATTATTGCTTCCGCTGTAACCCACATAGAGATTCGCGCTGTTACTCCAGACTGAGTTGCTTCCCGTAACCTGAACCAAGTTATTCGAGGAGTATGAATCGTATCCGATGAACCCGGAACTGCCGGCCACCATGGCACCGCTGGCAATGACCAGGGTGTTGTCCGATCCAAAATTTCCCAAATATAAATTCTGTGAGTTTGTCAGCAGGGTGTTTGCATTCGTGATTGTGAGGAAATTATTGGAATCATTGGCTGCGTTTCCGACATAGGTATAGGCGTAACTGTTAATGCCGTTAGTCAGGGAGAGCGTGGCTCCGTTGGTGACATTGAGATTGGCAATCGATCCGGGGATCATCTCGGCGGTGGCAGCCGGAGATCCGGATGCAACGCCATTCGTCGTGTAAGTGTTCAAGGACATTAAGGAGTTGCTGGCATTGCCGGTGATATCACCAAAGAGACTCGTCTCCACTCCTGTCTGGGTGTTGAGAAGTCCTAGGATCAGATTTCCCTCAGGAGTCACGGAGCCGATGAGGGTGAACGCCCCATTTGTCGTACCGCTCCCAGCACCCCAAAAATAACCGTTATTGTAGATGCTGACCGAGAAAGTGCCGCTTCCATTCGCGCCAAAAAGACTGGGATCTAAAAGATTCCATGTTGTCCCCTGAATCCATTCCCAGTTGGTTGATAGGAGTGACGCATTCGTTGGGGTGTTCGTGGGGTAGGCGGCATTCGTATAGGAGGCCATATAGGCCCAATGAGTGATATTCTGTGCCGAGGCGGTTTTAGAGATCATTTGCATCTCGATGAAATCAGTCCCGCCGACATTGCGGTAGTTGCCCAGTGCAATGGTGATATCCCCATTTGTCTGGTAAAAATTTATGAGAACCTCTCCGGCCGTATTGATCACTCCATTCATCGCTGTGTTGGAGGCCATTAAAGGAGGATTCATCCCGGAGATGGGAATGGTGAGTGATTGCGAAGAAGTCCCTGTAAAAATCCCATTTACACAATGAGTGATATTCCAAAGTGTTTGATCCCCTACCTGAACGTTTTCTGTCAAATTCGAGGTGGAGGTGATGTACGCCAGCATATTCTGAGTGGGAACAAACCATTGGGAACCGGTGAGCAGGCCGTCCCAATTGGTGGATTGGGAGAATCCCCGGCTGTCCAGCAGCATCAGGAGAATAATAAGAATTGGAGGAAATGATCTGTGTTTCAAATTTTTTCGGGTTGCCTTAAGGGGATTTATTTTAGCACGTAGGGATCTTAAAAGATCAGTCTTCTGTAACCACGCGCTCCCCTAATGCCTGTTCCAGAACATCCGGGTCAGTGGATGAGTCATCGGTTTGATAAAATAGAGTGGGTTTTAGGCTACTTCCGCTTGCCTGCCGGATTAATTTGAAACGTGTTTCGGAAGTAGTCATTGACGATTTGAGTAGATCCGTTCGCCGTCAGCACGAGATCCCGGGTCAGCCGGCGCGCCGCATAAGTCCAGCCCGACGGCAGGTAATCCCATGGGCCAAGGAACTCCAGGTTGTTAAGGGTGATCGAGGGTTCAATCTGCTGCGAATAGGACTGCATCACGTAGACATTGCCTTCCGGGTCGGTCAGTTCATAAACCAGCAGGCCCTTGTGGAACGTGTACTGAGTATTCCGCTGCACCGTGTTGACCACGTAGGGATCACTGCCGATGGTTGGGTTCCCCACCGCGGTCTGCAACTGGCCCGCGAGCCCAAATTGAATGTCGCCCACTGTCAATTCGTCACCCGACGCCGTCAGACCCCCGAGCGTGGTGAGGTTGTCCAGCACCCAGTGGCGCGGCCCGTTGACCGTGGCGCCGACGCAGTTGCTTCCGTAGGCCAAGTTGTAGGCGTTAATGACTTGCTGTTCCGTGATCTGGGCGAAATCTTTGGGGACAATGGGCCCGTAGGGAAGAGAGTTGAAGATATGCTCGGTCAAGATACCCTCGGAAACGGTGTCGGGAATGACCTCGCCATAGGGATAATCACGGAGCTCCTGCTGGGGAGGGGTCACTTGGGTTATATAGCTGTTTTCAAGCGAGAGATTTCCAGTGATACAAAAAATGCCGAGCGCATAGTCCTGGTAAACCGTGTTGCCGGTCGTGATAAAGCTGCCGGGATAATCCAGCGGCGTCCAGGTGGCCGGGCCGAATCCATTGCTGGTCCGGTCAACCGAGACAAATGCAGCCCCGTTTGCGGTTGTGGCAATCAAATTATAGCCGCCGTCCCGACCCGTAATGCCCTCAAAATGGGTAAAGCCCGATGCGTTGGTGTCAGTCAAAAAGGTGAGGTTCGTAAACTGGCCGCTGTCGCTGAAATAATCGACCAGAAACGCGGTGTTGGTTCCGTATGCGGTGGCCCCGCCCGCAATGGTGTACGAGGGGCTGTTGCTGCCGTTTTGCCAGATACCATAGGCGGTGGTGCCGGCGGGCGCGGTTCCCGAATTAGTGGGTCCAAAAATTGTCCAGGTGGCGGTCGCAATATTATAAAGAAAGGCGTTCCCGGTATCAGCCAAGGGAATGGGTGAAACGGCATTGGTGGTAAGGTCAAAATTGCCCACAACCAGATTGCCCATGGTGCTGTGGGGAATGGTGTTGGCCACGGTGGCGCCGACCTCCGTCAGGTTGGTGGCGGGAACGTCTATCTGCGTCCAGGTTCCATTTTTGCCGTTCAGCGGACCCGTGTAGATCAACCCATGGTTCAGGATGTTAGCCTGACTCTGGGCATATTGATAACTGCCCACGATCCGGATTTTCCCGGCACCCAAACTGCTATCGAACAAGGCGGTGTTGGGGCCGTAATAGAGCGAGCTGGTCACCGTCTGCCCGCTGAATTTGGGTTCGACCCTAAAATATTTCCCCTTGCCACTGTCCAGGGAACCGAGCCACCACATGCCCTGGACCGCAGCGTTCCTGAGATAACTTCCTGTGAGCACTACCTGCTTGTCGTTATACCCGCGAACACCCGTGACCGATTCATTTTTTTTCAAAATCGTGCTGTAGATATTTTGGGTGACGGGATTGGTCTGGATGAGCGTGGCGTAGCTGAAATCCGCAAGACCATTGCTGCCTCGGGGATAGGCGGCATAGACCATGCGCCATGCGCTCCCCGGTTGGGCTTTCGCCACGGATCCGCAACGGTTATAGATTGTCCCATCCATGCCAGTAAATACGATATAAAGGCTGCCATCGGCTGCAATCGTGCCACTCACCCAGAAATCGTTTGTACCGGTGCTCGATCCGAAGAAATAGCCCGCCACCACATCGTGGATTTGAAAAGTTTGCGCCGGGTCATCTTGGACGGACCATTCGGTGTTTAACACCCAGGACCATTTCCCCGACCGCAGATCAAAGCCGGCGACGGCCGGATCAAAGGCCGGAAGCTGTTTCCCGGGTGCCAGCTTGGTCATGTTGGCCCATTGCAGCAGGTAGGGGGCTTTTTCAAGGTTGATGGGATTTTCCGGCAGGATGGTTTGCATCGTCATGCGCCATTGCCCGGCGAGAAAAATCATATGGCCCCTCGCATAATTGGTCATTGCCGCGATGGCGTTGGTGATTCCTCCCACCACAAAATTCTGGGCCGGGGTATCGATGGTCATGTCAATTACGCCTGCAGGGCTGATGGTGCCGCTCATGGTCGAGCCGACGGGCTCGGGGAGCGGTGCCCAGCCATCGGGGGTGAGCTTAGCCACGTTCACCACCGTCGGGCCCTGAAAAGCCCCATTCACACAGGTGAATTGATAATAATTCCGGAAAGCAACCCGGGAATGATCCGCACTATCCCGGCCCGTAATGTAGGCGGTCATCTGCAACGGCGGAACATACCAGGTGGCCGACTGTCCGCCCGGTCCGCCCACGATGGGATCCCAAAAACTGGCCTCCCCCGTAACCGGCTGCGCTAACAGCGTCATGGCCATCGGGGAGCCTATATTAAGAACCAGCAGCAGCGCTCCGAGGATGAGGCGGGGGAATTTGGTTTTCATGGATTTTATATTTTCCGCTATTCTGCACCGGGCTGGCGGTGACATCGATATGCCCTTTCAACCGATTTTTTTGTTAATCTTATAAACTGGATTATTTTTTCAAACTGTAAACAAAAAACCCGCCCGGTAGCGATGGGGACGGATTCAAACGGAGGGCTTCCCTGGAGGTTTTTTCCCCCGGCTTTCAGCGGGGTTCAGCGGTGTCAGAAAACCGGCTGGCCTGCTGCAGCAGCACCGCGACTTTCTCGGCGATGATTTTCTCGCAGCGGTCCACCTCCTCGCGGCGGAGATTCAGGTAGCCGTCGGCAATCCCCTGCAGGTCGTCCACGTTGTAGAGATAGACGTTGTCGAGAGCGCCCACCGCAGGATCGATGTCGCGCGGCACGGCGATGTCAATGAGCAGCAGGGGCCGGCGCTTGCGACGTCGCATCAAGGGCTCTAGCCGGGCGCGGTCGAGCAGGTGATGGTCCGCGGCAGTGCTACTGATGGCGATGTCCACCTGCTCTAGCGCCTCGGTCCAGTGTTCAAAGGGGACGGCGCGACCGCCCAGGGCGGCGGCGAGGGCGGCAGCGCGTTCAGGCGAGCGGTTGGAGACCACCACGCCGCGCGCGCCGCGCGACAGGAGGGCGCGAGCGGTTTTCTCCCCTGTCTCCCCGGCCCCGATCACCAGCACCTCATGATCGGCGAGCGAGCTGAAGATCTTCTCCGCGAGCTCCACGGCGGCGGACATGACGGACACGCTGCCGCGCTGGATGTTTGTGGTGGTGCGGATGTGCTTGGCCACATTGAAGGCGCGCTGGAAGGCTCGGTTCAGGCGCGCGCCGGTGTGCTGGTGCGCGCTGGCCATTTCGTAGGCTTGCTTGAGCTGGCCGAAAATCTCCGTTTCCCCAAGGACCATGGAATCCAGCCCGCTGGCGACCTTGAACAGATGATGAAGGCTGTGCGGTTCGGCCAGAGCGTAGAGTTCATCGCCGAGCGCCTCGCCGTAGGCATGGTACGCGACCAGGAATTTCTTAAATTCCCCAAAGGCCTCCGCCGGGGGCAGCGGGGTGGCGGCGTAAATCTCCACCCGGTTACAGGTGGAGAGAATGGCGGCCTCGGTGGCCAGTCCCGAGGTGCGCAGGGCTTGTAGGGCGCCGGGAATGGCATGGCTGGCAAAGGCGAAGCGTTCCCGGAGCGCTACGGGCGCGGAGCGATGGCTCAAACCGATGACAACAACGCTCATGCGGGAAAAAATTTGAATCCGAACGCCGAAGAGGGTAGAGGCATCGCTCCACAATGCCCCCGAGCCGTATCTGGCGCGGAAGGGACTTGTGCCGGCGTCCAACCCCTTCCTGACGCCCGCGGAATGCGGGCGAGGTCAGCGCAGGGCTCTGCCCCATATTCTGGCTGTATACGGTGGTTCATCACGGTGAGGCAGGGTCACCGGAAACTCCCGGCTGGTGCAGGGCAGAAACGAGGTTGGTCAGCCAGAAGGTCAGCAGCAGGGCGGAAAACAGGATGATGATCCCAAGCGCAAATCGGCGGCCCGTCCGCCCAAAAAAACGATAGGCCACCAGCGACTCCAGGTAGGCCAGCCAGAGCAGCGCGGACCAGACGACTTTGGCGTCGGAGAAATAGGGTCTGCCGTGCGGCCGCGGCAGCTGCCATCCGGCCACTAGTCCGAGGGTCAGCAATAAAAAACCTGCCGCCACCAGCCGGAACGTGATGAGTTCCACCCGCTGGATGGAGGGGAGCAGCGACAGCATGGCGCGGAGCTTGTGGAAACGAAGGTCATGCCGCTGCATCAGGAACATCCCGGCGGCCACCGCGGCCAGGCCGAAGGCCCCGTAGGATTGCAGGATGGTGGCCGCGTGCAGGCTGCGGAGCGCGCCGGAGAACTCCGGCTTGGCCCCGTGCGGCGGGTCAAGCGAAGGCATCAGCGCAAACACGCCCACAGTGAAGAGCACTGGAGCGGTGAAGGCGGCCAGGAACTTGAAGCGGGGCAGCAGGGAATAAACCAGGCAGGCCAGCCCCAGCGCCCAGAGCAGGAAAGTCGTGGCCTCATAGAGGTTGTTGATAGGGCAGACCTCCAAAGTCATTCCCCGCCGGGTAATGGACAAAGTATGAAAGGCCACCCCCGTCGCGAGCAGGAAGTAGTTCACCCACTCGTCCCGGCGAAATCCCCGGCGCCATAGAAAGACCGAGTACAGGGTGCTCAAGCCGTATAACATCACAGCGAGCAGAAAACAGTGGCGGTCAGTGAATCCAAACACGGCGACAGATTAAACCACGAGGCAAAACCGGCAAGCGGCAAGTTCCCGGGTATTTCTAGCGGCAGGTAAGGAGGCCTGGCGCTACGACGGCAGATTGCACCGCCGGCGCCGTTTTATGAGCGGGTTTCACTTAATGACAGCAGTATCCCGGCTCAGTTTTTCTCCTTGGCGTCCTTAGCGCCTTGGCGGTTCAATCTCCCCAAATTGGTTTTGATTCCTGGAATTCGTCTCTGGTTTTAATAATGGGATCCAGCGACCCGCTGGCTTTGCGGTTCATGCGGACGGCACGGTTCCAGTTTGTTGTGTCCGAGTCGTTATGCCAGCTGCGGAGCGGGTGCGCGGTGCCAATGGTGAGCCTCTCGAACACCACGGCAAACGATAGGGAGCGGGTGATTCAGAGATCAGTAATTACGCCGTCAAAAATTACGCCGTCAAAAGAGGTGCGAGGTGCCGCAAATCACCCCGCCGTGAGGGCGGCGCGGGCGTCGTCGGCCGCCCCTGTTTTCTCGAGGAAATATTCGTAGCCGCCCACGTAGGGGGTGACGGTGCCGGCGCTCACATGGAGCACTTTGGTGGCGAGATGCCGGATGAAATGCACATCGTGCGAAATGAACACCAGCGTGCCCTCGTAGCGCTCCAGCGCCAGCGTGAGCGACTCGACGGTGTGGATGTCCAGATGAGTCGTCGGTTCGTCCATGAGCAGCAGGTTCGGCGGATCGACAAGAAATTTCACCAGGTTCAGGCGGCTCTTTTCGCCCCCGCTCAACACCGCCGTCTTTTTAAAGATGTCGTCCTTGCGGAACATGAACGATCCGAGCACGCCCCGGGCCTCGTCCTCCCGCATGGCCGGAGCGCTGGCCAGCACCTCCTCCAGCACATTCTTCTCCGGGTCAAGGGTGTCGGCGCGATGCTGGCTGAAGTAGCCGATCTTTGCGTTGTGGCCGAGGTCGCGCGTCCCTTGTTGGAACGGCACCACGCCGGCCAGAATTTTCAGCAGCGTGGATTTGCCCGCTCCGTTGGGTCCCACCAGCACGGTGCGCTCGCCGCGCTCGACGGAGAGATCGAGTCCCCGGTAGACGGAGTGCGCGCCGTAGGCCATGTGGATGCCCTCCAGCGAAATGGCGCGCTGGCCGCCGCGCGGAGGGGGCGGAATCTGGAACCGGAACGGCTTGCGCGGCGCGAGCGGCTTCTCAATGAGTTCCAGCCGCTCAATCTGCTTGAGCTTGCTTTGCGCCTGGGATGCCTTGGAAGGGATGGACCGGAACCGGTCGGCGAACGCCTGCAAATCGCTGATCTCTTTCTGCTGATTTTTGTAGGCTGACAGGTGCTGCTCGTAGCGCTCCTCGCGCTGGCGCAGGTAGTCGGCATAGTTGCCGGTGTAGGCGATCAGCTTCTTCTCGGAAATTTCGTGCACCTGCGTGATGACCTCGTCCATGAACTGCCGGTCGTGGGAAATCAGCAGCAGCGCGCCGGAATAGTTCTTCAGGTAATTTTGGAGCCAAAGCAGCGAAAGCAGGTCCAGGTGATTGGTCGGTTCATCCAGCAGCAGCAGGTCCGGCTCCATCACCAGCAGCCGGGCTAGCCGGGCGCGCATGATCCAGCCGCCGCTCATCTCCCGGGCCTTGCGGTTGAAATCGGCATCGCGATAGCCCAGGCCCCGCAGCATCTTTTTTGCCCGGGTTTCCACATCGGGATCGTTCAGCTTGTCATGCTTGGCGTGGGCCTCGAGATATTCCGGGGTGGAGACGGCGCCAGCGGCCTCCAAGGTGTGGAGGAGCTTCTCCAGCTGGGGCAGCTCATCCACCCGCCCGGTGGCGACATCCAAAACCGTTTCATCCCCGTGCGCCTCGGCTTCCTGGGGCAGATGGCCAACCGTGGTCCATTCGTCCCGCTCTACCACGCCGGAGTCCGCCTCGCGCTGCTTGAGGATGATGGAGAAGAGCGTGGTTTTGCCCGCGCCGTTCGGTCCGACGAGCGCCACGCGTTCGCCGTAATTCACTTGAAAGGACGCGTTCTCGAACAGCGTCCGCGCCCCGAGCGTTATTTTTAAATCGCGAATGATGAGCATGAAAATAGTCGTAGCCGGCGGATTCTGCCCCCAGCCACAAGCCTGATAGGGTATGCGGGAAAAACACGGCGTCAATCGCCCTTTTGGCCCCATTTGGATGGAGCAAGCATTTCATTGGGAGGTAGCGGACATCGCGCTGCGATGTCCCCGTCGCCGAGCGCAGCGTCAGGCGGCGGAATCGTGCGCCAGCCCGAACGCGTGCGTTCATCTATGGCAGTTCAACTTAACCTTGGGACATCGGCGGGCAGGGCGGGCAATCCTCTGCCCGCCGTCATTGCTAATCTACGGGTGCGGGTTTAACACGACGGCGCGCACGGAGTGTCGTGCTCTCCCTGTCCCAAAGTTGCCAAGATCGGCTCTATTGCGCCCGCACCGACGCGGGCGCTGACGTGTCGCAGCGCGACAAATTTTACCTACCGGATCAATCGAGATGAAACACTTCTTTGAGCGGCGTGGCGATGGGGGAATGATCGGGATGCACTTCCATGAGGGGCGCCATGGCGTCCCACCATTTCTGGACGACGGGCGAGCGGGGCAGGGCGGCGGCGGTGTTCCCCGGAGCTAGTTTTTGGACGGCGAACAGAGTCCCGGTTTCCTCATCGAGAAAAATCGAGTAGTCCGAAATGCCCGCCGCCTTCAATTCAGCCGCCAGCGCGGGCCAGAGCTCGTCGTGGCGCTTTTTGTATTCCGCCGCCACCCCCGGCTTCAGCTGCATTTTGAAGGCGTGCCGCATCTAATAGCAGTTATTGCTGGCTCTTCAAATACGTGCCGAATCCAATCACGATGGTTGAAAGAATAAGTGTGACGATGCCGCCGGCGATGAGCAGGTGGGCTTTTTTGCTGGATCCCTTCCACTCATGCAAAATCCAGCCCCACATGGTGCTGAAGATGATGATGCTGGCCATGTGCAGCGTCCACGAGGCGAAGCTGAACTTGCCCATCTGCGTCTCCCCCATCGTGTAGAAGAAGAATTGGAAATACCAGCAGGTGCCGGCCAGGGCCGAAAACAGATAGTTGGCGAATGCGGGAATCTTTAAGTCGGACACAATGCCCCCGCTGGCCCGTGCCTCCGCGCCATGTTCGCTGCCGCCCAATCCTCCGTGGTGCGCGTGCTCCTCCCGGACGTGCGCCGCAAGGTATTGATAGCCGGTGCGGTTCTTGATGTTCAACAGCACGCACCAGATGAAGTTGGTCGTAAAGCCGCCGGCCAGCACCACGACCAGCTTCGGCAGACCCGTCCACAGCGTGGAAGTCCCCGCCGCCTTGGCGGCATCCCCGATGGGATTTCCCGCCGTCAGGGCGAACGAAAAACACGCGCTCATCACGCCGGAGAACGTCGCGACCATCAGGCCTTTTTTGAAATTGAAGTCCTTGATGAACTTTTTCTTCTGTTCCGCCGGCATTTCCCGCTCCTTGGTGAAGCCGGCCATCGCGGCGATGGCGATTCCCAGCAAGCAAACCCCCACGCCGGCAAGAGTGACCTGGCCGGGCCGGGAACTGGCGATTTCCATGATGCTCGCCCCCACCGGGAGGCTCGGCATGAATTGTTTGAAGATCGGCGGGACCAGCGTCCCAAATGCCGCGCAGTAGCCTAGCGCCACCCCCATGCCCAGCGACATCCCGAGATAACGCATGGTCAAGCCGAAGGTGAGCCCGCCAAAGCCCCACAGCGCGCCGAAGAAATACGTCCAGAAGAGCGTGCTGCCGGATTGCTGTTTTAACACGCCCATGAGGTCGTTGGTCATGAAATAGGCAAAAGCCCAGGGGCAAATCACCCATGAAAAGAAACCGCCCACCAGCCAGTAAGTTTCCCAGGACCATTTTTTAACCCCGCGATAGGGAACATAAAAGCTTCCGGAAGCGAGACCGCCCAGCCAGTGAAAAAGAACGCCGAGAATAGGATTACCCATAATTTTTTGGTGATGGTTGTGATTTCAGACTGCGCCGTTATCCGCGTTTGGACAAGACATTCTTTTCGTGGTCCTTCACTTCTGCCAGCCAGGCATCGCCCGCCGGGACGCCCTGCTGTTCGCAGTAATGATCCCAGATGGCGCCGAAGGGCAGGGACTTGGCCTCCTCCTGCAGCGCGAGGCGCGTGGTGTAATCGCCCGCCGCTTCCGCGGTCCGGATCAGCGGGGTTTCGAGCAGCCCGATCAGCAGCGCGCGGATCATATTGCGCGTGCCGATAGTCCACGCGGCAATCCGGTTGATGCTCGCGTCGAAATAATCCAGGCCGATGTGGACCCGCTTTTCATATCCGTTCGCCACGATCTCGCGGGCGATGGCCAGCAGGTCGTCGTTCAGCGTCACGACGTGGTCGCTGTCCCAGCGCACGCCGCGGCTGACGTGCAGCAGAATCTCCGGCAGGTATTGCATCACGCTGGAAATCTTGTCCGCGATGCCTTCGGTGGGGTGATAGTGACCGGCGTCCAAGCACAGCAGCTTCTTCCGGCTGATCGCGTAGCCAAGATAAAATTCATGCGACCCGACCACGTAGCTTTCGCTGCCGATGCCGAACAGCTTCGGCTCGACCGCGTCGAGGTTCAGCCCGGGGGAAATGGCTTTCTTGAAGATGGCGTCGAGGGATTCCGCGAGCCGGGCGCGCGGGGTGTTGCGGTCGGCGGGCGTGTCCTTGTAGCCGTCGGGAATCCAGACGTTGGTCACGCAGGTCTTGCCGAGCGCTTTCCCCATGGCCGCGCCAATTTCGCGGGAGCGGATGCAGTGCTCAATCCAGAACTGGCGGATGCCCTTGTTCGCATGCGACAGCGTGAAGCCGTCCGCGGATTTGGGGTGCGAGAAGCAGGTGGGATTGAAATCCAGCCCCAGCCCATTCTGCTTTGCCCACGCGATCCAGTTCTTAAAATGCACCGGAGCAATGGCGTCGCGGTCCACTTTCCGTCCACCGAACTCGCCGTAGAAGGCATGGAGATTGAGGCGGTGTTTCCCGGGGATCAGGGACAATGCCACGTCGAGGTCGGCGCGGAGCTCGTCGGGAGTCCGGGCTTTGCCGGGATAATTGCCGGTGGACACGATGCCGCCGGTAAGGGAGCTGCCGGAATTTTCAAAGCCGCCCACGTCATCGCCCTGCCAGCAGTGCAGGGAGACGGGAATCGTGGCGAGAGTTTTCAGGGCATGGTCCACATCCACCCCGAGGGCGGCGTAGCGTTCCTGGGCGAGGGTAAAAGCTGTGATGCCAGTGTCTTTGCGGATATTCATTCGGTGACTGATGCTGACGATAATTCATTTGTCGGTCAATGAAATCAAACGCCGAAGCGCCTGTGGTTGGCTCGTTTATTGATTGGGAGTTGTTGCGGATATGCCTTGCTCATCCAGCCCGACTGTTCCAGAGACGGCGGGGGCGTCGATGAGCCGCGTAGTCTAACGGATGGGGTGGGAGCCAATATCCTTTCAGCGGCGCAGGGCAATTATGCCGACTCTATTTGCGGCGAGGTCGCCCGCGTGGCCGAATCGCAGCCCTTAGTCCCTAAAAGGGGATACACCGGATGATCGCCCGCGCACCATTCCGACCATCTTCAGGATTAATTGCAGCGAGGCGTGGCCTGGGCTTTTGGTCAGCCCGTCAAGGATATCCCATAAAACGGTTTACTTCTGATGCCGATTTTTTCGTGGACATCCCGCCCGACTGCGGCAATGGTGCTGCAGCCAGGCTATGAAAAAATTCACCCCAGAACATTTGGCATCGGCTGCCAGGAATGCGGCGGCTCCCCTTTCTCTTTTTCGTCAGGTCCTCACCAGCGTTCAGGAAGGCATCTATTTGGATTCCTGGTCCCTCGATCAGGACACATTCCCTTTAAACACCCAGGCCGCCTGGAGTGTTAAAAAATACAGGTTGCACGGCGGCAAACAGGAGGGAGTGGAAGTCATAGAAGTGGATAATGGCCGCCTTCGTTTTACGGTCGTTCCCACGCGCGGCATGAGTGTTTTGAAAGTGACTTCCGGCGATGTGCGCCTGGGCTGGGATTCTCCGGTCAAAGAAGTGGTTCATCCCCAGTTCATCAATCTGGAAAGCCGGGGCGGGCTCGGTTGGCTGGAGGGCTTCAACGAATGGATGGTCCGTTGCGGGCTGGAATGGTCGGGTCATCCTGGGTCGGACAGGTTTTGCACTCCCCGGGGCGATGAAGTCCGGAGGGATCTCACGTTGCACGGCCGGATTGGCAACGTGCCCGCCTCGCACGTCGAAGTGGTGATTGAGCCGGGATCGACGCCCCGGATTCACATTCGCGGACGGGTAGAGGAGCGGATGTTTCACGGGCCGAAGCTGTCACTGTGGACGGACATCTCCACGGAGCTCGGATCCGACTCGGTGCGGTTTGATGATGCCATCACCAACGGCGATGTGCATGAGCAGGAATTCCAAATTCTCTACCACGTCAATTTTGGCCCGCCCCTATTGGAAGCAGGATCTCTTTTTTTTGGCGCCATCCAGCGGGTGGAGTCTTTCAATCCCCATTCCGCCCGCAGTGCGATGGATTATCGGAACTACGCAGGGCCGCAAGCCGGATTTGTCGAACAGGTGTATTGCCTGCACCCGCTGGCGGGGGCCGATGGGCGGACTGAGTGCATGCTGCAAAATGCCCAGGGAGACCGCGGTGTCTCGCTGGCATTTCCCGTTGCCCAGTTTCCCTATGTGACCCTGTGGAAAAATCTCGCGGCTCCAGCGGAGGGTTATGTGACAGGAATCGAGCCCGGGACGGGGTTTCCTTATACCCGGCAAGACGAACGCAAAAGCGGTCGGGTGCCAAAATTGGCCCCGAACGAAACACGCTCTTTTAGCCTCGACGTTAGCATCCATCCAGACCGACAAGGGGTTCAGGCGGCCTCCCGGCGCATTCAAACTATTCAGGGGCCTCTCCAGCCCGTGATAGACCCCGCCCCCCTTTGAAAATTATGAAACCGGCCATAACCACCCCGTTGCTTTTAACGGCGTTGCTTTGGATAAACGCTCCTTCTTTAAAGGGTCAATCGGCGGCGGCTGTCACGAATAAGTCCCCATGGAATTTCACCTGCACCGTGCAGGCGGCGCCAGAATGGAGCGATCTTTTCAAGCGGGAAAAAGGGTGGTTTGGTGGCGATGGCATTTTTTCAATCCCGCTGAGCGGCGTGGATAAAAAAAACAATCAGGGCAACGATTCCACATTGCTCCTTTTCAGCGACACCTTCATCGGTGAGGTTAAGGATGGCAAGCCACTGCCCGGGTATGTCATGGTTAATAATTCCATAGCCTATTTAAAGGGGAAGGATGCTTTGCCCCAAAATATCGAATTTTACCATAAAAAGGGCGACCGCGAGCAGCCGGAAACAATCTTTGTTCCTCGAACCTCGACGGCCGTCAAGCCGCAGCTCTTTTGGTTGGGCGACGGCTTTGTGAATCGAGAGAAAAATGGGACGCTTTATATTTTCGGTTACAAAGTTGAAAGGACCGGTCCGGGTGCTTTTGATTTCATTACGCCGGAAGTCTCCCTGATCGCCATCCCCCACGGCAGCGCTCCTCCCTTCAGGGATCAAAAACAGATCCCTATGGCGCTTCATATCACGAGTGATCGCTGGGGCGAGGGTAATTTTGGCGGCGGCATTTTAGTGAATACGAAATGGGCTGGTGCCCCGGTGCCCGACGGCTATGTCTATGTTTACGGGTGCATCGGCAAGTCAAAAAACCTCGTCGTGGCCCGCGTGAAACCCAAATATTTTGACGTCCAGGAGAGCTGGCGCTACTGGGATGGAACAGGCTGGCAAAAACAGAAAGAAGCCCTGAAACCGTTGGTGGATTCGGTCTCTGATGAACTGAGCATGACCCCTTTGCCCGACGGGCGTTTTCTGCTCATATTCCAAGTGGGGGGATTATCGGATAAAGTGGGAATGCGCATCGCTGATAGCCCAGTTGGCCCCTTCAGTGATATTAAAGTAATATGGACGGCACCTGAATGGAAAGAGGGCATGTGGACGTACAATGCCAAAGCCCATTTCAACCTTTCCCAACCCGATGAGCTGCTTATCAGTTACAACACCATTGCCGATGACTTTTGGAACGCGATCCAAAAAGACGCCACCCTCTACCATCCCCGATTTATTAAGCTGAAGCTGAAATGAAAACGGTTGGGCAGTTTTAGCCGGGACCATCCCGTTCGAATGAACCGCCAAAGGCGCTAAGGACGCCAAGGGGAAAGACCGGGTCTGGATTCATGAAGGAATCGAAGGAAACCCGCTCGCAAAACGCACCGACTCTTTTTTTATGCTCCCGGTTGAGCCGAGCCGGCTGGGAAGGAAGGGGGAATCTTTAAAATCTATGGCAGTTCACCTTGGGACATCGGCGGGCAGGGCGGGCAGTCCTTTGTCTGCCGCCGTTACCAATCCACGCGTGCTTGCTGGTTGACCACGACGGCGCGCACGGGAGTGACGCGCCCTACCTGTCCCAAAGTTGTTACTGAGAACGGCTCTAAGAGCGATCTGTCGGATTGGTTTTCGAGCTGCGGCGTCCATCTGATCCTGTCTGGGTTGGGTTTTTATGCCGTCGAAGAACGCACTGTTTGATTCCAAAAAAAACAGTCAATCCCGCGCATCCCCAGCCGAACACATCGCCGTATTGGCGATAGAAGGTGGGATTCTGGCCCGCTTGGGCCCCCGCCAGCGGCACGGTGATCAGCTTGTATCCCGACTGATATTCATTGAGGGAACCCGGGAAATAGACATCGTGTAAACGGCCGCAGGTATCGATCCAGCAAGTGATGCCGTTATTGCAACAACGGACGAGCGGCAGGTGGAGTTCTACCGATCGAAACAGCGCATTCACGGCGTGGAGCCATTGTGCACCACTATTCCCGAACCATCCGTCATTGGTGAGATTGAGGAGATAATCCGTCTGCGCGTCCAGAGCGGTGCGAACTTCTTGGGGAAACAGGTCCTCGTAGCAGATGAGGACGGAGAATTGGGCCGCCGGATCGGTCATGTGGAGCAAGCCGGGCCGGTCGCCCGAGGTGAGGCCAGCCCCCGCTTTGCGCAATTTGGCGAGAATCGGAAACCAGCGGGCCCCGGGCATAAACTCGCCGAAAGGCACCAGATGACGCTTGTGATAGCGCCCCGCCATTTGTCCATCCGGACTGATTAAGAAGGCGCTGTTAAAGAACTGAGTGCGATCCGATCCATCGGCCCCAGCCATGTTTTCATAATCCGAGGCCCCCATCACCATCCACGAATGATAAGGCTGCAGGAGTTCGGCAATCGCGTCCTGGGTGTATTGATTCCGGGTGATCATTTGGGGCAGGGCCGCCTCCGGCCATACCAAGAGGTCGGGCTTTTCAGCCAAGGCAGTGCGGGAGATTTGAAGCAACTTCAGGAAACGGTTGGTGCCCTCGCTGGGGTCCCAAATCGTCGATTGGGGGATTGCGGGCTGCACGAGGGCGATTTTGAGCTGTCGGGTTGAATCCCCGGCCAGGGACAATTGGTGGTGGCCAAACGCAAGAAGGGCCGCAAGTACTAAGAGGGGCGGTAGGAGCGGGAGTCCAAAGACCCGGAAACGACGGGGATTACCCTTCAGGGCCATGGCCCCGCAGAAGCCGGCGATGGATACCCACACGATCACAAAAGAAACACCATACACGCCGGTCCAGGAGCAGATCTGGATCAGTCCCAGCCAATGAAATTGCGAGGCGCCCAAATACCCTGGAAAACCGGTGAATAAACGGCCGAAGGCCATTTCGGTCGCCACCCAGGCCACCGCACACATCAGCGGCCAACCCAGGCGCTGCCAGTCATTCAAGGCAGACCACCGCTGTGGCAAGTTGACGTGGATCGGATTCGTGGACGAGGCCATTTTCGGGTCAGGCCATAAACCCCAACACAGCCAGCACCAAAGACCCATATAGGCTGATCCCACAAAAACCTGACCCAGATAAGCCGCCAGCCCGTATCCATGAAACGGAATTAAAAGCAACCAGGCCACCATGATGAGCCAGCAACCCAAGCCCGAAAGAAAACCTGAAAGAAAAATCGACCTGCCCGAAGTGCGCCCCGCCAGCCACAGCACCAACCCCGGGGTGATCCAAGCCAGTCCAAATAGATTGAATTTGGGAAAGGCAAAAGCGAACAGAGTTCCGGCAAGAAATGAAAATAACCAATGAAATTTAAACTTTGGGGTTTGCATTGAGTGAACGGATTTTTCACAAAAAAAAACACTGGTGCAAGAGATATACCTCCTCAAATCGCAATTCTTTTTTTAAAAAATCTGCAAGTGCTTTAAATTAAACAAATTAACTTTTTCTCTAAACTGCATTTTTCACTTGCTCAAAATAAAAACTATGTCAATGTTTGTTTGAACATTAGCACAAACAAACCCCAACCCACCATACTTGTTTTAAAAGGATTGAATATGAAAAGCGTTCTTCGTCTCAGTATTGCGCTGGCATTTGTATGCCTGACATTAAGCGTGCAGGCGGTTGCCTACTGGAACTGCAGCTCCCCCACCGGTCCCGCTTCCGGGACTTGGAATAATAATTCAACTAATTTGACTTGGGATCAACCGGGGTCCGATCCTGGCATATCGTCCACGGGTGGACCGGTAACATCCTCTCCTTATAGTTGGCTTGGCACTTGGGGCGCTGCTTATTCTTCAACCCCTTTGGCGGCGGCATTTAGTTTGGGGTCTGCCACCAACGGTGTGCCAGGGGCATTCACCATCACGGTGGATAATGGATCCGGTCAGGTTGAGGCTGCCGATCTCCTCGTGTACAACGGACCCATGACATTGACGGGCGGGCGGTTGGATTTTACAGCTGTTATAAACAACACTCCCAGTTACCAATCTGAAGAGGGGCTGGTGTTCACCATCCACCCCAATCAAACTGCCTATTTTAATGTCATCATGACGAACACCGTCGGTCCGACGTATACCGAGTCGATCGGCCGCAACGTGTTTGTCAATAAACAATTGACGGGAACTCTTTACTTCGGGGCCACCAACACGTTTGTCGGGGATGTTGCTGTCAAATCAGGCATTCTGGGTATTACATGCGACCAAAGCATCCCCAGCGCGAGCTCTTTGATTTTATTGAACGGCACTGACATTGGCGGCGCCGGCGATCATCTTCAAGACACCCCTCCTGTGTTCAATACGGGCGGTCACAACCAGACTTTTGACCAGTTGGTTTTAGCCGGTCCGAATAGTTTGATTCCCCGCACTATTAACTTTGGCAATGGCAACGGATCGCTCGTTTTTGCGGGTAATAGCAGCACCAATGCATGGGCTTCAACCGCGAGTCTTGTTTTTGGAGATTCGAATCCGGGCAACCTCTCCTTGGTCATCACGAACTATCAGATTGGCATAAGCCTTTTGCGATTTGGGACCACTTCCAGCGGCTTGACTGCCACTCAATTGTCACAGATCAAATTTGCCAATTACACAAACTCCCCGGCCGTGATTGATAGCTTGGGATATGTGTCTCCTACGGTCACGGGCATCCCTATTGTTTCAATCACAAAAGGGTATAACCTAATCTGGAATGCCATCGTCGGGACCACCTACATCGTTCAGTATTCGTCTAATGTAAGTGGACCCTGGCTCAATCTGGCAACAGTGACTGCTGTATCCAACCCGGCGTCTTACTTTGATGCCGAGAATCTTAATAACGCGAGATTTTACAGGGTGATACTTCAATAAGACTTCATTAGTGAAGTATTTTTCTAACTGACATGGCGGACCGGAAGAATCCAATCTTCCGGTCCGCTTTTTTTATTTTCCTGCGCCTCATTTTGCCTCTGCCCCGCCGAGGTGGTGAGAGCTCTGAATTACGATTCCTAAGCCATCGTCCCGACAATGAGTTTCCAGACTAAAACGGTACAATATTTTTTTTCTTGCCTTCAAAAAAAACTTGCTTAGCTTATTAGTATAAACATTTAAACAAATAATCTTCATGAATTTTTTTCATTTAAATCGGATGCGTTCCCAGTTTCGGAACGGGTTCACGTTGATTGAATTGCTGGTGGTCATCGCCATCATTGCCATTCTGGCCGCAATGCTCTTGCCGGCCTTGGGAGTGGCTAAGAAAAAGGCTTACATGGCCTCCTGTTTGAATAATCAAAAGCAGCTGATTTTGGGGTACATCATGTATGCGGATGATAATCAGGACCGGCTTATCGGAAACGGGACCAAAACCACTTACGACGTCGGCAATGGCTATTGGCGCTTGGGTTACACTGTCTCGGGACCGCCGGGGACGCCGCCGACATTGACCAAGGCAACGCCGGCCGGCCTTACCGGGACCGATCTCTGTGAATGGTATACCCAGCAAGGGTATGCCGAGGGGCCTTTATTTCCCTACGCAAAAAGTACATCCGTCATTCATTGTCCGGGTGATACCCGGTCGCGGAATAATCTGCCCGGTTACGACAGCTATTCCATCGGGTGGAATGTCGGGGACAGCGCGTCCTTCTACGCGAGCCAGGGAGGGCCGCCGTTGACGAAGATGTCAGCCATTTCGCACTCCAGTGAACGGATCATCTGGGTGGAAGAAAATGATTCGCGAGGTGATAACTTTGGCTCCTGGGCGTTCTTTTATTCCGCGGCGGCCCCCGTTTGGGGTGACAACCTCGCTAATTTTCACGGCACCGGAAGCTCTTTCGCCTTTGCCGACGGTCATTCGGAAAATCACCGCTGGATGTTGCCGTCCACCATCAGTATGGCCAATTCTACAACCTATAAATGGCCCTGGCCGACGAGTCCGTCGGGTCTGGCCAATGCGGATTTGGCTTGGATTAATCAGCGCTGGCCTTGTAAAGAAAACCCTTAATTTGGAAGCGGGTCTTCATTTTTTAAAAGCATCTTTTTCCGCCTCAATTGCAACACTGTCGAATCCGATGGGTTGGGTTATGGATTGAAGACCTTCGATCGATTTTCTGAAAAGATTCTAATGGGATGCTGGAAAAACCTGCTGCTTCGGGTGAGAATTGAAGCGCTGATGCCGGCTCATTTACAAAAAGGCGCCTTTTACTCTATTCCATATCCGCCTTACCTGATTAGTTCTCTTTGGTTTTAAACTTTCTTAAATGAGTAGGAATCCAACGGCTTGAAATTGCCGACTTATTTTTCCTCGCTCTGCAACTCCATTGTCAGTGTAAAGCGCGAGCTGACATAAAGGATTTCTGTATATTCAAACGGGCGGCTGCCGGAGTCATAGACCGTGTGCCGGCGGAGTTGGAGGGGCGTTCCGGGGGTGACATGAAGTCGCTGTGCGTTGTGGGCTTCGGCGGTAGTGGCTAGAAACTCCTCCCTCGCTCGGAACGGCTGGACACCGGTTTCCGCATTGAGGGTCTCATAGAGAGGCTTTGTGAAATCCTCGTTGCCTTTCAAGTTTAACCGGGGGTGGAACCAAGAGGTAGACATTAGAATAGGTTTGCCTTCCCAGCCGCGGACCCGGTCCAGCCTCCAAATCGGATCTTTTGAATTGAGCTGAAGAGTTCGAAGGGTCTCAATGCAGGGAGCGGCCTGGATGTATTCCATTTGGAAGTTTTGAACGGTAATTCCTTTAGCTGCCATTTCGCTGGTAAAACTATGCCAAGCACTGATGCCCGAATCGAGATGCTTGTCGGAGGCGCGGGTCCCCACCCCGGCCTTGCGTTCCAGTACCCCTTCATAAACTAATCGGCTGATGCCGGCACGCACCGTGCCCCGGCTGACGCCCAGTTTCGCGGCCAGCAATTCCTCATTGGGCAAAAGTTTTCCCGCCTGATATTCAGGGAGATTCACCATCTTGCGCAACAGCTGCTCCACTTGGGCGCGAAGCGGAATCGAATTCCGACGGTTCAACTTTAACATGGTCACATGCTAAATATATCCCGATGATTGTCAATAATTCTCGGCATGAGAGAAACGGGTCTAACTAGCTTAATATGAGCGTGATAAGAACCTGTTAAACATGGAATTATTGGGAAATCTGCCTTAAAAAGGAGCGGTGAGTGAGCGTCCGTCCCCCCCAAGTCGGATTCACTAACCATTTAAGAGTATATGTATGTACATAATGCTTGACCGAAAGGGTCGCTGCCGTTCCAATGATGGCAAATGGCATGAGTTCAAGTCACCAATTCTATCCTCTCGCAATGCCCCCGCTCAGCGGACACGGCGGTGAGTTGCCCATCCTGCTAGTGCGCTAAAATTTTTTAGGTTGAAATCCAGAGAGATCTTTTGAAATCGGGTATGAAGACAATTGCGATTGGAACGGATATAGGGGGCAGCCATATCAGCTGTGCCGCCGTGGATTTTCAAAAGCAATGCATCCTGCCAAAAAGTTTTGTCGCATATCGGGTAAACCCCCAGGCGCCGGCTGACGAAATACTCACAATCTGGAGCAGGGCGTTGGGCCAATCCATGGCAGCGGTGGATGGAGCAAAATTAGCGGGAATCGGCTTTGCAATGCCGGGGCCATTTGACTACGTCCATGGCATTGCCCAATTTACAGCGGCGGTGCAAAAATACCAAAATTTGCGGGGCATCCCTGTTTCTCAGCGCCTCAAAGAGATGATGGCGTTGCCAGCCGAATTCGAATTGCGGTATATCAACGATGCCACTGCATTCGGAGTCGGTGAAGCGTGGATGGGCAAGGCGTCTGCGGCGAATCGGTCGATTGCAATCACACTGGGCACCGGTTTGGGGGCGGCCTTTATGGACCGGGGAATTCCGGTCGTCTCGGGCCAGGAGGTTCCTCCAATGGGGTCCATGTGGCATTTACCGTTTCATGACGACACCGCTGAGGATTCCTTCTCGACGCGTTGGTTTATCAAACGATATGCCCAAAAAACCGGCAATTCACTGGAGGGGGTAAAGCAATTAGTCGACCGGGCAGCAACAGAGTCTTCCGCAAAAGAAGTTTTTTCCGAGTTCGGCTGTAATTTAGGTGAATTTTTGAGTCCGTGGGTCAAAAAATTCACGGCCGACATAGTTGTTATAGGAGGCAATATCTCCGCCGCCTACCCTCTATTCGGTCCTGATTTGGAGAAAACTATGAGCCAGCACTCGGCATCTGCGGCAATCGTGGTTTCCGAACTCAAGGAGGATGCTGCCGCGATTGGAAGCGCGCGATTATTCGAGGCGAACTTTTGGAGCCAAATCCAAGAATTACTCAAGAAAATGTGAGTTGGACACTCATTCAATTCAAATATGAAATTCCTTTGTGAGATTGCTGTCCGCTGTTTTTGGGCTGGCCCTAGTGGGTGGCGCCCCGCATTGCTTGGGTTACTAGTGGTCGCATTGTCTGGGTGTGTGCACCCGATGCGGGAGGGGAAAACAATTCCGCCGGCGCAGCGGGAGAGTGGTGGGGCAGGGGAGCGCCAGGCTGGAAATCAAACTCCGCAGGGAAAAGTTTTTGAACTGCCAGACAAGCGGATGCTCCGGCTGACATCGGTCACGGCGGATCCAGTTTATGCGCATCTGTTGGACATGAGCACCAACGGATGGCTTGGGTCTGACGTGGGAGACTCCATCGTTTTATCCGACACGAAAACGCTCTGGCTGTTCGGCGACACATTCATCGGCGCTCTCTCCAACGGAGCGCGAGTTGGAGGCGCTCCCATGATCAACAGCACCATCGGGATCCAAAACCGGCACAGTGCTCCGACATCGAGTATGGAATTTTTTTGGAAAGAGAAGGAGGGCAAGCCTGTAAGTTTTTTCCAGCACCAGACCAATACGGCGGGTTCCTATTATTGGGTGACCAAAGGGGTGATGCTGCGGGGGGAGCTTTTTCTTTTCGCCTATTGCATTGAAGGCAACGATCAGGATGCCTCGGATTGGAAAATAGCGGGCAGCGCTCTCATCCGTGTGCCCAATCCACTTGACCCGCCCCATCAGTGGGTGCAGAAAGCCTATCCACTCAGTCTGGAAATCGGGGATACATTTCACGCCGGACTCTTTGTGTCCGAGCCGTATCTCTACCTTTATGGGATCGTTAAACCCAGGAAAATGGCATTGGCCCGGGTGAAGATTGATGACTTATGCAGCGGAAAACTTGTGGAAGCCTATGAGTTTTGGGTTAAAGGGCCAGGAGGTGAGCATTGGGGGGCGGCTCCGGTCAATTGTGTGTCACAGTTTCAGCCAGTCACCAGCGAGTGCGCCATTCACTATGAAGCCGCATGGGGTGTTTTCACCTGTTTTACGTATTCCCCCTCCGAGCCGGAAATCTATCTGACAACCGCCAAGCAGCTCACAGGTCCGTGGACCCGGCCGGAGGTGATTTATCGGGTGCCGGAGCATGCCGCTTATTCTTTTCCGATCATTTCCTATGCGGTGCGCCAGCATCCGGAACTGGCAGTCAAACCGGGCGAAGTCATTCTTAGCTATGTCACCAATGTGCCCGGGTCCATCAAGGAGCTTTTTTCTGAAGAGGGAAAAATGATTTATGTTCCGCAGTTTTTGCGTCTGGAACTGGAGATAGATGAAAATTCTGGAAATTGAAATCCCAAATCTTTATTGCAACCATCATTCGATTCAAGGAGAGCACCCTATGAGAAAAAACGCGTTGGATAAAATATTGAGCGCTGTCCTGGTTTTTGGCGCCGCACTGGCGGCCCCCTGCCGTGAACCCGTGGATATGATTAATCCTTTCATTGGGGCGGGCAGCTTGGAGGGCAGCCTCAGTGGATTTCATGGTAAAAATTTTCCGGGGGCGGCTACGCCTTCGGGAATGGTTCAGCTGAGTCCCGATACCATCACTGGGGGAGACAATGGCGGGGGTTATTCTTATGTTCACACGACCCTAGAAGGGTTCAGTATCAACCACCTGAGCGGCGTGGGCTGGTACGGTGATTTGGGCAACTTTCTGGTCATGCCTACGACTGGCCCCCTCAAGACTTATTGGGGTGAAACCGACAAGCCTGGTACCGGCTATTTATCCACTTATACTAAAGAAAGTGAAATCGCCCGGGCGGGCTATTATGCGGTGACCCTCAGCGATTATCAGATTCGGGCAGAAATGACGGCGGCTCCACACAGCGGGATGCTCCGTTTCACTTTCCCGGAAAGCCCGCAATCCCGAATCCAGATTGATCTGGCCCGCCGCATCGGAGGCACCTCCCTCCATCAGACAGTAAAAGTCGTGGGCACTAATACGATTGAGGGACAGATTGATTGTACTCCCGCCGGCGGTGGCTGGGGGCATGGAGAAGGGAAAGCCGAATTTACGGTTTATTATCACGCGGAGTTTGATCAGGAATTAAAAAATTTCGGCGTCTGGAGCGCCACCCTGCCGAGCGGGCCTTACAATGACATCCTGGGTCAAACTAATTTCATCCAGGCGTGTGAATCGGCGTCGGTTCTTCCGGGGTGTCGGGACAAGGAGGGAATGCATCTTGGTTTTTTCACCGAATTTCCCACCCCGAAAGGCAAGGTGGTGATTTTAAAAATCGGCATTTCCTATGTGAGTCTTGAAGGTGCGCGCGCGAATATTAATTCAGAAATTCCGGATTGGGATTTTGACGCGGTCCAGAAAAAAGCCCGATTGGCTTGGGCAAAAGAATTAAATCGAATCACTGTCAAAGGGGGAACGGAGGCGCAGCAGACCATTTTTTACACGGCAATGTATCATGCCATGATAGATCCCCGGATTTTTGCCGATGTGAACGGCGATTATCCGGGCGGCGACCATCAAGTGCATCACAGCCAGAATTTTACGAAACGCACCATCTTCAGCGGCTGGGATGTGTACCGCAGCGAGTTTCCTCTGCTCACCCTGATTGCCCCTGATATCATCAATGATGAGATTAATAGCTGGATTGAGTTAGCCGCTCAAAACGGAACTCATTATTTTGATCGCTGGGAAATTTTGAATGCTTACTCGGGTTGTATGAACGGAAATCCCGCCCTAACCGTTATCAATGACGCCTATCAAAAGGGTATACGCGGCTACGATGTGGCTCGGGCCTATGAGTATGGCGTGAACACGGCGCTCAGATACGATAATGGGCCTTTGGGATATCAACCCGGTGATCTTTCCGCGACGTTTGAAAATGGATTTCATGCCTGGAACTTATCCCAATTGGCCAACAGCCTGGGTAAGTCAGCGGATGCCGCCCACTTTCAGAAGAGTTCAGAGGCATACAAGCTGCTGTTCGATCCTGAAGCTCCATGGACTTACGATTTAGAGGGGAAAGATTCGCATCCCGAGTGGAAAGGGTGGTTCCGGCCCCGCGATAAAAATAGTCAATGGTTGCCATGGCTTGGGCTGCGCTCCCCGCAGGGCGTGGTGGAGGGTTCGGTTTATCAGCAAGGTTGGAACGTGCCTCACGACATTCCAGGATTGATCAGGCTCTTGGGTGGCAACGCTGCATTTATAAAAAAACTGAGTGATTTTTTTGACCGGGTTCCGCATTTTGCCCGCTGGAACGACTACGATAACCCGTCCAACGAGCCCAGCCATTTGATACCTTTTATGTTCAACCGCGCTGGCGCGCCATGGTTGACGCAGAAATGGGTCCGGCGTATCTGCGCTGAGGCCTACGGCGCTGATTACAAGGGGTTGTGTGGCGATGAAGATGAAGGACAGATGTCAGCTTGGTTTGTTTTAGCGGCCAGCGGACTCCATCAATCCTGCCCTGGAGACACCCGCTTTGAAATTTTCACCCCGCTTTTCGACCAAGTGACCTTGAAACTCGATCCAAAATATACTGGGGGCGGAACTTTCACTGTGAACGCTATAAACAATTCCCCCGATAATGTTTATATCCAGTCAGCCACTTTGAATGGTCATCCGATTAATCGCTGCTGGCTCGATTACAAGGAGATTGTAGCGGGGGTAACGCTCCAGCTGATTCTGGGTCCTAAGCCCAATATAAAGTGGGGCGCTTCTCTTGAGCGTTAAGAATAAAGCCGAGCTCTCTGGTTTGCCCTACCCTATCCGGGTTCTCTGGGTGTATTAGTTTTTTGAAAGCCTTGCTGGTCTAAACAAAGAACTATTTGAGCTCTATGGATTTAATTGAGCCGGGCTCAATGCCCACGCTCAACACCGCGCCGGTGAGAGTGTTGGTGACTGATTCAAAACCGCTCACCTCCAGAATTGCACTGCCCCGTATGAGAGCAGCTTTACCGTCGCGAATCGAAACTGGAGGCTGGACATGGGGGGAAAGAGCAAGCTGGAATTTAACCGTTTCCTTGCCGTGGTTCGTGATTTTCCACTGCAGGGAATTATCCAAAAATATCATTTGTAGAGTGACTTCATTATCAGCACAGCTGAGACGATTCGGTCCGATTTCCTGTATCTGCGTGAGCATTCGCTGACCCCAGAATCCGGGAATGCTGCTGCCACCCGCCGTGCCCGGTTCGTTGGACAAGAATTGAGCGCCTTTCATGAGTAAACTCGTCACCGTCCCATTAGCGTCGATGATTGCCTCGTAGGACGGAGTTGCGACTCGACGGTTGACCCGCTGCTTCTGGAGTTCCACGTTGGAGCAGGCAAGGGAGTCAGTCCTAAAAGGCGCGGTTGGCAGGCCGGATCTGTTGACTAAATTGGCTTGCGGCATTCCGCCCCAAGCATAGCGCACCGTCTGTGGTTGAGCGATGTCTTCACTGCTGACTAATACTGTGGCACCTTCAATGACAGCTTTGGCAAAATGGTAATCGCCATCCGCCCCGGCTACAGCAAACCCATTGACTTGGCCTGATCCGGAAACCGCAAGCCCGTCTGAGGTGTCAAATTTGACCCGGATGGCAGAGTGTTCAACCGCTGCCGTTTCAAATTTCGGTCCGGAGGCGACGATATTCTCACCGTAAGCAACCCGGCGGGCTTGCAATGACGTGCGACGGCCAATTTCCTGTTTTTCTTGAGGGTGCAGATTAAATCCATCGGTTGTCTGGAGGCTCACGACGAGGGTTGTGTTGGGAATCAAATCTACCGCTTTGGCCTGTTGCTCACGAATCCACGGCCAGTAATATCCCTCCCATAAATTGGCGTACTCAGGTAGCTGGATAATAAAAAAAGGCAACTGGGGCTGGTCAAATTGCTTCCGCCATTCAGAAATCAGGGTCGCCAACAAAGCCGGATAGGTGGATGGGTGGGCCGAGTTGCTTTCGCCCTGATACCACAGAACACCCTTGAATTTAGTCGGACCCAAAGGGGCGATCATACCATTGAAAAGTTGGGAGGGCTTGATTCCAAACATCGATTCATGCAATTCCCCAGGCGCAAATTTGGCGAGTGCCGGTTGTGGAATCCAGCCCTCGCAGGTCGTGCCGCCAAATGAACTGTCCACCAGTCCAATCGGAATGTGAGCCAATGCAGGATCTTTCAAGAGTTCATTGGCAAAGAATACGGCAACGGCGGAAAAATTGCTCGCTGCGCTCGGTGTAAAGGTCTGCCAGGAAATGTCGGCCTGGGACTGCGGATCCCCGCTTGATTTTTTTGCAACGCTGCATAAACGAAGATGGGGGTTCTCCCGCACAACCGACTTCTGCTCCGTCGGGCTCACATCCTTCACCGGCCACTGCATGTTGGATTGTCCCGAACAAAGCCAGAGGTCGCCGCACATCACGTTGGTTATAACCACGGAAGAATCACCGTCATTGACAGTCAGCGTGTAGGGTCCCCCTGCCGAAAGGGGTTTTAAAGCAACCTGCCAAGTGCCATTAGGCCCGGTCCCAGCAATGACCCTCTGCTTTCCCATGGAAAGGCTAACTTTGGAATCTGCCTTGCCTGTGCCCCAGACTCGGACGGATTCGCCGCGCTGAATCACCATATTATTCCCGAAAATATTCGGCAGATGGACCTCGGCTACTGCCAGCCCACCCGAGAAAAGCATCCCTACGAATAGGCGAAGCGCGTGAAGTATCAGAAGCGATAGGTGTCTGGACTCAACCGAGGCAGTCGATCTATTGAAATGAAGCCCGGCAGGCGGCAATGGGGATGCGTTTTTCATAAATCTATTGTTTGACCGGGCACTTGTTTTTAACAAAAAAACTTTTCAAGCCTTCCCATCGCGTCTCAAACCAAATTCAAGAAACCTCAGGAACCGTTACAATCGTGAATAGGATGTGTAAGGGTTGCGTTTAATTTTTTTGGCGGTCTCCCAACGCTATGTTTGCCCCATGGCTTCGAATCAATTCGCAATATGTATATACAATTCAATCTTCGCGTCAAATATAATTTTATTGGTTGGAAACGAGGTGGGAACGGGGTTGGAGTTTAAGCCTTAATTAACCTGATTTAAGTCGCAAGGCATTGAGTTTATAAACCTTGATCAACCCGATCTGATTGACGTCTTTTAAAAATGCAAGAATGGCGGCGTCACATTTTCAGATGCGCAGTTCCGACCAGTCCCCGCACTATTCCTGCAAGCAATTGGGTCGGCATTTTTTGTTGCATTGAAAAAATATTTTCGCAAATATCCTCATTGTGCATACAAATACACAAATAATTTCCCCGAGCCGTTTCAGATTGGCCCGGGCTGGTGACTGCCGGGCCCGCTTGATTTTTTTGGATTTCGCTTCACAGCAATCTGGATCGCTGAGCCGCAAGGGCAAGGCATTCACGCTGATCGAATTACTGGTGGTGATTGCCATTATTGCGATCTTGGCGGCAATGTTATTGCCGGCGCTGAGTCGGGCAAAACTTAAGGCGACTCAATCCGTCTGCCTCAGCAATCAAAAACAGCTGGCTCTGGCTTGGAAAATGTATGCTTCGGACAACAATGACAAGATTGTGGGCCTGGAGCCGTCTGCGCGGGATGGCGGGGCATGGCGAATCGAAAGCAATGATCCAAAAGTCGTCAATGACGGGTCATTGCAGGGCTTATCGGGTGAGCTTCTTTACACCAAAGTGATTCAACTCACTTACCAATACGGAGCGTTGTACCAGTATGCCCCCAGTCCGGGTCTGGTTCACTGCCCCGGGGACTTGCGATATAAGCTTACGGGCAATAAATTTGCCTACGACAGCTACTCTGGAACCGGGTACCTCAATGGTTCTTTTCGATTGATGGGTGGTCCCCAGTTTCTCGCGAACGTCATTTATAAGGAAAGCCAAATTATGAACCCCTCGTCCCGGATCATCTGGACAGAGGAAGCGGACAATCGGCTCAATTTATTTACGTCTCCTTTCTCTGAAAATCTGGGTGGCTTTATAATGATTATTGGAAATCCCCCGGACTTTTTGTATGCGATGTGGGCTGATTATCCGGCGGTAAACCATGGTGATATCAGCACCATGAATTTCCCGGATGGGCATGCCGAAAGTCATAGATGGGTGACCCCTAAAGGTTACACTGCCCGTTCAGGTCCCACAACTCCTTGCGCGGATTCGCAGTGGATGGCGCAGCGTTATCCGGCTTTAATATTGAATCCCTAAGCCCAGCCGCCCCCAATCCAAATCCCCGGCTGATTGTGTGGGATTGATTGTACTTGCTCAATGAGAGATTGGGGGATAGCCTCCAAAAAACAGATTGTACATATATTAAAACAAATTAATACAATGCGCACTACAGAGGGTTTAAAGCCGCTTCCACCCAGCACCAATGGAGTTCCTGCTGCCCCGACCGCCGTCCACGATCACGGATCTATTTTATTTGTTCTGTTTGCTTCAGCGGTCACGGCGATAGGGGGGTTCCTTTTCGGATACGACACCGCCGTCATCAACGGTGCCAACACCTATTTGCAAAGTCATTTTGCTCTGGATCCTGAAAAAGACTCCCTGTGGATTGGGATGGCCACGGCTTCTGCCATCTATGGTTGTGTGCCGGGGGCCATGTTCGCCGGTTTTTTTAGCGATAAATTCGGACGCCGCCGGGTGCTGTTTTTTTGTGCAATCCTTTTCACCCTCTCGGCCATTCTCTCCGCCATTCCTCAAAATTTCAGCCAATTTATAATCGCCCGCGTGTTAAGCGGCATCGCCATCGGCATTTCATCCATGATTTGCCCGGTGTACATCGCAGAGATTGCGCCGGCAAAATGGCGGGGGCGTTTAGGCGCGCTATTCCAACTGGGTATAGTGACCGGTATTTTCTTCACCTTGTTTATCAACCAATGGATTCAAAAAACCGGCGATACCAATTGGAACACCGTTTATGGGTGGCGCTGGATGCTGGCTGGGGAAGCCGTGCCGGCCGTCGTTTTTCTAGCCCTGCTGTTCACCATTCCCGAAAGCCCCCGATGGCTCATCCAGGTCGGCCGGGAAGCAAAAGCCCGGCAGATCCTCAACCGGATCGGTGGTGCGAATCATGCGGAGGTGGAAATTGCCGCGGTGAAAAATGTTCTCCTGCAGGAAAAGGGGACACTGTCAGAACTATTTTCCCGGCATTACCGCCTGCCATTGTTGATTGGTCTCGTGTTGACGATGGGGGCGCAGTTTAGCGGGATTAACTCCATCATGTATTATTCCACAGAAATTTTCAAGAATGCAACCGGCAACGCCAATGCTGCTTTCACGTCTTCGGTCTGGATTGGTCTGATTAATTTTCTAGCCACGTTTGGGGCGATCCTCTTAGTGGACAAAGCCGGTCGCAAGCCTTTGTTGCTCATTGGCAATGCGGTGCAAGTGGTCGCTCTGGTGATTGTGGGATGGATTTTTGCCTACAATCCGCATTCTCCGGCGCTGCTCGGGTTTGTGTTGCTTTATATCGTAGCGTTTGCATTAGCGATGGGCCCATTGCCCTGGATTATTTGCTCGGAAATTTTTCCCGCTAAGCTGCGCGGGCGCGCCATGTCCCTTTCTGCCGGGTCAGTCTGGATCGCCTGCTTGGTTGTGGCCCAGACCTTCCCCGTTCTGTTAAAAGAGATTGGCTCCGCGAAAACTTTTTGGATTTTTGCCATATTTTCAGGCCTCACATTCTTTTTTGTCCTGTTTCGTTTTCCCGAAACAAAGGGCCGGACTTTGGAGGAAATTGAGCTTTCTTGGAAGTAACAACGTAAACCAGAATTATACTGAACCAAAACATATGAAATTGAACCTCTGTCTTTGGCTGTCTTTAACTTTACTTGCGCCTTTCGCCCACGCGGGTGCCTCGGTCCCGACGCCAGCGACTCAATCCAAGCAACAGAAATATCCTTTGCCTGCCGGAGTGCCCACGCTGGATGAAATGGCCGGCGATTGGAAAAACCGGACGGATCTTGAACAATTCCCCTCGATTCATAATTTCAATGCAGAATTACTGGTGAATAAGGATTTTTCCAGCGTGAGCTGGCTGGCTTCTCCGCCCTTTTCCCAGGCATTTCACAGCGGTGTTCTAAAACTCAACGGCAAAATTCCAGTCGCTGATAAATTCCGGTGGTATCCGTATCAGTCGGTCCGTTTTGGAGTAGCAGAGGGGCTGGCTATTGAAACTGTCAATCGCATGGTTTTTGATGACCGCGGCGTGCTCTGGCATATCACTTTGTCCAATACGCTACCGAATAGCGTGAGGGGAACAGTTTCCATAGATCTCATAGGCGCTATCAGCAAACTCACCGCAACCAATGCGTGGGATTGGGCCTTTGCCCAGCCCGGCGCCGGCGGGCCGAAGAGGCGTTACGAGGAAACAGAGGCTATTCGCGCTCTGGTGGACCGGATCCCATCGCAACGACCGGATAACGCCAGCGAATATTCAGCCAGCATAGAATCCCCCAAAATTCTGTTGATCAAAGACACCACCACGCCGGCCAAAACCGTTTTTAGTTTTTCAAAAAAACCGGACGATCTGGTTTCCGACGGGAACCAAGGTGTGGCTACGTGGAAGTATCAGCTGGCCCCCGGCCAAACTAAGACCATTGATTTTGTGATGGCTTATGGCGAGGGTGATCAGGTGCAGTCCAAGGCCAGCCAGTGGGGGGGTGGTTTTGATGTTGTTTTTGCGTCTGCCCGGAGTCTTTGGGAGCAACGGTATGCAGAGGTTTTTACCCCCCATAACAAATTTTTCGAAGGAAACCTGCCAGTGCTACAGACGGATGATCCAGCTCTGCGTCGGAATTATTACATGGGCGTGGTGACGATGTTGCTGATGTTGCGGGATCAGCTGCCATATAGTTCGCGCGTATTCCTGTCCGGCGGTCCACGCTATGGCGCCTCCGTTGAATTTATCTGGGATACCGGCATGATGGACACAATGTTTGCCCTGCTGGAACCGAAGGCCATGCGCGCCTATGTAATCAAGACGTTGCAATGGGATTTGGAAAAATATCTAGCTTTTGATTACTTTGGTAACCGGGCCTTCGGTTATCGGTATGTGGCCAATTACCCGATGCTTTTCCGGATTGCAGCCAACTATATCCGAATCACCGGAGACCGTGCCTTCCTTGAACAAAAACTCGGGAACGAAACCGTATTACAAAGACTGGATGAGCTGGCGTTGCACTATGGTCAATACCTCATGACCGATGGCAGCGGGTTGGCTGATTTTGGAGATGATCCCTGGCATTTCTTGGAATGCGTCCCCACATATATCCATGCCACTGCCGGGTTTAATGCAGCTTATGTCTCGATGCTGAGGGAAATGGGAGAACTTTACGATTTCCTAGGCAAACCCGAAATGGCGGGGCAAAGACGCCTGGCTGCGAAAAAACTGGTCAGTGCCATCTACCCACAATTGTATGTTTCGGGCAAAGGTTTTTGGCAGAGTCGTTATCCGGACGGCCGCCAATTCGACATGAGGCATTGCTTGGATTTTCAATTCGTGGCGCAGGGGATTGGAGATGATCTGCCCCCAGCCGTGCGCGGGGAAATGCGAAAATTTGTCAACCAGGAGTTATTAATGAAAAACTGGATGCGGGCGCAGTCCCTGCAGGACCCGGCAGCAGATAAGTCCGACCGACCTGACCACGGTCCTATGGGCGCTTACTCTGGCTGGCCGCCGGAGACCGCTGACGGACTTTGTCACTTAGGCTATTGGCAAGACGCATTCGATTTTTATCGCCGATGCGAGGCGGCAACTCGTGAAGGAGCATTTTCTCAAGGCGCTGAGTTTTATGGCCCCAAAAAAAGGGATTATGACGCGCCGGTACGCATTGCTAATGAGGGAACGATTTGTCGGGAGGCAGTATGTGGCGCAGGTTTTACCGATGTTGTCATCAGGACTTTCTTTGGATTTCATCCCAGCTTGAATCTGGATGCTCCGAATCCTCTTTGGAGGGCAAAGGAACCTCGGGGTTTTAACGGAACACTGAACCATGTTCGATGGGCGGGTGGCAGTTATACAATTGTTTCCGGCCCCGATGGCCTGACTCTTATAAAAGAGTAAAGTCCGGTTGTGATAAATCACTGCGATCGGTCGACTCTATTTTTAAAAAATAATATGTTTTTTTTGAAAAACAAAAGAATAAGTTTCTACCTGCCAGTAAATCGACCCCAGGCGATGCAGGATTTAATGGATAAGGAGTTGGCCTGATGTCTCCTGTAAAAAAAAATGACGGGCAAAAAATCCTGCTCGGAGCAGGCAATTATGACAGGTATCCAGTGGTGGAAGTCCCTGACAGTGGTGGTCGCTGCAGCATTGGGTGGAAAGCAATTGCAGAAAATTTAAATTTTTTTGTTCGTCAAAAAGTTTTAAAAAAAACTGTATTGGTGGTGGAGTGTTATCCTGGGGTGAATGAACACGAGATTATCAATCAACTCCAATTACATTTTTCGGCGGATTTGATATTGAAGTCGTCGGAAGCCTTGCTGCCTCCTGATGCTATTCGCGTCCTCACGGAGCCTTTTTCTGGGGGGGACGACCCCATTTTTGGATTCCTCTCCGGCCTGACACTTCCTCAGTTCTTTGATGAAGATGCAGTGCGGCGGTTTCAAGACAATGTTGCGAATCTAAAACAGGGGCTGGTGATCATAGTCGGGGTCGGGGCACGGATCATTGCCGATGGAGATGTTTTCGTCTATGCCAACCTGACACGGTGGGAGGCGCAAAATCGGTTTCGGCGGCATGAGGTCGGTAATCTCGGTGCCGATAATCGGCAAATGCCAGCCAGCATCCTTTATAAGAACGCTTATTTCATTGATTGGCGTGCGGCGGACCGTTGGAAAAAACCGCTGATTGCCCAATGGGATTTTGTTTTGGATACCAACAATCCTGCCGAACCCAAGATGGCAGAGGGTGAAGCCGTGCGCCAGGGACTGAGGCATGCCGTAAATCGTCCTTTCCGGGTAGTCCCATTTTTTGACCCGGCTCCATGGGGTGGACAATGGATGAAGGAGGTTTGTGATCTTGACCGGAAAACCAAAAATTTTGGATGGTGCTTTGATTGTGTGCCAGAGGAAAATAGCCTAATGCTTGGCTTAGGGGGAGTTTCTTTTGAAATACCGGCCTCCGACCTTGTTTTTTACCAGCCGCGAGCATTGCTGGGTGAACAAGTTCATGCCCGTTTCGGCGACGAATTTCCAATCCGTTTTGATCTGCTGGATACCATGGGCGGGGGTAATCTTTCCTTTCAGGTTCATCCGCTCACCGAGTACATTCAGCAGGCATTTGGAATGCACTACACACAGGATGAAAGTTATTATCTGCTGGATGCAGCTCCCGGTGCGGGTGTTTACCTAGGTTTCCGCGATGGAGTGGATGCTGCGGCAATGGCAGGCAATCTCAAAGAAGCCCATGAAAAATCTTTGCCATTTGAGGTGGATCAGTACGTCAATAAGTGGCCAGCAAAAAAGCACGATCATTTTCTAATTCCAGCTGGAACCGTTCATTGTTCCGGAGACAATTCAGTTGTCCTTGAGATTAGTGCCACTCCTTATATATTCACATTCAAGCTGTGGGATTGGGGTCGTCTGGGTCTGGATGGGAAGCCGCGGCCGATTAACTTAAAACATGGTCTTGCCAATATCCAATGGGACCAAACAACTTCGTGGGTTGAAAAAAACCTAATAAATCGCATTTGTCCTTTGGGTGAGGGGGATGGTTGGCGCGAGGAGCAGACCGGATTGCATCAGCGCGAGTACATTGATACCCGCCGCCATTGGTTCACAAAAGCGGTTCTTCATAACACCCAAGGGGGCGTCAATGTTCTGAACTTGGTGGAAGGCGAAGAGGTCGTTGTCTCAAGCCCGCACGGATCCTTCGCCCCATTCGTCGTCCATTATGCCGAGACTTTTATTGTCCCCGCCGCCGTTGGAGAGTATGTGATCGAGCCCACTGGAAAGTCGGCAGGTCAGAAGTGCGCTACGATGAAAGCGTTTGTCCGTTAGCATCCATGATTCCTATTTGGCTTAGAAAACATGTCAAATTTTACCTAGGATGAAGAGGGCGATTTTTTTTAGTACATTAGGAAGTGTAGCGTCGTTACGGAGAAGTTTAATTTGAATTAATAGACTCATTTTACCATGCCACTGTACGAATATAGGAAAAACGCAAATAACTCTGTGCCTCTCCCTCCCGAGGCGCAGAAATCAATTCTGGTTGGAACAGCGGCCGTTCTTGCTGAAATCGCAACTCTGCTAAAGAAATTAAGCCAAAAAAAAGGGTGCGTTACGGCTGCTTTGGACGGTTGGTACGGTGTTAATTGGGCCTTATTAAAGGAGGAATTGACCTTAGCTGCCAAGGCGCAAGGGCTGTCACTTCATCTTGTATTTACTGGGGAGCTATTCAAAACAGAAGCCGAAATAGAAATATATAGAAAGCCCTATGTCACGGATGACCCTTCCTTTGGACGTGTCAATAATAATGGCATTTTAGAAGATATTTTTGATGTGCAGAAAATTGCCGATTTGAAAAATCGGCTTCAAAATCGAGCGGAGACAGATCTGAATGTAATTCTGGTGATAGGTCCCGGTGCAGACATGGAAGAATTGATAAGTTTTTTTGATGTCAGGTTCTACGCAGACTTTACAATGCAGCCGCTGCTATGGCAGATGTGGGATAGCAAGCTGGTGCCATTTGGCTGTGAGGAACCTGACCGTGATTATCACTGGAAAAAATACTACTATTGCGATTTCTATTTACTGCTGAAGCAAAAGAAAAAAGCTTTTTCCAGAATGGACTATTATTTAGACGCGGTAGATCCGACTGCTCTTAAAATGATGTCCGCGTCAGTTTATAATTTGATAATTGACGAACTGGTTCAGCGGCCAATTAAACAAGTCAAGATAACGCAGCCGGGTCCCTGGGGGTCTTACCGCTTCAAGGAGATCTATGAAGAGATTCCCGGTTTGGAAAATATGGCATGGAATGAACTGGCTGGAATTGAATTGAGTATTCTGGTTGATGTTGGATGCGCAATTTTGACCATGCCTTGCCAAAACATAATGCAGCGTCCTGTGCAAATGGTCGGAGAATATGTGCATCAGAAATTCCCAGATCTTCTGCCGCTTCAAGTCTGGCTGGACGACGGTTACTTCAAAGATCCGGTGCCTTACGAACGGGGCAGCATGCCCATTCACAACCACCCTGACACGGACTATGTGAAGCGCAATTTTAATGAACCCCTAGGACGCTACGAAACATATTATATCGTTGAGGCTTATAAAGATGCGGGAACAATGATGGGCTTCAAGGAGAGTGCAGACCTGGAAGAGTATGAGCGCCTCTGTCGCGATTCTAAAAATCTCAAAACTTTTGATTGGCAGAAATTCGTTTGCCGGTGGCCCACGAACGTAGGCGACCTTTTTCTGATTCCCCCGGGAACGGAACATGGACACGGCGGAAATCAAATGATTTTGGAAATGGATACCGGTCCGAGTGTGGCGGGCACGGAATATTCTTTTTTCACTTATGATTTTGCGAGGAACACGTGGGACGACAAGGCGAAAAGCATGACAGCGCCGCCAATGAAAATGCATATTGAGCATTCCTTTCGAAACAACAAGTGGCGGAGAGAAAAATATGTGCAGGAGCATCTCCGCGCGCGCCCCGTAGTTGTCAGGGGGGATGGGGATACTCGCATGGACCGATTTACTTCGGTCGATGAAATGCCTTTTGAAATTGAGCGTTTTGTCTTCTCAAAGCCAATGTCCCATAGCACCGAGGGTCGTTTTCTCCAAATACCCACTTTGACGGTGGGCAAAACGGCAATCATACGTTCCAAGAAGAATCCCCATATACAGACAACTATCGAGTTTCTACAGGCCTGCCTCATCCCAGCTGGCTTTGGTGATTATGAATTCATCAGTCCTGATGGATCCCAGTGTACAATTGTCATGATTCGGTTAAAACAGTCATAAAAACTACTTTTTAAAACATGAAATCCGCACGTTTGAACCGCCTTTTTAATTCCAAGTCAAAACGATGTTTTGACGTCGCTGTAGATCATGGTTTTTTTAATGAACATGATTTTTTGGCCGGCATTGAAAATATGCGCAAGGCTATAGATGTGCTCATCGCTGCGGCACCGGATGCCATACAATTGACCGTCGGCTTGGCTCCTCTCCTTCAGGAGATTCCGGGACGTAATAAGCCGTCGTTGGTATTACGGACGGATGTGGCCAATGTTTACGGTAAAGATTTGCCCCGAACTTTATTCAGCCGGATGATTCAGAGTCCTGTGGAGCAGGCGTTGCGCCTGGACGCCACGTGTGTGGTGGTAAACCTATTTCAAATTCCTAACCAGCCCGAAGTTGCCGATCAGTGCGTGCAAAATATTCTCGCGATCAAGCCCGAGTGCGACCGCTATGGCATGCCTCTGATGATTGAACCCCTTGTTTTTCAGCCAAATACAATTGCAGGTGGTTACATGGTTGACGGGGATTTAAAAAAAATACTACCGCTGGTCCGCCAGGCTGTTGAAATGGGGGCGGACATTATTAAAGCCGATCCTACCGATGACGTGAGCACCTTCCATCGAGTTGTTGAAATTTCAGGTCGCATTCCTGTGTTGGTTCGGGGCGGCGGTCGGGCTCCGGATAATATTATCCTCCAGCGCACGGAGGCGCTCATAAAGCAGGGTGTGTCCGGCATTGTCTATGGGCGCAATGTCATACAGCACGCCAATCCTGCGGGGATGACAAAAGCGCTCATGGCTATTGTTCATGATGGGGCGGACGCTGTTTCGGCTTCACATTTTATTAACTCTTTGAATGCATGAGCATGAAGGTAAAGATAGGCATCATTGGGTGCGGACTGATGGGGCGCGAAGTGGCGAGCGCATTAAGCCGTTGGTTTGTCCTGGAAGATCACCCTTGCCACCCAGAATTGGTTGCTGTTTGCGATCCGGTAGCCAGCCGGCGAGATTGGTTCCGTCGAGTGCCAACGGTGAGATTATTCGCCGCCGACCATCATGAACTGCTGAATTCATCCGAAATTGATGTCGTTTACGTCGCTGTCCCGCATAACCTCCACGAAAAAATCTACCTTGATGTTTTAAATTCGGGGAAAGATTTATTTGCAGAAAAACCTTTCGGTGTTGATCTTAGAGCGGCAAAAAATATTTCCTCTGATGCAACAAGATTAAAGCGGTTTGTTCGTTGCAGTTCTGAATTTCCATTCTTACCGGGCGGGCAGCGCGCTTTCGAAATTGCCAGAGGTGGCGGCTTGGGCCGCTTATTGGAGGTGCGCGCTGGCTTTCTTCATAGCAGTGATCTAGATCCTAACAAGCCCGCGAACTGGAAGCGGCGGAATGAAACCTGTGGCGAAATCGGAGTCATGGGCGATTTAGGTATGCACGTGGTTCATATCCCCTTCCGCCTTGGTTGGAAGCCTAAAACTGTTTATGCCCAGTTGCAAAAATTTTATCCCCAGCGTCCCGGTGGAGCGGGTGGAAACGTGATCTGTGATACCTGGGATAATGCCACCCTCCATACCGGGGTAGATGTTGATGGTCATGAGATCCCAATGAGGCTCGAGATGAAACGGCTTGCCCCGGGAGAAACAAATACTTGGTTCGTTGAGATTCTTGGAACTGAGGGCGGGGTAAAATACAGCACCAAAGAGCCCAAGACACTCTGGACGTTTAAACGCGACAGGGAACAATGCTGGTTGCGCACCGACCTCGGTTTCAATGGACCCTTCACCACAATTACAGGTGGTATTTTCGAACCCGGTTTCCCCGATTGCTTCCTCCAGATGTGGGCGTCATTTTTAGCTGAGCGCTGCGGCAAGCTAGGAGGGCGATTCGGATGCGTGACTCCAGATGAAGCCACGATGAGTCATCAGCTTTTCGAATCGGCGCTAAAATCTCAAATTGAGAAAAATGCCATCCAAATCAACTGGGCTTAGTAGGGCAAAATAATTTCTATGAAACGGAGTGTTATAAACGGTCTGGTCCGATCCGCGGAAAAATGCTTTCGAGCCCACAGTTGGAGTCTTCCCCCTAAACCGCGATGGGACGTTACAGATTTTGGGCTCGGGGACTGGCAGCATTTTGGATTAGTTTTGGTCAACTTGGCAGAAGAGCAGGAATATTGTGAAAAAATAATGTATGCCAAGGAAAAGATGCAGACTCCGGCTCATTGTCATTGGAAAAAAAAAGAAGATATAATCTGTCGTTGGGGAAAGCTGGCGGTGCAAGTTTGGGCTGGAATTCCTCATGAAAACCCTGTCAGCAATTTTATAATTTCTATTAATCACTCCCCGATGCCAATCATGTCCGGAAGAGTCGTCGAGTTGACCGCTGGTTCCCGAATCACCCTCCTGCCTGGAACGTTTCACGCGTTCTACCCCCTTTCTAAGGAATGTATTATTGGGGAGGTTTCCACAGCAAACGATGACCGAAATGATAATTTCTTTTTTAACCCGGAAGTGGGTCGGTATCCCGGCATTGAGGAGGACGAAGCTGCCTATGTTCCTCTTATAAGCGACAAAAGCTTTTAAGATGACACACCGTTCCGGCATTCTTGCGGGTGGAAATTGGATCGTGGATAAGCTGAAGCTGATTGACACCTATCCCCAACAAGATGCCCTGGCAAACATACTTGATGAAAAAGTTGGAAATGGCGGCAGCCCGTTCAACATACTACTGGATTTGGCAAATTTAGGCGCAAAATTTCCTTTAGCGGCAGTCGGATTAATTGGAAATGATGCGGATGGACAATGGGTTGTTAATCAATGTGTTCAAAAAAACGTTAATACCGATCAATTAACCAAATCCTCATTGTCCCATACATCTTACACCTATGTGATGATGGCTCAAAAAACGGCGCGGCGAACTTTTTTTCATCAACGAGGTGTAAACGCCCTTCTGGACGACCCCCATTTTAACTTTGAGTCTAGTTCGGCTCGCATTTTTCATCTGGGATACTTGCTTTTGCTCGACCGATTAGATCAACCAGATGACGATTTTGGAACAGTAGCAGCCAGGGTGTTGCAGCGGGCAACGCTTGCAGGTTTAAAGACGAGTATTGATTTGGTTAGCGAAGACAGTGACCGATTCAAAAAAATTGTACTGCCTGCACTGCCCCATGTTGATTATTGTTTTCTTAACGAATTCGAAATTGAACGCACGACTGGAATTCTCGTGCGGCAAAATGATAAAATAGATCATGTTGCCTTGAAAGCTGCTGCCGAAATCCTTATTCAGGCAGGCGTCAGGGAATGGGTTGTAGTTCATTTTCCTGAAGGGGCTTGCGCGGTAGGCCGAAATGGACAGCTGCGAATGCAGGGCAGTCTTTGTGTGCCTCTGTCTAGAATTCGTGGAACGGTAGGTGCTGGCGATGCTTTTGCCGCCGGGGTGCTTTATGGTTTGCATGAAGGGTGCGATATGGAATCCGCCCTTATTTACGGAGTTTGTGTGGCTGCTGCTTGTCTCTGTGAAGCCGGCTGTTCTGATGGCGTCCGCCCTCTCGAAGAATGCCTGATGCTAAAAAATGAGTTTGGCGTCCGTTCAGGTTTTTGAAACAAACATATATTGTATTTTTCATTTCCCGGTTTCCCTTTTTTAATACTTAATATTCGCTTAGATAAACGACGCTTTCAACGCCGACAAAGTCACGGAATCGTTTTTTGGCCAGCGCGGATGGGATTCTCACGCCGGAAATTGCAGGTAGATCACCTTCAGATATTCCGCCTCTTTGAATCCGGCCGGATGATCCGGCGGATGCTGGAGGGTTTTTAGTTCCCTGAATTGCCGGCCTGATTTAAGGGCCGCGCGACGCACGGCGTCAAAAAAATCCCCGGCCGGGACGTGGGCCGAGCAGGAACCGGCTACCAGGATTCCGTCCGGCGCCAGCTTGGCGATGCCCAGGGAGTTGAGTCGTTCGTAGGCGCGCACGGCGCCGTCGCGTTCGGTCGCGCGTTTGGCCAGTGAAGGGGGGTCCAGCACAATCAGATCAAATAGGGTGCCGCCGGTCCCGAGCCATTCGAAGGCATCCGCCTGCACTGTTTCATGGCGGCACGACGCCACGCCCGGAAAGTGTGTGTTCAGAGCAAAGTTCCGCTTTGCCGAGTCCAAGGCGTGCGCGCTGATGTCGAGGTCGGTCACCGAGAGGGCGCCGCCGCGGGCGGCATAGACCGAGAACCCCCCGGAGAAACTGAACGCATTGAGCATCCGCCGCCCGCGTGCCAGGGATTCCACCTCGCGCCGGTTCTCGCGCTGATCCAGGAAAAAACCGGTCTTTTGTCCCTGCAACACTTCGGCCTCAAAGCGCACGCGGTTCTCCAGGAAAACGACGGATCCGGACGGGGGCTCGCCCAAAAGAATCTGGCCATCGCGCCGCTGAAATGATTTTTCCGCCACCGCCCGGATGTTCCGGCTCAGTCGCAGGACGATTCGATCTGCCGGGATTTTCTCCCGGAACAGGGCCGTGATCTCCGCGAGTCGGGGGAGCCAGGCTGCCGTGTAGATTTTCAGAACGAGCGTGGTGTCGTAGCGGTCCAGCACCAGCCCGGGCCAGCCATCGCTCTCGCCGTGGATCAGCCGGTAGCCGGTGGTGCCGGCGTCAAACCCCTCCCGGCGACGGTCGAGCGCCTGCTCGAGGCGCGTCTGCCACCAGGCCGCATCGATGGTAGCGGGCTTGCCCGCGTGCAGGATGCGGACGCGGATCGGCGAATCGGGGTCGAACAATCCCACGGCCAGGAATTTGTCTTTGCGGTCGAAGATCACAGCCAGTTCGCCCGACTGCCCGGCCCGGTTCAATTCGTGGATGCTGTCGGCGAACAGCCAGGGGTGGCCGCCGCGCACGATGGATTCCGCGGCGGCGGTGATGCGCAGACGCAGGCGGGTGACCGCCGGGGGATTCGCCGCGGGCGGATTCATTATTCCAGCCCGCAGTTTTTACGGGCGCGCTTCAAAACGGGCTGCGCAACGGCGCGGGCTTTGGCGGCGCCCGCGGCGAGCACGCCGTGGACGTAATCCAAGTTGCCCGCCAGCTCCGCACGCTTCTTCCGCGCATCGGAAAAATGCTCCCAGTAGTGCTCGAACAGCCCCTTCTTCAGATCGCCGTACCCGAGTCCTCCGGCGCGCAGGCGGGTTTCGAAATCCAGGCAGACGTCCGCAGGCGCCACGAGTTTCAGAAGTTGGATGGCGAGGTTTTGGTCGGCGTCCGGCTTGGGTTCCTCGGGCGTGCGCGAGTCCATCCGGATCCCCATGACCTTTTTCCGAAGCAGCTTTTCCTCGCCGAAAATCTCCAGCGTGTTGCCGTAGCTCTTGCTCATCTTCTCGCCGTCCAGGCCGGGCACCTTGGCCGTCTCCCCCCGGATCTGCGGCTCAGGAATCACAAAGGTCGGGCCGTACTGCTCGTTGAATTTGATGGCGATATCGCGCGTCACTTCCACGTGCTGCTTCTGGTCCTGACCGACCGGGACGATGTGGGAATCGTAGATGAGGATGTCGGCCGCCATCAGCACTGGGTAGGCGAAGAGCCCGTGGTTCACCGGCAGCCCCTTGGCGGACTTGTCTTTGAAGGAATGACACTTCTCCAGCAGGCTCATGGGCGTGAGCGTGGAGAGAATCCAGGCCAGCTCGGTGACTTCGGGGACGTCGGACTGCCGGAAAAAAACCGACTTCTGGGGGTCGAGGCCGCAGGCGAGGAAATCCAGCGCCACGTCGAGCGTGTTCCTGCGGCGCGCGTCGGCATCAAACAGCGAGGTCATGGAGTGGTAATCCGCGATGAAATAAAACGCCTCGCCCCGGGCCTGCAATTCGATGGCGGGGCGCATCATCCCGAAATAGTTTCCCAGGTGCAGCGCGCCGCTGGGCTGGATGCCGGATAGGATTCGCATGGGAGCAGGCTAATGGATAATCCTCTGGGAGCCAACCTTGAACCGTCTTGAACCGTCTCACCGTCGTCTAGGTCTCTATCGTCCAGGTTGCGTTCTGATTTGCGTCTTGCAAACGGGGTGTATTATCGTTTCAATGTTCGACCGCGGTTGGCTGAGTAGCTCAGTTGGTAGAGCAGAGGACTGAAAATCCTTGTGTCGGCGGTTCAATTCCGCCCTCAGCCACCACGTTTCAAATACCCTCACAGCTTCCGTTTCTTAGTTGCTTCCCTCTCAATAATCAAAAGTAGATTGAAATCATTCTCCGCCATCGCCTGATTGCAGATCCTTTTTTTAAAAAATACCTTGGCGGTCCCGGGGCGTTTCGTCCTTCCGGGCGGGCCTTGAGTTTGTAAGCAAAAAAACTGGGAGCCGGAGGGCGGCTCCCGGTGGGGAAGGGGGGCTGGATCAGAACGACCAGTTGACGATGGGAAAACCGGTCGCGAGTTTGTCCGGGAATTCCTTGAACCAGGGATTGTTCCGAGCAATGTTCGCGAGGCCGATTTGCACGCCGTGTAGGTTTTCGGCGTAGTTCACCAGCCCCACTTGAAGGCCGTGAAATTCTTGGGCAGAGTTGAAAATCCAAGCAGATTGCAATCCCGTGAACGTGCCCTTGGACAGGTTGACCAGGGGAAGATAAAAGCCCCCCTGCCACCCCACAAAACTGACCCCGCTGTAGTTGACTAATCCCCACGAGACGCCGGTGTAGGAATCGGCATAGTTGAAAAGGCCCCAGCTGAAGCCGGCGCTGTCGCCGGTGCTGCCGTTGACGAGGCCCAGGGCGACGCCCTGTTGCGGGTTTTCACCCCAGAGACTCAAGGACAAGCCGCGGATTTCAGCGGTCTTGGAATGAAGGGCGATTTCCGGGGTCAGCGAAGCCTGGAAGGGGTGCGACTCCTCGGCCGATGCCGCAGCAACGCAGAAGCAGAGGAAGGCGAAAGAGAGTGTTTTTTTCATAGAAAAAGTGTTTAAAGAGCATGGCGTTTTCAGGGGCTAAAACGCAAGCGTTGTCGGCAAAAATGTCGGCAAAAAAACCGGGAGCCGGCGAGCGGCTCCCGGTGGGGAAGGCGGGCTGGATTAGAACGACCAGTTGACGATAGGGAAACCGGTCGCGAGTTTGTCCGGGAATTCCTTGAACCAGGGATTGTTCCGAGCAATGTTGGCGAAGCCGATTTGCACGCCGTGCAGGTTTTCGGCGTAGTTCACGAAGCCCATTTGCAGGCCCGTGCATTTACCGGTCGAATAGTTCACCAGCCCCGCCTGCCAGCCCAGGAAGTCGGTCTTGCTCAGGTTCACCATGGACCATTGGACGCCCTTGTACGAATCCGCGTAATTGACAAAGAACGCCCAGCTGAACCCGCTGCTCTCGCCGGTGCTGCCGTTGACAAAGCCGAAGTTAAAGCTGTGCTGCGGGTTTTCGCCCCAGACATCCAGCGCGATGCCGCGGATTTCAGTGGTCTTGGGTTGGACGGCGATGTCCGGGGTCAGCGAGGCCTGGAAGAACGGGGCGTCTTCCGCCTTTAAGCCGACGGTGCCAAGGACGAGAACTGCGAGGAGGAGTGTTTTTTTCATGGTTGTATTGATGGTTAAGGTGGACCGACTCCGACACGCCCACCCTAATCTTAAAAAATGCCGGTGCAACAAGAAAAAAACCGGCGGCCCATGACAGGTCGCCGGTTTTTTAGGATTCCAGAATTATTTGCTCTTCTTCAGCGCCGTGAGCCCGGCGTAGACGGCGTTCTTGCCGAGCAGCTGTTCGATGCGGAGGAGCTGGTTGTACTTGGCGGTGCGGTCCGTGCGGCTCAGGGAGCCGGTCTTGATCTGGCCGCAGTTGGTGGCCACCGCGATATCGGCAATGGTGGCGTCCTCGGTCTCGCCGGAGCGGTGGGAGAGGACGGCGGTGTAGCCGCTGTTCTGCGCCAGCGAAACGGCGTCGAGCGTCTCGGTGAGCGAGCCGATCTGGTTCACCTTCACCAGAATGGAATTGGCGGTGCCGGTATCGATGCCCTTCTGCAGGAACTTCACGTTGGTCACGAACAGGTCATCGCCCACCAGCTGGACTTTGTCGCCGAGTTTGTCGGTCAGCTTTTTCCAGGTCGCCCAGTCGCCCTCGGCGCAGCCGTCCTCGATGGAGACAATCGGGTACTTGGCGCAGAGTTTGGCGTAGAAGTCGACCATCTCGTCGCCGGAGAGCTTTTTGCCGCTGCTCTTCTTGAAAACGTAGTTGGCGTTGCCGGTGTAGAACTCGGAGGCGGCCACGTCCAGAGCGAGGTAGATCTGTTTGCCCGCCTTGTAGCCGGCGTCCTTGACGGCCTGGAGGATGACCTCAATGGCCGCTTCCGTGCTGTCGAGTTTCGGGGCAAAGCCGCCCTCGTCGCCGACGGCGGTGCTCAGGCCCTTCTTTTTCAGGACGCTCTTGAGGGCGTGGAAGACTTCGGTGATGGCCTGCAGGCTCTCGCTGAAGGTGCTGAAGCCGTGGGGCTGGATCATGAATTCCTGGAAGTCAATCGGGGCGTCCGAGTGGGCGCCGCCGTTGATGACGTTGGCCATGGGGACGGGCAGGACCTTGGCGTTGGGTCCGCCGATGTATTTGAACAGCGGCTGGTTGAGCGCTGCGGCCGCCGCCTTGGCGTTGGCCAGCGAGACGGCGAGGATGGCGTTGGCGCCGAGCTTGGACTTGGTTTCCGTGCCGTCAATTTTGAGCATGGTGGCGTCCACGGTCAGCTGGTCGCAGGCGTCCAGGCCAATGAGCTTGGGGGCGATGAGAGCGCCGACATTTTTGACGGCCTTCTGGACGCCCTTGCCGAGGTAGCGGGACTTGTCCCCGTCGCGGAGTTCGATGGCCTCGTGTTCGCCGGTGCTGGCGCCCGAGGGCACCGCTGCGCGGCCAACCGTGCCGCAGCACAGGGTCACGTCCACTTCCACCGTCGGGTTTCCGCGGGAGTCCAAAATCTCACGCGCCTGGATGCTTTGAATGTTTGTCATAAAAATTGAATGTTGCCGCTGTAAAACGAGCGCAGATGATAAAAGCCGTGCGCGGCGAGTCAAGGATGGGTTGCGCCTGAATGTGTTTGCCATCCGCCGTTTTCAGAGGGCGGATTCATCCCTAAAGGCAGTGGGCAGATGAAACGGCTAAGGCGATTCGATGGATTGCCGGTGTATGGTTCGGGGGCGTGATGATTCAGGCGGGCTGGGCTGGATTGCACTGGTGGCTGGGTTGCGATCGCGGGTTGTGGGCTCGACTCATGAACCGAGTCATTATCAAATTCACGTTGCCTCAGGCTCCCGTTTGAAATAAGTTGGCAGCTGTCTTTGTATGAAAATCTTTATTGATGGGAAATATTTTGATGAACGGACCGCCAAGGTTTCCGTGTTCGACCACGGGCTGCTTTACGGCGACGGTATTTTTGAGGGCATCCGTATTTACAACGGCCGCGTCTTCAAGCTGAGGGAGCACATTGACCGGCTGTTTTATTCGGCCAAGGCAATCTTGCTTGAGATTCCCATGACGCGGGCGGCGCTGATCAAGGCGACGGTGGAAACGTGCCGGAAAAACAAGCTCCGCGCCGGGTACATCCGCCTGATTGTGACGCGGGGCCGTGGCACGCTGGGCCTGAACCCGCGCAGCTGCAAGAACCCGTCGGTCATCATCATCGCCGACAAGATTCAGGTTTATCCGCAGGGGCTGTACGCGCGCGGGATGGAGATTGTGACGGTGCCGACCGTGCGCAACCTGCACAGCGCGGTGAATCCGGCCATCAAGTCGCTGAATTACCTAAACAACATCCTGGCCAAGATCGAGGCGAACAACGCGGGCGTGGAGGAGGCGGTGATGCTCAACGCGGAGGGGTTCGTGGCCGAGTGCACGGCGGACAATCTGTTCATTATTAAGAACGGCGAGGTGTTCACGCCGCCGAACTCAGCGGGCGCCCTATACGGCATCACCCGCCAGACGGTGATCGATTTGGCGCACGCCGCCGGCCTTAAGGTTTCGGAGCCGAACCTCACGCGCTATGATCTGTTCAATGCGGACGAGTGTTTTCTGACCGGCACGGGCGCCGAGATCATGCCGGTGGTGAAGATCGACGGGCGTGTGATCGGAAACGGCAAGCCGGGGAAACTCACGCGCGCGCTGGTTGAGAAATACCACGGGTTGACGAAGGTCACCGGCGAGCCGATATACAGTTAGGATTTCGGGTCCGCACCAGATTTTATGCAATGTTCCGTCTGCAAAGAAAAACCGGCGACCGTCTTTCTCACCCACATTGAGAATGACAAGATGCACAAGGTGAACCTGTGCGAGGACTGCGCCAAGACCAAGGGGGTGGATAATCCCACGACCTTCTCGCTGGCGGATGCGGATCTGTTGCTGGGGCTGGGGGCGTCGCAGGAAATCACGCAGACCCCGGGCGGGGCGGATTTGAAATGTCCGCGATGCGGTTTTTCGCAGGCGGACTTCAAAAAAACGGGGCGGCTGGGGTGCCCGGAATGTTATCAGGTTTTTGCCGGGGGGCTGGAAGGTCTGCTCAAGACGATGCACAAGGGAACCCGGCACACCGGCAAGGCGCCGGAAGCGCTCCGTCAGCTGCGTGACACGACCGAACGACTCAAGTCGCTCCAAAAGAAGCTGGCCAAGGCCATTGAATCAGAAGATTTCGAGCAGGCCGCGCAGCTGCGGGATGAACTGAAGCAGCTGAACGAGTCTCCACCCCCCTCGGCCAAGTCGGCGCCATGAACGGTACCCCATTTAGAGCCCTCGTTATTTACGGGCTAGCCTTAAAAAATCCGAAAATTTTTCGCACTCAATCGGACGACAACACACCATGGACATCCACGAATTTTTGATCACGCCGGCAGAGGCGGCTCGGCTCAGCGGCCCGCATGACCGCATCGTGATGTCCAGCCGGGTGCGGCTGGCTCGCAATCTCAAGGGCGCCGCGTTTCCTGGCTGGGCCAAAAAGCCCGAGCGCATCAAGGTGCTGGAGACGGTCCGGCCCGCCGTGGAAAGCCTGACGGAAATGAAGGGCGCCTTTTCCGAGGTGATGGACAATCTGGGCCCGCTCGACAAGCAGATCCTAGTCGAGCGCCATCTCATCAGCCGCGAGCACGCCGCCAAAAGTTCCGGCAGCGGGCTGGTTCTCAACCGGGAGGAGACCTTCTGTGTGCTAATCAACGAGGAAGATCACCTGCGGATGCAGGCGTTACGGCCAGGGCTGCAGCTGCGCCAGGCCTGGAGCGCGATTGACCGCCTGGATTCCGCCCTGGAAAAGAAGCTGGAATACGCCTTCAGCAACGAGCTGGGCTATCTGACGGCCTGCCCGACGAATTTGGGCACGGGCATCCGCGTCAGCGCCATGCTGCATCTGCCGGGTCTGGTGCTGGCCGAGCAGATCAACCCCATCATTCAGTCCGTCAATAAGCTCGGCCTGGCGGTGCGCGGGCTTTACGGCGAGGGCACCGAGGCCCTGGGCAACGTGTTCCAGGTTTCCAACCAGATGACTTTAGGTGAAAGCGAGACCACCATTGTCGAGCGGCTGGACAAGGTGCTGCTGCAGATCATCGAGCACGAGGAGAATGCGCGGCAGACCTTGCTGGAGAAAAAGACCAAGTCGGTTTACAACCATATCGGGCGCGCCTACGGGATTCTGGCCAATGCCCACAGCATTTCCTCCAAGGAGACCATGAACCTGCTGTCGCTGATGCGGCTGGGCGTGGAATTGGGGCTGTTTCCGGAGGTGGACCGGGCGCTGGTGGATGAGCTGTTCATCCTCACGCAGCCGGCGCATTTACAGAAGCAGTTCTCCGATAAGCTGTCCGCCGAGGAGCGCGACCTGCTGCGTTCGGACATGGTGCGCGACCGCCTGAAAAATGTCAGCCGCCCCAGCGTGAAACCCCCGAAGCCGGGGAATTGAGCTGGCGCGCCGGGGCGGGGTGCCAGGTGATGTCGTCGTATTTTTTTGGCGGCGCTCCCTTATTCAAACGCATTGGACAAACGATTCGATTCGTAGCATCCTTTTCTTACTATGAGCGATGAATCCATGAGTAATTTCACCCCGCGTGCGCAGCAGGTGCTCGCGCTGGCGCGCAAGGAGGCCGACCGTTTCAATCACAACTTCCTCGGCACGGAGCATTTGTTGCTGGGCCTGATCAAGCTGGGGCAGGGTGTGGCGGTCAACGTCATCCAGAAGATGGGGCTCGATCTGGAAACCGTCCGCATGGAAGTTGAGAAACAGGTCGGCACCGGCCCCGACCAGAAGATGATGGGCAATATTCCCTACACGCCGCGCGTCAAAAAAGTTCTCGCCCTCGCCTCCAAGGAAGCCAAGGCCCTCAATCATACCTACGTCGGCACAGAGCACATCCTGCTCGGCCTCCTGCGGGAGGGCGACGGTGTGGCGGCCAAGGTCCTAAAAAATCTCGAGGTGGACATCGAGCAATGCCGCCAGGAGATTCTGAAGGAGCTGGACCCGAATTTTGCCGGCGAGGAATCATCCGTCCCCACGGAAGAGGCGGCGGCGGGTGACAAGGCGGCGGCCGGTCCGGAGAAAAAAGGCGACGTTAAAACCCCGGCGCTGAAGGCCTTTGGCCGCGATCTCACGGAAATTGCGCGCAAGGGTGAGATGGACCCGGTCATTGGGCGCAAGAATGAGATCGAGCGCGTCATTCAGATTCTCTGTCGCCGTTCGAAGAACAATCCGGTGCTGCTCGGCGAGGCGGGCGTCGGCAAGACGGCCATCGTGGAAGGGCTCGCCCAGGAAATCGCGGCGGGCAACGTGCCAGAGATTTTGCGGAGCAAGCGGGTCGTCACCCTGGACCTCGCCTTGATGGTGGCCGGCACAAAATACCGCGGCCAGTTTGAGGAGCGCATCAAGGCGGTCATGGACGAAATCCGCCGCGCCAAGAACGTCATCCTCTTCATCGACGAGCTGCACACCATCGTCGGCGCAGGCTCGGCCGAGGGCACCATGGACGCATCCAATATCATCAAGCCGGCGCTTTCCCGCGGCGAGATGCAATGCGTGGGAGCCACCACGCTCAACGAATACCGCAAATATATCGAGAAGGACGCCGCGCTCGAGCGCCGGTTCCAGTCCGTCAAGGTGGAGGCGCCCTCCATCGAGGACGCCATCACCATCCTCAAGGGAGTCCGCCATAAATATGAGGAGCATCACAAGGCTGAATTTACGGACAAAGCCGTCGAGGCGTCCGTCAAGCTGTCCGACCGCTACATCACCGACCGGTTTTTGCCGGACAAGGCGATTGACGTCTTGGACGAGGCGGGTTCGCGGGCGCGCATCAGCACGATGACCCGTCCGCCAGAAAGCAAGGTGCTTGAGGCCGAAGTCGAGGAAATCCGGCTCCAGAAGGAAAAGGCCATCAAGGACCAGGATTTTGAGGGGGCGGCCCGGATGCGCGACCAGGAAAAGCAGGCGAAGGAAAAACTGGAGACGCTGCTGCTGGAATGGCGCAAGGCGGGCGAGGAGAAACGCATCGTCGTGGACGAAGACGACATTTTACACATTGTCGCAAAATGGACGGGCATCCCGCTCAAGCGCATGGGCCAGGATGAGACCCAGCGGCTGCTCACGGTGGAGACCGAGATGGAGAAAATCGTGGTCGGCCAGCGCGAGGGGGTTTCGGCCCTGTGCAAGGCGCTGCGCCGGTCGCGGGCGGACCTCAAGGATCCCAAGCGCCCGATTGGAACTTTTCTGCTGCTGGGTCCGACCGGGGTCGGGAAAACCCTGCTGGCCAAGACGCTGGCTGAACAGATGTTCGGCGATGCTAAATCGCTCATTCATTTGGACATGAGCGAGTACATGGAGAAATTCAATGTCTCGCGGCTGATCGGTTCGCCCCCCGGCTACGTCGGCTACGAGGAGGGCGGTCAGCTGACGGAAAAGGTCCGGCGCAATCCCTATTCGGTGGTCTTGTTCGACGAGATTGAAAAGGCGCATCCGGATGTTTGGAACCTGCTGTTACAGATACTGGAGGACGGCAAGCTCACCGATAATACGGGTCGTGTGGTCAATTTTCGCAACACCATCATCCTGATGACGTCCAATGTCGGATCGGACACCATCAAGAAGCAGTCCACGCTGGGCTTCTCCCCCATCACGGACGAGAGCACCTATGAAAAGATGCGCGAGCGGATCCTGGACGAGGCCAAGCGCACGTTCCGTCCGGAATTCCTCAACCGCCTGGACGATGTGGTGGTGTTCCGTTCGTTCACTAAGCCGGACCTGATCCAGATTTTGACGCTGGAGGCGGACAAGGTGGTGGAACGGTTGCGACACAAAAACATCCGGCTGCAGCTGGATGAGTTGGCGAAGGACTTTCTGGTGGAGAAAGGGTACGACCCGCAATACGGAGCGCGGCCGATGCGCCGGGCGGTGGAGCGTTTTCTGGAAGACCCGCTGGCTGAGGAGATTCTCAAAGGCAGCCTGCAGCCGGGCGAGCCCATTCTGGTCACCAGCGACAAGGAAAAGCTACTGTTCAAGCAGAAAGCCGCGGCGCCGGGCGCGGTGGCGGGGTGATGGAGAGCCATACAGACTTTTCAACGGAAGCCATTTTACACCCTCGTTTTCGCCTTTGAATTTGAGGTAAATCCGAACTCCGAAAGAGGAGTTCGCCCATTCGTCGTTGGGTGAGCGCGCTGCGCTGGCTTCGCCCGCGTTCAGTGGGCGTCAGAAAGGGTTCCGAAACGGATCACTCGCAAAAGTCCCATTCGCGCCGGATTCTCCGCTGGGGGGCTTCGCAGCGCGATGCCTCTACCCACTTCGGTGTCCAGGATAAAAGTGTTAAGCGAACCGATGGCGCTTAGCGCTTTCCCTCCGGCGTCCGATGGGTGAGCTTGTCAATCCACGCCAGAATCAGGGCTGACAACACGAAAGCCATATGGATGATCACCTGCCAGAACAGTGTCTTGCCGTCAAGCCGGTCGGCATTGATGAAGCTCTTGAGCAGATGAATTGAGGAGATGCCGATCAATGCCGTGGCCAGTTTTACCTTGAGGACGCCAGCGTTTACATGGGACAACCATTCGGGTTCGTCGGGGTGCCCCTCGAGTCGCAGGCGGGAAACAAAAGTTTCATAACCGCCCACGATGACCATGATCAGGAGGTTTGCGATCATCACCACATCAATCAATCCCAAGACCACCAGCATGATTTCTGTCTCGCCGATGGTGGTGGTTTCCAGGATGAGATGCCACAGCTCCATCATGAAGTGATACACGTACACGCATTGGGCGACGATCAGTCCGAGGTAAAGCGGGGCTTGGAGCCAGCGGCTTAAAAAAATAAAACTGCTCATGGCGTTTTTAAAAGGACTGTTCGTGATTGGCTTCATTTTTCGGGCTTTCATTGATAGCAAATTCTTCTCAAAATAAAAGCAGATTTCACAATTTGCTTCCGGTCGGGTTTTCCTTTTTTGAAGAATCCGGCGGATGCCCCGCGCGCGCCCGCTGCTGAAGATTGGTGTTTTCATTTCTCTCAGACTGAATATTCTTGTCGGGCATGAAAGGAATCATTCTTGCGGGGGGGGCCGGTTCGCGGTTGTATCCGCTCACGCTGGTGGCCAGCAAGCAGCTCCAGCCGGTTTATGATAAACCGATGGTTTATTATCCCCTGACGACCCTGATTGAGGGGGGTATCCGCGAGTTCTGCCTGATTTCCACGCCGCACGATCTGCCCCGCTTTCAACAGTTGCTGGGCGATGGCAGCGCGTGGGGATTGACGATTGAGTATCGCGAGCAGGCCAAGCCCGCCGGCATCGCCCAGGCGTTTCTCATTGCCGAGTCCTTCATCGGTTCGGACGCAGTGACGCTGATTCTAGGGGACAATATTTTCTATGGCGGGGACACGTTCCAGCGCGCCTTTGCCGACTTCAAAACGGGCGCGACTATTTTCGGCTATCACGTCAATGACCCGGAACGCTACGGCGTGGTGGAGTTTGACGCCGGGGGTCGGGCCGTTTCCATTGAGGAAAAACCGAAGCTCCCCAAGAGCAATTATGCCGTGCCCGGACTTTATATTTACGACAACGAGGTGGTGGCCATTGCCAAGGCCTTGAAGCCTTCGGCCCGGGGCGAGCTGGAAATCACCGCCGTCAACGTCGAGTATTTGCGGCGCGGTGCCTTGCGCGTGCATCGCCTGAACCGCGGGTTCGCATGGCTGGACGCCGGCACCAGTAGCAGTCTGCACGACGCGTCAGCCTATGTGCAGACGATCGAAAAACGCGCCGGCATCAAGATCGGCTGTCCGGAGGAGTCCGCGTTCCGGCAGAGCTTCGTCTCGCTTCCGCAATTGTCAGCTCTGGTCGGGAAAATTCCGGGCTGCGAATATCGGGATTATCTTGCCGAAGTGGTGGCAGAGGCGGCGCGGCTGAAAACTCTGAAGCCGGGGGGGAGCTAAGGCCGCGCCCAGCCACAGGGGGTCGGGCGTAGGAAGAAACAAAGAGGCTGCGGGGATTGTAACGAACCATCGGTCCGGCGGGGCGGCCCATCCAATTGGAATCATGATTTTACTTTTAGGTGCTACGGGATATATCGGCGAGGCCTTTGCCTCGGAATTACGGCGGCGCGGGGCGGATTTCCTTCCGCTCTCACGCGGCCAGGTGGACTACACCCGTTTCGAGGTGCTATTGGAGCAGCTCCGGCTCCGGAAGCCGTCGTTTCTCATCAATGCCGCCGGCTATACCGGGAAGCCGAATGTGGACGCCTGCGAAGCCCACAAAGCCGACACGCTTCAGGGCAACACGCTGTTCCCCCAGACCGTCGCCCAGGCCTGCGCCGCCGCCGGGATTCCGTGGGGCCATGTCTCTTCCGGCTGCATCTATTCCGGGGCTAAAGTGATCGTAAACGGACAGGCTCGGGTGGAAAAAGACTTCACCACACCGGCACTGCGCGCCCTGGTCGAAAAGTCTCCCGAATCCGTCCGCGGTTTCACGGAGACGGACGTGCCTAATTTTTCCTTTCGCGACCTGCCGTGCAGTTTTTACAGTGGGACCAAGGCGCTGTGCGAGGAGGCGATTGCCGGAATGGGGCAGAGCTATATCTGGCGCCTGCGGATCCCGTTTGACGAGTATGACGGCGCGCGGAATTACTTGAGCAAGGTGCAGCGCTATTCCAAGGTCTACGACAACGTGAATTCGATTTCGCATCGCGCCGATTTCGTCAAGGCGTGTTTGGATCTCTGGGAGCTCCGCGCCCCCTATGGAACCTACAACGTCACCAATCCCGGCTTTGTCACCACCCGGCACGTGGTGGAGCTGATCCAGCAGCGGTTGAAGCCGGCCCGAAAATTCGAGTTCTGGGCGAGCGATGAGGAATTTTATCGGGTCGCCGCCCAGACGCCGCGCTCCAACTGCGTCATGGATACCACCAAGCTTCTGGCGGCCGGTGTGAAAATTCGTCCGGTCGAGGAGGCGCTGGAGGCCTCGCTGAAACATTGGAAGCCGGAGTAACCCTTTTTAAAAATGAACTTGCTCATCACCGGCGGCGCCGGTTTCATCGGCTCTAACCTCATTCATCACATCATTGACGACGCCCGTATCGTCAAGCTGGTCAATCTGGATTGCCTCACCTACGCCGGTCACCTGGCGAATCTCGAAAAGGTCTCTGGACATCCCAAATACATTTTTGAAAAAGTGGATTTGCGGGACAAGGCGGCCACCGTGCGGGTCGTGGAACAGCATGCCATCACCCACGTCATGCACCTGGCCGCGGAATCCCATGTGGACCGCTCCATTACTGGGCCGGGGGATTTCATCGCCACCAACATTCTCGGCACGTTCCATCTGCTGGAGGCGTGCCGCGGCTTTTGGGGCGTCCATCCCTCCGGCCGGAAATTTCACCACGTCTCCACCGACGAGGTTTACGGATCGCTGGGTGCGACCGGGTTGTTCACGGAGACGACGTCGTATGCCCCCAACTCCCCTTATTCCGCCAGCAAGGCTTCCAGCGACATGCTGGTGCGGGCCTACCATCACACCTACGGATTGCCCACGGTGATCACCAACTGTTCGAACAACTACGGTCCGTTTCAATTCCCGGAGAAGCTCATCCCCGTCATCATCCAGAACGTGATGGTTCGCAAACCGATCCCAGTCTACGGCGACGGCCTGAATGTGCGCGACTGGCTTTATGTGCGGGATCATGCCGAGGCCCTGTGGGCGGTGCTCGACCGCGGTCGCCTGGGTGAGACCTACAACGTGGGCGGCCATAACGAGTGGGCTAACCTGCGCATCGTGGAGCTGATTTGTGATACCATTGATGAATTCATGCCGCAGCTGGGCGGCAACTCGCGCCAGCTGATTTCCTTCGTCCCGGACCGGGCCGGACACGACCGCCGCTATGCAATTGATGCCAGCAAGATCCAGAAAGAATTGGGCTGGACGCCGGCGCACCAGTTTGAGCAGGGCATCCGGGAGACCATCCGCTGGTATCTCGATCATCAGGATTGGGTGAAAACCGTGACCGCAAAATAATTTAACCGGACGCGCGTGTCGGGCGTCTTGGAAAGCAATGAAACGGCTTTTTTTTTTCGCGGTATGTCTGGTCTGCCTCGGGTGGGCGCCGGAAGGAGCCGCCGCGCCAGTTCACACCAATTCGATCGCCTGGCACAAGGCCGCCGATCAGGTCGATGCCGATGTTCAGCGCCTTCCTCTCTGGCCGCTGCTGGAGAAAATTGCCGCTGCGGCCGAATGGAATATTTTTGTGGAGCCCGGTGCGGAACGGAATGCCTCGGCTAAATTCAGGGGGCTGCCCTCCGGTGACGCCCTCAAGCGTCTCTTGGGCGATCTGAATTTCGCGCTCGTGCCGCGGACCAATGCGCCGTCGCAGCTCTATGTTTTCCGGACCACGCTCCAGGCCGCCACGCGGCGGGTGGCGGTGGCCAAGCCGGCCAAGCGCATTGCCCGCGAACTGCTGTTGAGGGTCAAACCGGGCACGGACATCGAGACGCTGGCGAAGTTGCTGGGCGCCCGGATCATCGGCCGGCTCGACAAACAGGGGGTCTACCGCCTGCAATGGGATGATCCGGCATCCGCCGATGCGGCGCTCGCCCAGTTGCAAGCCAACAGCGACGTGCTTCAGGTGGATTATAACTACGCCTTCGACCCGCCTGTGCCGTCGGTTCCGCTGGACTCGCCGTCGGGCAAGCCCATATCGCTGTCCCTGAATCCGCCGGGGGATTCCGGGCGGGTGGTGGTGGGGTTGATTGACATGAACGTGCAATCGCTGGGGGCGTCGCTCGACAAGTTCATCCTGCCGCAACTGTCCGTGGCCGGCGACATTCCCGCTAACGGAAAAGATCTGACGCACGGCACCGCCATGGCCTATGCCATTCTTGAATCGGTTGCCCAGCAATCGCCGGGCGGATCGAGTTCGGTGCAGATTCAGCCCGTGGATGTCTACGGGGGGAACGAGACGACCACCTCGTGGTTTGTGGCGCTGGGCATTCAGAAGGCCGTGGACAGCGGCGCGAATGTTTTGAACATGAGCCTGGGCAGCACCGGGGACAGTTCGGTGCTGGAGGGCATCATCAAGCTGGCTGTGGCGAACAACATCGTGATGTTTGGCGCGGCGGGGAATGTTCCGGTGGCCACGCCAACATATCCCGCTGCCATTCCCGGAGTCTATGACGTGACGGCCCTCAGCAGGCCGGGGCAGCTCGCGCCGTATGCGAATTATTGGCCGGGAAACAGCCTGGCGCTCCCGGGCAGCAGCGTTGTTTATTTTGGCAACCAGGCTTACGGGGTTCAGGGGACATCCACCGCCACGGCTTATGCCTCGGGGATGTTCGCGGGATCGTGGGCCGCCACCGGCGCCAGTGCCCCGCAGATTCTCTCCGCCATGAAATCAAAGTTTCCGGTGCCGGCCCCGTAAAGTAGAGCGGGAACGGGCAAGAAATAAAAAGCCGCACCCCGCAGATGTCCCGCGCCCGTCCGCCGGACCGGGTTCCCCAAAAAGTCAGTGCGATCAGTGCGACTTGCAGCCGATCCGGGCGAAGGCCAGCAGGAATCCCGTTCCGCCCACGATGAGCAGCCACGGCTTACCGTGCACCACCTGCAGAATTCCCAAGCCGAGGATTAAAGCGATGATCAGATAAACCAGAATTGAAAGTGCGAATTTCATTTTGACCAGTGTAGTGTTTTTGGGATCGGGCGCAACCTCTTCACTGCTTTCCTTTGACCAGGGCCTCGACGACGTGCGGATCGGCCAGAGTGGAGACGTCGCCAATCTGGTCGGTCTGATTCTCGGCGATCTTGCGGAGGATGCGGCGCATAATCTTGCCCGAACGCGTCTTGGGCAAGCCCGGCGCAAACTGGATTTTGTCCGGGACGGCAATGGCCCCGATTTCCTTGCGGACATGATTGGCCAGAGCCTTTTTTAAGTCGTCGCTTTCGGCCACGCCATCCTTGAGCGTGACGAACGCATAGAGCGCCTGGCCCTTGATATCATGAGGCATGGGCGCCACCGCGGCCTCCGCCACCTGCGGATGGCTCACCAGCGCGCTCTCCACTTCCGCCGTGCCAATCCGATGACCGGAGACGTTCACCACGTCATCCACCCGGCCCAGCAGCCAGAAATCCCCGTCCTCGTCCACGCGGCAGCCGTCGCCGGTGAAATACAGGTCTTTGTACGTTGAAAAATACGTGTTGATGAAACGATCATGGTCGCCCCAGGTGGTGCGCATCATGCCCGGCCAGGGAGTCTTGATGCACAGCTTGCCGCCTTCGTTCGGACGGCATTCGGTCCCGTCATCCCGCAGAATCACCGGTTCCAGGCCCAGAAAAGGCCTGCCGGCGCTCCCGGGCTTGAGCGTGTGGGCGCCCGGCAGATGTGTGATCAGGTGCCCGCCTGTCTCTGTCTGCCACCAAGTGTCCACGATCGGACAACGCTCCTTGCCGATGTGCCGGTGATACCACATCCACGCCTCGGGATTGATCGGTTCCCCCACCGTGCCCAGGACGCGCAGCGAGCTCAAATCAAATCGGGCCGGCCACTCATCCCCGAGCCGGATGAGCGCGCGGATGGCCGTCGGCGCCGTGTAGAAGGAATTGACCTTGAATTTTTCGATGATTTTCCAGAAGCGTCCGGCGTCGGGATACGTCGGCACCCCCTCGAACATCACCGTCGTTCCCCCGTTGCAGAGCGGGGCATAAACCCCGTAGCTGTGCCCCGTCACCCAGCCGATGTCTGCCGTGCAGAAATAAACATCGTCCTCGTGGATGTCGAAAACGTATTGATGCGTGAGGGCGCACCAGAGCAGATAGCCCGCCGTGCTGTGCACGACCCCCTTGGGTTTGCCCGTGGAACCGGAGGTGTAGAGGATGAAGAGATGGTCCTCCGCGCTGAGCCGGGTCGGCGGGCAGTCCTCCGAGGCCGTCGCCATCGCCTCATGATACCAGACGTCGCGGCCGGCGGTGAGGTCGCACGGGGCATCGGTGCGCCGGATGACGATGACGTTTTCAATGCTGGCCGTGTGCTTGAGGGCGGTATCCGCCAGAGCCTTGAGCGCAATGGTTTTTCCCGCCCGCAACGAGACGTTGGCAGTGATGAGCAGTTTGCATCCGGAATCATTGATGCGGTCGGCGAGCGCCTCCGAGCTGAACCCGCCGAAGACCACCGAATGAATCGCGCCCAGGCGCGCGCAGGCGAGCATGGCCACCGCCGCCTCGGGGATCATGGGCATGTAAATGGCCACGCGATCGCCTTTCTGAATGCCGCGCTCCTTGAGGACATTCGCGAGCCGGCATACGTCGGCATGCAGTTCCGCGTAGGTGATGCGCCGCACGTCTTCCTCGGGTTCGCCCTGCCAGAGAATGGCCACCTTGTCGCGCGTCCGCGTCTGGAGATGCCGGTCCAGGCAGTTGACCGTCAGATTGAGTTCGCCGTCCTCGAACCAAGTGTGCTCGATCTTCCGCGCGTCGGTGCGCCAGTCATATTTGCAGGCGACGGTGGGCGGCTTGAACCAAGCGAGCGACTGCGCCTGCTCCAGCCAGAACGCGTCGGGTTCCCGGAGGGAGCGCTGGTGCAGCGCCGCGTACTGTTCGGCGTTGAGGTGGGCGCGCTTCACGACCTCGGGCGAGGGCGGGAAAGTGCGACCGGCCGATTGCAGGGATTCAGTGGAGAGAGTGGGGGAGGACATTGTATTTGTTTAGAGGGTAAAACCGTTTTCAGTAGTAACACAAAAAGGCAGGCGCATGTCAATTCGCCGGGGAATAAATAGCGCACATAAAGCGCAGATAAACCCGAATTCCAAATCGGGCCTGACTCTCGCAGCCCTTCGAACGTCCGCCCCGCGCCTCCTCCATTTCATGGAAGTGAGGGGGTGGCAGTCGAATTATTTCATTCCAAGCTCAACTTCAGAATCGAGTTTGAAATGAACACCTTACACTCGCCGATCGAGGCGGGCCAGACTCTATGGCAGTTTATGGCAGTTCAACTTAACCTTGCGATATCGGCAGGTAGGGCGTGCAGTCCCCGGCCCGCCGCGATTGCTAACCCGCGTCACCTTAAGCCCCGGGGCGGCGCGCACGGAGTGTCGCGCCCTCCCACCACGACGCCACCAGCGTGACGCTAGACCCCATTATCAAGACACAGACTGAGACACGAATTACACGAATTAACGCGAATGAGGGAAATGTGCAAAAACATGCTTTGACCCGTTTACGCGGGTAGGGCGTGCAGTCCCCGGCCCGCCGCGGTTGCCAACCCGCGCGTGCTGGTTTAGCACGCCGGCGCGCACGGAGTGTCGCGCCCTACCTGTCCCACGGTGCCAAGAACGGCTCTGCCACGCTGGCCCGAACGCCGAAGTAGGCCACGATCGCAGGTCCTCTCCCTCGCCCCGCGAAGCATGAGCGGGGCGAGGGAGAGGGAGAGAGGACCAAAATCCTCTTTTAGGTGGGGGCCGGTCGGCGCAGGTCCGATAAGCCGGAATCCTGCCGTTGAGTTGCAACGCCGGCCGAATTCAACAAGACAACCATCAATGTGTGAACCCCTAACAGAAATCAATCCCACTGCCTGGCAGTGGGATTGCCTCACGGTTGGGTGATCCAATTGAAGGGGGCATAAATTAGCGCCGGGTTCGTTTTGTGAGCGGACTTTCTTCAAGGACGGCATGAATCCGGCTGAGGTCTTGTCCTTTGGCGTCCTTGGCGCCTTACCGCTTCATTTGGAAGACATGCTTCCGAAAAGCCTTCGAAAACAGTTGTTCCAGCGGAGTTTGCGCTTTGAACCCGCGCCGGAGCCGACTATAAATGGCGCGTGTCACAACCGGTTCAACCTCCCATCACCGCCGCCACGCGCCTGTGCGCCGTCTACGGTTCGCCCATCCGGCATTCCGCGTCGCCAGCCATGCATAACGCCGCCTTCGCCGCGCTCGGTTTGGACTGGCGCTACCTCGCCTTCGAGGTCGATCCGCTGCATCTGCGCGCGGCCATCGACGGGGCGCGGGCGATGGGGTTTGCCGGGCTGAATCTGACCGTGCCGCACAAGTTGCTCGCCGTGGACATGGTGGATGCATTGGATGAATCCGCCCGACGCTGGGGGGCGGTCAATACCATCCGCTTCGGACCGGAAGGGGCGACCGGTTTTAACACGGACGCCGACGCCATTGTGACGGCGCTGCGCCAGGATTTGGATCTGGAGTTGCGCGGCGCCCGGGTGGTGCTGCTCGGGGCCGGCGGGGCAGGGCGGACGGCGGCGTTGCGGCTGGCCGCCGAGGGGGTTTCAGAATTGTTTCTGGTCAACCGCACCGCCGCCAAGGCGGCCAGCCTCGCGGATGAAATGAAGCAACTTTTCCCCGCCGTCCCGGTTGCCGTGGGATATCCCCGGACCGACGTGGATCTCGTCATCAACGCCACGTCGCTCGGTCTCCGGCCGGAGGATGGCTCGCCGCTGGATGCGGAACAATTCCCGCTGCCGCGGGCGCGGTGTGTGTATGACATGATTTATCGGCCGGCGGCGACGGCGTTGCTGCGCGCGGCTGGGGCGGCAGGATGCCGCACGGCGAATGGTTTGGGGATGCTGCTGCATCAGGGCGCCCGGGCGTTTGAGATCTGGACGGGTCAGCCGGCGCCGCTGGGGGTGATGCGCCGCGCTCTGGAGGAAACCATTTATGGCCGTTGACGGGATCTTCAGCACGCACAGCTGGTCGCTGATGCCGTTCCATTTCTGGTCGCTGGTTTTTTTTACCTTCGGCTGCCTGATCGGCAGTTTCCTGAACGTGTGCATCTACCGGATGCCCCGGGACATGAGCGTGGTCTCGCCGCCCTCGCATTGTCCCCACTGCAAATATGCCATTCCATTCTATCTGAACCTCCCGCTGGTGACTTGGCTCTCCCTCAAGGGCCGCTGCAGGAATTGCGGGGCCCCCATCTCGCCCCGCTACTTCATCGTCGAGCTGGTCACGGGAGTGGCGTTCCTGAGTTGCTGGCTGACCTTTGGGAATCCGGCGCATCCGCTGCCCTCGCTCGGGCTGGCGCTGGTCTATGGCGTGTTCCTGGCCGGGCTGATTTGCGCCTCGTTCATCGACTTCGAGCACTTCATCATCCCGGACGAAATTACCCTCGGCGGCATGGTCGCAGGCATTGCGGCATCGTTTCTTCTGCCCTCGCTGCACGCTGCCGGAAGCCATGGAGAGGGACTGGTTCAAGGCCTGTGGGGCGCCGGGGTCGGGGCGGGCCTCGTTTACGCGATCCTGCGCCTAGGCAAGCTCCTGTTTGGCCGGCAACGGGTGAAGCTGCCGCCGGACACGAGGATTGTCTTCACCGAGACGGCCGTCTGCCTGCCCGATCAGGTGATCCCCTACGAGGATTTATTCTATCGCCCGTCGGACGCGATTGTGTTGCGCGCGCGCACGCTGGAGCTGGTGGATCGGAGCTATAAGGACGTGAGGGTGCGGCTCTCTGTCGGGTCACTGCTGATTGATGAAGAGAAAATCAATCCCGCCGAGGTGGCCTGCCTGGAGGCCGTCACCGGAGAAATCATCCTGCCGCGCGAAGCGATGGGCTTTGGCGACGTGAAATTCATGGGGGCCATCGGCGCCTTCATCGGCTGGCAGGGGGCGGTTTACACCTTGATGGCCAGCTCCTTGATCGGGGCGGCGGCCGGGATGATTTTAATCGTCTTTCGCCGGCGGGAGTGGTCTTCGCGCATGCCCTATGGACCCTACCTGGCGCTGGCGGCGCTCCTCTGGCTTTTCGGGGGACAAAAACTATTCCGCGCACTGTTCCCGATGTGAGCCTGTGCCGACTGTGCCACGCAAAGGGACTGGCATTTCCGTTCCGGATGAGATTCGAACCCAGTGGGGGTTAGCGGGTGACGCCCCGCTCGCTGCTGCGGATGAACTGGACGAGGTGCTGGACTTCCGGCAGCGGCGGCACTTCTGTTTCAATCTTCGCCAGCGCGTTGGGGATGGACAGCTCCTCGCGGAAAAAAATCTTATACGCCTGACGCAGCGCCGTCTGGGCTTCGTCGGAAATGCCGTGTCGATCCATGCCAATCTTGTTAACGGTGCGCGTCTCGGCCGGGTTCCCCTCCACAATCATAAACGGCGCCACGTCCTGCGGAATGCGCGAGCAGCCGCCAGTCATGGAAAACCGCCCGATCCGGCAGAATTGATGCACCGCCGTGAACCCCCCCAGGATGGCGTGATCCTCCACCACGACGTGCCCAGCCAGCGCCGCATAGCTCGACATGATGATGCGATTGCCCAGCACGCAGTCGTGCGCGATGTGGACATAGGTCAGCAGCAGGTTATCGGAGCCGATGACGGTGGCCTTGCCGTCGTCCGTGGCGCTGTGAATGTTGACGCCTTCGCGGAACACATTGCGGTCGCCGATCTCCAGCCGCGTGACGCCACCTTTCCATTTTAAATCCTGTGACTTCAATCCGATGCTGGCGAAGGGGTACACCTGGTTTTCCCGGCCGAGCGTCGTATGACCGTCTATGACCACGTGGGAAAGCAGATGGCAGCCGTCGCCGAGGGTGACATTTTCACCGATGACGCAAAACGGGCCAATGACGCAGTTGGTTCCGATCCGGGCCTGGGGATGGATGATGGCGGAGGCGTGGATCATGGGTTAGGAGGCATCCCGGAGCATGAAGGTGACCTCGGCTTCGCTGACGACTTCGCCGTCCACTTTGCAGACGCCCTTGGCCTTGCCGATTTTCCCGCGGATTTTGGTGAGATCCACTTCGATGACCAGCACGTCGCCGGGCACCACCGGCTTGCGCCACTTCACTTCCTCGGCGGACATGAAATAGGCGATCTGGTTGGCCACTTCGATGCGTTTGAGCAGGAGGATGCCTGCGATCTGCGCCATGGCCTCCAGCTGCAGCACCCCGGGCATGATGGGGTGGCCGGGAAAATGGCCGCGGAAAAAGTCCTCGTTCATCGTGACGTTTTTTAGGCCCACGATTTGGTTGCCCTCAATTTTCAGGATCCGGTCCACCAGCAGGAAGGGCGGCCGGTGCGGCAGCAGCTTCATCACCTCTTCAATCCCCATCGAGCCATCGGCGGAGGGCAGGGGCTGGGGCGCATTTTTGGCCGGCGGCGGGGAGAAGGTCTGCGCCGCGCGCAGCGGCTTATTCATTTGCGCCTGGATCAGGCGCGCAAACTCGCAGTTGGCCGCGTGGCTTGGCTTGACTGCAATGAGATGCCCCCGCAGCGGGCGTCCGAGCAGCGAGAGGTCGCCCACGATGTCGAGCATCTTGTGCCGCACAAATTCCTCGTTGTAACGCAGCGGTTCGGTCGTCAGCACGGCGTCGTCGCGGATGACAACGGCGTTCTCCAAGCTGCCGCCCTTGATCAGGCCGTTCTTGAACAGGTATTCAATCTCCTCGTAGAAACAGAACGTCCGGGCGTGGGACAGTTCCCGCTCCCAGGTCTTCGGCGTGATGTCCGTGCTGTAAAACTGCGTGAACCGGCCCTGCTTGTCCGCGCTGGTGCAGGTGATCTTGAATCCGTCGTAGGGGAAGAGCGTCATCACTGTCTCGCCCGACTGCATTTCAATGGGCTCGGTGGGGGTGAAGGTCTCGCGCTTTTCTGCCAGCGGCGCGATGCCGGCCGCCTGAATGATTTTGCAGAATTCCCTCGAGCTCCCGTCGGCGATGGGGGGCTCGTTGGCATCCAGTTCGATGATGGCGTTGTCAATGCCGTAGCCCGCGAGCGCGGCGAGCACGTGCTCGACCGTGTGGATTTTGACATTGCCCCGGGCAATCGTCGTGGAGCGGTTGGTGTCGGTGACATGTTCCACCCGCGCCTCGATTTCCGGTTTGCCGTCCAGATCCACGCGGCGGAACCGCACCCCGCTGTTGGCGGGTGCGGGGAGCAGGGTCATGTTCACCCGGTTGCCGCTGTGGAGGCCGATGCCGGAAAACGCCGCCGGACGGTTGAGAGTCTGCTGATTGAGCACGCCAGATTGAACAAAACACGGGGGCGATTGGCAAGTTTGCATTCAGACCGCTTCTTCCGGCGCGGACGCCCGCCGCTACAAACACGGGGCAAAGATCCGCAGCGCCCATTGGCATCCCCGGCGTCCTTGGCGGTTCAATTTTCCCTTCCAAAATTTGCGTTCATTCGGGTCTCAGTCTTTGTCTTAACAATGAGGGACCCGCATCGCGCTGCCTGGTAATTGGGTCGTTGCCACGCCGTTCCCTCGTGCTGGCTAACTATTCTGTCCATGGTCAAAAAGAACCAGTGCGGCGCAGGAGTTCCGTCCGTAAAAAAAAGCCGGCGACTAAACTCCTTTAAAATACAAAGGTTTTTAACGATTTTCACAAGGCGGCATCGGTTGGCATCGGTGTTGCTTAGGGGGTGCCAAGGCTGCTCCTCCCCGCGATGGGGAGTCCAGTCCAAACCGGATCATCAACATTAAAAACCATGAAGAAAATTGAAGCCATCATCAAACCATTCAAGCTTGAGGAAGTGAAGGACGCCCTGAGCGAGCTGGGCATCGAAGGAATGACCGTCACCGAAGTCAAGGGGTTTGGCCGCCAGAAGGGTCACACCGAAATTTATCGCGGCAGCGAATACACCGTGGACTTTCTGCCGAAGATCAAGGTGGAGCTGGTGGTGGCCGACGCCCAGGTGAGTATCGCCGTGGCGGCCATCGTCAAGGCGGCCAAAACCGGCAAGATCGGCGACGGCAAGGTCTTTGTTTCGTCCGTGGAACAGGCCGTTCGTATCCGGACGGAAGAGAAGGGGGACGCGGCTGTTTGAGTTATTAAACTAATTTAAATTCCAAAATCTAAACATGAAAAAATATTTCTTAATCCTGACTTTAGTAATGGCTGCGCTTCTTCCCCTGCGGGCGCAGGAGACAGCGCCTGCCGCGCTGCCGTCCGCGTCGCTGGACCAGCGCATTGCCGCCCTGGAAGCCTATATCGGAAATGGGGATCCAGGCGCTTCCCTGACCAAAGATACCAATGGCGCTCTGACCGTCGCCGCCCCGGCGACCGTGGGTGTGGCGGGTCCCGGTCATAACGCGTGGATGATGACCAGCACCGCCCTGGTGCTGTTCATGACGCTCCCGGGCTTGGCGCTGTTCTACGGCGGGTTGGTACGCAAAAAAAACATCCTGTCGGTGGTGGCCCAGTGTTTCGGCATCACCGGCCTGGTGACAATCCTCTGGGTGGTGTGCGGCTACAGTTTCATTTTTGCCGATGGGACGGACCTGATTTCAGGCGTGCTGGGCAATTTGAAGTTCAAGATGCTGGAGGGCGTCACCTCCGCGACCAACACCAATTACGCGTACTGGGTCTCTCAAAACGTGTTTGCCATGTTCCAGCTGATGTTCGCCATTATCACCCCCGCGTTGATCCTGGGGGCCATCGCCGAGCGCATGAAGTTCGCCGCCATCTTGGTGTTTGTGGGCTTATGGATGCTGGTGGTTTATTTCCCGCTGGCCCACATGGTCTGGGGCATTAACGGCCTCATGAACGGCGTCTGGAATGCCGGTGCCAAGATTCACGCGATTGATTTCGCGGGCGGAACGGTCGTCCACATGTCCTCGGGCTGGTCGGCATTGGTCCTCTGCATCATCCTGGGCAAGCGTCTGGGCTTCGGCAAAACCTCCATGCCGCCGCACAGCATGGTGATGTGCTTCATCGGAACAGCCATGCTCTGGGTCGGCTGGTATGGATTCAACGCGGGCAGCGCTTGCGCCGCCGACGGGGTCGCCGCCAATGCCTTCACTACGACCACCATTGCCACGGCCGTGGCCTCCTTTGTATGGCCGATGTTGGAGTGGCTGGTCAAAGGCCGCCCTAGCATCTTGGGCTTCTGTTCCGGCGCCGTGGCCGGCCTGGTGGTGATCACTCCGGCGTGCGGGTTTGTGACGCCGCAAGGCTCCCTGATTATCGGTCTCGCTGCCGGCATCATTCCCTGGTTCTTCTGCTACAAGGTCAAGGGCTGGTTCGGCTATGACGATGCCCTCGATACCTTCGGCGTGCACGCCATCGGCGGCACTCTGGGCGCGATCCTGACCGGGATGCTGGCGCGGAATTCTGCTAATGCCAATCTGGCCTTAAACCTCAAAGCCTATGTCACCGACACGCTGTTCCAACCGCTGTTGATCGAGCAATTGAAGGCGGTCGGCATCACCATCGCCCTCGCCGTCGTCGGCACGGCCATCCTTGCCTTCGTGGTCAAGTTGCTCATCGGGCTGCGTCCCAGCGAGGAAGTGGAAATGACCGGGCTGGACCTCTCGGAACACGGGGAGGAAGGCTACCATAGTTAATATCAGACGTATCCTTTAACACGACGGCGGGCAACCCGGGTGGCCCGCCGTTTTTGGTTGGAGGCCTCAGTCGAGGAGGCGGAGCGGACGGGTTGAAAGGCACGAGGCCAATGACCGTCTCGCTCCGCCCCTCATCCAACCGGACGGGCGGTTTTCCCGCATCCGGCTTTCCGAGGCCGCTTCCACGGCTGGGCTGGCACCCGCCGTCAGAGTGAACCTTGCAGCGCCTGGGACTTTTGGCCGAGTTTATATCCCGGTTGCCCCGTCGCTCTCCAGTCCCATTGCTGTCACAGCTTTCGTTCGTGAACAGTCCCCTTCGACCGGCGGGACTTCTATCCGCGCGGTATCCCGCTTCACCAGCGCACACCCGAACGCCGAAGCGGGCAAAGCTTCCGCGCTGCTGCCGCCTGGATGGCCGTCCTCAAGGACTTGGTGATTCAGGCCCGCGTAGAATGCTCCTAGCGATAGGCGCGCCCGCCCGCCGCTACCAATACGGGGCAAGGATCCGGCGCGGGGAGGCTTCTTTTCCTGGGGGGATTCGAGGGGGGAAGCGGGTGCCGTGTCATAAATATCGTGTCCGCCGCTTGATGTGCGGTGATTTTCATTTCAATTGCCAGTGATTATTGCTATAAGAGAGAGGTTCAACAGTCACCTATGCCCAAATTATTTCTCGGACTGGATTCCAGCACGCAAAGCCTCAGCGCGGTGGTCATCGATCTCGGCTCGCGCCGGACGATCTATGAAAAATCGGTCAACTTTGACCGGGCGCTGCCGCACTACCGGACGAAAAACGGGGTGCTGCCCCTGCGGGATCCGCTGGTGAAGCATAGCCCGCCCCTGATGTGGGCCGAGGCGCTGGACCTGATTTTCGCGGGCATGAAAAAGGACGGGGTGGCGCTGGGCGATATCCTGGCCGTCAGCGGCTGCGGCCAGCAGCACGGCTCGGTCTATTTCAATGACCGGATTGGTCCCGCGCTGGAGTTGCTGGACCCCAAGCGGTCTCTGGTGGAGAACCTGCGCGGGGTGTTCGCGCGCAAAACCGCGCCCATTTGGATGGACGCGTCGACCTCGGCGGAGTGCGCGGAGATCCGCAAGAAACTGGGCGGTATCAAGTACACCGCCTCGCGCACCGGCTCGGACACGTTTGAGCGGTTCACCGGGCCCCAGATCCGTAAGTTTTTCAAGACCGAGCCCGAGGCCTATGCCAAAACGTCTAGCATCGCACTGGTGAGCTCGTTTCTGGCCTCGCTGCTGGCGGGCCGGGTGGCGCCGATTGACTACGGCGACGGCGCGGGCATGAACCTGATGGACATCCGCAAAAAAGTGTGGGACATGGACGCACTCAAGGCGACCGCGCCCAGTTTGAAGAAAAAGCTCCCGCCCCTGGCCGCACCCGGACAGGATCTCGGTCCGGTCAGCCGCTATTTCGTGGATAAATACGGTCTGAATCCCGAAGCGCGGGCGACTGCGTGGACCGGGGACAATCCTGCCAGCGTCATCGGTCTGGGGCTCGTCAAGCCCGGGCAGGTCGCGGTGAGCCTGGGCACCAGTGACACGTTTTTCGGTTCGATGGAGCAATGCCGGACGGATGAGACGGGCGAGGGCCATGTTTTCGGATCACCCACGGGTCAGTATGTGACGCTGATCTGTTTCAAGAACGGATCGCTGGCGCGTGAGAAGGTCCGCGAGTTGTATGGCATTGCCGACTGGCCGGCGTTTGGTGAGCGGCTTCGGCAGACGCCCCCCGGCAATCATGGCGGCATCCTGCTGCCCTGGTTCGAGGCGGAGATTGTGCCGCGGGTGAACCGCCCGGGGATCCGCCGCTTTGATCTGGATTCCGCCGACGCCGCCGCGAACTGCCGCGCGGTTTTCGAGGCGCAGATGCTGTCGATGCGCCTGCATTCGCAATGGATGAAGGTGGCGCCGGAGAAAATTCTGGCCACGGGCGGGGCCTCCAGCAATGAGGCGCTGCTGCAAGTGATGGCCGACGTGATGCATTGCCGAGTGCAGCGGATTGAAGTCTCCAAGAGCGCGGCGCTCGGGGCGGCGCTGCAGGCGGCGCATGGCTGGCTCACGGCCGCCGGAAAATCGCCCCGCTGGGACAAGCTCGTCGCCGGATTCAGCGCCCCGATTCCCGGCAGCGAGATCCGTCCCAACCCCAAGGCGTCGCGCGTGTACGACCAGTTGCTCGAGAAATACGCCGATTGCGAGCGCGAGGCCTTGTGAATTTGGACTCCGCCACTGGGCGAATCGGGGGGCATTTCCTTTTCTGGCCCGCTGCGACGACTCCCAGGCAGATGCCCCGCCCTGGTAACATTTAATCCCGAACTCCGAAATGGGGTAGATGGCGCGCGGCGCCGTCCCTGTCGCCGAGCGCAGCGTCAGGCGACGAAGTGCGTGGGGTGGCGCGTGAAATCGGGCACAATTTGTTCCGCCTGCTCCGCGCGGGCGAAAGGGGTTCATTTTAATCTCGATTCTGAATTTAAGATTCGGATGCAACGGCGAGGCGTCGCTGCCTTCACTCCCTCTCTTCCATGAAATGGAGGAGAGGGCGGGGAGAGGAGGCGCTTGGTTCGCAGAGGCTGGCCCACTTCAGAAGTCGGGTTCTATAACGGCATGAATCCGGCTCAGATCTTGCCCTTGGGCGTCTTGGGCGCCTGGACGGCGCATTCGGACGACATGCTTCCGGTTCAGTTGAACTACCATATAAATGCTCGCCCCGGCACTTTGGATAAAAACTGGATTGCATTTTTGTTTTAACTTACCAGAATGAGGCACTTAAATTTATGACCATCAAAACTATTGTCTTGGGCGTGATCGTTTCTCTGGGGGTTGCCGGATCGCTGCGGGCGGACGGCACCAATATGTTGGGCGATGAAAAGTCGCGGGTGAGCTATGCCATCGGCATGATGCTGGGCCATAATTGGCAGCAGCAGGGCCTAGAGGTTGATCCGGAAATCGCCGCGCGCGCGATCAAGGATATCCAGTCCGGCGGCGCCACGCTGCTCTCGCAGACGGAGATGCAGGAAACCCTGACGGCTTTCCAGAAGGAATTCAAAGTTAAACAGCAGAAGATTCAGGAGGAGAAGGCCATCAAGAACAAGGCGGAGGGCGCCGACTTTCTCGCCGCAAACAAGGCCAAGCCCGGGGTGGTTACCCTGCCGGACGGGCTCCAATACACCGTGCTGACCGAAGGCTCGGGCGCCATGCCCCAGGCGGACAACGTGGTGTCGGTGCATTACCGCGGCACGCTGTTGGACGGGACTGAATTCGACAGTTCCTATAAACGCGGTCAGCCCGCGCAGTTCCCGGTGAATGGCGTCATCCGGGGCTGGACCGAGGCGCTGCAGTTGATGAAGACCGGTTCGAAGTGGAAGCTCTTCATTCCCTCGGATCTGGCTTATGGCGAAAACGGTCAGCGCAGCATTCCGCCGAACTCCGTCCTGATCTTTGAGGTGGAACTGCTCTCGGTGCAACCGTCCGCGCCTCCGGCACCGCCCGCCCAGCCTTTGACGAGCGACATCATCAAGGTGCCCTCGGCTGAGGAAATGAAAAAGGGCGCCAAAATTGAGACAATCAAGGCGGAAGACGTTCAGAAAATGCAGGCCCAGCCGCAGGCGAAATAACGGCTTGAGATGGGTCCAATCGGCTGCAAGGCTGGACGGGTCGGAATAATCCGTCCGCGCCGTCAAGGTGTTGCATCCCTTTTTTAAGGGTTAAAATTGGCGCGGGCAACCCGACGGGGTTTGCGCCCGTTTTTAAGGTTCCAAACGAGTCGGGAAAGGAGTCTGGAAAGGAGTTGGGGGGATATTTCCGTTTGAACATCCGCGCCAAACGTGTGTCCACTAAAGGAACTTTATGAAAAACATCTCCAGACCCTTTGCCGGTTTTTTGTCCGCGGTGGCGGGTTCCCTGCTGGTCGTCGCCGTATTTCATCTCACCCTCTGGGGCAAAGACGCTACCCCTAACTTCAAGCTCTCCGCCACGCCTATTAATCGGGACGTGAAGCTGGGGACGAGTTTTTCGCCTGTCGTTAAAAAAGCCGCCCCCAGCGTGGTGAACATCTACTCCACGCGCATCATCCGCGAAATGCCCCAGCGCAACCCCTTTCGCGAAAACCCCATGTTCCGGGAGTTTTTCGGGGACGCGTTTCCGCAAGATCGCTCGCCGCGCTCGCGCAAGGAGCAGGGACTTGGCTCCGGCGTCATCGTCTCCCCTGATGGCTATATCCTCACCGCCCACCACGTCGTCACCGGCGCGGATGAGATCAAGGTCGCCATCGCGGGTGCCGACAAGAAAGAGTACACCGCAAAAATCGTCGGCACCGACCCGCAGACGGATGTGGCGGTGCTGAAGATTGAAGCCACCGGATTGCCGGCCATCACGCTGGCCGATAGCGACCAGCTGGAGATTGGGGACGTGGTGCTGGCCATCGGCAATCCGTTCGGGGTCGGGCAGACTGTGACCTTGGGTATGGTGAGCGCTTTGGACCGGCACTATGGGGTCCATGGAGCTAACGGATATGAGAACTTCATCCAGACCGATGCCGCCATCAACCCCGGCAATTCCGGCGGCGCATTGGTGGACATGGAGGGACGGCTCATCGGCATCAACACCTGGATTGCCAGCAGCAGCGGCGGGAGCCAAGGGATCGGATTTGCCGTTCCGGTCAATATGGCGCGGCGCGTGATGGAGCGGCTCATCAGCGGCGGCCGGGTACAGCGCGGCTTTCTTGGTATCACCCTGCAGGATGTCGATGCCAATCTGGCCAAGCAATTTGGGTTGTCCGGTCCAAATGGCGCACTGGTCAACGATGTCATGCCCAATATGCCCGCAGACAAGGCCGGCATCCGGTCAGGGGATGTCATCGTGGCATTCAACGGAAAGCCGATGGCGGACGGGCATGAATTGCAACTGGCGGTTTCGGATTGTGCGCCCGGTAGCGTGGCAACGGTGAAGCTGATTCGCAACCGGGCATCCAAAACCCTGGAGGTGACATTGGGGGAACTGCCCAAACAAGGCGGAGCCAGCGGCGCTGAACCGAACGATGCGGACGCTTTGAAAAGTGATGCGCTGGAGGGCGTGATGGTATCGGATTTGGACAGGAACGCGCGTCAGCAATTGAGAATTCCCGAATATATTCAAGGTGCCCTAGTGGAGGAGGTGGAGGCAGACTCCAATGCGGCGGCGGCCGGTTTGCAAAAAGGCGACGTCCTGGTGGAGATCAATCGCCAGCCGGTAGGCGATGCTTCCTCCGCCGTGGAGCGCTGCCAGCAGGCCCGGGGTGACCAGATCCTGCTGAAAATCTGGCGTCGGAACGGGGAACGCTCAGGCACGCGTTTTTTAAGCGTGGACAACACCAAACAGGAATCCAGTGCCAAGTGAGGAGCGGTGGTTTGGTTTTCGGCTGGTTTGATAGGATTCCCCTTTGAGTTCCTTGCGCAGTTGACCGCAATGCGCGGGAGTTCAGGTTCCTGACAGTTTCCGGTTTATCTCCCTTCAGTTCTTGGCTTGGGGTGATTTTTTCTCATAGGGATAAAAAAACGATCTGGGAGCGTTCTGGCCGGCCGATTCTCTCGGCCCGCCACTTTTTTTCAGTCTGAACTTTGACAATGGCGGGCAGGTAGGCACATTCTTGGGCGTTTAAAGAGTTATGTCCGTACAATACAAAGACTATTACCAGACCCTCGGCGTGCCCCGCACGGCCAGCGACGAGGAGATCAAAAAAGCCTTCCGCAAGCTCGCGCGGCAATATCACCCCGATGTCGCCAAGGATAAGAAGAAATCCGAGGAGAAGTTCAAGGAAATCAACGAAGCCTACGAGGTTCTCGGCGACCCCGCCAAACGCAAGAAATTCGACGAGCTCGGGGCCGATTGGAAATCCGGCGCGGAATTTCGTCCGCCCCCCGGCAACGGCGGATTCGGCGGGCAGGCGTTCCGCGGCGGCCGGCGCACCCCTCCTGAAGCGGACTTTGAATTTGGCGGCACGGGTTTCAGCGATTTCTTCGAACAGATGTTTGGAGGCGCCCGGCGCGGCCCGGGGGGCTTCGGCCGGTCGCAGGGTCCGATGGGCGGGGAAACGGCCGAGCGCGGCAATGACATTGAAGGCGACATTTTGGTGACGCTGGAAGAGGCCCTTCGAGGATCCGTGCGCGAAGTTAATGTGCGGCATCCGGTCGGACGCACCGTCAAGACGGACACGCATCAGGTTAAGATCCCGCCGGGGGTGACCGAGGGACAGAAACTGCGCCTCACCGGGCGGGGCGAACCCGGGGGAAACGGGGGCGCGGCGGGGGACCTTTACCTACGCGTCCGAATTGCCAAACATCCTGAATTTGAGGTGGACGGACATCATCTAGTCCACGAGCTCGACCTCGCGCCTTGGGAAGCCGTGCTGGGCGGGGAGATCTCCGTGCCCACCCTGGACGGCCCGGTGAAGATCAAGCTTTCCCCCGGCACTCAGAGTGGCCAGAAGCTCCGGGTGCGCGGGCGGGGACTTCCGCAGCGCGATGGAACCCGCGCCGATCTGATGGTCCTCACGCGCATCGTGACCCCCACAAAGGTCACCGATGCGGAAAAGAAATTGTGGGAGCATCTCGCACACGAATCCCGGTTCCATCCCCGCGATTGAGGTTTTCACAGCGAGGCGTCTTCCCAGACAATCGGGCATCTTTCACGCCGTGAACCGGGTTGAACTCTAACTCTGAAATAGAAGTTCGCGCCAGCAAGGTAGGGTCCAGCGCGCTGCGCTGACCTCGCCCGCCTTGAGCGGGAGTCTGGAAGGGGCCAGGCGGACGCCCGCAAAAGTCCCTTCCTCGCCCGATACGGCGCGGAGGCATCGCAGCCCGTTGCCATCTGCCCACTTGGAGTTCGGGTTGAAGTAAGCCTGAGTTTTTAGCGCTGGTATTTTGGCCTACGGTTGCATCACTTGCCGTGCGTGCTATGTTGTAGTGGCGACGGAGCCGATGGTCTTAGCGGGTTATCCAACCTGCGGCCAACTCGAAGGCGCCGTGGTCATTGGAAGGCGCGGGTGTGAAGCCCGCGCCGTATTTTTTATTTGTCTGACATTCTGATTGTCGTGCCGGCGGCGGCCTGATTTAGTCCGCTGGAGGGAGGGCGAGGCGTCAAAGGAAGGTCTCATTTTTTGAGTGAACTGGGTGGTGGCACCTCCTAAGGCAGTGCTCCAGAGAGATTGGTTTTTTCTGCTTGTGTTTCTGGGGGGGTGTGAATAATGGTTGCCGTGCTCCATGATTTGATTTTCCTGCTCATTGTGGCTGTTGTGGCTTATGTGGTGTCTCAAATCTGTTTTGTGACCTTCAAGCCCGAGCGTTTTGAATCCAAGATGGACTGGTGGAAAGCTGAGGGAATCCTCATCTTTTTAATCGTGAGTGTCGGGCTGGTGCTGCTGGGGTTGGCTCGGCATCTGTTCCACAGCCTGCGATAGGTCGGGTTCTCTCTTCCTTCGATCAATTTCTTTCTCCTAGGAATTGAAAATCGGCCAGGTTTTCTATCGGCATCGCCAGAGCTGGCAATAGCCCATTTTCAGTCGGCTATGAGAGAATCTGTTCATGCCCTTATCTCCTATTATTGAAGCTCTTTTCATGGGTTCGCTGTCGTTTTTTCTTTGGAAAGCGGCTGCGAGTGAGTTTTAAATCGTGTTGCGGGGAATGTTTTGGATTCGGATACGCGCTGTATGGATTCCGCAGGTGCGACTCTTCCAGTGCAGAAAAATCAACTATTTTTGCAGAAACGTATGAGGCGTTTTTTTTAAAGTATGATAACTATTCTGCTGTGTACCCCAATATGAACATTTTAAATCCTCGCGATTATTTCTTTTCCTCCGTTAATTCATCGGCACAGCGTCCTGAGGTTTACGAAGGGGGTTCTGACGTCCGGTCGCCGGCCGGCGGATCATCCGGGCTGGTATCTCCAGGTGCAGGCTAATTCCCTGAGCCCGGGCTCGGCACCAATTGGGTTTATGTCCCCGGATTCAGCAGCGTGGTCACCCCCTGCTTTACCGTCAACACGGCCTACGCCTCGGTGTTCTATCGGTTGAAGAGCTCGAATCCTGGACGTCCGGCAATTGAAGTCCTAATAAGTCTAAACCGGCGGCGGGGTGCTGAAAGGCATCCCACCGTCTTAAATAAATTTGGTGAATATATTGAGATTAGCGCTGGCTGGACGGCTGGATTCCCGGATGCTGTCGGGACAGCTTGCTCTCTTGCTTTGGACGCTGCTCCTGCCGGTGGCTGCCGTCCCCGCCGCAACGGTAGTCTGGAACGGGCCGGCTATTACCAATGCCTCGCTGTCCTGGTCTTCCGCCGGCAATTGGACGGGCGGGCTGCCCGGGGGCGGGGATGACGTAAAGTTTTATGATGCCGGCGCCCTTCCTGGCATCAGCAATGTCAATAATACGGTTGATGCGGGGATTCTGAGCCCGGTGGGTTCGCTCCAGTTTGGGAGCACGAATAATTTCCATACCACTCTGATCGGGAGCGGGGTGACCCTGCTGCTCACCAACAGCGGCGGATTGAACGTAGTCACCCCCGGCGATGCGAACCAGGGAGCTGCAGCCTCTGTGCGGGCGTTAACCAATTGGGTGACACTCACCGGCGCGGGCGGCAAGCTGGCGATCAGCAACAGCGCGGCCAGCGTGGTCGTTAACCAAGGATCCATCAGCAATATCGCCAAGTCATTCGCCGTACTGGACCTGTCGGGCCTGGATACATTTACGGGCAATTTCAGCCGCATCGGCATCGGCACAATCACCTCTACCAATCCGGGGAACACGGCTCAGCGTGAGGCGGGGGGGTTGTATCTGGCCCGGACAAATTATCTGACGCTGAACTATGCCGATTCTCTGGCCAATTATCTGACATCGGGCAAAACCAATGCCATTGAATTGAGTCGCAATCCCGGCAACAACGGCGGCTCAGTGAGCTTCCTTTATCTTGGAATCAGCAATGTCCTTCAGCTGGACAGCCTGAGTGCGGGGCTGGATAAGTCAGGCAATAATTCCACGCCGGCCAGCGGCGTGGTGGCTTTCAACCCGGGCATTACGAATTGGAATCCAGTGGCGGTCTTCCGAGGGGTGACCGGAGGTGTCAGCCGGGTGACCTGGTGGTCGGTGGGGGACGGCAATGCGAGTTCCTCCACTTCCAATGGCGGCCGGGGCACCAATGATTTCAGCAATGGAACGGTGGATGCCCTGATCAATGTGCTGTCGCTGGGCCGGGAATGTGACGCGGTCAACACGAGTTGGGCGGGACCGCACTCCGGCGTGTTCACCTTCACGGCGGGAAAGGTGGATGTGAACACAGTCTATGCCGGCAACCAGGCGTTCAACCGGCCAACCAGCGTGGCCGCCAGCTCCGGCACCCTGAATGTCAACGGACCCTCCGCCTTGCTCCGCGTCAACAGCGCCCTGACGCTGGGTTACACCACGGTGCCCTACATCGCTGGAAGCGGGGGCAGCGGAACGAATGCCTGGCGCACCTCCGGCAATCTCATCGTGAATAACGGGGGTAAAGTCTGGGCCAACTCCGTGGCCGTGGGGGCGGCGAGCGTCACCAACACCATCCTCCTGAACTCTGGCACACTCATTGTCAGCAACGCGCTGGCCACCAATGCCTCCGGACTCTTCCTGTTGGCCGCCACCAATTCGGTGCTGGGGCTGACGGTTCCGGCCTCCGGATCCCGGGCTGCTCTGGTTCAGACGCTGGTCACCGGGGGCGCCACCAATGTCATCCAACTCAACCCGCCGCCGGTCTTTTTTGGATCCTATCCCGCGCAGGGGGTGCTCTTGAAATACACCACGCTTTCCGGTGCGGGATTTAATTTTGGTTTGACCAATCGGCCCGGGTGGGCATGGGACGTGTTGCTTTCGAATAATATCGCAAACGGCTCCCTTGATCTTGTGCTGCCCACGGATCCGCGCCCAGGCACCACCGCTCCCGCGGGCTACAGCGGCAGTCCCGGCGATAGTCCCGCCTTCACCGCGGCGGCCTCCGGGGCGGCGCCCCTGTCATATCAATGGTGCAAAGATGGCGTGCCGCTGGTGGATGGCCCCACCGGCAATGGCTCCACCAATGCCGGGGCATCCACCGGCACGCTTGTTATCCAGAAGGCTCAGACAACGGACAGCGCCAATGCCCCTGGCTACACCGTGGTGGTCACCAATCTGTACGGAGCCGTCACCAGCAGCCCCGCTCTTCTGGTCATCAGTGCCGGGCCGGGTGCCCCGAGCCTGACGGGGCCGTCCAATCAGACGGTGATTCAGGGCGGGGTCGCGACTTTTGCCGCCACGGTGTCCGGATCTCCGGTGCCAACGCTGCGCTGGCAGACCGGGGGAAGCGACATCCCCGGTGTCACGGCCTCCACTCTGCAGGTCACCAATGTCCAATATTCCGCGAACGATCAGCAGGTGTTTTCCCTCATCGCCTCCAACAGCGCCGGCAGCGCTGTTCGGAGCGCCACCCTGACAGTGATCGTGCCGCCGGTGGTCACCGTGCAGCCGACCAACCGGATGGTCACCAATTCGCAGGCGGCCTTCCTGACCGTGGCGGCCACAGGGGTGCCGGCGCCGGCCTATCAGTGGTATAAAAACGGAGTGCCGATTTCTCTGGGCGACAATAGCACTGCCCGGAGTCCCACGTTCAGCCTTGCCAGCGCAGGCCCCAGTGATGCGGGGGGCTATTCCTGTGTGATCACTAACTTGGCCGGCGCCACCAATAGCGCCAGTGCCACCCTTTCAGTGGTCTCCACCCTGAGCATCGCCACCCTAGCCCCCGTCAGCGGCCAGACGGGGACCTGTTATGATACCCCCCTCCGCATCACCTTCAGTCAGGTGCCAACGCTGCGCACTAACGGCGTCATTCGGATTTTTAGCTCCACTAACCCTGTTACTCCGGTGGACATCATCGATCTGGCCGTCACGGCCGCGAACGGCACTCAGCCGCACAGCCTGTTTCCGGGCGACAGCCAGCCTTTTAATTATTATCCGGTGGTCATCACCGGTAGCACCGCGACGATTTATCCCCACGGCGGCGTGATGACTTCCAATCAGATTTACTATGTGACCATCGACTCCGGAGCTTTTGCCGACGCCACCGGGGCGTATTTCGCCGGCATTCTGGAGACCAATGTCTGGCGGTTTGCCACCAAGGTGTCCGGTCCGGCGGATCCCGCCAAACCGGTGGTGGCGGCGGATGGCACTGCTGATTTTGCGACCGTCCAAGGCGCGGTGGATTCGCTGCCCATGAACGCCGCCGGCGCTCGCCGGACCATCACCATCAAAAATGGCGCCTATTTTGAAATTGTGGACATCGCCGGCAAGACCAACCTCACCCTGTGCGGACAAAGCCGGGAGGGAACAATCCTCTATTATCCGAACAATGCCGGAATCGCTCCCGGCGGCACGACCCACGCGCGGATGACCCTCAAGGTGAATGCCAATGACATTGCGCTGGATAATCTGACCGTGTCCAACAGCACGCCGCAGGGCGGCGGGCAGGCCGAGGCGCTGATGATTGAATCCTCCGCCCGCCGGTGCCTCGTTCACAACTGCGAAATCGACAGCCGGCAGGACACTCTTCTGGCCAACGTGAATTCTTCTCAGGGCTATTTCTACAACACGACCCTTTGCGGGAACTTCGATTTCATCTGGGGCGGAGGGAACCTCTTTTTTGACCGGTGCACGCTCCGCTCTATCTCCGGCACCGGCAGCGGGCAGTTGACCGCCGGCCGCACGGATACGGCCGCCGCTGTGAGCACCAATTTTCCCTGGTTGAATCCATCCGGCACCTACACGGCAAATGGGATGTCCTTTGTCAATTGTGCGTTCCAGGCCGATCCCGGGCTGGGCGGGGTCACTCTGGCCGGTTCCAATGGCACCTCCAATAATCTGGTTTCCTGGGTGTCGTGCCGCTTTGCCACCAACTATGTCGCCCCATCGGCCTCCCTGTTCAACGGCAGCTATGTCTTCTGGCAGAACCAAAATACTGACCTGACCGGCAGCAACGCACTGGCCTTCTCCAGCCTCACTTCGATCGGTGTGACAAATGGGGATCCGCGACTGTTGGCGGCCACCAATGTCACCTCTTGGTTTTATGGGTGGACTCCCAAACTGGCGCCCAACATCACGAACCCGCCCGTGGCGCAGGCAGCGGTTCAGGGCCAGACGGCGGTTTTTGGTGCGGGCGCCTCGGGCCTTCCCGCTCCCGCTTATCAGTGGCTCAGGGACGGAATCAGTTTACCGGGCGCCACCGGGATCTCCTTGGTGCTGTCCAATGTTCAGAGCGCGGACGCGGCGGAGTATTCTGTGGTGGCCAGCAACAGTTCCGGCAGCGTCACCAGTGCGGCAGTGGCCCTGACGGTTCAAATCACCAATCGGCTCGTGGCTTTTCCCGGCGCGGAAGGGGCAGGAGCCTTCGCTAGCGGCGGGCGGGGAGGGGATGTGTACTATGTCACCAGCCTGAGCGACACCGGGGCAGGGACGTTGCGCACGGGTATTTCCACCGCCCCCGCGGGCGGGCGCACCATTTTGTTCAAAGTCTCCGGGAACATCGCCCTGAATTCAACGCTCACCATTAACATGCCCAACCTGACCATCGCGGGACAGAGCGCGCCCGGCGATGGAATTTGCATTCAGGATGAATCCTTCAACATCGCCGCGAACAATGTCATCGTCCGGCACCTCCGCACCCGCCTGGGCACCAACCATCTGGCGGAAGCGGATACCATGTGGATCAACTCCGGCACCAATATCATCGTGGATCATCTGTCGGCCTCGTGGTCCGTGGATGAGACCCTCTCGGCCAGCCGGGAGATTGCCAACCTCACGGTCCAGAATTGTTTCATCACCGAGTCGCTGCAGAATTCCATTCACGCCAAGGGCGCCCACGGCTATGGCGGCATCATCTCTTCGGCTTTTTCATCCACCTATTCCTATCTCCGCAATCTCTACGCCCATCACGACAGTCGGAATCCGCGGGTCGGGAGTGATTCCCAAGCCGGGACACTCCGCCTGGATTTCCGCAACAACGTCGTCTATGACTGGGGATTCCGCGCCGGCTACTCGGGTGCCACCAATGAAAATTCGGAGATGAATTATGTCGGCAACTATTTCATCGCGGGTCCCTCTTCCAGCTCCACTTCGGCTTTTCTCGGCGGCGGGGAGACCACCGGCATCTATCAGTCCGGTAATTTCCAGGATACGGACAAGGACGGTTGGGTGGATGGCCTGAACACCGGATGGGCCATGTTCACCGGCACCTATGCCGCCACCAACGATCCCTATTCGGTGCCCGCCGCCACCACCGAATCCGCAGCCGCCAGTTACCAGAGGGTCGTGGCCCTTTCCGGGGCGATGCCCTGGCGGCGCGACACCAATGACCAGCGCATCGCGCGCACCGTGCGCCTGCAGTCCGGCATGCTCGTGGATTTTGTCGGGGCCTCCAACCAGTCGGCTGATTATGTGACGAACAGTCTGGGCGGCACAAATTACATTGGGGTGCGCGGCTGGCCCGCGCTCGGTTCTGCGCCGGTGCCGGCAGACGCCGACAGCGATGGTATGCCCGACTACTGGGAGTTGGCGGTGGGCCTGAACCCGAATCTGGCCTCCGACCGCAATCTCACCAACGCATCACCGGGGTACACGCGTCTGGAGGAGTATCTGAACTGGCTGGCGGATGCCCATGGGCTGTGCAGCCGGAACGGCAGCGTGGACCTGAGCCTGCGCGCCGCGACCGGCGGCGCCACGAATCTGACCTACTCCGTCTCCAGCGGCAGCAACGGCAGCGTCTCTTTGCTCGGGGACGGCTACACCGCGCGGTTCAACGCCGCGCCCGGGACAAATGGGATGGCCGGCTTCAACTTTACCGCCACCGATCCAGCCGCGGCCGTCAGCTTCGGCCCGGTGGGTTACGGCATTCTGATCACCACCACCAATGCGGCCAACACAGCGCCCACGCTGGCCGCCATCACTAATTATACCCGCATGGCCGGTGCCACGCTGGTGTTCACCAACCGGGCCAGCGATGTCGACCTGCCGGCACAGACTCTCACCTTTTCCCTCCTCAGCCCGTCCGCCGGAGCCACCGTCACTACTAACAGCGGCGTTTTCAACTGGCGACCTGCCATGGTTCAGGGAGGGTCCTCCAACACGTTCCGGGTCGTGGTAACGGACAGCGGCCTGCCCGCCCTGAGCGCAACCCAGGCTTTCGGCGTGCGGGTGACGGTGCCCACCAACCCCGTGCTTCAATCCGCCGGATGGACTAATGGATTATTCTCCCTGCGCGTTTCGGGAAACGAGGGACCGGATTATCGCCTGCAAACCTCATCCAACCTTCTGAATTGGGCCGACGCCACCAATCTCGTGTCGCCGACGCTGCCGTTTCTCTGGACCGACCCCGGTGCCATCAATGACAGACTGCGCTTCTATCGCGCGCAGCTGGGCCCGTAATCCAGCCTGTTTTTATGATGAAACGGATAATGTCCCTCGGCACCGCTCTGCAGATCGGCGCCCTCTTTAATCCCTGGATCCTATCCGCCGCCGATCCAATGCCGGGTCCTGTTAAAGTGCGCATCATCCTGGTCGGCGATTCCACGGTGACCGACAACGCCGGCTGGGGGCTGGGCTTCAAACAATTCTTGAATGCCAACGCCGAGTGCATCAACACATCGCAAGGCGGCCGCAGCTCCGAGAGTTTTCGCCGCGAAGGTCGCTGGACTAATGCGCTGGCATTGAAGGGGGATTATTATCTCGTCCAGTTCGGGCATAACAACGAGCCGGGCAAGCCGGGGCGCTCCACCGACATGCCGACGTTTGTCAGCAACATGGTCAGTTACGTCGAGGAAGCCCGGGCTATCGGGGCCGCGCCGGTGCTGATCACGCCGCTCACCCGCCGTCAGTGGGACAGGGAGCATCCCGGGAAAATCAAATCCAGCCTCGCGCCTTACGCGGAGGAGGTCCGGAAAATTGCCGCCGCCCAAAGAGTGCCCCTGGTCGATTTGCAGGCGCGCAGTATCGAGCTGTGCGAGGCGCTCGGGCCTGAGAAATGTCTGGAGTTCAGCCCCCTGAAAACCAACAGCGAGGGGAAGGTAAGTGATGACGGCACGCATTTGAATGCGGCCGGACATGTCCTTTTTGCCCGGCTGGTGGTACAGGAGTTGCGCAAGGCCGCGCCGGAACTGGCGCCGGTGCTGCGCGCTGAGCCGGCGCGGGGGAATCCCGTCGCTGCCGAGTCCCAATATGACGCCGTGGTTTCTGCGGACGGGTCCGGCACTCATCTGACCGTGCCGGGGGCGGTGGCTGCCGCGCCCGAGAACGGCGCCCAGCCCTTCACCATTCTGCTCAAGCCCGGCACCTATGAGGGACAGATCCTCATTCCCAAAAGCAAGCGCAACATCCGACTGGTGGGTGAGGAGTTGGAGAACACCCTCCTCACCTATGGATTGAATGTGCAGGAAACCAATGCCGGCACGGATCGGAGTTTCAAAGGCACGGGGGTCATCGTGCTGGCTGATGATTTTCGCGCGGAGAATATCACCTTCCGGAACACCTCGGGCGACCATGGGCAGGCGCTGGCCCTGCGTGTGGATGGCGACCGGGCGGTTTTCCGGCATTGCCGGATGCTGGGCTGGCAGGACACCCTGATGATCAACAGCGGGCGCCAGTATTTCACCAACTGTTATCTGGAGGGCAGGGTGGATTTCATCTATGGCTCGGCGGCAGCGGTGTTTGACCGCTGCGAAATCCACAGCCGGAACGGCGGCCACATCACCGCCGCCAGCACGCCGCAGAATCATCCTTTTGGATTCGTTTTCATGAGCTGCACCCTCACGGGAGATCCTGTTCCTTGGGCCAACTCGACGAACGCCGGCGTGGCGCAGGGCGCCAAAAATCCAATGGCGGATCTGGGGCGGCCGTGGCGGCCGTTTGCCAGCGTCGCCTACTTGAATTGCGAGATGGGAGGACATATCAAACCCGCCGGATGGGATAATTGGCGCAATCCGACCAATGAACTCACCGCCCGCTACGTCGAGTACCGCAGCACCGGTCCCGGCGCCAATCCCGGAGCCCGCGTCCCCTGGTCCAAACAGCTGACTGCGGCTGAAGCGGATCAAATCACCACCGCTTCTGTCTTGGGCGGGAGCGATGCCTGGAATCCAGCGCAACCGTAAATTAATATTATAACACTGCTGTCCCGTTTAAAAGGCTAATAAACATTGATGATTATAATTATCGGTTAGCTGGGGTGGTGGTGGGAGTTGAGAAAGAGCCTGTGAAATGGGCATTTTCTCAAAAAGTGTGAGGCTCAAAATCTGTAAAATTGTG
>CAILMI010000047.1 GCA_903835255.1 uncultured Verrucomicrobia subdivision 3 bacterium
ATCGTCCTGATACCGCCGCCAAATGCGCTTGCTCTGGCGATAGCACACCGCCATCAGTTCGCCCGCCTGCACCAGCGTCAGTTCCTCCCGCTTTACGCCCGTCATGATTGTCAATCGTTCCCGTTCTTTCCGACTCATTGTTAATGTCTCCATGTTGTAACCGAGTTGCTACCGCAATCCGGCCGATGGGGACATTCTCATGGAGTTCCGACAGCATTAATTATTATACTTGACAAGACGCTAAGAATAATTATTTCTTATATGTCCTGGAAAAATTAATGCGGCTCGCTTCTCGCCGCCATCAGCCATTGGATAAATATGAAAACACTTACTTTAAAAACCCTATCAAGCTTTTGTGTCTGCTTAATTCTCATCGCAGCCAATACACATGCAACGTTCAAGTTGAACGTGGCAAATGTTTCTCAATCCATGATTCAAATTAATTGGACAAACCAAGTGGGGACGAGCTACCGCTTGTGGTCCACAGAATCGCTGGCACCATCCGCCTGGACGCCTTGGGCAGATGCTTTTTCAGAGGACACAAATGTTTTGGTAAGCGTATCTACCACCGAACTACCAACTGCCTTTTTCCGCGTTGAAATCCCCACGAACGGCAGTTTGCCCGCCGTCCAGATTTTTTCGCCGACAGACAACCAGACAGTCACTGGCGAGATTGCCGTGGGGGTCGGGGCGCAAATCACCAATCAGTTGTTAGGGGCGAATCTTTACCTAGACGATGCACTGGTTGGGTTCATTGATTCCGGCGGCATTCGCTTTAACTTGGACACGAGCCACTTTGCCAACGGCTCGCACACGTTGTATGCTGGGGCTGTGGATACGGCGAACAACGAAACGCTTTCAAGTTCCATCACCTTGGATTTTGAGAATTCCGTGCGCTGGCTTGATGCCTGTTCCATGTTCAATTCGTTTATGCCGATTGACGTGGATTCGGATATTTACCCCGCCGACTGGCTGGTAACTGTGACGGATACCAATGGGACGGTCGTTCGCTCTATTACAGGTTCGACGACCGACGGGATCATTCAGACCAGTTGGGACGGCACAGATGACAATAGCCAGCAGTTGCCGGTCGAAAATCTTTATCAGATCACCGTGGACGTGGCAGAAACAAGTGGATCTTCAATGATGATGGCTTCCAGTCTCTCCAGCACTTTAGAGGCGATAGCGGTTTCGTCCTCGACCAATCCGCACGGCGCCGCGGAATACACCCTGCAAAAGCCCGCGCCGAACCCGCTGACGGCCTATCTGGAAGCAGTGACGAATTTAAGCCAGCTTACACCTCAGGAGAAATTTATTTATCCGCCATTGCCGCAACCACCAGCAAACAATCCCTACGCCACGACCACAGTAAAAATGTCGGCGCGTGAAATGTTCCTTGCCAGCCATAACGCTTCAGGCACTGCATTGAACATGGCTTCGAGAGCAGCGACACCAAATGCCGGGGCTGCATTGAGAAACGGTTCGACGAAAGATTTAGTTTGGTGGGAAAATCCGTGGGTAAGCGGACAGACGGTGTTAGCCTATGCGGGCGATTTGGGATTTATCCAAGGCGGCTATGTGAATGCGACCATGATCGGCGTTCGAAACGCCATTAATAGCCTTAATGACGATTTGGGCGGTAATCGTGGAGTTTATGCGAATACTATCTATAAACTGAGTTCGGCTGGCGAATTCAGCGACCTGACAAGTCATCTCTCGGAAACCACTCCGAATAATGTCCGAACTTTTTATTTCTACGGACATGGCAACACTAATGGAAATGGCTTCGGAACTGAGAGCCTAGTAATCGGCGCGAGGTCTTTGGGGGCGTTGCTTGGGAATTACATAGTGCCTTCCACCGCTGGAAGACCCACTCTAGTCACGCACCACGCATATTCCTTTGTTTATCTGGACGGCTGTAACACCGGACTCGGAATTTTTCCGGAAACCTTCGGAATTCCAAAAGCGGTAACCGGTCCACAACTCAACGCCGCCGGGTTACACAAACGAGCTTACATGGGCTGGGGCGCAGAGGTAAAACTGTCTGTTTTATATGATTACCCTTTGGAATGGAGCGCCAAATTCTGGCAGATTTGGCTTGGTGATGGATCAGATTCAACCATCAAACTCTCTGATGCAGTGGCGGCTGCTGAAGCCTATCACCCCGGTGTCACCAATCAATTCAAGTTGAAGATTTATGGAAACACGGACCTGACGTGGGGAGATTAATGAAATTAAAATGTCTATTGCTTTTGGGATTGTCGCTGGCCATTTCTGTATCGGCAGAGGTGGCCACCAACATGACGGATGCCTATTTGCTCCAAACCATGCTTCCCTTGGCGCAACAGTTTTGCTCAAAGGCGGGCATGACTAACTTCACCCAGATCAACACCAACCAGGTCAAACGATATCGCAGGGAGGATTTTAACGACCGGCCTGGTTGCATGGCCGATTTAACCCTCACTAACAAATATCATTTTTCTTCTCACACAGAAAAAGACAGGTCGGAAATTTGGATTTTCCAGCAAAACCAACAGAAGTCTTATTACTCACTAAATGATGCACCAGTGGAAAAAATTAAGGCGGTGCAGGCGCTGCTCAAACAAAACAAGCTGAACGAGAAAAAGGCGCTAGTGTTGGCACGCAAGTATTTCACGTCACTTGGACACGATGAGAAGAACTTTCGCCCGCCTGAAATCATTCAAGGATACTGGGTCAGCGGGAATATAAAATATCCGTCGGGACGGCTGCCCGCCTACACGGTTACTTGGTATCGAAAGGATGTTACCAAAGAACAATTAAATCCCATGACAGGCGAAGTTTATCGGCAACCGAGCATTGATATTGCGGTTTCCGGCATTGACTCAAGCCTCATCAGCTACCATAAAAATTTCCTGCCCATCGGCAGTGATTTCTGAAGGTGGCAACCATTCTTGCAATTTAATGGGTTTTCCAGCCGGGCATATCTGAATATGCGCTTCGGATTGAGGTGTAAAAACTCTACAGGCATGATGCCACGACATTTTAATCGTCCTTGACCGACATTGCCAACCACGATTTAAACGCCGGACGCAGCCGTTCCGCTTCGGGTTTGGGCTTGAAGCCGGCAAACGGTTTGCGATCACGGTCCGGTTTGACTTTTTTCCGATTGAGCAGAATTTCCTTCGCCATCACAAACGCCTTGAAATTCTGTTTCCACACAAAGTCTGCTGGCGGCGTCAGATCATTGAACGGCCACGGCTCGCCCTGTTCAGTTCTCAAATCCCAGCCGTTCAACTTCGCCAGCCTCATGTTTTCGTAATACGGCAGTTCTATGATGGCGATGGCCGGTTGCAGGTGATAAGCCCATTTCGGTCCGAACATCTCCGCAAATCCATCCAGCGACTTGGTGTTCAGCATCCCTGCCAGAATCCCCAGTTTGCCCCGCCAGAGCCGGCCACCCAGGCCGACCCAGGAGAACCGCTCGTTGCACACCCGCGACACATTCCGCGTGCTGCCAACCAGTCGCATGCCTTTGTCCTCTGGCCGGCGGAACTCAAAACCTTTGGAAATATATTTGGACACATAAACGGCCAGAGCTTCCGCTGTGCTGATGATGGGCAACAGATGACACGCATCGAATTTGTAAAACCGTGCCCCCTTCTTTTTCCGTCGGGCCTTGAATTCCCCGATGCCGCACAACCGCCGGAACTCTTTCCAGATGCGACGGAGATTATCCGAGGCCAGCCGTTTGATGCCGGAATAATAAATCGCTTTGCAGATTTTCCGGGCGTTCTTGTCCTTGATGAGTTGATTCAAGGTTGCAACATCGGTGCCCGTGCGGATGTCGTCTTTGGTCGCGACCACGACATGCGCCTGCCAGACGCCCCGTTGTTGACGTTCAAATACGCGGAGCCATTCCACATAGATTTTGGGAAATGCATTCGTAGCAATTGATTTGAACCGCTTTTCAAATTCTTTGCGGTCGGTGACAACTTCCCGGATCGTCATGCTTTGCATCCCGACGTGATTGACTCCATAAGTCGCCACCATCCACTCAATGCGCAGGCGCCGGGCGAACATCTTTTTGCACAGGCGGGCGGGCAGTTTGTTGACGATGGCCTCAGCGGTTTTGTGTTCCTGTTCGGCTTTGAATTCATCCTGGGGAAGAGGGTAAAAGTTCTCAATGCCATTGTTTCTATTTAGATGAATAAGGGCTGACAGCGGGCGCGGCTGCGCCGCGTCCGCCGCCAGCCCTTGCTTCGCCGCGCATAAATCCATCGGCAGGGAGGAAGTGACCGAGCCGACGATGGCGAGAATTGCCGCCTTGAGCGGTGTTGGAAGTTTAGACCATACCGCGACTACTATAGCCAGATCGGGACAGGTTACGCCTCCCGCGTGTGCGCGTATTTGTGTATGGTCGGGTTTTGCAGGTTTAGGAAAACATTCAGAATCAGGTGATTCTGAATTTTTTGCGAAGGGTTCGAATCCCTTCGCTCGCTCCATTTTCTCCTCCCGTTTTTCAGATTTCTCTTCTTTGAATGCATTGCTTTCAATGACCGATTCCGAAGGAAGGTGACAAGAGGTTCAATCCCCCCTCGCGACCTGCACCCGCCACTGGGCAGCCGGTGGGACACGTTGAACCCGAATTCCGAAATGGGATAGGGATGGCGCGCTGCGCCGTCCGGATCTACAGGCGACGGAACGAGTGTGGTGGCGCGTGAAACCCGGCTCCATTTGTTTCGCCCGCTATCCCCGCCATTTCCCGCAACGGCCCGCTTCGGGATTCGGGTTCATATCAAACCCGATTCTGGAGTTGAGTTGGGAATGAAGCGGCGCCGTTCGACTGCCTCCTCCCTCTCTTCCATGAAATGGAGGAGAGGGCGGGGAGAGGAGGCGCTTGAGGGCTCTATTGGTTCGAGGGGCTGCCCCGACCTTCGCCACGCTCATGTTTCGCGGGGCGAGGCGGAGGACCTGCGCGAGAGCCTGACCTTGGGAATTCGGGTTGAAGGGCCAATTCAACGGGGGACAGCATGGGCCTGGAGCGCCTCCAGGTCCACGAACTCCAGCGCCGAGATATGACAGGCCTCAAGCACCACGGGGGGTGCGCAGCCGGCGACCAAAGCCTCGTGCCACCGCTGCACACACACACACCAGCGGTCGCCCGCCCTCAAACCCGGAAAATCATACTCCGGCCGGGGCGTGACAAGATCATTCCCCTGCCGGACCGAGAAATCCAGAAACTCCCCGGTCACCTGGGCGCACACCGTGTGCAATCCGTGGTCCCCGGGGCCCGTGCGGCAATATCCATCCCGATAAAATCCCGTCATCGGGTTTTGGCAGCAGCCCTGCAATTCTCCGCCCAGCACATTGGTTGGCATCCGGGAAGTGTGCGGCATCTGGGCCGGCGGTCAAGCCTGCCCGACCCGCCGCGATAGGGCGTGATGCGATAGGCCCCGAACCCGATGAGGCCGGCCCGGGAAGGGGGGACGTTTTAAATCTCCGGCTTGCGTTGCGTCGGCAATCGGCGTTTAATCTTTTTTGGTTGAACCCAACCAAGGATTTTTATGTCAAGCACCGGCCGCCAGACTCACAACACCAGCAAGGTTCTCTGCGTCATCATGGGCGGCGGACAGGGCACGCGCCTGTTTCCGCTGACCAAGGACCGGGCCAAGCCGGCGGTGCCGCTGGCGGGCAAATACCGGCTGGTGGACATCCCCATCTCCAACTGCATCAACTCCGGCTACCGGCGGATCTATGTCCTGACGCAGTTCAACTCCACCTCGCTGCACGGGCACATCTCGCGGACATACAAATTTGATCACTTCACCAGCGGCTTTGTGGAGATTCTCGCTGCGCAGCAGACGTTTGAAAACACGTCGTGGTATGAGGGCACGGCGGATGCGGTGCGCAAGAACCTGATTCATTTTCTGAACCACGATTTCGACTACCTCGTCATCCTGAGCGGCGACCAGTTGTACCGCATGGATTTCCGTCCCATCATCGCCCAGCACATCGAGACCCAGGCCGGCATCACCATCGCCACCATTCCGGTGGGACGGGAGGAGGCAAAATCGCTGGGCATCCTGCAAACGGATGCCACCCACCGCATCACTCGTTTTGTTGAGAAGCCGAAGGAGGATGCGGTGCTGGAGACGCTGAAACTCAGCCCGGAACTGAAGCGCAAGCATGAGGTGAAAGCCGAGGGCGAAGCCTACCTGGCCTCCATGGGCATCTATATTTTTAACCGCGACCTCATCCGCGAGCTGCTCGACAACCCGCTCCCGGATTTTGGCAAGCACATCATCCCGAACGCCATCAACAAGCATCCGGTTTATTCCTACGTCTACCAGGGCTACTGGGAAGACATCGGCACCATCCGCTCCTTCTTTGAGGCGAACCTGGATCTGGTCACGGAACTGCCCCGCTTCAATTTCTTTGACATGAGCGCGCCGATTTTTTCGCGCCCGCGCTATCTGCCTGGTTCCAAGATCAACGGGGCGCAGATCGACCACGCCCTGGTCACCGACGGCTGCATCATCAATGGCGCGAAGATCGTCCACAGCATCATCGGGCTGCGCACGGTGGTCGGGGCGGGGACGGAATTGCACCGCGCCATCGTGCTGGGGAGCGACTACTACGAATCGGATGAATCCGTGGCCCTGCATGAGCGCCAGGGAAAGCCCCGGGTGGGCGTGGGATCCAACTGCCGGATTGAAAACGCGATCATCGACAAGAACGCGCGCATCGGGAACAACGTGACGATTTCGCCCGCCGGCAAGCCGGAGAATGTCGACCACGAACTCTACTTCATCCGCGATGGAATCGTGGTCATCCCCAAAAACGGCGTCATCCCGCACGGCACCGTCATTTGAAACCCGGCCAGGATTCCTGACCCGGAGAAATCGGCGGGGGGCGGTTTTCATCGCTCTTGGTTTACCGCCATTTACTTTCCGGCGGGACGCTGTTAAAAATGCGGCGTGCTCAATTCCGCCGCCATCTGGAAAAAGCTTAATTCGCCGGGCCGCCTGTTTCTCATTGCCGGGCCGTGCGTGATTGAAAACGAAAAGCTCTGCCGGCAGATCGCCGCCTCCCTGATCAAGACCTGCCGGGAACTCGGGATTTTCTACATCTTCAAGGCCAGCTTCGACAAGGCCAACCGCACCTCGGGCAAGGCGTTTCGCGGGCCGGGCATTGAGGCGGGACTGGAAACGCTCGCGCGCATCCGGGCAGAATTCGGGGTGCCGGTGCTGACGGATGTCCACACCGAAGCGCAGGCCGTCGCCGCCGGCAATGTCGTGGACATCCTGCAGATCCCGGCGTTTCTGTGCCGCCAGACCGACTTGATTGAGGCGGCGGTTGCGACCGGCAAAATCGTAAATCTGAAAAAAGGCCAGTTCCTATCCCCCCCAGAGATGGGGCGGGTGGCGGAAAAAGCCCGGCAGGCGGGCGCCCGAAAAATCCTGCTGACCGAGCGGGGAACGACGTTTGGCTACAACAATCTGGTGGCCGATATGCGCTCCATTCCGATCATGAAATCCTTCGGGTTTCCGGTCGTGTTCGATGCGACCCATTCCGTCCAGCTGCCCGGCGGCGGCGGGGACAAGTCATCCGGCCAGCGGGAATTTGCGCCGGTGCTGGCGCGGTGCGCCTTGGCCGCTGGCGCCAACGGGCTGTTCATGGAGACCCATCCGCAGCCGGACCGGGCCTTGAGCGACGGGCCGAACATGATTCCGCTCGGAGAAATGAAGGCCACACTCAAAAGCCTGCGGGCGGTCTTCCGGGCGGTTCAATGACTATGCCCAAGCCTCTTTCATCGACCCTCCAAAAGAAGCTGGCCCGCATCCAGCTGTTTCTCTGCGATGTGGACGGGGTCCTGACCGATGGCTCGATTTTTATTGGCGGGCCGCGCGAATTCAAGCGGTTCAATATCCGCGACGGCCTTGGCATGGTGCTGGCGCGGCGGGCGGGGCTGAAGGTCGGCTGGGTGTCGGCGCGCCCCTCGCTGGCGACACGGTTGCGCGCGACGGAACTGAAAATTGATTTTCTGGTGGAGCAGGGCGACCGGCTGAGCAAGACCGGCGCGATTGAAAAACTCCTGGCGCAGGAAAAGCTAAGCTGGGACGCGGTTTGTTTTGTCGGGGACGACATCGTGGACTTGGGTCCCCTGAGGCGCGCCGGATTTTCCGCGGCGGTGGCGGATGGGGTGGCAGAAGCCAAGGCAAAAGCTGATTTTGTGACGAGGGCGGACGGCGGGCGCGGAGCGGTGCGCGAGGTCCTCGAGATGATTTTGAGGGCGCAGGGAAAATGGGAGCCGTTTGTAGCACATTATTCAGAATGAAACGCCCCAGGAACAGCCTCCTCCCCATTCTAGGAGCCCTTCTAGCGACAGGGGTTTTGGCCGGGGCAGGACCGGCGCAGAACGGAGTGACGGGTCGGGCGGGGAATTTTTCTTCGGCGGAATATTTCGCCCCCCCGCACCCGCTGCAGATGAAGTCGCGGCTGTCGGGCGCGGAGGCCCGGCCCGTGTCGGGCGGTCTGCTGGTGATCCAAGAGCTAAAGCTGGAAACATTCAATACCAACGGCCTGGTGGAAGTCATCGTGACGGCGCCGGATTGTGTTTATGACACGCAAGCCGGCGTGGCCCGGTCGGCGGGGCACCTGCGACTGGAGACGGGGGACGGCGCCTCCCATATCGAGGGCGACGGTTTTTTATGGCGGCAGGACAGTTCGTTGCTCACCATTTCAAACAACGTCCGGACGGTGATTAAAACCCCGGCAGAAATAAAAACGGGCTTGTGAAAAAAATATATCTCATCGCTTGGCTGGGGTTTCTGGGAGGCGGTCTGCCCGCCCAGACGAACGTCCCGGCCACGCCCCCGACGTCCCGCCCGCCGACGCGGATTAATTCCGATCACGGGGAATTCGATCTGTCGGCGCGCCGGGCGATTTACTACGACCATGTGCGCGTGGAAGATCCCCGGATGACGCTGACCTGTGATCGGCTCACGGCAGATCTCCCCCAGTCAGAGGCTCAGGAGAGGCACATCGTGGCCGAGACCAATGTGGTGATTTACGCCGTGGACGAAAAAGGCCAGACCAACCACGCGACCAGCGACCGGGCGATTTATGACTACCGCGTGGAGGCGGGGGTGACCAATGAGACCGTCACGCTGACCGGCCACGCGATGATGGAAAGCGCGCAGGGCACGCTGACCGGCGAGCCCATCTTTTGGGACCGCACCCGGAACCGGCTAACCGCGACCGATCAGAAAATGGTATTCCGTCAGAACATCAGCCCCGCAGCAACCCACACAAATGCCGCACCGGCCCAGGCCCCGGCGCCTGCGACCCCCGTACGAACCGGGACAGAAATTAATTCCAATTCCGTCACTCCTCCCTGATTTGCAATGGAACCGCCCGCTTCCCCATTGACCGGTCGCCTGCTCACCACCGAAAAACTGGTGAAGGAATATCGCGGCCGCCGCGTGGTCAACGGCGTCTCTGTGACCGTCGGAGCCGGGGAAATCGTGGGATTGCTGGGTCCGAATGGGGCGGGCAAGACCACCACCTTCAACATGGTGGTGGGCGTGGTGAAGCCCGATGAGGGGGCGGTGCATTATTCCGGGCGCGATATCACGACGCTGGCGCTGCATCAGCGGGCGCGGCTGGGGATTGGCTATCTGACGCAGGAGCCGTCGGTTTTCCGCAAGCTGACGGTGGAGGAGAACATCCTGGCGATTCTGGAGACGTGTCCGCTGTCGGGCGCGGAGCGGGCGGTGCGGCTGAAATACCTGCTGGCGGAGCTGGATTTGACGCCGATTGCCAAGAGCCGGGCGTATCAGTTGAGCGGCGGGGAAAAGCGGCGGCTCGAGATCACCCGCGCGCTGGTGACGAGTCCCCAGCTGCTGCTGCTGGACGAGCCGTTCAGCGGCATTGACCCGATTGCGGTCTACGAGGTGCAAAAAATCGTCCGCCGGCTGAAAGAGCGCGGGCTGGGCATTTTGATCACCGACCATAATGTGCGGGAAACCTTGAAGCTGATCGACCGCGGCTACATCATCCACAAGGGCCAGGTGCTGGTGGAGGGATCGGCGGAGTTTCTGGCGAATGATCCGAAGGCGCGGGAAATCTATCTGGGACCGGAATTTAATCTGTGACATTTATGGGGCACCCAACCATCACGGTCGAACAATTTTTCAAGGATCACGGCACGGCGCTGCACCTGCGCCTGCTCTCGGAGGGGGCGAATCTGAAGCGGATCATCCGCGAGCCGACCGTCAACCGTCCCGGGCTGGCGCTGAGCGGGTTCGCGCACTATTTCGCCTACAAACGGGTGCAGGTCTTCGGCAATGCGGAGGTGTATTACCTGCGGTCCCTGACCCAGGAGCAGCGCCAGGTGCGCTATGCGCAGCTGTTCACCTTCAAGATTCCCTGCATCATTTTCAGCCGCGGTCTAAAACCGGACCGGGAGCTGCTGGCCGCCGCCCGGAAAGCCGGCGTGCCCATCTTCCAAAGCCCGCTAGTGACGATGAATTTGATCAACAGCACGACGCTCGAGCTGGAGATGATGTTCGCCCCGCGCGGCACGGAGATTGGCAGCATGGTGGACATCCTCGGGGTGGGCGTCATCATCAAGGGCGAAAGCGGGATCGGCAAGAGCGAGGCCGTTCTCGCCCTCATCGAGCTCGGCTACAGCCTGGTGTCGGACGATGTGACCAAGATGACGCTGGTCGGCGGCCATGAGGTCATCGGCACCAGCAGCGAGCTGACCCGCAACCACATGGAAATCCGGGGCATCGGCATCATCAACGTCGCCGCCATGTTCGGGATCAAAAGCGTCCGCCGCGAGAAAGCGCTCAATCTCATCGTCACGCTCAAGCTGTGGAACGAGGTTCCCGATGTGGACCGGCTGGGCATGGAGCAGCAATTCGTCAAGGTGCTGGGGGTGGACATTCCGCACATCATCATTCCGGTCCGGCCCGGCCGCGACCTGGCGCGGCTGATTGAAGTGGCGGCCTATCAGACCAAGCTGAAAAATTCAGGCTACAATGCCGCGCAGGAACTGAACGAACGCCTGATCGCTCAGATGAATCCAGCCGCCCCGCCCCCTGTTTAAAATTCGATGGCGTGACGGCCTGACATCACTTAACCTTCCATGACCCAACCCATGAGCGCTAAAAAACTGGCCGACACGGCTTTTTTCACCAAGGAACTCACCGTGGTCAACAAACTCGGCATCCACGCCCGGCCGGCGGCCCTGTTCGTCAAGACCGCCAACCGGTTCGCCTGCGACATCTTCGTGGAAAAAGACGGCGAAAAAATCAACGGCAAAAGCATCATGGGCCTGATGATGCTCGCCGCCGGCCCCGGCAGCAAACTCACCATCCACGCCAACGGCGATGATGCCACCCAGGCCATCGCCGAGATTGAAGCCCTCCTCAAGCGCAAGTTTGACGAGGAATAGCCCCGCCGCCGCGACTTTGGGCTTTCCACTTCGGCTGGTGGACTTTAATTTCCGGCATGGCTGCCGCTGAAATAAATGTCCAATACGTCGCGAATCTGGCGCGCCTCGCGCTCACGCCCGACGAGGAAAAAAAGCTCTCCGCACAACTCGGGGGGATTCTAGGCTACATCGAAAAACTGAAGGAACTCGATGTGACCGGCGTGGAGCCGACCGCGCACGCGGTCCCTCTCGTCAATGTCACCCGCGCGGATGAAGTCCGCCCCTCGCTGTCGCACGAAGACGCTCTGCGCAATGCGCCCCGGCAGGCCGGCGGCCTGTTCCTCGTCCCTAAAATCGTCGAGTAAAGATTTCCCCATGCCCAACCACCTGACCCTTTCCGGCCTCGCGGCCAGCCTTGCCCGGCGCGACGTCTCCGCGCGCGAAGCCACGCAGGCCTGCCTGGACCAGATCGCCCGCGTGGACGGGCAGATTCACGCGTTCATCCGGCACGATGGGGCGGACGCCCTGGCGCAGGCGGATGCGGCGGACCTGGCGCTGGCTGCGGGCGCCACCCACGCACAAAAACCGTTGCTGGGCATCCCGATCGCCATCAAGGACGTGCTGGCCGTGCAAGGCCAGCCGCTCCAATGCGGCTCCAAGATTCTGGGCGAATTCGTTTCGCCCTACGATGCGACGGTGATCGAAAAGCTGAAGGCGGCGGGGGCGATCGTTTTTGGGCGATTGAACATGGACGAGTTTGCCATGGGCAGCTCGACGGAAAACTCCGCGTTCGGCGTCACTCGGAACCCGTGGGATCTCTCCCGGATTCCGGGCGGCTCCTCCGGCGGTTCGGCGGCGGCCGTTGCGGCCGATGAATGTTTGGCCAGCTTGGGAACCGATACGGGCGGCTCCATCCGCCAGCCGGCGGCCCTTTGCGGATGTGTCGGCTTGAAGCCCACCTACGGGCGGGTTTCCCGTTATGGCCTGGTCGCCTTCGCCAGCTCGCTCGATCAGATCGGGCCGTTTACCAAGGACGTGCGCGATGCGGCAACCCTGCTGGGGGTGATGAGCGGCGTGGACCCGCGCGATTCCACGAGCGTGCCGCAGCCGGTGCCCGATTACACAGCGGGGCTGACCGGAGACATCCGAGGATTAAAGCTGGGCCTGCCCAAGGAATACCTCATCGGCGGGCTCGACCCGGAAGTGAAGGCGGCCGTGGATGCCGCCGTGAAGCACTATGCCCAACTCGGCGCGGAAATCGTGGAGATTTCCCTGCCCCACACGGATTACGCCATCGCCACCTATTACATCATTGCCACCGCGGAGGCGTCGGCCAATTTAGCGCGCTTTGACGGCATCCGATACGGTCTGCGGATGGAGGGGAGCGATCCCACGGAACTTTACCGTCGGACCCGCGGGGCGGGGTTTGGCGCAGAAGTGAAGCGGCGGATTATCCTCGGCACCTATGTGTTGAGCAGCGGCTATCACGATGCGTATTATTTGCGCGCCCAAAAAGTCCGCACCCTCATCCGCAACGATTTTCTCAAGGCGTTTGAGACCGTGGACGCGATCCTTACGCCGACCACGCCGACGGCGGCCTTCAAGATTGGCGAGAAATCCGATGATCCGCTGCAGATGTATTTGTCGGACATCTTCACCATCTCCTGCAATCTGGCGGGCATTTGCGGAATGAGTCTTCCGTGCGGGTTCACCCAGTCGCCCCGGCTGCCTATCGGCCTGCAATTGCTGGGCAAACCGTTCGGTGAAGAAACGCTCTTGAAAATCGCGCACGCCTACGAACAGAGCACCGGCTGGCACAGGGAAAAACCCCGGCTGTCCCCCGGGTAGAGCCGCGGGCTGGAAATCCTGAAGTGGATTCAGCCCGAACTCCGAAGTGAGCCTTTGCAGGAAATGGGAGGGACGGCGCTGCGCTGTCCCCGCACGCGCGGAGCGGGCGGAACAAACCGTGCCACGTTTCACGCGCCCAAACACTCGCTTCGTCGCCTGGCGCTGCGCTCGGCGACCCGGACGGCGCAGCAGCGCGCCATCCCTACCCCATTTCGGAATTCAGGTTTAACCCGCTCTTCGGGGGAAAAAGCCCGGGGTTAAACTCTGTGCGGTTCCTCGATCCTCTTCAGCGGCTGGATACGCGGGGTGCCGTCGGCGGCCTCGGGATACTCGAAAACCCTGCCCTCGAAATTGCGGATGACCACCCGGTCGGCGTTGTGGCTCAGCACATACTCGGGATTGACCGGGACCTTGCCGCCGCCGCCGGGCGCGTCGATGACGTATTGCGGCACCGCATAACCGGTGGTGTGCCCGCGCAGCTGCTGCATGATTTCCAGGCCCTGACGGACGCTGACCCGCAGATGCGCGGAGCCGGAGATCAAATCGCACTGGTAGATGTAATACGGCTTCACACGGCACATGAGCAATTTCTGGACATGCGCCTTCATCACGGCAGCGCTGTCATTGACGTGCTTGAGCAGGACACTTTGGTTGCCGAGCGGAATGCCGGCGTCGGCCAGACGGCCCAGGGCATCGCGCACTTCGGTGGTCAGTTCGCGCGGATGATTCGAGTGAATGCTCAGGAAGAGGGGGTGGAATTTTTTAAGGATCGCGCACAGTTCCGGGGTGATGCGCTGCGGCAAAAAGGTGGGGATGCGCGAGCCGATGCGAAGAAACTCGATGTGGGGAATCGCCCGCAGACGGCTCAACAGAGCCTCCAGCTTCTCGTCGCCCAGCAGCAGCGGGTCGCCGCCGCTTAACAGCACGTCGCGGATTTCCGGGTGAGCCGCAATGTAGGCGATTTGCTTGTCGAACTCCGGGTGGAAGTCGTAGCCCGTCGCGTTGCTGACCAGCCGGGAACGGGTGCAGTAACGGCAATAAGCCGCGCAGCGGTCGGTGACGAGAAACAGCACACGATCGGGATAACGATGCACCAGCCCGGGCACGGGGGAATGGGAATCCTCGCCGCACGGATCAGACATCTCCCACGCGGCGGTCTGGGTTTCCTCGATGCGGGGAATGACCTGCTGCCGGATGGGGCAGTGTTCGTCCGCGGGGTCGATCAGGTTGAAAAAATAGGGGGTGATGGCAAGGGCGAGTTTTGTGTTCGCGAGCTTGGCCCCGGCGAACTCCTCCGGCGTGAGGGTGGGCATCAGCCGCTGAAGCTGGTCGGCGCTAGTGATGCGGTGCTTGAGCTGCCAGCGCCAGTCGTCCCAGTCCGCCTGGGAAACATCGCGCCAGAAACCACGGCCGGCGGAGCGGAACGGTTTAAGGGATTGAAACAGGCCGGCTGCACCCGGTTCGCCGAGGTCTTGGGAGGGGTCCTTTTCCTTCATTTGCAACAACGACTATAGGTTTAAATGGCGCGCTGTCAACGGGCCGAAGGCCGGATGGCCCCCTTCGATTCTTTACCGTCGCAACTCCGGTTGGACGGACTTTTCGGGCCGGGCGGCCGCCGCCAGACTCCGCCGCCGGGCGTCCAATGCGTCCAGCAGCTTCACCGTGCTGGCCGCGCTGGGATTGCGCAGCGAGGCGTACAGACGGGCCGCCCAGGACGGCGCGGGTGCCGAGGCGGGACGATCGCCCAGATAACGAGCGAGGGCCCGCCGATATTCGGCGGTCAAAACGGCGTAGGGACGGGCGACGCGGAATTGGGCAAGGTCCAAGTCGCGCAGCTTGGTCCGGAGAATGGGGATTTGGCGGGCCGGGTCCCAATTGCGGATCACCGCCTGCAGGGAGATTTCCGAGCGCGTCGGCGGGCGGTTGGACGCCGTGCGGATCTCGACCGGGACCCGAAGGATTTCATCCAGCTTTTCGCGGCTGATGGCGAGGGTCCAGCCCGGTCCGGGATCGTGTGCGGCAAAGTTGACCACCTGCAACGCCCACCATTTTTCGAGGTCCAGTGGGCGCGGAAACTCACTGCGAAAGGAGGACTGAAAAGCCACTGGCCCGTTGTAATAGTGCGGCAGGGATTCCAACATCCCGCGGAGGTGCCCCGATCCGTCCTTCACCTTCAGGAGGTGACTCACAAACAGCTGCGCGCTGGCGTAATATCCTCCCCCGTCCGCGCCCTCCAGTTGGGCCTCGGTGGGCCAGCTCAATTCCTCGAACGTGAGGGCCGGATGATTTACCAAGACCCGGCGCGCCCCGGCGAGCGGGTCCACTCCCTGCTGTTTTTTTTCAAGACGGGTTACGGAAAGACCGTTGACGACTTTATCGGGGGTGGACAGGAGGATTTCCGGAGCCCCGGCGGCCAGGAGTTGTTGGGATAACCCATCCGTGAGCCAGGCGGGGAGTTCGCCGGACCGGTCTTGGGCGTTCCGGTTGGCGTATTCCAGCAGCAGCACGCCGGTGAGAGCCCGGACGAGGCGGGTTTGTGTTAGGAGATCAGGAAGTTCCACCCGGTAGTTCCAGCCGCTGGTAAAATGCTGGGCGCGAATCGTGACCGGATCGTTGGTGGAACGCGCCGGATGCAGCACGAGATAAATCTGTCCCCGCCACGGACCCTTGAGAGAGAGCGTGTGACCGATCTGTTCCCGGACGCGCTCGGCGGTAACGGCGAGCAGCGCCGGTTCCAGACGGATGAGATGGGCGTCGGAGGGACGGGATGGGACGGGGAGCGCGGAAGTCAGGACAGGGCGGCTGACGATAAATTGTCCGGAGATGCTGCGCGCGACCTCTTTATCCGCCGATGCGGTTTGGGCGACGGCCGGGCCGTGGAAAAAAAACGCGGCGGCGAGGATCAGGAAAAAAACCGGAATCCGCCTCCCATCACATGACACCTTTAAACCCGAATTCCGAAATGGGGTAAGGATGGCGCGCTGCGCCGTCCCGGTCACCGAGCGCAGCGCCAGGGGACGAAACGCGTGGGGTAGCGCGTGAAACCGGGCACCATTGGTTCCGCCCGCTCCGTGCGGTTGGGGACAGCGCAGAGCGCTATCCCTACCATTTTCCGCAGAGGATTGCTTGGGAATTCGGGTTAAAATCCGGTTCGAGCGGGAGGTCGGCGGAAAGATTGGCGCCATGGGATAAGCCCGCGGTCCGGGGGGTCTTATTTTTTATCCGTTTTGGGAGCGGGCTTGGCAGGAACGGGGGCGGGCTTGGAATCGGCCCCGGACGCCTTGGCGGGCGCCGCATCGGATTTCTGGGAGGTTTTGTAGCCTTCGCTCCGATAGTCGGTGATGTAAAAGCCGCTGCCCTTGAAGAGCAGTCCGGCACCGGCCCCAATCTTTTTTTTGACCTTGCCCCGGCCCCATTTTTTTCGGGCGCAAAGATCCTTGGAACAGATCTGCAACGCGGGGGCGGACATGGGATGCAGGACCTCAAACTCGTGGCCGCATTTTTCGCAGGCGTATTCGTATGTCGGCATGAAAAGATCGGCTGGGCGGCCGCTGGAAGGTCAATGGGACGGGCTGTTGGTGGCTGAAATGACGCGCACTGAGCCGTCCGAACCGACCTCGACATTCAGGTCGTAGGGCGAAGCGGGTTTGAGGGGGGCGGGGGCGGCCTTGGCACTGGCCGGTGCGACACTGACGGAGGAGCGACGCATTAAAAGTTCGCCTCCCTTCCGCACCGTGCTGGGGCTGGTGCCGTTGGCCATCCATTCCAGGCGGCGCGCAACGTAGAGGTCGTCCCTCAATTTTTTCACTTGAGCGCGGACCACGTTGAGATCGCTAAACTTGCGCTCCAATTCCGTTTTTTGCGCCAGTTGCTTCTGCAATTCGGCGGCCAGAAAGGTGTTGTCCGCCTCGGAATTGGCGAGCTGCCGCTGGGTGGCGACAATTCGGGCGTTCAGGTCGGCCAGTTTGCCGGTGAGATCCGCTGCGCGTTCATCCAGAGCCTTGTTCTGCGCCTCCAGATCGGCGATGCGGCCGTTCAGGTTGGAAATCTGACCCTCGGCGCTCTGCAGCGACGCCTTCGAGGCTGAGAGGGCGCTGGAGGCCGCGGCCAGATCATTGGAAAACTCCGCAGCCGTTTGCTGAACGGCGGTCATCTTGGTGGTCAATTCCAAGTTCACCTGGCGGACGTCATTGAGCGTAAGGTTGGCGGTGTCCAGTTGATTGGAAAAATCCAGAATGATGGCGGTATCGTGGACGCGCTGGTCCACAGCGGCTTTCCGGGTGGTGAACAGAGCGACGATCAATCCAAGGCAGACGATGGCAAGAACGATAAGTCCGATTTTGAGTTTCATATTTTTATTGTCCTCGCGACTAAATCAAACCCACCCTGCCACCCCTTGCTTAGGGGGTTCCGGCCGGTGCGTTGGTGGCGGAGGCCAGGGCGGTGATGGCCGCCTTCAGCCCGGCATCGAGAACTTCAACATCCCCGGTTTTCTTGAGGCTTTCCAAGTAGCCGGGAGCCAGCTTCTGGGTTTTTTGCTGCATCAACATTTCCATGACCCGGCTGGCGTAGGTCACGTCGCTCTGGGGCAGGGTGTCGGTCAATGCCAGTTTTTTGGACGGGTTTTTCGCCAGCAACTTGATGATGTGATAGCCGTAAGAGGTGGTGACGACATCGCTGACGGTGTTGGTCTGCATCGCAAAGGCCACCGCTTCAAATTCCGGCACCATGTCCCCGTGGCTGAACGGGGGCAGATCTCCGCCCTTGTCCTTGGAACCCGGATCTTCGGAATTTTCTTTGGCCAGGTTGGAGAAATCCTTGCCTGCCCGGGCCTCCTTCAGCAGTTCGTCGATTTTCTGGCGCTTGGCCTTGATCTGGTCATCGGACAGCGGGGTGCGCGTGGCGGGATTGATCGTCAGCAGGAGGAGATGCTGAACCCGCACCGTTTCCGGCTGCTCAAAATCCGCCGGATGCGCGTCATAATATTGTTTCACATCGGCATCCGTCACAGTGATTCCCAGGGAGCGGGTCAAGGTCGCCGTGGCCGTGGCTTCCTGGGTGATCTTGCTGCGCAATTCAACGGAGCTCATTCCGACGGCCTTCAACTGGCGGTCGAACGCCTCCTGCGAGCCAGCGCGCGCCAGCAATGCGGTCAGCTGAGCATCGGCTTTTTTCTTGCCCTCGACCCGGTCCGCATCCGTCGATTGCTGCAGCAACAGCTGGATCTGGATCAGCCGGTTCAGCATCTGGGCCTTAATGCCCGTCATCTGGTCCGGCGACAGGGTCTCGCCGTGCGCGGCGGCGGCGGATTTGATGCCGGTGACCACCTCGTCCAGTTCGCTCTGCTTGATTTCAAAAGACTTGCCCTTGACGATCGCCGGATCCCCGAACAATGCGGTCATGGCATTGACCGGTGCCGAATTGGTGTCAGCGGGTGAGGTGACCGCACGGGCGCCGGGCACCAGAATCAAAGCGGCCCCGAGCGCAGCGGGTAAAAAGAATTTTAGGGAGTTTTTCATTTTGGGAATTTGATGAGTGAGAATTTAATCGGGTCAACTTTTACAACTGTACCACTTTCACATTGCTGATGTCAGCGTCTTTTTGAAGCTCCGCCAGCAGGGCCGGCGACGGCACGCTGTCCAGGCTCAGCACGGTCAGGGCCAGCCCGCCCACCGCGTCCCGGCTCAGGCTCATGCTGGCGATGTTGACCTTGTGCTTTGCCAGCAGGGTGCCCAGCTGGCCGACGATGCCCGGCTTATCCGTGTTGTTGAGCAGCAGCAGGGTGCCGGTGACGGGGAGTTCCACCGGCTGGCTGAACAGGCGCACAATCCGGGGATTATTGGGCGAACCGAAGAAGGTGCCGCCGGCCGACACCAGTTTTTTCGCGCCGCTGAACAGCTGGACATGGACCCATTCATTAAAGGTGACTGGCTCGTCGGATTTTTTCTCCTCGACCGTGATGCCGATGCTGGCCGCTGCGGAGCGGACGTTGACGTTGTTCACATCCTTCAGATGGCTGCTGGCCAGGAACCCCTGCAACACGGCGCGGGTGACGGGGTCGGTATTGGGCAGAAGCCGCGCATTGCCTCCAAAGGTGATGTAAATGCGGTCGGCGCTCGCGGGCGTGAGCTGTGCGAGGAGCTTGCCCAGCGCCTCGCCCAGCGGCAGGTACGGCTTCACCTGTTCGTAGGTCTTCGCATCGAGGTACGGCAGGTTCACCGCGTTGCGGACTTCGCCGGTGAGCAGATAGCCGGCGATGACCTCGGCGACTTCGATGCCGCATTTTTCCTGCGCCTCCTCGGTGCTGGCCCCGAGGTGCGGCGTCAAAATGAGATTGGCCTGCCGGCGATAAGGATGATCGGCCGGCAGAGGTTCCACCGCAAACACGTCCAGCGCAGCGCCCGCCACCTTGCCGGATTCCAGCGCGGCGATGAGATCCGCCTCGGCGATGATTTCGCCGCGCGCGCAATTCACGATTTTCACCCCGGGCTTCATCTTGGCAAACGCCGCGGCGTTCAGCATCTCCCGGGTTTCCTTGGTCACCGGCATGTGAACCGTGATGAAATCGGCCGCCAGATAAACGTCGTCGAGACCCGGGGCGAATTCCGCACCGATGGCGCGGGCGCGTTCCTCGGTCAAATACGGGTCATAAGCCAGCACCCGCATACCGAAGGCCAGGGCGCGCTTGGCGACCTCCGTGCCGATCCGGCCCATGCCCAGCACGCCCAGCGTCTTGCCTTGCAGCTCCACACCCTGGAATAATTTGCGGTCCCATTTGCCCGCCACCATGGTCGCATGCGCCTGAGGCACCTTGCGGGCCAGCGAAAGCAGCATGGTGAAGGTGAGTTCCGCCGTGGTGATGGTATTGCCGCCGGGCGTGTTCATCACCACCGTCCCGTGCTGGGTGGCGGCCTCGATGTCCACATTGTCCACACCCACGCCCGCCCGTCCCACAACCCGCAGGTTTTTGGCGGCGGCGATGACCTTGGCGCTGACCTTGGTTTCGGAGCGCACCACCAGCGCGACGGCGTCCGCCACCAGGGGCAGGAGTTCCGCCTCGGACAGGCGCTTGGGCAGGACGACCACGTTGAATTCAGGCCGCTGCTGGAGCAGGGCGATGCCTTTCGGCGAAATCGGATCACAAACAACGATTTTCATATCAAAAACGAAACGCGAGTTTAAGGCAAGAGCCGCGCGAGGTCAAATGACGATTCGACATAGGTCCGCCTCCGGAAAATTCACTGGGCGTCCGGAAATAATCGGCTATTGTGACGCGCGCCATGAGCAAGCTCCTGTTGATTGACGATGAAGAGGACGTTCGGTATTCGTTCCAGCGGATTTTTGCCTCTTCGGAAATCGAGTTTGCCACCGCCGCGAGCGGGGAAGAGGGCTTAAAGATCGTCCCCAAATTCAAGCCGGACCTCGTGCTCATGGACGTCCGCATGGGCGGTCTGAACGGACTCGAAACCCTGCGCCGCCTCCGCGCCACCCACCCCAAGCTGCTGGTCATCCTGATGACCGCCTACGGCACCACCCAGACCGCCATCGAGGCGATGAAGCTGGGCGCATATGATTATCTGCTCAAGCCGTTCGACGCGGTGAAAATCAAGGAGCTGGTCGCCAACGCCCTCAAGGCGGCGCGCGATATGAAACAGGTCGTCTCCTACGAGCCGCTCCTGCAATCGGAAGATTACGAGCTTGGCATCGTCGGCCGCAGCGAGGCGATGCAGCGGGTGTTCAAACTCATCGGGCAGATTGCGGCCAGCGACGCCACCGTGCTCGTCACCGGCGAGAGCGGCACCGGCAAAGAGCTCGTCGCCCGGGCCATCTACAGCCATAGCCGGCGCAGCGCCCAGCCATTCCTCGCCATCAACTGCGCGGCCATCCCCGAACCCCTGCTGGAAAGCGAATTGTTCGGCCACGAACGCGGCGCCTTCACCGGCGCGAGCCTGCAGCGCATCGGCAAATTCGAGCAATGCCACCAAGGGACCCTTTTTCTGGATGAAATTGGCGATATGACGCCCCCGACCCAGACCAAGATCCTGCGCGTCCTCCAATCGGGCGCCTTCGAGCGCGTCGGCGGAAACCAGTTGATCCAGACCGACGTGCGCGTTATCGCCGCTACCAACAAGCCCCTCGAGGCCGCCGTCGCCGCCCAACAGTTCCGCGAAGATCTTTTTTACCGGCTGAATGTCGTGCGCATCCACATCCCTCCCCTGCGCGACCGGCGCGACGACCTGCCGCTGCTGGTGAATTATTTCCTTAAAAAAATTTCGGGCGAACAGCAGCAAACGCCCAAGTCCATTGCCGCCGGCGTCATCCAGACGCTTCAAAAATATCACTGGCCCGGGAATGTCCGCGAGCTGGAGAACGCCATCCGCCGCGCCCATGTGCTGGCCAAGGGCGACGCCATCCTGTTGAACGACCTGCCGCCGGAGATTTCCGGCCCGGGGGCCGGCGACACCCCGCATACGCCCGGAGCCAGGGCTGCCGCCGGCGATGAGACGGCCGTCACCGATACCGCTGGACTGGCGCGGCAATTATTTCAATGGGCAAAGCGCAATCCTAAATTGAAAATTCTCCCCGCCGTCGAGCGCGAACTGATCATCCAAGCGCTTCAAGAGACGGGCAACAATCAGGTGCACGCCGCCCAGCTGCTCGGCATCACGCGGGCGACGCTGCGCAAACGCATTGAGAAGTTCGGCATCCTGCGTGAGTTGACGGTGAAGTGAGGCGGGTGAAGGGGTTCATTTCAAAATTGATTTTGGGACTAGGAATGAATCGGCGCGGTTCGACTGCTTTCACTCCCTCTCTTCCATGCAATGGAGAAGAGGGCGGGGAGAGGAGGCGTGTTCGATGGTCGGTCCCGTCCTGAAATAGGTTGTCAGGTATGACGACTAAACGGTTAGGAAGCAATCATGGGATCCGGTATAGTGAGGCGTTCAAAATGGAGGCGGTGCGGGAGTTGGAGAGCGGGGATTTGCCGTATATGGAGATCTGCCG
>CAILMI010000048.1 GCA_903835255.1 uncultured Verrucomicrobia subdivision 3 bacterium
GCCGCGCCGCCACGCCGCACTTCAATGATCTTAGCCGTCCCAACGCCCCCGGTAGGGATCGCCGCGCTGTGGCGTCCCCAGCGCCGAGCGCAGCGTCAGGCGCCGGAAAACGTATCGCAAGGCGAGGGTCTTATTCCCGTTCGTTCCGCCCTGTCGGGCGGGGGCATCGCAGCGCGATGCCCTCTACCTGGTCTGTAGGACGGAATCCCCTGTAACGAATTTTGTTTCGGCGTCGGAAGGGCGTTCACCAGTCTCCGCTGGCGCAGGCCGAGCAAAGAGTATGTTTTTTAATGATGTTTGGGAGCGGTTGGATTAGAGTGCCATTCTAATATGCGGAAGCAATTTCCAGAAGGCCCGTGGTTTTGGCCGCTGCAACTCAGCGGCTGGTTTTTAATCGGGGCGGCCTCCCTGTTTCCGGCGGTCATGATGCTGGATAGCACCGAATCCGCCCTCCAGTATGTTCTGTTGAGGACGATCTCTGGCATCGCGCTGACCACGGCCCTGCGGCTTGCCTACCGCAGGATTCGAGATTGGGATATTTCAATGGGCCGGCGCACCGCCGCGATTCTGGCATGCTGTGCGGTCTGTATTTGCGTGGATCAGTGGGTGGCAAATTGGGCTCTCACGGGAAGCTTGCTGGACATGGGGGTATTTGGATTACTCAATTATTATCCTCGAGCCGCCGCCTATCTGGTGTGGACGATGCTGTATTTTACCCTGTGTCATTGGAGGGCAAGCGAGAGAGAGCGCTACAAGGTGCTGGAATTGGAATCGGAAAATCGCCAGGCAGAACTGCAGCTCCTCAAATCCCAGCTGAACCCGCATTTTTTTTTCAACGCCCTCAACTCGATCCTGGCTGAGAAAGACGATCCGGACAAAGTGGAGTCCATCACCCAATCCCTGGCAACCCACCTCCATTATTCGCTGAAGCAGACCGGCGAATCCATGCCTCTGGGAAACGAACTCAAGGCGCTGAATAACTATCTGGCCGTGGAAAAAATCCGGTTTGAGGAACGGTTCGAATTTGAGATTGTGGCGGACGCAGCGGTGCGGCAGGTAGTCGTCCCCCCCATGTTGATCCAGCCTCTGGTGGAAAACGCCATCAAATACGGGCAATTGACTAGCTCTTCCCTCTTGCGCCTCCACATCGCCGCCGTTCTGAAGCCGGAAATGATTTTAGTGGATGTGAGCAACACGGGCATGTGGATGGATAAGGCAGAGATGCGCGGGACGGGGATAGGCCTGGCCAACCTGAAGCGCCGACTGCAATTGATCTTTGGCGGTAAAGCCCAACTAATTCATGAAGTGAAAGACGGCTGGGTCCATTCCCGACTGCGTCTGCCTCGACCCATCGCCCGGGAGGCGCAAGTATGAAAGCCCTCTTAGTGGATGACGAGCGGCTCGCCCGCAAACGCTTGACCCATCTGCTGCAAGCTCATCCAGATATCACGATTGTCGGGGAAGCGGGGGATGTGGCCTCCGCGGCGGAATTGGCTGCCCTGGTGAAGCCGGACATCGTGTTTCTGGATGTGCAGATGCCGCCGAATGAAGGCTTTGACCTGCTTCCGCTATTGCCCCTGAACGCGCTGGTAGTTTTTGTGACCGCATTTGATACTTACGCCGTTCAGGCCTTTGAGGCGGCGGCGATTGATTATCTTGTCAAACCCATCTCCGCCGAGAGGCTGGCGATGACGATCCAACGGCTGGCGAAGCAGGGCAGCCATGCAACGAGTCCGGAAATAATAATCAAAGATGCCGGGACGTGGGTGAAATTGAATCTGGATTCCATCTGCAGCATCCAGGCCGATGGAATCTACACCGATGTGTTCACCATCAACAGCCAGACTCACCATGTGCGCCGAAGCATCAAAGAATGGATCCAGTTGTTGTCCGGGGATTATTTTGTTCAATTAGACCGCTCACTCATCGTCCGTCTTCAATCCATCCATCAGCTCAAGATCGTCACCCGGGACGAGGCAGAACTCTTTTTTTCCACAGACGCGGCGCCGCTGAAAATAGGCCGACAAGCACTCAACACACTGCGGAACCGAATAAAGAAGGGTGACCCGCGCCTCTCCTAATCTGACTGCCCTCGACACGGATTTCCGACTAAAACCGAACGATGAAGCGGCAGAGACAGCGCACAGCAATACCCCCGGCGGAGCGGAACGAATGGGAATAAGATGCCCGCTTTGCCACATCGTTTTCCGTCGCCTGACGCTGCGCTCGGCGACGGGGACGCCGCAGCGCGGCGGTCCCTACCAGTCAAAATCAGGGGCGGAAGGGACTGTTGCGGGCGTCTGTTCTGGCACTCTTCCTGACGCTCGCTGGACCGGGGGCGGGATGGATGCAGCGCTCTGACTCTGCCGCCCTGGCGCGAACTTCTCTTTCGGGAGTTCGCGTTTAAACGGCCGGGAAAGGCGCTTTCATTTCGGACAGCCCGTTGCCCTCCGCGGTTAACCCTTTTTAATCCTCACGAGTTCCGGTTGAGAGGGAGCAGCTCCGCCGATCAGCTGGCGAAGCTTGCTGACTTGATCTTTCAAATTCTCGGCCTGGGCGGCGAGCTCCTCGGCGGCGCTGGCGCTTTCCTCGGCGCTGGAGGCGTTGCTCTGGGTCACCTGCTCCATCTGGGCAATGCCCCCGTTGATCTGCTCAATCCCCTGCGACTGCTCCCGCGCCGCCGTGGCGATTTCAGCCACCAGCGCATCGGTAGCGGAGATCTTATCCGCGATATGCTTGAGGGATTCCCCCACCTTGGTCGAGCTGGCGGATCCATTGCGGCAGCTGGCCGAACCGTTCCGGCTGCTGGCGATGGCCGCCTCGATTTTATCGGCGGTTTCTCTGGCGGCGGCGGCGCTGCGCTGAGCCAGCGAGCGCACCTCATTCGCGACCACGGCGAACCCCGCGCCCGCCGCGCCCGCGCGCGCGGCTTCCACCGCCGCGTTGAGCGCCAGGATGTTGGTCTGAAACGCAATCTCGTCGATGCCCTTGACAATCTTGGCCACCTCGCCGCTCGAGGATTCGATCGCCGCCATCGCCTGGTTCATTTCCACCATCGTGCGGTCCATCTCCTCCATCGTCTGGCAGCCGGCAGCGACCACCGAGCGCGCTTCCAAGGCCAGCGCCTTGGCCTTCTGCGCGTTGTCCGCCGTCGACCGGATCATACTGGTGACCTCCTCAAGTGAGGCGCTGGTTTCCTCGACCGAGGAGGCCTGCTGGCTGGCCCCGGAGGAGAGAGAGTTGCTGGAGATCGCCAACCGATTGGAAGCCGATTCCAATTCTTGGCTGGTCTGAGCCAGTTCACCCATCACCCCGCTGATGGCTTTAATAGTGTCCGCGAACCGGTGAAAAACATAGAGGGTGACCATGGCGATGAGGGCCATGACGCCTAAAATTTTCCAAACCAGCTGGAACGTCTCGGCATTTAAGTCATTCAGGCAAGTGGCGGAAACAATCGAAAATCCCCAGGGCTCAAAGGTCTGCCGATGGACGCGGTAACCCGCACTCACCCAATCCTCATCGCCTACGCGAGCGGAAGATTCGGCTACCAGAGCGTTGCAGACCCTGGCGGTGACATTGCTCGATTGAAACATCACCCCATTATGAGCATCAAGAAGGCCGATAAATCCGCGCCGGAGAATTTGGGCATTTTCCACTTGGGAACGAAGGGCGGCGAGGGTTTCAATGGGATAGCCCGTGTACCAAATCCCGATCGTTTCACCGCTCGCATCGGGAATCGGTTTATAGGCTGTGAAATAAGGCTTCCCGAGGATATCCACGACACCGATGAAAGGATGTCCCTGGCGAATGGCGGCCATGGCTTTTCCTTGGGGATCCAAGCGCGTCCCCACAGCCCGCTCCCCATTCTGCTTCTTCACATTGGTGGCAATGCGGACATAGCTCTCCCCATCCCGAACAAACAAGGTTGCCGTCCCCCCCATCAAATCCGCCACTTGATCCACAATCTCATGGCGCCCGACCACGGAAACGTCCCCAAAAAACAATGCCGGAACACGGACGGCTCCCAGCGGAATGCGATCGCGAATTTGGGCCGGCCCCTGCTGCAACGTTTCATTTTGGAGCACCCGCAGCGCGGCCAGCGTCAACTTTTGATAAGTGACGTCGGTGATCGTCAAATGGTCCATGACCGATCTCGCGGCGGATTGCTCTGCGATTTTAGCCTGACGATTCACCTCGGAACGCAGGCTCACAACGGCCAAAAGTCCGGAGAGGACTAAAAGCGTGCAGATGGCAGCAAACCAGATCTGGGTCTGCCGGCGCACGGGGCGGTCTAGATTTGCGGTATCAAGTTCCGACATAAATCACTCAGCTAAAAATTGGTTTAATCCCTGTTTTAATGGAGCCCGGGGTATCGGATCGCGCACCATCTGCCATAGAGTGTCTCCATTAAACGGTCGGGAGCCAAGCGAGGAAATTGGGAGGATTCTTCCGATGGATGGCCTAGCAGAGCATCCACACGCCGGCGGCAAAAGATCCTAGCGGACGGCCACCCGGGACGCCGCCGCGCGCCGTCGCTACGAGTTCAACGATCCGCCCCATCCATAGCACTCCTTTGCGCCTGCCCGGCACACGATGACTGGCCAGGCATCAGGGGGTATGAGCCACGCGATAGAACATCTGTGTGGCGCTGCGCGTCGGGGTGAGGTAGCTCAGCGACCCTCCGGTGCCGGGCAGGTTGGTGCTGATGTTCTGCCAGGAGCCAGTGAGCTGCGAGATGCCCTGAATCTGGTAGGTGGTTCCCACCACGGTATTGAAGACGATTTCGGCGGCGTTGTAGATGGCGAGATTATTGGTGGACCCGTTGACGATATTGTTGCCATTCAAGAAAATGGTGCCGGAGCCCGCCACGGTGAAGGCACTATGCGGGTCAAACCCGAACGCGCACATCATCCAGTTTGGAACGCCTGCGGCGTTGTTGGTGGCGTTGGGGCCAGCCGCAGAGTTGCTGGCGAAGCTGGCGCCAAAATAACTGATCTGCCAGGCGTCGGGCAGACCATCATTGTTATTATCCCCGGTGAGATCGCCGATGGAGGCCTTGAGGACGCCCACGGCATAGGGCGCATTGTGGACCCCCAGGCTGCCTTCGACCTTAACATACTGCCAGTTCCAGGCGGCATTCAAGAATCGGACCGGCCAGTTGGTCTGAACGCTGACTGACGTCTTAATCTTGCCATCGGCCACATAATCGTTCGCGTTGGCCTTGTAGCCCGAAGGCGGCAGCAGGGTGGACAACGTGTCGAGCAGATGCTGCACCTCGGTCTGGACACCTTCAATGACACCATCGTTGTTGTAATCCTTGCGGGCGAAGTTGAACTCCTGGATGGGGCCGTGGCATTTGACGCAGACATCCACCAGATCGGTGGTGTTGGTGATGCCAGCGCTCACGACCGGATAGGTCATGCTGTAGGTATGGCCGCCGGCCTTGCCGAACGCGGGATGCGTGCTCGCCACCGGCTGCATGTGACAGCCCACGCAGACATCGGGGATGACGGCGCTGTGGGATCCGCTGGGAATGACCTTGCCGTAGGTGATCGCATTGACGCCCTCCACCATATCGCCCGCCGTGCTGTCATGCGGACCAAAGCTGGAGCCGCCCGCCCAAGTGGCCTTGGCCTGCTGATAGTTCGCGATGTTATTGGATGCCGACCCGTTCCGGCTGTGATGACATTCCATGCACAACGCGCCCGACCCCGCATTGGTGACGGTGGTGCCTTCGGGCAGGGTGTATTGGTTGGCGGCCCGCAGCTGATGGGGATTTTCGGCACTGTGCGGATCATGACAGGCCGCGCAGGTGATCGCCTCATAGACCACGTTGGTGGCGTAGGAATTGGTGCTGCCGGCATTCTCGATGAAATTCCGGAAGCCGGGCGCCGTGTGGCAGCGGACGCAGTTTTCGCGGCCCGCGCCGGAGGGGGTGCGGGTGACGCGGGCGTGCAGCGACTGATTCCATTCGGCGAATTTTATTCCCCACGACTGCGCGGGATTGCTGTCATGGCACTGGGCGCAATTACCGGCCACGTAACTGACTGAGATCGCATTGGTGTTGCCCGTGATCCCCTCCGAAAACTGATGCTGACTGCCGGGGCCGTGGCAATTTTCGCACTGGATATTGGCCACGTTTTTAACCGCCGCCGGCATGCTGGCCCAGTTGCCATTCGTCAACACAGCCGGAAAGGTCCAGCTGTAAAGCGACGCCACATCATCAAAACCCAGATTGACGGCAAAGGAATTAGTGTCGTAGCCCAGCACCGACGTCGGCAGCGAACTCCGGCTGAAATCGCTGCTGCCCAAGCCGTCGATCGACCTTGAAAAAAAAGAGGCGTGCGCGGTGCCGGCGTAATTGCTGAAAATATTCGGGACATTCAGGAAGCTTCCGCTATGACAGGCCGCGCAGGTCTGGACGCCGAGATACGTCGATGACGTGATCTTAATGGAGAGATTGGTTGAACCGCTGCCCGCGGTGGTGATGGCGGCATTCACCGTGTAAGACCCGATGACATCCGGCCGAAAAAAAGTGCGACCCGCCAGACGGTAGACTGCCGCGCCCGTCTGGTTGATGCGATCGGCCACTTTGTAGAGCGGCACGTTGGTGCCGAGCGGCCCCGCCGACAAGACGGCCAGAGATCCCAGCGGCTTACTCACCCAGGTCCACACCACGCTCGTCTGGTTTGAGGCGGCGTTCACCATGGCGTCCACATAAACCGGTTCGCCAAGAGCCACGGTGCTGATGCCGGCCGAAGCCTGGGCATTCGAACCGGTTAGCCCGTAAGTGATGATTTCTGCCGGGGATAGCGGACGCATCGTCAAGGAGGCGCTCAGGGCCGCCCATCCCGTGCTCAGGCTGCACACCCATGCCAAAACTACCCACGCAAATCCGATGGAATATCTCCCAGTAAGAAAAAAAATTATTTGTTTCATAATTGCTCATCCTTAATTAAGGCATGCCCACCGATTCCCTGGTGGCTCCGTCGAGCAGCCCGTTGAGTTTCTTGACTAAAGACCCGTCCCTGTTCGTTGGCAAGCGCCCCCGCTTTCCACCCGCCCTTTGACTCCCTCACTCCTGTCATAAAGTTTTTCATTTTTCTAGTAAGCGCCAAACCGAACCCACCACCATTGATTTTAAAACAGCCGCGCTCCGGTGCTTGTCCTTTTTTGTCAATTGATGGCTGCCACTTGCGCGCCCGCATCAGCAAGAACAGGGCGATCTTGCGCGCGCCACGGCTGATTTTTATTCCCCAATCCGCGCCCACCGTGATAGCGGCTTTTTACAAAATCATTGCAGTTCAGCCGGGGCCAGCCTGTTCTTCACCTCAACTTCACCTCAAGGCCCGCCGTTATGGCAGTCGTTGCAAGCCCCATCATAGTCGCCTCCCGGATGGACGAATTTCTGGCCGGCGGGCGCCAGCCGGTCCAGCTCAGCCCCCGTGCCTTGCGCCAGAAGGGTGTGACAGTCGTTGCAGTCATTGGCCGGGATGGCGCGGCGCTTGTCCTCGGTCTGATGCTGGCCGTCATGACAGCGGAAGCATCCGGGCCAGATCATATGGCCGACGTTGTCCGGATAGGCCCGCCAATCCGCCTTCATCTCCGGGAAGAAATTATCCGCGTAAATCTGCTGCAGGGCCGCGGTGACATCCCCCAGCCGGGCCGCGCCCGGATAGTTTGCAGCCAACGCGGCGGCAATGCCCGCCTTGGCCTCGTCCCCCGTGCGGTAGGGCCGCGTCAGCACGAATACGGCGTTGGTCTTGATCCACGGAAGAGCTGGGTCAATGCGGCCGAGCGCCATGGCCTGATTCACGGCTTGCTCCGGCGAGAGATACCGGTGCGACGGCCGGTTGTGGCAATCCATGCAGTCCATCAGGCGGACCCCCATTGGGGCGACGTCATTCGTGAAGTTTTTGGTTTTGAAGACCGTCACCTTGCCTTGGGCATCGGTCACCCGCACCCAGGGGATGCTTTGCCGCGCCGCGTCGGTGGCGACATATTCGACCTTATTGCCGGGGAGATTATGCCAGTGGATGCCGCCGACGGGCCCGCGCGCGGGGTCGCTGCCGCCAATCTTCAGTAGCAGGCGCACGGAGTAAGGCGAGTTTGAGGCGTCGCTCTGGAAATAATGGAAGGTGCGATCGAGGTTGCCGACGAATTGCTGCGGCCAATGGCATTCCTCACAGGTGTCGCGCGAGGGCCTCAGGTTTTTGACCGGGGTGGGGATGGGCGTCGGGTATTTATGAAAGGCCAGGGAATAGAGCTGACGGGAGCCCGAGATCTTGGATTTCACAAACCAGGAAATGCCTTTGCCGACGTGGCATTCCACGCAGGCCACCCGCGCGTGCGGACCGTGATCGTGCGTGGTGAGTTCCGGCTTCATCACCGTGTGACAGACTTCGCCGCAGAAGGTGACGGACTCGGTGAAATGAAACGCGTTGTAAGAACCGACGGCGGAGAGGAGGAGAAAAACGACCGCGCCGGAAATGAACGCGACCATCACCCGCCGGTCGCGCGGACGGTTCAAATCAATCTGCCAGGACTCCGGACCGGAACCCCGAGAACGGCGGCGGCGCTCTATCCACGCCCCCCCGAAGGCCAGCGCAATTCCAAAGATTAAAAAAGCCGGCACCAGCAGATAAGTTAGGAGGCTGACATACGGATTGGAGAATTTCGAAATCGCATCGAGAACGAACAAGAACAGGAAAGAGAACAGCGCCCCCACACCCACCACCAGACCGACCAGACTGATCCAGTTTCGAAAAAGAGAAAGCCGCGGCGCCGGGGGCGGAATGTTTTCAGAATTCATAGCAGGGACGGATTGACTGCGCGCCCCTCTGTTTCGCCGATAAAAAAGAGGCACACGGTCGCCCCTTGCGACTCCAACCACCCCTCAGCGGCGACCACCGAGGGCACCCGACGCCTAACTGGAACGGGACTCACTTCTTAAAACCACGGATGTAGGCCACGAGCTCCTGGACCTCTGCATCGGACAGCTGATTAAACGGCTTCATCAGCGATTTGCCTTCGGCAGATTTCACGCCTTCCTTGATGGCCTTGGCAACGCCATCGTCCTTGAGCCCGGCCTGCACCTGAGCATCGCTCAGGTCCTTGCAACCCAGCTTGGCACCGATCTTGGTGTCGCCCTTGCCTTCCGCGCCGTGACACTTGGCACAGAGCGTTGCCCAATTTTCCGGCGCTCCCCCCCCCCACGTTGCAAAGGGGACCGCCACACCCAACACAGCTGCCAGCATTAGAGTTTTTTTCATAATGAATGATTGGTTTTTTTGATTTCCCACCACCGGACACTGAACGGATGCCAGTCTCAGCATCGGGGGAGCGTCGGACTAACCATGGGTTGTTGAAAATCTGTCTTTTCTTGGAGGATTCCAAAATGCCGCTCCGTTTCCAGCGGACGCTCCCCGGGCCAAATCAGGCAGGGCTGCCCGTCCCATCCGGGAAGGTGAGAGGCTCTTTTGGGATCGCGTTTCCGGACAATTGTGACAGCATGGCCGCCGATGTTAATCGCCGTGCGGACATGGATCCTGCTGTCGGTCTTGCTTGTCAACGCCGGCTGGATTTTATCCGCGATACAGCAGCTCAATCGGGCGGGTTACCTGGTAATAGCGGGGCTCGCAGGCGGGGCCCTCCTCTATGGGTGGTGCTCCCGGCGCGGACGCGCGCAAGCCATCCGGCTCCCCAGCGGAAAGGCGGCAGGAAGGCTGCTGTCGGCAGGGGCGCTCAAGGAATTATTGCGGGCAAAGGCCAGCGCCCTCCGGCTGCGGTTGAGGCGGCGGGGGCCCCAATTATTCCTGGCCATCGCGGCGCTTTCTTTTTTGTCGGGCTGCCTCTATCCCGCGCTGAACTACGATGCCAACGCCTACCGCTTGCCGCGGGTGATGCATTGGCTGGAGGCCGGGGAATGGCACTGGATCCACACCTTTGATGCGCGCATGAACATCAGCGCCTGCGGCATGGAATGGCTGTCCGCCCCCCTGATTTTATTCACGCACACGGACCGGTTTTTGTTCCTCATCAACTGGGTCTCTTTCCTGATGCTGCCCGGACTGCTTTTCAGCGTCTTCACACGCCTGCAGGTGCGTCC
>CAILMI010000049.1 GCA_903835255.1 uncultured Verrucomicrobia subdivision 3 bacterium
CGGTGACGCGGGTTGGCAGCCGCGGCGTGCAAGGGACTGCCCGCCCTACCTGCGTAAACAGGTTAGACCTCGCTTTTGGTACATTTCCCTCATTCGCGTTAATTCGTGTAATTCGTGTAATTCGTGTAATTCGTGTAATTCGTGTAATTCGTGTCTCAGTCTTTGTCTTCATAGTGGGGGTCCAGCGACCCGCTGGCTTGGCGTGGTGGTAGGGCGTGTCACTCCGTGCGCGCCGTCTCCGGGCCTAAGGTGACGCGGGTTGGCAACCGCCGGCGGGCAAGGGACTGCCCGCCCTACCTGCCGGTGTGCCAAGGTTCGGTTTAACCTGAACTCCGAAATAGAAGTTCGCGTCCGTGTGGTAGGGTCAGCGCGCTGCGCTGACATCGCCCGCGTTCTGCGGACGTCAGGAAGGGGGGCCAGAACGGACGCCCGTACAATTCTCTTCCGCGCCGGTTTTCACCGGTAGGGATCGCCGCGCTGCGGCGTCCCCGGCGCCGAGCGCAGCGTCAGGCGCCGAAAAACGAATCGCATAGCGAGTGTCTTATTCCCGTTCGTTCCGCCCTCCCGGGCGGAGGCATCGCAGCGCGATGCCCCTACCTATTTTGGAGTGCGGGTTTAATGCCGAACGCTGAAATAGGAGTTTGCGCCAGCAGGGTGGGGCATCGCGCGGCGATGACCTCACCCGCGTTCAGCGGGCGCCAAGAAGGGGGCCAGAACGGCCGCCCGTACAAGTCCCTTCCGCGCCGGTTTTTGACCGGTAGGGATCGCCGCGCTGCGGCGTCCCCGGCGCCGAGCGCAGCGTCAGGCGCCGAAAAACGAATCGCATAGCGAGTGTCTTATCCCCGTTCGTTCCGCCCTCCCGGGCGGAGGCATCGCAGCGCGATGCCCCTACCTAGTTTGGCATTCGGGTTGAACTGCCATAATAATGCAAACAGGCTATTCCATTCATCGGCGTCGCCTGCTGCGGCGGACGCTCTGGCGAAGAGCGGTCCTTTCTCCGTCATGACCGGGCTGTGGGTTGTCGGCCTTGCATTTGCTGTATTGCGGGCACACTCTGTTCTCGTCGCTCAGCAGGCGAGCGCTGGCCTTGAAAGCGATGCTTACGGGAGAAGGGGGTGGGTTTCGGCTGGCGCCGCTGGGCTATCGTCCCCGTTCAGTTACCCACCATGGTGGCAGTGCCGCCCAGTTTGCTGCCGAGGAAAGTGAGCACTGGAGTGATGGGGTTGGCGATGGCAGTGGAGCTGCTACCGGCATAAAGCAGGCCGATCGCCCGGGGTTTGCTGGTGATATCTTCCACCAGCAGGGAACCGGAATCCCCGCTGCCCAGAAAACTGCTGCGGCTATTGGCGATGACAATCTGGTTGGTGAAGGTCTTGGTGAAGGCGGTCCCGCCGACGCATTCATTTTCGTAGGTGACGCTGATGGTGGCGTTCAATCCCGCGATGGTGCTGCGGGTGAGGCCGGTGGTGCGCCCGCTTTTCTTGACCAGTTGCGCCAGCGCTGGTGCCACGGTATTGGAAGACAGGATTCCGATCTCAAGGATGGAGCCGTTGGTATTCACCATGCCGGAAACGACTTGGGCCACTGCGCAGTCCATGTTGGAATTCGGCAGGGACTTAACCAGGACCAGCTTGCCGACGGTCTGGGTTTTTGTGGCATCGCAGCGGGCGTCAATGAGGCCGGGCTGGATGACCTCGCTGCCGGTGGTCGCCACGATGCCGTTACCGCCGTTGACGATGTCTGCTTCCAGCACGTGGTAATTGCTGAGGATGTATTGCACGCCGTTGACCCGGATGAGGGAGCCCAAGGTTCCGCCGCAGCAATAGCCGTTGGCAAGGTCGTTGCGCCAGCCGCCCGAAGTGCCGAGCTGAATCGGAGGCGTCTGCTTGGCGGTGTGGCTAACGGTGGTGCCGCCCCCGCCGGGGGTGTAGGCATAAGCATAGAATTTTTCGGTCAGTTCGGTGCGAACGGTCACTCCTCGCAGGCGGGGCGGAAAAATACCAAGGATTTCCGATTTATATTGCCCATTCTGATCCACATAGACTGTTAGGGTGGGTTCGCCTGCGGCGTCCTGACCAATGGCCGTGCCTAAGATGCCCGGAAGCTTCATCAAATCGGTCGTTACCTCGTGCTGCAGCGCTTTGGCTCCTTTGTACTTGGGGTACTCTAGCTGATCTTCTGAGGGTCTGGCATTTGCAATCCCGGCGAGGAGAAGTGAGCCCAGCAGAACGCAAGCCACGTTGAAACGATTTTGGAAACAGCTCAAAGGCGTCATAGTGGAGACAATGACTAGCAAAGGTGCAGGAGCCTGTCAATCAACCCAATTTTGCCGATTTAAAAATAGGTGGCCCCCCCGTCTCCTTCGCTCCGCCTAAACGGGGAGCGGGTTGGGTGGGGCAGTAACAAGAGGCGCCCGTTCTATTTCAGTTTTTAAAATGTCGGGTTCGTTTTGTGAGCTGATTTTCCTTAATTACGGTATGAATTCGGCTCAGGTCTTGTCCCTTGGCGCCTTGGCGGTTCATTCTAACCGATGGTTCCGGCTTATGATTCCAAGCACGAGTGGAATGAAGGCTTTTTGATCTCGCTTGAAAATGCAAGGGGATCCCGAATCGGCATCCGCGCCGCGCTGGGGTCCGGCTATTTTGGAAACGGATTTAGCGGCTCAGCGGGCTGGGAGGATTGCCCGGCGGGTGCGGATCTTGCAACAGGAGGTGGGTCCGGGCCCGTTTCATTTTTTTATCCAGCAGCGTGTGCAGCGTTTCGGCCAGCTTGGTTATTTCGACCGGTTTTTCCAATAGTTCGCGGATTCCGGCTTTTCGCAAATCTTCATCCGTGAGCGCCCCTTTGAGTCCGGTGCTCAGGAGGATCGGCAGCTGGGGGCGTAGCCCGTGGATCTCGGCCGCCACTTCCAGCCCGTTCATTTCCGGCATGATTCTATCCGTGATGACGAGGTCGTAGTCGTCGGGGTTTTTGCGTAAGAGGGCGAGGGCCTCGCTGGGCTTGTTGCAGGTGCTGACCTGATAATTGAGCATCTGCAAGAGCGTCTCCAGCATGGTGGTCACGATGGGTTCGTCATCAATGACGAGAATGCGCTCGCCCTGGCCCAGGGGTGCGTCTTTCTTTTCTGAATCGGACAGCGGGTGGGGCTCAACTTGGGTTTGTGCCGGGAAATAAAGTCGGAAGGTGGCGCCTTCGCCCGTCCGGCTCTCGACCGTGATGAGGCCGTCGTGGGATTGGAGGATGCCGTGGACCACGGCCAGGCCCAGGCCGGTTCCCTTGCCGGCGGGCTTGGTGGTAAAAAACGGTTCAAAGATTCGATCCAGGATTTCGGCATTCATGCCCTGGCCCGTATCGCCAACGGTGAGCTGCGCGTAGGAAATGGGTCGGAATCGGGGATGCAGCGCCAGAAAGGCCGCGTCGGGGGTGAAGGCTTCCAGTTTCACGGTCAGGCAGCCCTGGTGGCCTTCCATGGCGTGCAGCGCATTGGTGGCCAAGTTCATGGTCACCTGATAGATTTGGGTGGGATCGGCCAGGACTGTGGGCGCGTCGGCCGACAGGTTCAAGTCAATCCGGATATTGGAGGGCAGCGTGGCGCGCAGGAATTTTGTCGCTTCCCGGATGACGGGAGTCAGCCGGATAATCTGTCGTTTTTGTTCGTGCTGATGGCTGAAGGTCAAAATCTGTTGCACTAAATCTTTGGCCCGGTTCGCCGCCGCCAGGATGGCGAGCACTTTTTGATGCACTGAATGCTGCCGGAGCGTCTCGTGCTGGAGCATGGAGCCGTACCCAAAAATGACCGTGAGGATGTTGTTGAAATCATGGGCGATGCCGCCGGCCAGCTTGCCGATCGCCTCCATTTTTTGGGCCTGGCGGAACTGGGCCTCGAGTTGAAGTTCGCGCGTCACGTCGTGTTTGACGGCCACATAGTGCATGATTGTGCCCTGGTCGTTCCGGATGGGGGAGATGGTGGCGTCCTCTTCATACAGGGTCCCGTCCTTGCGCCGGTTGATGAAGTGGCCCCGCCACAGTTCCCCCCGCCGGAGGCATTCCCACATGGCCTGGTAAAAAAGCGCGTCCTGCTTGCCGCTTTTCAGGAGGCGCGGATTCTGGCCCAGGACCTCCGCCGAGTGATAGCCGGTGATTTTTTCAAACGCCGGATTCACATAGCGAATCGCAGCGTCGGTGTCGGTGATCACCACCATTTCCGCCGACTGCTCAATGGCCGAGGCGAGCCGGGCGTGGGATTCCATGGTCAGTTGTCCTTCAAACTGCTCGTCCAGTCTGTCTAGCCCGAATGAGATGGCATTACTGATCTGCTGGAGCAGGTGCTTTTCCTCTTCGGAGAAAAAGCCTGGCTTGTCCGCAAATAAAATGAGCGCGCCGGTGATGGCTCCATTGCGGCGGAACGGCACGGAGGCCGACGAGAGGTAGCCGCGCTCCAGGGCGGGGGCGCTCCAGGATTCTGTGGCGGGGGTGCTTCGCGTGTCGTTATTGATGAGGATCTCGCCTTGCAGGAGGGGTGGGCTATGAATCCCATGGGGCTGATCCAGGCTGCTTAGAAAGCCGGCCTGTTTGAGATAGCCCGCTTCGTAGCCGTTGCAGCAAAAGGGGATGAGCCGCGCGGTTTTTATATCCACCAGCCCCACCCAGGCCATTCGGAATAAGCCGAATTCCACCACAGCGCTGCAGACATCCCGGAACAGGTCCTCGGATTTTTTAGCGCGCGCCACCGACAGGCTGATCTGGCTGAGGGTGACATACAAATGATTGGCCTGCCGCAGGGATATCTCCATCCGTTTGCGCTCGGTGATGTCGTGGAGCACCATTAAAAAAAGCGGGCGGTCATAGAGTTTGATGCGCGACACCGAGGAGTGCACCGTTATCGGTTCGCCCGTGCGCCGGACTAATTCCATTTCGCTGCCATTTGGATTGCTGCCAGCGGCGATGGATGCCAGAAAATGGATGCTCGTCTCCCCTCCCATCAGCGGTGCGAAAATCTCTGCCTGATTAGACCCCAGTATTTTCGTCCGGGGCAGGTCTAAGAGAATTTCCGCCCGGGTGTTGGTGTCAAGAATTCGACCGGTGATCTCATCAACCAAGAATACCGCGTCGCTCAGGGCTTCAAAGAGGTGCCGGTATTTGTGTTCTGACTCGCGCATGGTGGCTTCGGCCAGCCTGCTTTCGCGCCGGACTCGCGCCGCCTGCAGTTCCCGCTCCAGCGCGGGGACCAGCCGTTTCAGGTTGGTCTTCATGACGTAATCATGAGCGCCGGACTTGACGGCTTCGACCGCGGTGTCTTCCCCGATGGTGCCGGACACATAGAGGAATGGCATGTCCACATCCAGATCTCGCACGATAGGAAGCGCCCGTTTGCCGCTGAATTGGGGCAGGGTGTAGTCGCACAAGACGGCGTCCCAGTTCTCCTGGGTCAGGGCCTGGCGGAGGGCTTCTTCCGTTTCCACCCGGTGGCTGGTCACCTCATAATGGTCCCGCTCCAGCACGCGCAGGATGAGCGCGGCGTCCGCCTCGGAATCTTCCACCATCAGGATGCGAAGTTTATGATTCATGAAATGGATGGGGAGGAGGGTTCCGGGGGCGGTTCATTTAATAAGAGCCAGTACATTCCGAGCTGCCTGACCACCTCCGTGAATTGCTCGAAATCAACCGGCTTGCAGATGAAGCTGTTGGCTCCCAGATGATAGACCTCATTGATGTCCCGCTCCTCCCGGGAGGAGGTCATGATGACCACCGGCAGTAATTTGAGCCGGGGATCGGTGCGGATCCGCCGCAGCACCTCAATGCCCCCCATCCGGGGGAGCTGGAGGTCCAATAATACCAGGGCCGGAAGCAGGGTGCAGCGGTTCAGATATTCCATGCCTTCCACGCCATCGGTCTTGACGACAATCTCGTTGAGTATTTTGTTCTTTTCGAATGCCCGGAGCGTCAATTTCACGTCGTCCGGGTTGTCTTCAATCAGCAGGATGTTTTTTTTCATGATGCGGGTTTGTTGTTTGTTTCCGGCAGGGTGAAATAGAATGTCGCTCCCAGGTTGACTTTGCCTTCGGCCCAGATGATTCCGCCGTGCCGTCGGAGGATGCGCTGAACACTGGCAAGGCCGATGCCCGTGCCGGGAAAATCCTCCATGGAATGCAGGCGCTGGAAAGCTCCAAACAGTTTATCGACATAGGCCATGTCAAATCCCGCGCCGTTATCGCGCACAAAAAAGGCGGAGACGCCGTTGGCAATTGTTTGGCCGAACTCAATCCGGGGGGCTTTTTGCCTGGCTGTAAATTTCCATGCATTTTCCAGCAGGTTTTCGAACACCACGCGTATCAGGATGGGGTCGGCGGTTCCCATGATTTCGGGCTGGATGACAAACTCCACTTTCCGACCCGGTTCCTGCTGTTGCAATTCATCCGCCAGTGTGCGGGCCATGGCGCTGAAGTTCATCGGGATTTGGTACAGTTCCTTCCGGCTGATTTTTGATAATTCTAAAAGGTCGCTGATCAGTTGCCCCATCCGCTGGCTGGCGGCGCACACCCGCTGAAGACTGTCTTTGCCGGCGGCATCCAGCTTGTCCTGGTAATCCTCCAATAAAACCCGGCTGAAGCCGTCGATGCTGCGGAGGGGCGCGCGCAGGTCGTGCGAGACCGAATAGCTGAAGGTTTCCAATTCTTGATTGGCTGCAGCCAGGTCCGCTGTGCGTTCTTTAACGCGCTGCTCCAGCTCGTTATTCAGTTTTTTAATGGCGGCTTCGTCGTGTTTGCGCTGGCGGATATCCCGCGCCAGCCAAAAATAGTCTTTCTCTCCCTTATATTCATAGCAGGTCATCTTGATTTCCACCGGGACGAGTGTTTTGTTTTTGCAGCGGAGTTGTTGCTCTTGAAGCACTGGATGCCCGGGCTCAATGTGTCGCCATACTTCACGCGAGGGGTTTAAATCCGAATCCGGTTCCAGTTCCGCCACGTTCATTGTCAGCAGTTCCTGCGGGGAATAGCCGAGGAGGTCGCAGGCCGCCTTGTTTGAATCCATAATACTTCCCGAGGCCTTAAATAGAATCATGCTGTCGCTGGATTCTTTAATGTAGGTTCGGAAGCGCAACTCGCTCTCCATCAACGCAGTTTCCGCCATGGCTTTTTCGGTGATATCCAGATTGGTGCCTAAGACCCATTGGGTTCCCATGACTGGGTCGATATAGAGAGCTTCCATGGCCTTCAGGAGCAGGCATTTTCCGTCGCTGGCTCTGCGAATGTGAAATTCCCTGTTTCCTCCTCCCTGGCCTTGAACCAATAACTGCAACTCCCGCTCCTGCTCTGCGAGCTCTTCGGGGAGAACGCACTTTTTCCATATGGAATAATCCACCAGGCCATCGAAGGTCGGAGGGATGCCGTAGATATCGAACATGCGTTTATCCCAGTGAATGGAGTTGTTCGTAGTGTTCCATTCCCAAATCCCCATGCCGGCCGTTTTCGTGGCCAAGTTCATTAATTGCAAACTGCTGGCCGGGAGAATTCGCGCCATCAGGAGGCTTTGTTTCAGATCTTGTTTCGGCTTTCCGTCATCGTCGGAATTTTGGTTTTTAAGGGCTTTTTCAAGCTGACAGATGTGGGTCCGGAGCAGGGCGCTTTCTTGCAGCAGGGTGATGTAGGTTTCTTCCGAAAAGTTCAGCAGGGAGGTCGGTATTAATTCCGGGTCGGCGCTCTCCTTTTCCGCGGCGCCCGTCGCAGGTTCACTCGGGTTGAGTGGTTCCTGATTTATAATAATCGATGGGTGGGCTGTGACTTGCTTCATAAATCCTTCTCCGTCCGCCAAGATAGCACGGGAAATCCGGTCTGCTTGGATTAATTAGGGGAGGGGAGGGCACGGCTCAAAAGCCGAGCGAACGCGCGACCGGTGGGGCTATTTCAGCCAGGGACTAGGACCCCCTGGGAGGAGGCGAGCACGGTGCGCAGGACATCGGCCGCGCGCCTGTGAACCCGGGTCCTACATCGGATTTGGCGAGGGGAAAGAAGTGCCGATCTGGCGTCTGGAAAAGGAGGATTCAACCCGAACGCCGAAAGAGGGGTTTGTGCCAGGGTGGTAGGGACCGCCGCGCTGCGGCGTCCCCGTCGCCGAGCGCAGCGTCAGGGGACGGAAAGCAATCAGGCGAGGCGGGGTGTCTGACTCCGTTTGTTCCGCCCTGCCGGGCGGAGGCATCGCAGCGCGATGCCCCTACCTGGCCCCTGCCTGCTTTGGAGTCCGGTTTCAGGGTTGGCAGTCGTGCCGGTAAACGCATAGCATCCATCTGGTGTTCGACCGATTTTTCAAACCCAAGCCAGAGCCGAAATTGGATTCGCTTCAAATCGGATCAAGGTCCGTTCCATTGGTGTTCGTCCACAATCCCAAGGCGCGCCGCTATCTTTTGCGATTGAGGTCTGACGGGGTAGCCAGGGTGACCGTTCCGAGACGAGGCTCCATTGCATCTGCCAAAGAATTCGTGGGCCATAATATGGGGTGGCTGGAGCGGCAGATTCAGAGGCTGGAAGCGCAGCCGAAAACTGCGAAGGAATGGCGGCCGGGAACCGAGATTTATTTAAAGGGCGAACGGGTCCGGATTGAGGTGGAGACGGCAGGACAAATCCGTTTAGGGAAGGTGTTGTTAAACCTGCGCGATGGGAGTGTGGATTTGAGGCCGGCGATCCAAAAGCATCTCCGAAAACTGGCTGCCCAAGAGCTTCCGGCTCGCGTCCTGGAATTGGCTTCGCGTCACGGCATTGAAATCTCGCGCGTCTCCGTCCGGAATCAAAAATCGCGCTGGGGTTCCTGTTCGAGGAGCGGCGGGATTTCACTGAACTGGCGATTGATTCAGACGCCAGATTTTGTTCGGGACTACATTTGCCTACATGAGCTGGCGCACCGTCGGCAAATGAACCACTCGGACCAATTTTGGCTGGAGGTGGAGCGTTTGTGCCCGGATTATTTGGCGGCCGAACGGTGGATTCAAGAGCATTCAAATGTGTTGCGGTAAACCCGCATTTTGAAACCTTGCCGCACCCTTGAGCTGGACCCATATTTAATCCCGTGCGATTTAGCGAATTTTTCAACGCCGGCAGTGGTTGGGGGGATGCGGTAAAAATTGTCTTTTTCAGGATGCTGCCGAGAGGGGCGCAAATCGAAAAAGTCAGGTCAGAATTCAACAGCGGCTTTCTGAAGCAATATGGCACGATGACGCGGCTTGAAATTGATAAAGAAAGCAAGGCGATCCATGCCGACCTGAATTTGAAGGGGGAGAGCGGAATAATTCAGGTTTCGCTTAAAAACTATCGGCTCATTCAAGAGGGGGGAAATCCCGTGTTTGAACTGGGCACCATTGAGGTGTCGCGCGAATGGCTGGATGCTCTGTTGAAAAACTGCGTGAAAACAAGCGTCATCCCGGGGCGAATGGAAATTAAAAAACAGCTCCATCAAATCGTCCTGAAATCCCTCCTTTAATATGCGATTAGACGAGAGCCAATGCGAACACCAGACCCTGAGCCTGTTTGGTGAGGCGCCCCAAGCGGCACCGCGGGCGTTTGAAATAACTGGCACGGCGGAAATCTATTTTGATGGCGGTTGCCTCGGCAATCCTGGTCAGAAATATGGGTCCTTCCAAATCAAGCTCGATGGCAAAGAAATCATGAAGCGCAGCCGGGCGGATTTTGGTTTCGGAACCAATAACGAGGCAGAGTTTAATGCCCTGAAACTGGCGCTGGATGAGGCGCTGGGCTGGTTCCAAGAGAAATCCATTGAATTGAAGTCGCTGTCGCTCGTCATTGAAACGGATTCCACCATCGTCCGGAATCGGCTGGTGGTGAAAAACGTGATCTTCAAAAAATATCCCAGCAGTCAACGGATGTTTGCGCTGGCCAGCGAATGCCTTGAGATCATGAACCAGTTCGGAAAATTCCAGGTGATTTGGAAAGGGCGCGCCAACAATGTCGAACGGTTCGGCCACTGACGACGGCCGTTCAACGGAACCTTGGCCCATCCGCGGGTAGGGCGGGCAGTCCTCTGCCCGCCGCGGTTGCCAACCCACGTCACCTTAGGCCCGGGACGGCGCGCACGGAGTGACGCGTCCTGCCTCAGAGCGATTCCGCGAGGGAGATGGTCGGTCCTTGGGTTTATCAATCCGGATCCAGGCATTCTTCATTCATAGGGATGTATCCGGTCTGCTCTTGGTACTGAAGCCGGGGTAATAACAAAGCGATCCGCTTGCGCAAAAAAGTCCGCAGGTAGGGCGGGCAGACCTCTGCCCGCCGCGGTTGACAACCCACGTCACCATAGGCCCGGGACGGCGCGCACGGAGTGACGCGCCCTACCTCAGAGCGATTCCGCGAGGGAGATGGTTGGTCCTTGGGTTGATCAATCCGGATCCAGGCATCCTTCATCCACCCGAATGTATCCGGTCTGCTCTTGCTACTGAAGCTGGGGTAATAACAAAGCGATCCGCTTGCGCAAAAAAGTCCGCGGGTAGGGCGGGCAGTCCTCTGCCCGCCGCGGCTGCCAACCCACGTCACCTTAGCCCCGGGGTGGCGCGCACGGAGTGACGCGCCCTACCTAACAGCGATAGAGCGGGCAGTATAATGCGTTGGCTGAAGTATGTGATATGGCGGGCGTGTCCGGCAAAGCCGCCGCGGAAAACTCCCAAGCCAAGCGGATGATTGTCGGCGCGAAGCGCAGACATATCGACTGCCGGCTGCTATTTCTACGCGAGGATGGCAGCGCTGGTGCGGTGGGAGCGGGAGGAAGCAGTGGATCGAGTTGAAGTTTTACTGGGTGGCGGAAGGGGTGGGATTTGAACCCACGGTAGGGTTACCCCTACTCCTGATTTCGAGTCAGGTGCCTTTAACCACTCAGCCACCCTTCCCGCCGAGAACTTTTCCATTAAACCAACAAATCCCCCCGCGGTAAATCTTAATCCGGCGCCCATCCCGGTTTGACTATTCCCGTCCGATTCACTAATGTCGTTTTCCGTTAAATCAGAAATCCATTCTTTAAAATTTTATGGCCGCCAAAAACGCTGAGAAGTCCACCGCCGAAAAGTCCACCGATAAAGCTGTTGCCGACACCCGGGTGAGCGCCGCCCGCGCCCGCGAACTCGATGCCGCCATCTCCAGCATCACCAAGAGCTACGGCGAAGGCGCCATCATGCGCCTCGGCGATGCCCAGGCGCACGTGAAAATCGAGGTGATTCCGACTGGGGCGCTTGCCCTGGATCTGGCGCTGGGCGTGGGCGGCTTGCCGCGCGGCCGGGTGATTGAGATCTACGGCCCGGAATCCTCCGGCAAAACCACGCTCATGCTCCACGTCATCGCCAATGCCCAAAAAGCCGGCGGCCTCGCGGCATTCATCGATGCCGAGCACGCGCTGGATCCGGGCTACGCCAAGAAGCTCGGGGTGAACCTCGACGATCTGCTGGTCTCGCAGCCGGCCTCCGGCGAAGAGGCCCTGACCATCTGCGAAACGCTCGCCCGCTCCAATGCGCTGGATGTCATCGTCATCGATTCCGTCGCCGCGCTCGTGCCCAAGGCCGAGCTGGAAGGCGACATGGGCATGGCGACGATGGGCATGCAGGCGCGGCTGATGAGCCAGGCGCTGCGGAAGCTCACCGCCATCCTCGCCAAATCCAAGACGGCGTGCATTTTTACCAACCAGCTGCGTGAAAAGGTCGGAGTCATGTTCGGCAGCCCCGAGACGACGCCTGGCGGCAAGGCGCTGAAATTCTACGCCAGCGTCCGGCTCGACATCCGTCGCCGGGACACGCTCAAGGACGACGCGGGCAATGCGACCGGGAATCATGTGCGGGTCAAGGTGGTCAAGAACAAGGTGGCGCCGCCGTTTGTGGAGGCCGAGTTCGACATCATCTACAATCACGGGATCAACAAGGAAGGGAGCATTCTCGAGGTGGGCATTGCCGACGGGGTGGTGGACAAGAAGGGGGCATGGATTCAGTTTGAGGGCGAATTGATCGGGCAGGGCAAGGAGGCCGCACAAAAGGCGCTGGCTGAAAAACCGGCGCTCGCCAAGAAAATCGTGGACGCCATCCTGGCCAAGCGCGCCCTGGTTGTGACCGTGTGATTTAATTTTTATCAACCAAGCTCAATAAGCTCAATTAGCTGTATGGAAACCGATTTGGATCTGGAAAAGCTGTTTCTCCCCGCGTGGGCGCAGGACAAGCCCGCGGGCAACCGCTACGAGAAGTTCACGGGCAACGAAGGCATGAAGCCCGAGCGCCGCTTTAATGACAAGCCCGGCGCCCGGCCCGGCCCGCGCCGGGATGGCGCCGGCGCTGGCGGCGGCGGGGACCGTCGCGGGGGACCGTCGCGCGGGGGAGCCCGGTTTGGCGGCGGGGACCGCCCGGGCGGTGGTTTCCGGGATCGCCGCGATGACCGGCGGGAGCCCGTCCGGCGCGAGCCGCCGGCGCCGTTGCCGGAAGTGGGAGTCGCAATTCTGCCCGGGGAGCAGGGTGTGGAATCCCTCGCCCGCCAGATCCGGATGACGGGCCGCGCCTATCCGCTGTTTCAGATTGCGCAGCTGGTGCTGGACAAGCCGGAGCGATATTCCGTCCAGTTGACGGTGAAGAAAAAGGCGGAGGGGGCTCCGGCGCAGCCGCTGTTTGTCTGTGCGCTGGATGAGACGCCGTGGTTGAGCGAGGAAGAGGCCATTGCGCACGTGCTGAAGACTCAGTTCGCCACCTTTTATCAGGTGGACCGGGTTGCCACTGAGCCGCCCAAGGGCGTCTACACCTTCGTGGCGCAATGCGCCTTGAGCGGGGTGGTTCTCGGCCCGCCCAACCATCACGATTATCAGAATCAGCTGCGCAAGCTGCACAGCGAGCGCTTTTCCCGGATGCCTTTCGACGCCTACAAGGCGGGCGTGAAGATTGTCCGCGATGAGGCGGTCGTGAAGAAATGGATTGAGGAGCAGAGTTTCAAGACGGAGTACACCGTGCTCAACATGCCGGAACCGCTCAAGCTCGCCACGCTGGAGGAGGTGGAGCAGCATTTCCGGACCACGCATCGGGAGACGATTATCAAGTCCGTGGACACCCTCGTGGTCAGCGGAGTGATGAGCCGGGCCCTGCGCAGCCGCGGCCTGCAGCAGCTCGTCCGCGCCGAATGGGAACAGCAGCGGCATTTCCCGCTGCAGCTGGCCAGCACCCTGAGCCAGCAGTTCGCCAACCACGGACTCCAGTTTTTCAAGGTCAACAAGACCGTCACCCACGTCGCGGTGGCGCGCCCGCAATTCTTGGATCTCGAGGCCACGCCGGTTTCCGAGAACATCAAGCGCATTCTGCTGTTCATTCAGGAGCATCCGAAATGCACGCGCCGGAAATTGATCGAGACGCTCGCCCCGGCGCCCGCCCGCCCGACGGTTCTGGAGGTCCAGCCTGCCGCCGCCCCGGCGTCCCCCGCCGAGGCCACGCCCGAACAGACCGCCCTCATCGCGGATTTGCACTGGCTGGCGCATCAGGGCCACATCATCGAATTTGCCGATGGCAAGCTGGAGGCGGCCAAGAAGCCCCTGCCCAAACCCACGAAACCGGCGAAGCAGCCGGCGGCGACATCCCCTGTTGCCGGAGGGATCGAGGCGGTGGTTGGCGCGGTGATCACCGACAGCCCGGCGGCTGTGGAAGCCGCGCCTGCGGAAGCCGCAGCTGAAAATGCCGCAGTGGCGGCGCCTCTGCCGGCCGATCCTGCTGCCGCGTCCGTGTAGCAATCGCTGGCAAGAGCCGGTTCCGGGGGGCGTTGGCTTCTGTTCCGGCCGCGGGCGAACTCTCCCTGGCGGAGAGGGAGAGCCGCGGAAGTCCGCGCGGGAGTGTATGCCCGCGAGTGTGTGCGTGTATGCCCTTGAATGCGGCCCGTTCTGAAATTAAAAAGAACTCATTCTCATGCTTCGTAAAATTCAGTCCAAAAAAATCCAGGGTCGCGGCGGCGTGTTTGCCATTGTCGCCTCCAATTATAATGCGCGTTATGTCGACGCCATGCTGCGGGCGGCGCGCCGGGAATTGACGCGCGCCGGGGCCCGGGTGCAAGTCGTGCGCGTGCCGGGCGCCTATGAGATTCCGGTGGTGGCGGCGCGTCTGGCGCGTCTGGCGTCGGAGGATTCGGGGCTTTCTGCGATCCTCTGCCTGGGGGTGATTTTGCGCGGGGCCACGACGCATGCGCAGCACATTGGCGAAGCGGTGAGCGCCGCGCTGGCGCAGATTCAGATTCTGCATGAGGTGCCGGTCATCCACGAGGTGTTGCTGCTGGAAAACGAGCAGCAGGCGCGGGAGCGCTGTCTCGACCGGAAGCACAATCGCGGCACGGAAGCGGCCCAGACCGCCCTGGAAATGGCGCGGGTGATGGCCGGGTTGAAATAGCGCGTTGAAATAGCGCGCTTTTTGAGGCTGTTGACAAACCACTGCAAAAGGAGTTTATTAAAAGAAAAATGTCCAAGCAGCGTCCAAGCAGCGGGGATTTGAGTGCCCAAAACCCTGAATCTCATGAGGTTCAGAATTTTTGGATCAAGCGCATTTTTAAAAACACGTACACGCGCGACGGGCAGCGGCTCAAGGTGGATAGCTGGTCGGTAAAAATCCAGCATCACAGCCGTCGCCGGACTTTTTCGCTGGGTGCTTCGGATAAAGCCACCGCTGCCATAGCGGCCAAGGCGATCTATGACACCATTGTGGCCGAAGGCTGGGACGCGGCCCTGGTCCATGAGAAAAATCAGACAGGCTTTTCCAAAACGGACGCCTCTTATTGGAAAGAGCAGCTTCTTCTGCGTCGCTATCTTTTTCCCGGTTCGGGGGAGCCGGACAAATCCTTTACAGCGCGGATTGGGCACGCGGGGAACGGCTATTTTTTCCCGCTCGGCACCAGCGACGCGGAGGAGGCTGCCCGCCGGGCCTGCCATATTTATTGCGCCATCGTCAAACAAGGCTGGGAGGAGGCGTGCCAATTATTTCCGCGCGAGCTGATCGTGGCGTTTGAGTGGGCCGTCCATCCGGTCATCATGTGGACTTACACCACGGTGCACACTCTGGTGGGGCGCCTGGCGGATGTGGGGGCGCTGCCGCCGCGGGCGCCGGCGGAGGCGCAGCGCGTATTGATTGTCGAAACGGATGCCGGCCTGCGCCGCGCTCTGGTCTGGAGCATCAACCAGCAGCCGGGATACTGCGCCGTGCCGTGCGAAACGCCGGAGTCGTTTGCGGCGATGGCCGCCCTGCATCACCCGAAGCTGGTGCTGACGAATCGGAGCCTGGCAGAGCGCATCGGCGTTCAATTTACCGGGGGATTAATGCGGCTCGCCTCCGGAGCGCTGGCGCTGGCTTATTCCGTTTCCGTGGATGGCGATCACATGTTTGTCTCCACGCCGGGCGGCGCCGAGGGCTACCTGCTCAAGCGCGTTCCTCCCGCCCACCTCCTCGACCCGGTGATTCACTCCGGAAATCCGGCGGGCACCGATGCCGAGAGCCATCTGGCGCCGGTCCGGCTTTTTTTCAAGGAGCTGCTGCGGCCCCGGTCCGGCCCGCATGTCGCCGCGCTTTCCAAGCTCACCCCGCGCGAAAATGAGGTGCTGATGTTGCTCAGCAAGGGGGGGGTGGACAAGGAAATTGCCCAGGCCATGGGCATCAGCGTGTGGACCGTGCACGGGCATATTAAAAAGATCTTTGAACGTCTGGGGGTCCGGACCCGGACCGAGGCGGTGGTGCGGTATCTGGAAAAATAAATACGGCGCCCCGCTGCGATCGGAGCGGCTCTGCCGCCCCTTTTTAGTTGTCTGCCAGGCCAGCCCCCCTAAAAGGGCTATGGCAGATTTTGAGGGCCAATGGTTAAATTGGCTCGTCACTATTTGAATCGAGCCGGCATTCAGTCAATATCCATTGATTCCTATTGATCAAATGATAAGAAAACGAAACAGCCCAAGCGGTCAGACGGTAAAGCCCTCCGGATTTACACTCATTGAATTGTTGGTGGTCATTGCCATCATCGCCATTCTCGCGGCGATGCTGCTTCCGGCGCTGTCCGCCGCGAAGTCAAAGGCGCAGGCCATCGGATGCCTGAATAATATTCGCCAGCTGGATATTGCCTTCATCATGTATTCGGGGGATAACTCGGATCGCATCGTCAATAACCACACCACCGGAAATTCCTGCGGCCCCAATGCCTGGATCAAAGCCGGGGGTTCCGGGTTTAGCAGCTACACCGGCAATGCCCGGGTGGATCCGAATGATCTGGCCATTCAAAATGGGGTTCTTTATCCCTTTAATACGAGTTCCAAGATTTACCATTGCGCTTCCGATCAGACCCTGGTGAACAACAGCACAACGGTTCTCAAAAACCGCAGCTACTCCATGAGCACTGGCATGAACTGGGCCAATATTTCAGCCGGTGCTGTGGACGCGGATCCCGTCAGCGGCAGCTTTGTGAAATTATCCGCAATCGCAACGCCGGGTTCGGTGCTGGCGGCGGTCTTTGTCGAGGAAGCGGCCAACAGCATTGACAATAACGCTCTCGGAATCTACAGCCCGCAATACATCAGCGGCAAAACGTTCTGGAACCTCCCTTCCAGCCGTCACAGCGGCGGTGCCAATATTGCCTTTGCCGACGGCCACACTGAATTTCACAAATGGAAAGGGCCCAATGTTCAAAAGGGAAATTTGATTGCTGATCCGGTGCCGAGCAGCTCTCTGCAGGGGCCCGGGTGGGGTGCTCCGGCGCCCGATGTCAACGGTTCGACCGATCCCGATTTGCTGTACCTTTCAACCACGGTTCCCCCTTGAAACAAATCTTCTCCGCAGCATTTCTGGGGCTGCGTGAATGACGTTTCATCGGCGGCCGTCCTTGGATCAAAATTTTTTATGCCCGACATCACTCGCAGAAAATTTATCGGCCAGTCGGCGCTCGCCGCACTCGCCGCAGGCACCTTCGCCTCCCCCTTCATCCGCAGCGCCCGCGCGGGCGAGCCGGGCGCCAATTCAAAAATCCGCCTCGGGCTCATCGGCTGCGGCGGCATGGGCCAGGGCGACCTGAAATGTTTCTTCGGCAATCCGGAGGTGGACTGCGCCGTCATCGCCGACGTGGATGACGCGCGGCTCGCCGCTGGCCTGCAGATCTGCTCCGATTTCCACCGTCCCAAGCCGGACACGGTGAAGGATTTCCGCCATGTGCTGGATCGCAAGGACGTGGATGCGGTGCTCATCGCCACGCCCGATCACTGGCACGCGATCCCGATGGTCATGGCCGCGCAGGCCGGCAAGGACATCTATGTGGAGAAACCCCTCGCCAAGACGATTGACGAAGGGCGGGCGATGCTCACCGCCGCGCAAAAATACAATCGCATCGTGCAAATGGGCTCCCAGTGGCGCAGCGCGGCGCACATCATCGAGGCGGCGGAAATCATCCGGTCCGGCAAGCTCGGCAAAGTCAGCCTGGCGCGGGCCTGGGCATTCCTCGACTGGCAGCCCAGCATCGGCCATGTGGCGGACGGCCCCGTCCCGCCCGGCGTGGACTATGACATGTGGCTCGGGCCGGCGCCGCTGCATGCCTTCAACGCCAACCGCTTTCATTACAACTTCCGCTGGTTTTGGGATTACGCCGGCGGGCTGATGACCGACTGGGGGGTTCATTTGCTGAACATGGTTTCGATGGGATTGCCGCCGGAAAATCCCCGGTCGGTGACGGCGGCCGGCGGGAAATTTATTTTGGACGACGATTCGGAAACGCCGGATTCGCTCGTGACGCTTTATGATTTCCCCTCCTGCCAGCTGATCTGGGAGCATCGTGCCGGTCTGAACAACGGCCTGAACGGCCGCTCCTGGGGCGTGGAATGGCATGGCACTGAAGGCAACATCATATTGAATGACGCCGGCTTTGAACTCGTCACTGAACCCAAGAAAGCTAATATTCCTTCCCGCAAGAAAAAAGGCTCCGGCGACCCGCGCCCCGCCCACGTCCGTAATTTTCTCGACTGCTGCCAGACCCGCCAGCAGCCCGTCCTTAATCTGGAGATCGGCCATCGCGTCTCGACGCTGGCGCATCTCGGCAACATCGCCTACCGCACCGGCCATAAGATTGTCTGGGACGACGTGGCAGAGAAGGTTGTCGGCGATCCTGAGGCGGACAAGCTGGTCGGCGTCAAATACCGGAAGCCGTGGCGCCTGCCTTATATGCGCCGGTCTTAAGGTCCCCAAACCATTATTAAATCATCATGAACTCCCCCGCTCCCCTTCGCCGCCGCCATTTCTTGCAGCTGTCCGCTCTGAGTCTGGCGGGCGCCTCGCTCGGTCTGGCGGGCTGCGCCAGCGCCGCCAAACCCGCCGCGGCCGCCCGAAAGAAAATCCCCGTCGGCGTGCAGTTGTATTCCGTCCGCGCGGCCTGCAAGCAGGATTTCCCCGGCACATTGGCCGCGATTGCCCGCATGGGTTATGCCGGGGTGGAATTCGCCGGCTATTGGAATCGGTCGGCAAAAGAAATCCGGCAGATGCTCGACGACAATGGCATTGTCGCGTGCGGCTCGCACACGCCCAGCGAGATGGTCCTCTCGCCGGACAAGCTCAAGGCGACGATTGAGTTCAACCAGATTCTCGGAAACCGCTTCATCATTGTCCCGGACATGAGCGGCGCCACGCGCCAGATCTGGGTCGAGAAGGCGGCGCGGTTCAATGCCATTGCCGCCCAGCTTGCGCCTCTGGGGCTGTCCACCGGCTATCATTCGCACTGGCACGATTTCAATTTGGTTGAGGGCGCGCGGCCCTGGGAGATCTTCGGTGAAAATACCAGCGCCGACGTCATCTTGCAGCTCGACACCAGCAACTGCTGCGATGGCGGCGCTGACCCGGTGGCTGAATTGAAAAAATTTCCCGGGCGCACGCGGAGCATTCATCTCAAGCCCAACGGCGGCGGCCCGGAAGCCGTCATCGGCGAGGATAAAGTGGACTGGCCCGCCGTGTTTGAAATTTGTGAAACCACCGGCAGCACCCAGTGGTATGTGGTGGAACATGAAGCGAGCCAGAATCCGATGGGCGCAGTGGCTCGCACGTTTGACAAACTCAAAGCTCTCGGCAAGGTGTGAATCCCCCCCCACGTCAGGATCGCGCCCTGGCCCTGGACGCTTTGCGCGGCCTGGCGATTCTGGCCATGCTGCTGTCGGGGCAGCTGCCATTCGATGCAAACGCGCTGCCTGCCTGGATGTATCATGCGCAGGTTCCGCCCCCGCATTTTGTCTTTAATCCCAACCTGCCCGGCCTCACCTGGGTGGACCTGGTTTTCCCGTTCTTCCTCTTTGCAATGGGCGCTTCATTTCCGCTCGCGTTGTCGCGCCGGATGGAAAGCCAGGCGCCGCCCTGGAAGCTTTTTCTGTTCGTGGCGGAGCGGGGATTCCTGCTCGGCTTTTTTGCGCTGTTCGTGCAGCTCATCCGGCCCTACACGCTAAACCCTCATCCCGCAGCCGCCACCTGGCTGGCGGCGCTCCTGGGATTCTTTATTTTCTTTCCAATCCTCACGCGCCTGCCGGAGGGATGGTCGCGGATGCGGAAGATCTCCATCCGCGCCGCCGGGTGGCTCGCAGCCATTGTCTTCTGCCTGTGCGCCGTCTATCCCGACGGGTCCGGATTCAAGGTGACGCGCAGCGATATCATCATTATTGTGCTGACGAACATGGCTGTTTTTGGGTCGCTGCTGTGGATGGCCACGCGGGACAATCTGGCGCTGCGGCTGGGGGTGCTGGGAATTGTTTTCGCCATCCGCCTCTCGAATCTGCCCGCGCCTACCGAGGGCTGGGTGCATGACCTCTGGAGCGCCTCGCCGCTGCCGTGGATGTATCAGCTGTATTATCTCCAATACCTCTGCATTGTCATCCCCGGGACGATTGCGGGGGATTTGATTTTGAAGTGGGCGCGGCGGCCAATAGTGGCGGCAGACTCTGCCGCGCCGCCCGCTTGGACTTCGGGAAAATATCTGCTGCTTCTGCTGACCCTGATCGCGCTGCTCTTCTCCGTGCTGATAGGATTGAAAGTGCGCTGGCTAATGGAAACGACGCTGGCCGCCATCGCGCTAGGCGCCGCCGGGTGGAGGCTGTTACAAAAGCCGTTGAATGACACCGAGCGGCTTTACCAGAAACTTTTCAACTGGGCGATTTATTGGCTGGTATTGGGTCTGGTCTTGGAACCGTATGAGGGCGGCATCAAAAAAGATCATCCGACGCTGAGCTATTATTTTGTCACGTCGGGCCTCGCCCTCGGCGCCTACATCGGATTCTCGATCTGGATTGATGTGTTCCGGCGGAAGCGCGGGCTGGGCCTGCTGATCGGCAACGGACAGAACCCCATGATTGCCTATGCGGGCATCAATAATTTCATCACGCCGGTCCTCGCGCTCACCGGGGCCGGCGCGCTGCTGGCGCCGCTTGCGACCACCCCCTGGGGCGGCTTTTGCAAGGGAGCCCTCGTCACCGTGCTGATGGCGGTGACGGTAAATTTTCTGACCCGACGCAAGATTTTTTGGAGAACCTAATATGAATGATTCTAAGAACCGATTCGGCCGCCGCCATTTTTTTAAAACCGCTGGACTGGCGCTGCCGCTCCTGGCCGGAGCGCCCGGCGCGCTGGCGGCCGGGGCGAATGATTCGGCGCCCAAGCCTGCGGGGAATTCCCGCGCCCGGGAGCTTGCCGCCGATCTGATCATTGCGGGCGGCGGCCTAGGCGGCTGTGCGGCGGCGCTGGCGGCGGCTCGCAATGGGCTGAGCGTCATTATCACGGAGGAAACCGACTGGATTGGCGGACAAATCACCCAGCAGGCGGTGCCGCCGGATGAAAATAAATGGATTGAAACATTTGGCGGGACTCAAAGCTACCAGCGGTTGCGCACCGGAATCCGGGATTATTATCGGCGGAATTATCCGCTCACTGAAAAAGCGCGCGCCGACCTTCTTTTGAACCCCGGCAATTCCTGGGTCACCCGCATTGGCGGCGAGCCGCGCGTGGCCCTGGCGGTGCTTTATGAAATGCTCGCGCCCTATCTCGGAAACGGGCGCATCACCCTTTTGCTCCAGCACAAGCCCGTGTCCGCGGCGACCCGCGGCGACAGGGTTGAAGCCCTTGCCGTTCGAGATCTGGAATCGGGTCATGAGATCGTTTTGCGCGCGCCGTTTTTCGTGGACGCCACCGAGCAGGGCGACTTGCTCCCGCTGACCCAGACGGAATATGTCCTCGGCGCCGAAGCCAAGTCGGACACGCACGAGCCGCACGCCAAAGACAAGGCCGAGCCCCACAATCTGCAGGGATTCACTTTTTGCTATGCGATGGACTATCTCGCGGGCGAGGATCACACGATTGAAAAGCCGAGCGATTATGCGTTCTGGCGCGACTTTATCATGACCACGGATTCGGCTAAAAAGCCGTATCGCTTTTTGAGTTTTGAAGAAGCCGACTCCAAGAAAATCGGCTTTGATCCCCAGGCGCGCAAAGGCTTCTGGACGTATCGCCGCATCGCGGACCGCGACCTCTTTGCTCCGGGGTTTTACGGGGGCGATTTGACCATCGTGAATTGGCCGCAGAACGATTACTCCTTCGGCCTGATCTGCGACGTCAGCGAGGCTGAGGCAAAGAAGCACTTGGACCGGGCCAAGCAGCTCAGCCTGTCTTTATTTTACTGGCTGCAGACCGCTGCCCCGCGCACCGATGGGGGCACGGGCTGGAAGGGGTTGCGCTTGCGCCCCGATGTGGTTGGCACCGAGGACGGGCTTGCCCAGTACCCCTACATTCGCGAAGCGCGACGCATCAAGGCGGAGTTCACCGTTTTGGAGCAGCATGTCACGACCGAAGCGCGCATGCAGGAAACCGGTCTCCCGAAAAACGAGGTCCGCGCCGCGCCATTTGCCGACACCGTGGGCATTGGCTGTTACCGGATGGATTTGCACATCACCACCACCGGCGACCACGGGGCTTACGGCAGCACCCTGCCGTTTCAGATTCCCCTGGGCGCGCTGATCCCGCAGCGGGTGGAAAATCTTCTGCCCGCCTGCAAAAATCTCGGGGTCACCCATCTCACCAACGGCTGCTACCGGCTGCATCCGGTGGAGTGGAATGTGGGCGAGTCCGCCGGCACGCTGGCGGCATTTTGTCACGCGCAGAAAAAAACCCCGCGCGAGGTGAGGGCCAAGCCCGAGCTGCTGGCTGCGCTCCAGAAATTATTGCGCAACGACGGGGTGCGCCTGGAATGGCCCAAAGAAGTCGGGCCGGTCTGAAGTGAAATCGGTTAAAAGAATATTTCTACTGACGTTGGCTTTGGGCGGCTGCCTGAAGCCGATTTGCGGAGCCCCCATTTCTGTGGATGCCGATATTTGTGTCTACGGCGGCACTTCCGGCGGTGTGGCGGCGGCGGTGGCAGCGGCGCGCCTGGGCAAATCCGTCGCCCTCGTTTCGCTGAACAACCATCTCGGCGGCATGTCCGCAAGCGGATTGGGCGTGACAGATATCGGGCCGGGCAATGATTACAGCTATCTGGGGGGGATTTCGCGCGAGTTTTACACCCGCGTCGGTGCGGCATACGGCTCCACCAATCCGGTCATCTGGTTTGAGCCGAATGTCGCCGAAACTGTTTTCTGGCAAATGGCCACCAACGCGGGCGTGAAAGTTTACAACAGCCTGCTGCTTTCATCCGCGCTCGTGGTCAGCAACCGGATCACGCAGATATCCATGCAGGACGGCTCGGTTTTTCGAGCCAAGGAGTTCATTGATACCACATATGAGGGCGACCTGATGGCAGCGGCAGGCGTGGCCTTTACCTGGGGCCGCGAAGGCACCAATGCGTACAATGAGTCTCTGGCGGGCATTCGATCGGCGGGGGGCACTTACAATTACGACCCGTATGTGATTGCCGGGAATGCGGCGAGCGGCCTGCTGCCCCTGGTCAACACGACCAATGGCGGCACGGTGGGCAATGGCGACCAGCGGTTGCAGGCCTACAATTTCCGCCTCTGCCTGACTCAAACTGCAACCAACAAAATTGCCATTGGCCCGCCTTCAGGGTACTCGGAGGCAAACTATGAGCTGGTGCGCCGCTATGTTGCGGCGCGCGTGGCGGCGAGCGCCTCCACGGCGTTAAATAAACTGATTGATGTTCAGACCATCATTCCCAATGGCAAGACCGATATCAACGCGAACGGCGAACTGTCCACGGATTACGTCGGCTACAACTATACCTGGGCGACGAACACGTATGCGGGGCGGGAAGTCATCCGCCAGGCGCATGAGAATTACCTCCGCGGTCTGCTTTACTTTTATGCGACCAGCACAAACGTCCCTGCAAGCTTGAACGCCGAGGCGTCGTCTTGGGGTCTGGCCAAGGATGAGTTCACGGATAACGGCGGCTGGCCCTGGCAGATTTACGTCCGCGAGGCGCGCCGCATGGTGAGCGATTATGTCATGACGCAATCGAACTGCGAGGCGCGCGTGACGGCGCCGGATGGCATCTGCCTCGCCCGCTATAACATTGATTCGCATGGCGTCCAGCGCGTGGCGGCGAGCGGAAATTCCCGCTGGGAAGGCAGCATTGGAGGGACGCCCCCCTATCCGTATCCCATCAGCTATCGTTCCATCATTCCCCGCAGCAATGAATGCCAGAATGTGTTCAGCACCTTTGCGCTGTCGGCGAGCCATGTCGCCTTCGCCTCCTGCCGCATGGAGCCGGTCTTCATGATGATAAGCCAGAGCGCGGGCACGGCGGCGGCGTTTGCGATCGATGACGCGGTGGCGGTCCAAAATCTGAATTACAGCAAGCTTGCCGCTCAGCTGCGCGCAGATGGGCAATTGCTTTCATGGACGGCAGCGACCTCAGCCACTAATGGAATTATTTTGGATCAGGATACCGTGCCCGGCACCACAAATTCGGGCGGGTGGACACCCGGGTCCAATGCCGGGGGATGGAATGGAAATTACCTGCTGGATGGCATCGGCGTGAACAAGCCCACTCGCTGGGTGCGTTATGCGCCGACGCTGCCGACGAACGGCACCTATGAAGTTTATGCGTGGTGGGTGGAATCCAGCAACCGCGCCACGAATACGATATACGACATTGTCCATGCTTCCGGAACAAACCGCGTGCTGGTGAACCAGCGCCTGAGTAGCAGCGGATGGTACAAGCTGATGACGACCAATTTTGTGCAGGGTCAGACCAATGGCGTCATCATCCGCAATGATGGCACTCCGACAAATAATTATGTCGTCGCCGACGCCGTTCGCTTTCTTGGTGTCGGTTCCGCAGCGCTGCTGCCGGCGCTGACGGTTGAGATTGTCGCCAGCGATGCGGCGGCGGGGGGGGGTGGGTCGAATCCTGGGCGCTTTGCAATTGTGCGCAGCGGCGATACGAATGCGGCGGTGACGGTGGCTTATTCTGTGGCCGGCACGGCTGTTCCGGGTGTGGATTACGCGGCCTTGCCCGGGAGCATCACGCTGCCGGTCGGCATCGCCTCCACCAACCTGATGGTATCGCCGCTGGGAAATAATCTTGGGACCAATCAGGCGACGGTGATTGCGAAGCTCACGTCATCCGCGAATTATACACTGACCGCGCTGACCAACGCGACGGTGGTCATCGCGGATCGTCCGGTGAATATCTGGCAGCGCGCGAATTTTACGGCGGCAGAATTAACTAATGCCGCCGTGAGCGGCGACGCCGCCAATCCGGACCGTGACGGAGCGCCCAACCTGATGGAGTATGCGATGGGAACCCTGCCGAAGCTGGCGGAGGCGAATCTCATTTCCCCCCGATCTAGCAATGGCTTGTTTACTGTAAGCTATCCGCTTTCCAAGGCCGCGGCGGATGTGTCGCTCACGCCGGAGTGGTCCTCCAATCTGTTCACGTGGCTTTCGGGCACCAATTATTTAAAAGTCGTCAGCGTGCTCGATCAGGTCACCAATCAAATCATCACCCTCCAGCCAGTGGCGCCGGTGCCATCGGGATTTATCCGCTTCAGCGCGTCGCGGCTCTGAGCTTTCCGCTGCCTTTTATGAAGACACTCTCCTGTTCTACGATGAGCCCCGCCCGCCTGAAGAATTTTTTCCGCAGCGCGGGTCTCGGGATTGCGATGGTCTTCCAGCCCGCATGGTGCTGGGCGGCTCCTCAGCCGGCGGGCGAGGCTTTGCCGCTGGTGGGCACGGGCGGGCATGGCCACACGTATCCGGGGGCAACGGTGCCCTTTGGCTTTGTGCAGCTGAGTCCGGACACTCGCACCAAGGGCTGGGATGCCTGCGCGGGTTATCATTTTGATGATGCGACGATATTAGGATTCAGCCACACGCATATTTCCGGAACCGGTGTGGCGGATCTAGGCGATGTGCTCGTCCTGCCCGTCACCGGTGAACTGGCGGGCCGCCTCGCCTGCGAACGGTTTCAATCCCCCTTTTCACACGACCAGGAAGTGGCGGAGCCGGGTTATTACCGGGTCCGGCTGGAGAAATACGATGTGCTGGCGGAATTGACCGCCACGGAGCACGCGGGAATGCATCGCTACACATTTCCGGATTCGGCGCGGAGCCACTGCTTGATTGACCTGGTTCACGGCCTTGGAAACAAGCCGACCGACGCGGGGTTGAAGATTGAGAATTCCACTCTCCTCACCGGGTTCCGCCGCAGCGACGGCTGGGCGAAGGGGAAGGCGGTGTATTTTGCCATCGAAACCTCCGTGCCATTGAAAAACTACGGTTTGGAGCTCGATGGGAAGAGGCTGGCGCCGGATGCCTCGGAAGCCCGCGGCAAAAATATCCGCGGCCAGTTTGAGTTTCAGCTGCCGCCGGGCGGGCAGCTTCTCCTGCGAGTGGGCCTTTCGCCCACCAGCGTGGAGGCGGCCCGGCAAAATTTAAAAGCGGAGATGGACTCGTGGGATTTTGACGGCGTGCGGGCTGCGGCCGGGCGTCGCTGGAACGAGGCCCTGTCGCGTATCCGGATCGAATCTTCCAATCCCCAGATCCGCCAGACGTTTTATTCGGCCGCTTATCACACATTGACGGAGCCGGTCCTCTACAATAACGCCGACGGTTCCTATCCCGGTCCGGACGGAAAAATCCATGCCGGTGATGGATTCCAATATTATTCCACCTTTTCATTGTGGGACACGTTTCGCGCCGAGCATCCGCTTCTGACGCTCACGCAGCCGGAGCGGGTCGATGATTTTATCCGCACGCTGCTGGCCTTTTACCAGCAGTCGCCGGAGCGCTTGCTGCCGCTGTGGCCTCTGGCCGGCATCGAAACCGGCTGCATGATCGGCTATCATTCCATCCCTGTGATTGTGGACGCGTGGCAAAAAGGCTTTCGCAATTACGATGCGGCCCTCGCGTATCAGGCGATGCGCGCTACGGCCAGCAGCGGGCGCCATCATCAGGAGGAATACCAAAAGCTCGGGTATGTTCCGGCAGTGAACGGCAAATCATTTTATGCGACCGCGCGAACGCTTGAATTCTGCTATGATGACTGGTGTCTTGCGCAGATGGCTGCGGCCCTCGGCAAAACTGATGACGCAAAATTATTTGAGCGCCGCGCCCAGAATTTCACCAACGTCTTTGATGCCGGGACGGGGTTTTTCCGGGGGAAGACCGCTGAGGGAACTTTCCGTGAGCCGTTTAATCCCAGAGCGGTTTCGTTTGACGACTATATCGAAGCGAATGCGTGGCAGTATGCGTTTGCAGTTCCGCACGATGTTCCCGGCATGATCCGGCTTTATGGCGGGCCGGAGGCGTTTGTTCAAAAGCTGGATGCGCTTTTTAACGCGGATTCGCAGGTGGACCAGTACCTTATCGATGTCTCCGGCCTGGTGGGCCAGTACGCTCACGGCAACGAGCCCTGTCATCACGTGGCCTATCTCTACAACCGAGCCGGGGCGCCCTGGAAGACGCAGCAGCGGGTCCGGCAGATCCAGCTGACGCAATACGACAATTCGCCGGAGGGCATCTGCGGCAATGATGATTGCGGTCAGATGTCGGCGTGGTACGTGTGGAGCGCGATGGGGCTGTACCCCCTGAACCCTGCCGCCGGGCGGTATGAAATCGGGAGTCCGCTGGTGGAGAAGGCGCAGATCCAGCTGGATCCCCAATATTATCCCGGCCGCACTTTCACCATTATCGCCCACCATGTCTCTCGCCAGAATGGCTATATTCAATCTGCCAAACTCAACGGCCAGCCGCTGAATCGGTCGTGGATCAGCCATTCAGAACTCGCTGCCGGCGGCACGCTGGAGTTTGAGATGGGTATACAACCCAATAAATCTTGGGGAACTGAAAACTAATAGTAGTTCCTGGCAACTTTGTGTCAGGTAGGGCGCGTCACTCCGTGCGCGCCGTCTCCGGGCCTAAGGTGACGCGGGTTGGCAACCGCCGGCGGGCAGGGGACTGCCCGCCCTACCTGCCGATGTGCCACGGTTAAGTTCAACTGTCCTATTTCGGCGTTTTGGGGCTATAATATTTATATTGAAAGAAGGCGTCCGTCCGGGCGTATTCATAGGTAAGCACCTTTGGGGATTAATAAGGATACCCAACGGAGCCTGGTTTGCAGCTTCGCACTTAAGGAGGTCGAGCGGGGGTTTGGGGAGATGAGGCCTGAAGGAGTGCGGGGTTGTTTTTATGAAATACGCTGACAAAAAGCTACCGCAGGGACGGAAATTGACTGTTTTCGTCTTGGACGATGCGTCCCCGGGTTTTTATGAGAGTCTGGGACAAGTCTATATCGGCCTGGCGCAATTCCGGAAATTGAGGAATGCCGATGCGGCGCTGGCGGAGTTATCCGAAACCGATCCTGACATTTTGATTATCAATCTAAACCATCCCGGGCTGGATGCGTTGAGTCTGTTAAGGTCCCTCGCCCTCAAAAAGGTCCGGTACCCCCTGCTATTGGTCACGGCAGCCGACACCTTGGAATTGTATGAGAATTTTTGTTGGAACGAATATCCCCGGCTGAATGTGGTCTTGATGGAAAAACTGAATGAAGGGGAATTATTTTACCAGCACCTGGCCCGTTGCATCGCCCGCTTGTCCACCCAGTTTGAACCTGTTGAGGCACCCCCGTTGGCCGTGGCCCCGACCCTCTTTTCAGGGGGCGCCCCGTCGGTGAATCCATCCGTCCCCGGGAATTCCCATCCGACCTGAAATTGGCCGTGACCAAGCGGGGGCCATTACGGCCGGCGCAGTTTTCATCCGTCCGGTTCGACTACCTTTTTCCGGCGCCCTCACCTTTCGTTTGGATTGGTTGCCAGAGGGGTCGTATCACTTCTCGTCCGCGCCGGACTCCGCCCCCTTGCCTTTGCCGTGATTCAGGTTGATGAACTGCCGGGTTTCGGCAATGTGCCCTACGATGTTGAACCGGCCGATCGGCTCTTTTTTTGCAGCCTCCCAAGCGTCGCCGGTGGCGCCGAAGTCTTTGCCTTTCAGGGCGTTTTTTGTCCATTGGTGGGAGCTGGTGAGGTATTCCAGCTTCTCCGCGTCTTCGATCAGGATGTTCATGAGCGGGTAATTTACCAGAGGCGCCCGAACGGGGCGCATGCAATCCGCGATTATTTTTGCGGATCCAAGCGCCGCGGGAAAAGAAAAAAGCCGCCGGATGACTCCGGCGGCTTTGCGTTTAAAATGGGATCGGTTAGTAGGCGGCTTGAGCGCCCTTGATGGCGCGCTTTTTCATCCATGGCATCATCGCGCGGAGCTTGGCCCCGGTCTTTTCGATCGGATGCTTCTCGCCCTTCTTGAGCAGGGCGTTGTAGCGCTTGTACCCGCCCTGATATTCCTTGACCCAGTTTTTGGCGAACTTGCCGGACTGGATGTCCTTGAGCGCCGCCTTCATGCGTTTCTTCACGCTGGCGTCGATGATCTTGGGGCCGACGCTCACGTCGCCCCACTTGGCGGTTTCGGAGATGGAGAAGCGCATGCCGCTGATGCCGGCTTCGTTCATCAGGTCGGCGATGAGTTTCAATTCATGCAGGCATTCAAAGTAGGCCATCTCCGGCGAATAACCGGCCTCGACCAGCACCTCGAATCCGGCCTGCACCAGGGCGCTCGCGCCCCCGCACAGCACGGTCTGTTCGCCGAACAAATCGGTTTCCGTCTCTTCCTTGAAATCCGTTTCGAGCACGCCGGCGCGGGTGCCGCCGATGCCCTTGGCCCAGGCCAGCGCAATCTTCTTGGCGTCCTTGCCCGGGTTTTGGTGGATGGCGATGAGGCTGGGCACGCCCTTGCCCTCGGTGTACTGGCGGCGGACGGTGTGCCCCGGTCCCTTGGGCGCGACCATGATGACGTTCACATTCTTCGGCGGAACGATGGTCTTGAAATGGATCGAGAAGCCATGCGTGAAAACAAGCGTCTTGCCCTTAGCCAGGTTCGGCTCGATGTCCTTCTTGTAGCACGCCCCCTGCTTGGTATCGGGCAGCGCGACCATGATGACGTCCGCCTTTTTGACGGCTTCCGCGGTGGGGAGGACTTGGAAGCCCTTTTCCCGGGCCACTGCGATGGACTTGCTGCCTTCGTACAGGCCGATGATGACCTTGAAGCCGCTGTCCTTGAGGTTGAGCGCGTGGGCGTGACCCTGCGAGCCGAAGCCCAGGATTGCGAGCGTTTTCTTTTTCAACACGCCGAGGTCGGCGTCCTTGTCGGTGTATACTTTTGCCATAAAATCAGTTTGTTTTTTTGTTTTTGGGATCTTGGATCACTTCCGGGGCATTGCCACTTGTCCGGTGCGGGTCAGTTCCACCACGCCAAACGTCTTCATCAGGTCGAGGAACTTCTCCACTTTGCTGCTGCTGCCGGTGATCTCGATGGTCAGCGTCCGGGGTTGCACGTCCACGATCTTCGCCCGGAAAATGTCGGTGATCTGCATCACCTCGGCGCGCGAGGTGGAGTCCACATTGACCTTGGCCAGCACCAGTTCGCGGTCCACATATTCCCCCTCCTGAAAGCTCTGCACCTTTAGCACGTTGGGCAGCTTGTTGAGCTGCTTGACGATCTGCTCCAGCGTCGCGTCGTCGCCATGGGTGACCACGGTCATGCGCGACAGGGCCGGATCCTGGGTGGGGCCGACGTTGAGCGTGTCGATGTTGTAGCCGCGGCCGCTGAACAGTCCGGCCACGCGCGTGAGCACGCCGAACTTGTTTTCCACGAGAATCGAAATGGTGTGTTGCATAAAACCGTTTGGAACGGACCGCCAGCCTAGCAACGCGAGCAAACTCGGTCAATTTTGAATTTCAGGATTCACGCGGATGCCGACCGCCCTGTTTTCTTCCTTGTCTCACCTTAAGAGAGGGGTGCCGGGGAGGGAAGGACCTGTTAAATTCCTACTGCCCGCCTTCATCTCGGCAGAAATGTCTCGGCCAGCGAGCCCTTCTCGGTGCGGATGACGGTGCCGGGATTGATGTGGTGCCGCGCAAACCAGCCCTCCCGCGTCTCCAGCACAAACCGGATGTTGTCCGTCGCCGACATCACCCCGTTGGTGTCATTCTTTTCAAGGTGATGGATCTCCGCGATGACGCCCTCCGGCGTGATGTAGGCGGCGGAAATGGATTCAGGACAGTGCATCATCCAAAAATTCGCGCGCTGCGTGGCGGGCAGGACGAACAGCATCGCATCCGTTTCCTGGATGTTCGTGCGGTACATCATGCCGGTCATTTCCTGCTGCGGCGTCAGCGCCAGCTCCGCCTCCAGGGTTTCCGCGCCGAGATAAATCTTCAGGGTCGCCAGTTTCGGCTGCGCCTGCTTGGGAAGAAGGTCCTCCATCGACGCCGCCGCCGGGGGGGCGGCCTTTTCGCAGCCGGCAGCCAGCGCCAGCGCCAGCGCCAGCATGAGCCCCAGACCGTGTCGGTGTTTCATCCCCACAGCCTGCCTGAGGCTCAGGGGCTTTTCAACTCCTCACCCGCGGCGCCGGGGGGCAGGAGACGTTGGCACCGCAATTCACCGACAGTAAAAGGCAAGCGACCGGCAGCGGGTTTCGTTGACTTCCCGCAGGCCCGGCTTATTTTTTAGTCATCGTGACAACCTCTGCCTCCACCGCCCCAGTGCTCGTCCGGCTGGATCAATTGCCGCCGAACCAGTGTGCCGTCGTCCGGCACATCGCCATTGACGACGAGGAGACGCAACGGCTCAAAACCCTGGGGGTCTGCCTGGGGCGCCGGGTGGAAATCATCAAGCGGGGCGACCCGTTGATTCTGCGCGTTTTTGGTTCGCGACTGGGGCTGGCCGCTTCTCTGGCCTGCCAGGTTCAGGTGGAAGTCTGCCAGCCGGACCAGTGCGTGCTGCGCGAGAATGACCGCCCATGAGCCGGTCCCGAAACACCGCGGCCGTTTCCCCCCACCGGCACCACGCCTTCACTCTGGCGCTGGTCGGCAATCCCAATTCCGGCAAGACGACCCTCTTTAATGCCCTCACCGGCCTGCGCGCCAAGACCGCCAACTTTGCCGGGACCACCGTCGAACGAAAAGTGGGCCGGCTGCGCCTCGGGGATCAGCAGGTGGTCCTCGTGGATCTGCCCGGATTGTACAGCCTGAACAGCAGTTCCCCGGACGAACGGCTGGCCAGTGATGTGTTGCAGGGCCGCCTGGCGGAACATCCGGCGCCGGACGCCGCCCTCGTGGTCGTGGACGCCACCAACCTGGAGCGGAATCTTTTTCTCGTCAGTCAGCTGCTGGAACTGGACTGTCCGGTCATCGTGGCCCTGAACATGATGGACATGGCCCGGCGCGATGGCATCGAGCTTGACGTGGAGCAGCTGCGCGCCGAACTCGGCTGCGTCGTCATGCCCGTCTCGGCGCGTTCGGGCGCCGGCCTGGCGGAATTGAAGCGCGAGCTGGCGCGGTTGGTCGGCGGCGCCATGCCCGAATCCGTCGCGCACCGGAAGCCGGAGTGCGGCAATTGCTCCGGCTGTTCGTTTCAGGCCCGCTATGATTGGACGGAGGAAGTTTCCACCCGGGTCATGGACGCGGAGTCGTCGCGGCGCTCGGCCTGGACCGAAAAAATCGATGAGGTCGTCACCCATCCCGTCGCCGGCGTGGCCGTTTTTCTGATGGTCATGATGGCCCTCTTCGCCCTGATTTTCTGGGCCGCCAAAATCCCGATGGATCTGATTGACCATCTGTTTGCAACCGTTGGAACCGGGGTCACCGCGCTGCTGCCGGACGGCGACCTTCAAAGCATGCTGGTCAATGGCGTCATCGCCGGGGTCGGCGGCATTCTTATCTTCCTCCCGCAGATCTGCATTTTATTCTTTGCCCTGTCGCTGCTCGAAGACACCGGCTACCTCGCGCGCGCCGCGTTCGTGATGGACAAGGTCATGCGTCGCTTTGGCCTGCCGGGCAAGGCGTTTGTCCCCATGCTCTCCGCCCACGCCTGCGCCATCCCCGCCATCTTGTCCGCGCGCGTGATTGAAAACCCTCGGGACCGGCTGGTCACTATCCTCATCACGCCGCTGATGACCTGTTCCGCGCGGATTCCCGTCTACGCCATGGTCACCGCCCTGATCTTTCCGCAGTCCCCGCTCAAGGCCGCCCTGGTGTTCACCGGCGCCTATGCCATCGGCATCCTCGCCGCCCTGGGATGCGCGCTGCTGTTCAAACACACTCTCTTGCCCGGCGGGACCAAGCCGTTGATGATTGAACTTCCGCCCTACCGCCTGCCCGGACTGCGGGTGGCCCTGCTGCACACTCTGGATCGCGCAAAGATGTTCGTGAAGCAGGCCGGCACCGTCATTCTGGTCATTTCGCTGGCGCTGTGGGCCCTGTCACATTATCCCCAGTCCGCGCCGCCCGCCCCAGCGCTGGCCCTCCAAGCCCAGGCCGCCCAACTGGATCAGGCCGGAGATGCCGCCCAGGCCGGCGCGGCGCGCGCGGCAGCCAATCGCCTGACTGCCCAGTATTCCCTCCAGCATTCCTTTGCCGGGCAGATCGGCCACGCCATCGAGCCCCTCATCCGCCCGCTGGGTTATGACTGGCAAATCGGGATCGGGATCTTCAGTTCGTTCGCCGCCCGGGAGGTCATCGTCTCCACCCTCGCCATTGTCTACGGCGTGGGGGAGGACACCGGCGATACCCCCCGCACCTCCCTCTACGACACGCTCCGCCGCGCCCAGCGCACGGACGGTTCCCCCGTGTTCACCACCGCCACCTGCCTGAGCCTGCTTGTCTTTTACATCCTCGCCGCGCAATGCCTCTCCACCCAGGTCGTCGTCCGGCGCGAAACGAACAGCTGGAAATGGCCGCTATTCCAGATCGCTTATATGAGCGGCCTAGCTTATGTCGCCGCCCTGCTGACGTATCAAACCCTCCGCTGGCTGGGCTGCGCGTGAAGGAACCCCGCGGGAGAGGGGGATTGGGGCCCGTCCGCAACCTGCTTGCGCCTCCGGGTCGCGCCCGCTAGAGTTCCTGAGTTGCGCCTGTAGCTCAGTTGGATAGAGCATCTGCCTTCTAAGCAGGCGGTCGTGCGTTCGAATCGCGCCAGGCGCACCATATTTTATTGGAATTTCTCATTGTGATGGCCGGAAGGAGACCCGCTCTAGTCCAGTTTCTAGTCCCATTGATCGCGGGGTGACATGGGGCGGTTGTGATGTGCGCCAAACACAAAGCAACTTGAAAACTGAATGGCCCATTTCAAGAACGAAGCGCGAACTAATTTCCAATTGAGCCACGCGAACCAATTTGAGGTTACAGCTGAACTTGCAATTGCTTGCTGATCACTTGCTTCGTGAGCTGGATATACATTTTCTCGGTCTGCTTTTTGTTAGGGAAGGCCACCTCGGCAATTTTCTTGAGGTCACCGTTTTCGGTGGTGATAGTGAAGAGGATGCTTTCTTTGGACAAAAACGGGATCACATTGATGCTATCATACTTTTGACCTAGGTGGATGCCGGAGACGGCCCAACAAGTAGGATTGATGTTTAACTTATTGGCACCCATAGCAATTGACTAATCAGCTAAAGAATAGCTTTTAGATCAACGAATCCAAGACGTAGGTGGCGGGTCGCTGGTTACATGGTTATAAACCGCCCGGCGTGAGCGGAATGAAGTGCGAACTAATTTTGTCTTTCGAGTGCCATCGAATTGCAAAAAGTATTCATTTTCACCGCCCGTGGAAAATCCCAAAACGATTTTCATTTTCAAAAAAGCCGGGGGTGCAGGATTTGACAGATGTTCACACTGGTGTTAACCTGCCCCGATGCTGGAAGTCCAATTTTACCGGACCGTCGCCGGTGCCTGTCCGGTGGAGAAATTCTTGGATTCGCTGAACGCCAAGCAGGCGCAAAAGGTATTATGGGTGCTACGCGCCGTGCAAGAATTGCCGCGTGTGCCGCAGCAGTATTTCAAGAAACTGGAAGGCCGGGATGATTTATGGGAAGTGCGGGCCGAATTTGGCGGTGACGCCTTCCGGCTGTTGGGCTTTTGGGATGCCGGACGGCTGATTATTTTGACGAATGGCTTTGCGAAGAAAACGCAGAAGACCCCGGAGCGGGAAATGGCTCTGGCCGAACAACGCAAACGCGACTATTTGAGCCGAAAGAAATGACTATGAAAAACGACGTGGAAAAATACATTGGAAAACGCAAAACGGCTGACAAGGCCTTTGCGAAAGACTTTGACGCGGGCTATGAGGATTTCAAAATCGGCGTAATGCTGCGGCAGGCACGCGAAGAAGCAGGCGTAACCCAGGAAGCGCTGGCGAAGATCACGAAGACCAAAAAATCCGCCATTTCGCGGCTGGAAAATCACGCCGAAGACGTCCGGCTGTCCACCGTGGGCCGAGTGGCGCGGGCATTGGGCAAAGTCGTGCGGATTGAACTTGTAGAAGTGTAAACGGCGGCTGAAAAGTGCGGTGGGGGTCATGTGTGTGACGGGGCGGTTCAAAAGTGCGGCATCTTCATTAACAATGAAGCATGTATCGCAATATGAATGACTGGACCGAGATTCGCAGAAGAGTGTTGGTGGAGGGCGTTAGCCGGCGGCAGATTCTCCGGGAGACGGGGATGCACCGGCAGACGTTGAAGAAGATATTGGAACACAGCGAGCCGCCGGGTTACCGGCAACAAAAGCCGCGACCGCGGAAGAAGCTGGGGGCGTTTCTGGAACGGATCAAACAGATTTTGAAGGATGATCAGGCCATGCCGCGCAAGCAGCGGCACACGGCCAAACGGATTTGGGAACGGCTGCGGGAGGATGGCTTCACGGGCAGCTATACCGTGGTCAAGGATGCGGTGCGGGAACTGACCCAGAAGACTCAGGAGGTGTTCGTGCCATTGCTGCATCGGCCCGGCGAGGCGCAGGTGGATTTCGGCCACGCGCTGGCCAACGTGAATGGTCAGTTGCGCAAGGTGGCGTTCTTCGTGATGGCCTTCGAGCGCGAATGCACGGAGACGTTCTGGGAAGGCCATGTGCGGGCGTTCGAGTTTTTCAAGGGGGTGCCCACGCGGATCACCTACGACAACACGAAGGTGGCGGTGAGTAAGATTTTGGGCAAGGAGCGGCGACTGACGCAGGGGTTTCTTCAACTCAAAAGCCATTACCTATTCCAACATCACTTCTGCCGGGTGGCGCGTGGCAACGAAAAGGGCGTGGTGGAAGGCCAGGTGAAGTTCACGCGGCTCAATTACTTCGTGCCGGTGCCGCTGGCCGGCGACATCGCCGAACTCAACGGTCGGCTATATCAACGCTGCCAGGACGATCAGCAGCGGCGATTGCGTGGACAGACGGGCCCCAAAGCCGAGTTGCTGTTAGCGGATCAAAAAGCTTTTCTGTCGCTGCCGACCACCCCGTTCGAAGCCTGCCGCAAGTTTTCAACGACGGCCAGTTCGTTGTCGCTGGTGCGGTTTGACGGGAATGATTACTCCGTGCCGGTGCGCTGGGCGCACCATCCCATCGTGGCCAAGGGTTACTTTGACCGCGTCGTCTTGTGTGGCGATGGCAATGAAGTCGCCCGGCATGCACGGATCTGGGAGGACGAGCAGGTCAGCTTTGAACCACTGTATTATCTGGCGTTACTGGAGACCAAGCCGGGCGCATTTGATCATGCCCGGCCGCTGATGGGGTGGACGTTGCCAGAGTGTTTTGCGCTGTTGCGCCGCCGACTGGAGGCGGAGCGGGACGGCGACGGCACGCGGGAGTATATCAAGGTGCTCCGGTTGCTGGAGAAGCATTCCTTGTCCCAGTTAAGGCGGGCAGTGGAACAGGCACTGGCGGTTGGAGCCATCACCCGCGATGCCGTGGCCCAGTTCCTTTAAAGCGAAGTTCAAACGAATCCAAACGCTTTACTGGCAGTTTCACTGGCAGTGACCACCTGCCGCCTCATAAAGCATTGATGCACAAGCATCAAAGACTGGAGGCGAGGGTCGGAATCGAACGGGGTCAGGGGATTTTTTCAAAATCCACTACTCCGCAATTACCACCCCACCACCAGAGGCGAACAGCCTCATAACTAACGAACGCCAATAGAATCAGGCATTTCTGCACTTCTGTCAAGCACCCGCCATTACGCACCAAATACCAATCAACTACTCACCAATTACTCATTTATCGCCCATTCACTGGCACTTTCACTGGCACTGAATTCGACAAATTTGCAACCGCAAGGCTTACGTCACGCGCGGATTTTTTCAATCTTCCACCCATTCGTTGCAAGCGCCGAAATTTGAGCATCAGCAATGTGTTCGGTGGAAATCGCCAAACACAACAAGTGGCTGGGACGACTCATGCCGACGAATACTCTTTTGCAATGGCCTCTTGCTGAATCTCTCATTTGACTGCCGTGTTGTGCTGCCGTCAAAACGGGCAAAAGCTCCTTGAGATCGTGCTGTCTGGCAAACGTCTCAACCACGAGTGTCGCGGCGTGAGTTTCGCCCTTAACCCCGTGAATTGAATCGAAGCGGATTGGCAGCGAAACATCGCCTGCGCGATGAAGATAAATGCCTTCAGTTTGGATCGCGGATTTTGCCTCTCTTGCTGGCATTGCGCCGGCGCAATTCTCCCATGCGAGGAAGTTCAAAACCTCTTGCGGAGGCTTTGAGAATCCAAAAAGGATCAAGAACTCTTTCATGCAGGCAGTCCACTTGTGTTCGTCCAGTGTGTTCACTGGATTGAGCAATTGCCAAATAAGTTTTTGAAACGCACTGAAGCATCCGTTTTGCATGACAGCTTGATGCAGCGTCGTCTTCGTTCGCGGCAGGGTTTCTGCTTCATTGGGAAGTGTGCGACGCAGTAGAGCCAAAACACCGGAAATTGCCAAATTGTAAGGTTCAGCGCCCGTTCCGGTTTCCGCCCATTTTTTGCGGGACTCGACAATGTAGCCCAAAAAAGTATCAGGCGTTGGGGGCTTGGCGGCCCTTGGGGAAACGTAATAGTTTCCATAGTCACCCAGAAAAGCCGGGAAATTGTCTTTGGTATGTTGCGCGGCATTCACCCGGTTGCCTACAACACAAACAGGTTTTTCTTTCAGGATTTCAGGATGCACTGTTTTAAGAACCAGATTCCCAAATGATGGAACGACGCGGCCCACAGCCGCACGGTCAAAAACGAAAACAGTGTTCTCTAAATCCGGTAATCCAGGGTTTCCGACAAGGGTCTGCGGCTCGACTGCCGTGAGCCGACTTGTAAAAGCCGCGATGGAACTGCCAAAACGGTGGGTGCCATTTAGAAAAAGAGTTTTTCTCCTACCAAACAGAGATTGTCCGCCATCGGAGTCTGAATCAAAATCGAAAATGGCCTGATTCTTATCGCCGAACCGTTGGAATATGCAGCCATCAGCCCCAAATATCGCTTCAATCACGCTGTCTTGCATCCGTGAAGTATCCTGAAGCTCATCAATAAACACCCACGGAAAACGTCGGCGCAATGCTGGAGCAACATACGGGACTTTGAACAGGCACGCTTCGGCAAACGCAAACATGTCATCGTAACGAAAGTAGCCTTCGGCTCGAAGCAATTGCTTGACGGCTATTAAAGCCTGGCCGGTTGCAGAGGATTCACTTGGGAAACGCGTTTTTCCAACCCCATCGTGAGTCACTCCCATGTGTGCGCCGTCGATTGGTCTCGGCAGCGCGTGAAGGAGTCTGTAGCACAGCGACGAGCGTTAGTGAGATGGCGAGTGTGATGGTTCGATAATTCATTTTGTGTTGTTAGGTTTGCGAAGTTTTTCGATTTGAGTGAGGACGTCGCTGACAACTCCACGATTGAGCCCGTTGAACGAGGCGAAGACGCTTCCTTTCTGATCAACGAGCATGATCCGATCCGTGTTCGTGAAGCCGCCCGGAATGAGGTCTTCCAATTCGGGAGATTTGGGGATGAAGCTGGTTTCAATGAGGTCATACAGTTCCGGTTTGTTACCGGTCAGGAATAGCCAGCGATTGGTGTCTGCGTGGAAGCTGTCGGCAAACTTCGCCAGCACGGAAGGTGTGTCCGTGCGCGGGTCAACAGTCAGGGAGAGCAGTTGCACGTCGGCCCAGTCGGCGACAAGGCGCTGAATTTCCTCCATGCGGTCATTAACGGCGCGACAGCTCAACAAGCAACTCGTGAAGACAAAGTTGACGACCAGAATCCTGCCAGCCAATTCAGCCTGCGTGACCGAACGCCCACTGCGATCCGTGAGGTTGAACGCGACCAACTGGCGCGGTGTGTCCAGATGCCCAGGCGGAAGCGCCGCCTTTTTCCGGCTTCCTGAGAAAAAGGCAAGGACTACGGTCACGCTGGCGAAGGCGAGACCGAGGCAAATCGCACCGATCAGTTCCCGCCGTGTCAGACTTGTGCTCTCGTCCGGCACGGCGGGATTGCTGTTCGCCTCAACGCTGTTTTGCTTTTCGGGATTTGACGAGCTTGGCTTCATAACCGGCGTCAACAATCACCTTTTTCAAGCCAGCGGTCGAAACGCGATTCGTATCGTAGGCCACGACCGCGAGTTTATTGCTGAAAGCAACGTCGGCGGTCACGACCCTGGGCGTCCGCCTTAACTCGGAAGCGATGCCGTGTGCACAGCCGTCGCAACTCATGCCAGTGATGGTGAACCGGTTCGTCGCGTTGGCCGTGATGTTGGAATTGTCTTGCGCTCGCGTCGTGATGACGACGCAGGCGAATATGAAGATAAGGGCGAGTTTTGTTTTCATTGCTTCAGGTGGGATAGCGCTTTTATCCGCTCTATTTCGTCTTCGCTTGCGCGATGGCCTGTTTGAACCTCTCGACCAGCGGCGCGTGCATCGTGTTAAGCATGTCCACCGCCACCTTGTCGGCGGTGCGGGGGTTTCCGCCACCAGGGAACGGCGGTTGCGGATCGTATTCGCCGAGTAACTGCACTCCCTTCGCGTAGAAGTCGCCGCGATAACGGCGGACGAGTTCCAAGCCCAGGTCCAGGCCGGCACTCACACCGGCGGCGGTCACGCGATCCGTGCCGTCGAATACTACGCGCTCGGCAACAGGCGTCGCGCCTACCTCTTTCAGCACGTCGAGCATCTGCCAGTGGCTGGTGGCACGTCTGCCTTTCAAGAGTCCGGCCGCGCCCAGCACCAGCGAGCCGGTGCAGACGCTGCCGACGAGCTTGGTTTTAGCGGCGCGGCTTTGGAGAAACTTGATTGTGTCTTTGTCCTCAATGGCGGCGAACGTGCCGGTCAACCCGCCGGGGACGAGCAGCAAGTCGAGTTGCTCCGGGCAATCAGCGAACGTGAGATGCGGTTTGACGCAAAACCCACCTTTGCTCGCGCCTTCGCATGGCACAAGATCGAGGGTCTTGGCAACGAAGCGCACGGTCGCCCCCATCATGCCGGCGAGTGCATAGTGCGGTCCGAGCGCATCGAGGGCGGTGAATTCGGGATAGACGAGAATCGCAATCTGCTCGCTACCCATCTGCAATTGTTGTTGCGGGTGAACGTGCAGCGGCGCGTTGGTCCTCGATGTCGCGGGGGCTTCGGCCGCCGCCAACATCTGAGGTGCGATTGCGCCGGTTGCCGAGGCGAGCGCCATGAGGCGCAGCATTTCGCGCCGAGAGAGGGTGTCGTTATTCATGAGTTTGTTGGTTGTTAATAATAGTAGTTGCCGAGGAGATGTTTGATTTGGAGATCGGGGCTGCCTGTTCCGGAGAGATTGATGCGCTTGCCAGTGGTCCATTCGACTGAGCCATCCGACCACGCGCGATGGATGCCATCGAGTTCTTCGGCGTGGTAGCGGAAATCGGGATACTTGACCTGTTTGCGGGCATGAAAGAATTCAAAGCGTCGCGGGTCGGAGATGATGAATTCGTCCAACACATCCGCCCACAAGACGCCGCGCCGGGTGTTCTTGCGGTCGGCGGTGTGGTCGGGATTGACGAGCGTGGCGAAACCCATGCTGACCATCTTGGAGCTTTCGACGCCACCGACGTAGGCGTAGCCCGTGTAAAGTCCGCCGCCGAGCGTCACGCCTTCCGCATAGCCGGAGTCCGCCGCCATCGGACAATTGATCCAGCGCGGTTGTTCGGCACGCTTCGGCCAAGTTGCCGCCGGGCCGTTGGGAATGGTCATGCCGAGGGTTTGCGCCATCACCTTGAGCCGGTCCACCGTGATGGTGCTAGGCACAAAGTCGTTGACCGCCGGGAGCTGGCCGTTGTCGTTGCCATACATTGTGTCCGCGAGGGCGAACTGCTTGAGGTTGTTCAAACAAATAGTTCGTTTGGCGCGGCGCTTCGCCTGCGAGAGCGCCGGAAGCAGGAGCGCCGCAAGAATGGCAATGATCGCGATGACCACCAACAATTCAATCAGCGTGAAAGCCGCAGCGCGATGTCGCGGCCTGCCGCCGTGTTTTGTCACGACAGCAGGCACGCGTTGAGTTGACTGTTGAGGCAATACGCTCACGGCTGCTTCAATCGGAAGAAGCGCGCTGGCTCAGCGGCGTTGATGGGGATGGCGTTGGAACACGCGCCACCGCCGTCAAATACGCCGGTCGCGCTCGTCGTCCACGCGGACGATGGCAACGATACGTTTGTTGCCGATAGCAATGAGTAGCTGCTTCCCGCGAGACCATTCGTGGCTCGCACGATCAAATTGCCGCCTAAAACCGTCAGTTGGTTAATGACCGGCGTGGAAAGCGGAACGGTGTAGCCGGTGAACACGAAGTCGCCTACATCCTTGAGCGTGTCCGCTGGCGTGGCGTAGAGGAAATTCGCAATCTCAAAGGAAACCCCGAGGTCGCCGGAGATCGTGAATGAATTGGTCGTCTCCACGACGCTCACGTTCAGCAGATCGAACGCCGCCGCAGCCGGGGGAATGTTCCCCAGGAGATACCAACCCGTTCCGCCGAGCGCGATACGGTTGGTGTCATATTGCAACGTGTAGTCGCCATAAAGGAGATTGCCAGCCGCGCCACCTAGCACGGCGAACCGGGCCACACCACCCAGGCCGATGCTGCCTGTTTGGTTTGTCAGATTTCCTCGCGTGTAGGCGAATGTCGTTGGCTGCGTGTAACGGCTCGGCAAGTTCGTCACGCTTGCGCCGTTCAGCGCATAGACTTGGTTCGTGTAGGAATAGCCGGCCTGCGCATTGGTAAGCAGTTCGCTTTGGGTGAGCGCGTTCGCCTCGGCCTGGTTGAAGAACGCCGACAACGTGAGCACCGGCGGTGTGCCGAACCCGGACGCAAGCGTATCCCACGCCGCCTTGTCGTAGTTGATCGTGGCTAACCCGACGGTCAACGTGGCGACGGATTGCGCGGTGAAACTGAAGCTGCCCACCACGGCGAGCGTGTCTGCCGGTGTGCTGTAAAGGAAGTTGGCCACTTCAAAGGTGACGGCGAGATCACCAGCTATGGTGAACGAACCCGCCGATTCAATGATCGTCACATTGAGCAGATCAAACACCGCTGCAACTGGCGGGATATTCCCTTTCAGATACCAGCCCGAGCCGCCCAGGCCGATGCGGGTGCTGTCGTATTGCAGCGTGTAATCGCCGTAGAGCAGATTGCCGCCAATTCCGCCGAGAACCGCGAATCGCGACACCCCGCCCAAACCGATGCTGCCGGTGTGCTGGGCCAGATGTCCCGGCGTGTAGACAAACGTCGTGGGCTGGGTGGTGCGTCCCGTGAGATTGGTCACGGTCGGGCCATTCATCGCATACACCTGATTGGTGTAGGACGGCGTGCCCGGAATATCGCTCAACACTTGCGCATCGGTGCGGGCATTGGCCTGTGACTGGTCGAAGAAGGCACTGAGAGTGAGCACCGGCGGTGAGCCGTATGCGGACGCCAGCGCGTCCCAAGCAGGTTTATAGAAGGTGATCGTTGCCGAACCGCTGGTCAGCGAATCGGCGCGGGCGACGGTTAAACCCGTCACGCCCAGAATGGCAGCGAGCAGAAGAAGTCTTTTCATAATCGGAAAACTGAAAACGGTTGATTGCTAAATTTCATTGATGCCCGCCAACCGAGCGGGCTGCTGCCAAAGGCAACGCCAGAACGGACCGGGACAGTTCATTCAAACACCGACCGCAGGCGACAGCCCTTGGTCAAAAACAGAATCGGGAAAATCCACAGCGCCAAGTCACGAAGACCAGACAAGGTTCGTGCCGGACGTGGACTCAGGAATACGGAGGTAGAATCAAGCCGTCCGGGGACGCGGCTTGGGAGGCTCGTAGGAGCGGATGGATGCGTCAGTGTTCGGAGAGGAAATCTTTTCGCGTTCGCTGGAAAAATGAAAAGGCGTGCATTGCCACACCAGCCCCAAATCCATTTTTGATCCGGGCTTCACCTGCTGCTTTTGCTGTTGGTCTTTTTCTTCGGCCCGCGCCTTCTTGATGACTTTGCACATCGGACAGGGATGTTCGCCGTCGAAGGTCTTGCTCACCGCCTCGGAAAAAGAAGCATCGCGCGAGTAACTGATGATCATGCCCGTCCAAGCAATCGTTTGCAGGAAGGCCCAATGCAGGCCCAAGGAAAGGACCAGCACCAGCACCGTAACGACTCTAACTGTGGCACGCACGATGGATAATGCTACCGGGATTCAATGAGACGTCAACTGAAGATCTTCTGACTGGATCATCTCTGTGCTGGTTGTGTTGCCGTTGGTTCGTGAGGCTCGTGGCTGTGCCCATGCTCATCGCCTTCGCAAACTCCCACCAGCACAGCGACGCCGATGCCTGCCAGCAACGCGATGGAAAGCTTGGCACGGTCATGCGAATGAAAATGCAGTTCCGGCAGCAGGTCGCTGGCGGCAATGCACAGGAAGCTCCCGCCGCAAAAGGCCAGTGCCGCGCCCAATACTGCGTGATTCGCCTCCAAGGTCTCGCCCATTCCCAGCGTGAACAACAACGCGCCCAAGGGTGTGACCATCGCGAAGATCACGTTCACCCATCTTCGCAGCTTTGGCGCGCAGTTGGCCGCCTGCATGAGTGTCGTGACGGCAAGGGCGTCGAATGGTTTGTGCAGAATAACGGCGAGCGCCGCGCCCAGTCCTACTGAAACGCCGTGACTTTGTCCCGCCGCTACAGCGGCGGCAAGCGCCACTCCATCCAGCAGTGAATGCAATCCCAACCCGAATGCCGTGCTGAGCCAAGTTGTAGATTTGGCCGTCGGAGCGGCAGGAGCATGCGCCCCGTGTGCGGTGCAGCAGTCAGCGGCGGCTTCCGCTTCCGGTGTGTCGTGACTGTGATAGTGAAATACGCGTTGGAGAAAAAACAGGGCAAGAAATCCCGCCAGTGTCCATTGGACGGTGTGATCCAGCGACCCGGTTTCCGCAGCGGCATGCGGAATCATGTGTAGAAGAGCGATGCCGAGCATCAAGCCAGCCACGAAGCTGAGAGCGATTTGTAGTCGAGTGTGCGTGAGACGCAACCAACTGGGGATCGAGCCGCCGACCAGCGATACAACCAGCACTACGGCACAGTAACTGACAAGTGTGATCGTGTTCATTATGGGGGCGATTGTGCGATGATTACAGAGCAAACGACAGCCCGATTTGCATGGCTACGAGACAGACTGGGTTCAATTTGCCCTTTCCAAAACTGTTTTGAGTTGTCCGCGCGGCATTCGCGGTTGCAGTTTCGCGCACACAACTCCTGGCGGATGCTTCTGACAGGCCGGGCAGATGCCAAAGAACTGGAGTTCATGGTGCAGCTTGGCGTGCAGTGGCTTTGAAGCTGGCAATTAAGGCGAGCCGCTCCGCCGTATCCTTGATGGGTTTGAGGGAAACGTCTTCACCCGATGAGCGGTCATAGTAGCCGAAGGGGTTGTCTAGATCCCGGATGAGCAGGAGGAGGAAGATCATCAGATACGAGATGACGCCAACGAAGAACAACGACTCGTAAAATGGTTCGATCCTGGCAAAGATCAGCCCGACACAAAGCAGTATGGTCACAAAGTCGGCGAGCAAGTATCCGGAGGAAATGAAAGACGTTTCGCGGATGGTGTGGATGCGGATGAGGGTGCGCCGGAGGTTGCCCTGCTCCTGTTTCAACCGAGCCACCAGTGTCGCCTGTGTCCATTGTTCCATTGCGGCAAACTGGGGGGTGAGAGCATTCAAGTGCTCCAGCAATTCAGCAGTGCGATGTTTTTTATGAAACCAACTCAGAATGTCCTCACTCAACTGCGCGAGCAGCAACAGACACTCGTCCACCTTCGCCTCCGGTTTGGCATATCTGATTCCGCAGACTTCCTGCGTTAGATTCTCCAGACACGCGCTCAGTTCGCCGGGCAGACGTTCGCTTTCCTTGAAGTCGGACAGGACCCCGCTCAAGAGAAAGCCCATCAGGAAAACATTAGCCGCCACGATGCCTGAGAACAACGGGTTGACGGAAATGACTTCCCACCCCAGGAAATGCGCGGCGAGCTTTGCGCCGACAACAATCCCAACCAAGGCGCTCACTCGCAGCAGTAGGCGATGCCGGTTCTGGAGCTTCATTTTGGGGTGTCCTGCGATCCGACCCCGGACGGCATTTGCGTTGTCCTCATGAAGAGCAAACGCAGACTGTTCAACACGACAATCACCGTGCTGCCTTCATGCCCGATGACCCCGACCGTGAGCGGAATCTTCCCGAAGATTGCGAAGCCAACCAAGACTGCCACCGTCCCGAGGGAGACGATCAGGTTTTGGCGGATGACCCGGCGGGCGTTCTGGCTCAGCCGAAAAGCCGCCACGAAGTTTTCCAGCCGATCGTTCATCAGCACAATTTCCGCCTGTTCCAGCGCAGCGTCCGCGCCACGAGCCCCCATTGCCACACCGACATGAGCCACTGCCAGACTGGGCGCATCGTTGACTCCATCGCCAATCATAGCCACGCGTTTGCCTTCGGCCATGAAACCGCGAATGGCCTCCACCTTCTGTTCAGGTTTCAATTCGGCACGCACATCGGCCAGCCCGAGCTTACGTTGCAGAGCTAGGGCCGATGCCGGACGATCACCGGTCAACACAACGCAATGCACCCCCAGTTTCTGCAATGAGGCGAGCACTGGACCGGACTGCGGGCGGATGTCGTCCCGCAACAACAACCGCCCGAGCAAATCGCCATCGCCGATCCAGACTTCGGAAAGGCCGGGTTGCGCGGCGGTAACGCTAGCCGACAATTCGGCCCAGCGGGCATCTTGCGGCAGCACCTCTGCCAACCACTCGCGGCGGCCTAGGAAGATTTTTCGAGCGCCGAGTTCAGCGCGGATGCCCAGACCAGTCACGGACTCGGAGTGGTTGAATTCAACCGGCACCAAACTCTGTTGCTTGCCGTGTCGGGTGATGGCTCGCGCGAGCGGATGCGTGGAAAGCCGTTCGATCGAAAACGCCAGTTGCGCAATTTCTGCTTCCCGGCCCGGCGGAAAACTTTCCACGGTTTCCACCTGGAGTTCGCCGGTGGTGAGCGTGCCGGTCTTGTCGAGGGCCACCACGGTTACCTCGGCAAGTTTCTCCACGGCGGCCCCACCGCGAAACAGGATGCCGCGTTTCGCGCCCCAAGCTATGGCAGCCAACACCGCTGAAGGAATCGAGAGCACCAAAGCACACGGCGAGGCCACGACCAGCAGGGTCATCGAACGGTAAAAGGCGCTGCGCACCGCATCCGTGGAAACAAACGGCGGCAACTTCATGACCAGCCACCAGAAGAGGAACATCCCCAGCGCCAGTCCGAGAATGGCATAGGTGTAACGCGTGCCGAACTTGTCGGTGAACCGTTGGGACGGCGCCTTGAGATGCTGGGCTTCGTGAATGAGGCGGATGACTTTTTGCAGGGCGCTCTCGCTCGCCGGACGCAGCACGGTCACTTCCACGACACCCCAGAGATTGATGGTGCCCGCGAGCACGGTGTCGCCCAAGGTTTTCTCCACCGGAGTCGCCTCGCCGGTCAGATTGGATTCGTCGCTGGCGGTTTTGCCTTTGACAATCTCAGCGTCCACCGGGAACAACGAGCCAGGTTTGACCAACAGCCGTTGTCCCTGCCGCAGGGTATCCACCGCGACTTCGGTTTCCTGCCCTTCTTTGTCCACCAAGGTGGCCACCTTGGGTGCGGTGCGGAACAATGAACGAATTTCCCGCTGCGTTCGGCCCATCGCGTAATGTTCCAGAGCGCCAGAGGTTGAAAACAGAAACAACAGCATGGCTCCCTCGGCCCACGCACCCACCGCCGCGCTTCCCGCCGCGACGGCCAGCATGAGAAAATGAACGTCCAGCGTCCAGGTGCGCAACTTCTCAAATGCTTCCTGCGCGGCGAACCACGCCCCCGCCAGACACGACAGCGCGTAGAGCGAAACTGACCACGCTGGTTGCGGGGTGAAGTAGCCAGCCAGTCCGAAGATGGCGCAAAGTCCAGCCGCCACAGCTTGAGCACGCCATTCGTTCAGATTCGATTCGTCCTCGGGAACGCTGACCTGGCGCGGCTCGATTTTGGGCAGCGGGAAGTCGCGCCAACGCCAGAACTTCGGCGCGCTGGGACAGCGGATTCGCGCCACGGTTACACCTCCGGCGCTTTCCGTGATGGTGAATCCCTGCTGGCGAATCGGCTTCAACGGCTGTTTGCATTGGGCGCAACTGGTATCAGTTTGCAGCAACCGGCAATCCTCCGCCGTCGCATCCGTCTGCACCTTCGCCAGTGCGGCTTGAATTTGCCCGGCGACGGCGGGGTCGGAGTCCCGACCTATCGTGGCGACGGAAATCTTGCCCTCCCCGGTTTTGATGGCGATGGCCTCCACTGACTGATGTTGAGCCAGTTCACTTGCGGCCGCGTGAACCAGACACGGTTTATCCAGCACGGCGATGGGGTGAGATTGTGTTTTCATTTCATTTTGGTCCCACTCAACGATTATCTTCTTCATGGCTTCTTTGAGCGGAAGAACTTCACCCCGCCTGACCGGCATGGGGTTTGTTCCGATGCCATTTTAGTCGTCGTCGTGATCACGCTCGGACTTTCCTTCCCCGGATTCGTTTTCGCCAAGTTGCAGCGTCACGCCCAGGCCGGGCAGTTTGAGCGTCGCCGTGCGGGCGTCATGGCCGGCAAACAGCGCTCCAATCCAAAGGGTGCTGACCACCAACGCGATGATTCCCCAAATCGCGTGGGCGGACGGGATCGCGTCCTCGGGCTTCCCGTGTTTTTTGCCGGTGACCATCGCCAGCGCGATGTTTTCGCGATGACGGATCGTGTGCCATGCCAGCCCCAGGAGGTGCAGGGCAATGACCGTGAGCAAAGCCCAGGCGAGCACTTCATGCAGTTCCTCCAGAGCTTCACCGCCCAAGCCGATGCCGGAAATGAACAACGCGGGAACGAGCAGGAACATCATGACCGCCGCCAGCGCCGAGCCCGGATTGTTTCCTGCGAAGCTCCGAGTCTTGGAAACGACCGCACTGACCAAGTAGCTGACGAGTTCATGCGGACGCAGCGGAAAGCTGGAAAACCGCGAGTAGCGTGCGCCCACCAACCCCAACACCACGCGCCCGGCGAGCAGAAACAGCGCGACCACCCCGAAGACCATGTGCAGTTGAAACAGTGGTTGCTCTTTGTCCACAAGGAATCCGATGCCGATGGCCGCTGTGAGCGAGCCGGCGAAGACCCAATGAAACAAGCGGGCGGGAAAATCCCAAACGAGAATTCTGGTCATAATGGATGGCGGCTGAGGATTTTCTCCGCCACCGGCAATCGGAGGCACGCCCAGAAGAATCGCCGGTGGCGGATGGTTAACTTGGCTTGCTGCAACTGATGGGACAAGGCTTGCACCAGGCGGAGGCCAATGCCCAACCCCTGTCGGGAAGCTTGGGTCCGCTCCGTCGCACGATTGCCGAGGAGGAGGCTCACGCCACTTTGTCGCGGGCGGACTCGAAGCAGAATATCTTGGTCCCCATGCTTCAAGGCGTTGGATAGCAGATTGAACAAGATCTGTTTGAGCGCGCCGCGGTCAGCGTTCACTACGACCTCCGCCGGACAAGACCAGAGCAGGCGTCGGCCCTCGGCGGTTGCGAGCCGGGAGAAGGCTTCGAGCATATCGGTCAGAAATTCTTTCAGCACCACCGACTCCGGCTTTAGTTCCAGCCGGCCTTGCTCGGCCCGGGCTATGGTCAAGGCGGTCTCGACGTAGTTGGTCAACCGGGCCAGTTCCTCCTGCAACTCCTCCGCGAGTTCGGGTTTCATTCCGGCGGCATTGGCCTCGATGCGCAGCCGCATCAACTGCAACGGCGTCCGCAATTCGTGCGCGACTTGCGTGGTGTATTCGCCGAGGTGATTGAACGCCTGCTCCAATCGTGCCAGCAGATCGTTCACATGCCGGACCAGTTCCCCCACTTCCGGATCCACATCGGGCGCCCGCAAGCGTTCGGCCAGGGTCATCGGCCCCAGATTTGCCAGTTGCCGGTTCACCTCGCGCACCGGACGGTCCGAACGGCGCGCAATAAAATACGAGGAAACCAACGCCACGCCGACAAGCGGCACGCCCACGATGATCCAGAAGCGAACCAGTTCGCCTAAAATGTCCTCAACCTCCTTGTCGCTGTAACTGCCGTGCAGAACCCAGTCCGTATGCCCAGGCGCCGTGCGCTCCCACTTCTCCTGCCGCAGTTCGTAATCCAGATGTTTGTGGGCGGCTAGGATCAAGCCGGTCACGACTACCAACAAGCTGACTCCGAACCAGAGCGTGAGCCGCCAGCGCAGGGATTTCATGCGACCTCCGGTGGCACCAGGGAAAAGCCGACCCCGCGAATTGTGCGAATCAGCGACGGTTCGCCTGGCAAGTCAATCTTGGCCCGAAGGTAGTTGATATAAACATTCACGACATTGGTGCCGCCGTCGAAGTGCTGATCCCAGACGTGCTCCACAATCGCCGTCTTCGCGACCGTTTTGGGCGACGCCTGCGCCAGAAATTCCAGCAGCGCAAACTCCCGGTTGGTCAGTTCGATCAACCGTGCGCCCCGTTTGACGGTATGGGATACAAGATCCATTTCGAGATCACCGACTCGCAGCAGGTGGTTCAATTCACCCCGCTGGCGCCGACCGAGTGCCCGAATTCGCGCGAGCAGTTCATCCAGCGAAAAGGGTTTGACCAGATAATCATCCGCTCCGGCATCCAAACCGGCCACTCGATCTCGAACCTCACCACGGGCCGTGATAAACAGTATTGGCATCGCCAAACCTCGCCGGCGCAAGCCACGCACCAGCGTCACGCCATCCAATTGCGGCATCATGATGTCGAGGACGAGCAGATCAAACGTGCCATTCTCCACCGCCCAGCGCGCTTCGGCCCCATCGTGGGCACAATCCACCGTGTGCCCCGCCTCGCGCAAGCCGGAGGCCAGGTGCCGCAACAACTTACTGTCATCTTCCGCCAGTAGAATTTTCACAACCGCATCTTGAATCAGTCAGGTGCTAACATCAACGGCGCGCTGGGCTACACTTCTCACCCTCGGCTCAATCTCGATCATCCTTCTGTTCTTTGCGCTGCGATTGGACAGCGGTGGCCTCGTTACCCGCAGCCGTGCTGACGATGTTGACCCCGGCACCATGCCGGTAAACCAGCGCCCCGCCCCGATGCCCCGTTTCATACACGGTCCACGAGGCGACCCCCGCCGCCAGTGCAGCGGCCACTGCGACTACACGCGCGGCGCGTGGAAAACGGAACAGTGCCGCCGCTCCAATGGCGACCACAGCGGCAATCGTGGCGGCGGTGAGCGTCCGTTTCGCCCAGTTCTCGTGTGCTTCCAACAATGACTCCACCGGAGCGGCGGTGTTTTCGACCAGTCCTCCGTCGGATTCCCCCGTTTGCGTCGCCGCCCACGCGCCCAACGCCCCGAGTGTCAGCAGCGCCGCCGCGAAGGCGGGGATGTATCCTTTGCGCCAGAACACGGCCACGCCGGACAGCGCAGCCCCCAGCACAATCAACACAATCGGGAAGTGTACCACGGCCGGATGCAGCGGATTGGGGATTAAGTTCATAATTCAAATGGGCTCGAAAGCGCAGTGGACACGCTCACTTGATGAGTTCGTAATTGCTGACTGGCTCGCGGCAGCTCACGCAATTCTTGTCCGGCAGCTTCGTGACCGTGTAACCACACACTTTGCAAACGTAGAGGGGCACGTCCGCGTTCTTCCCGAGATTATCAAGCGCGTCTTGGTAAAGTTTGGCGTGCTCGGCTTCGGCCTTTTGGGCGTAAAGCAGAGTGCGGATGGCGGGTTTCGCCTCATCCTTCTTCGCCAGTGCCATGAATTCGGGATGGCATTAGCACCCTTCTGGCACCTCACGGCAAGGCATTCTCACAGAAGGACTCTACGTTGCTTTGCCATGGTGGCCCGTCGCTCGAAGAAGTTTGTGTCCCCTTCATCCACATTCCGTGCAGCAGTATTAAAACGAAGTGACCATGCGCGCCAAAATTGAAATCGTTTTTCGCCGCAAAGTCCGCGCCATTTGGCTGGATCAAGGCTTGGAACTCGCCGCGCAGGAGGCTGGCTGGTCAGAAGCCAAGCCGGTGCTGGCGAAGGAAATCGCCGCAGAAAATTCCGGCACGGTCACCATTTCCAAAGTCTTGGAACATGTTCGGCGCATCTGGTTTGAGCCGCCAGAGGACGCGCTCGCCTTGCGCGCGGATGCATTGCGCCTGCACCAGCTTAATGCCTCCCCTGAAACCACGTTGCTGTTGAACTGGGGAATGACCATCGCCGCTTATCCGTTCGTCGGCAGCGCGGGTGAAGTCGTGGGCCGGCTGTTGAAGTTGCAAAAACAAGCCCGCCGCGCCGACGTCCAGCGCCGGCTGCGCGAACAATACGGCGACCGTGACTTCGTCAACCGGATTACGCGTTACACCGTGAGCAGCTTTCTGGATTGGGGAGTCATCGTCGAAACCAAGCCGAAGGGGATTTATCTGTCCGGCAAACAGGTAACTCCAAAGAAGACGGAGCATTTAGCCTGGCTCGCCGAGGCGGTAATGATTTCTCGCACAAAGACCCAGATGCGATTGTCCGAACTTTGCAATCATCCCGCCCTGTTCCCTTTTGCTTTGGACAAACTCAATGCCGCCGTCTTGCAACACAACCCGCGCCTGCGCGTTGAGCGCCAGAGCTTGAATCAGGAATTTGTGTTTCTCACGTCAACGTAAAACGCATGGATTTCCCTGCTCACCAGCCGTGACCAACGCACGTTTTGCTTCGCTTCACGGGCTGCCCGTCGGCCCTGTTCCCCCTCTCGACGACGCCCGTTCCGCTTCTCAAACCGTGCGCTCGTCACGAGCTTGCATGGTGCAGAGCCGCAACCGCATCGGCGCATTCCAGCAGCCGTCCGTTGAATCAATGCCGACTCTGACCAGTAACCCGTTCATGCTCGCCCTCCGTTCCAGCCAAGCTCCGCGAACAACCCGATGGCGGGCTGCTCGACAAGCTGGTCTTCGGTGTAGGCGTGGGGCATGGCTCAGCCCTTAGGTGCAGCATCGCCCGTCGTTGCCGCACTCCTTCTTTGGTCAACTTTCATCCTAGCTTCGTGCATGCGCTCTGCGCCGGCTAAACCAAAACCAAAAAACACGGCCATGATCAGCACCAGGCTGAGGAAGCTGGAATACGACGATAATTCTCCGAACGCCGCTCGAAGGGCCTGTATGGCAGGCACGCATCTGCGATCTTGGGAGGTTTGCGGCAGGCGGTTCTGGTCGAGGGCCGGGAGCGCGACGAGAATTGGCGGCGCGACCGGAGTTGGTTGGACCAACTTGGCATCCCACACGCCCTCGCGTGCCATTTTTAGGTCTAGCTGGACATCAAGATGCGATTCCTGCATCCGCTCTACCAAAATATCTGGCGACTTTACCCAAACGAAATTTGTCGCGGGCCATAGCAAACCCACAAACACTGCGAGAGTGATGAAGCCAATCCAACCACATTTCATCACCGGATAGAAGTCATCGCCAGTCTTGTCGCTACGTGCTTCCACCCACTTCGGAAACCGCCAAGGGTAGAAAATTATGAACGACGCAAGACCGATACACAACACGAGCACGAATGTGGCATGCAAAGGCAACTTCGTATAGGCAGCCCCGATAACCGTGGCAACGAATATTATTACCGCAATGACCTTGTGAATCTCCCAATCCTTAAATGGCTTTAGCATATGCGTCCTCCTGAGTTCCAGTTTTTGGGCAAAACCACATCGTAATGAGCGCGACGACCACCGGAATGAAAACCCCGCCCAACGACCAGTAGAACTCCGTCGGCGGGCGCACAAGGCTGATGATTACGGTTGGGACGTAAAAGACTAGTGAAGTTAGCACCACCCAAGCCGAGGGAATGCGGCCGAATGCCAGCAAGATAAACGGTATGGCGAGATTCACACACGTCGGCATGATTGCGAAGATTATCTTCGTGGTGTTAATTCCCAGAGCAATGAACAGGGCGTAGAATCCGGCAAACACGCCCGCTACGACAGCTCCGTGAATGATGGGGTGAATATTGGCCATCAGCTTCTCCCGCAACTTCCCGCTCGTGGCGTCGAACTGCCAGACCAGCAGAAACGAATAGGTTTGACTGTCTGCGGTTGAGAATAGCGCGCCGACTGCTGCCAACCAAAACAGCATGAGGAAGAGCGGTGTGATTGCAGACATCTTCTGAACAGACTCCGCAACCGCGCCATCTCCTGCTTGCCCAGTAATGGCGTATGCCAATAAGCCATGGAACAACATCACCAGCCACAGAAACGCAGTCACCCCCATCGCCTTCGCCTGAAGAGGGCGAACTTTATCCCTGAACAACCACATCCGCATCCAATGTGGTTCGGTCGAGAGAATTTGCAGTGAATTGATGACCGAAACGTGAAATGCAAACATCAGGCACTGCTGCCAACCGAGGAGGGGGACACCAAGCGCGCCGATACCGCTGAACGGCTGGTTGACTTGACGAGCATAAAGAAGCGCTGCTCCAACGAAGAGTCCAACTGCCCCAATCAAGATGAACGGGCTGTGTAGAAGGTCCGCGAACACGAAGCCTCTCACACCATACTTCAGCGTGAAGTAAACCACCGAAAGAACGGAGACGAACATGATTCCAGTTTTCACCGGCCAGGTGTCCACGTGAAACAGCAAACCGGCGAACTCGGTCATGAGGTTGAACTCAAGCCAGATGACAGATGCGATGCAAAACATGCTGACGTATTTAACGAGCCGCGAGAGCCTCTTGCCACGAGCGTCGTTCGTCCAGAACAGGGTTGCGATTACGCCACCGCTGTCCCGTCAGCTTTCCAATCAACCTCAACTCCAATCAAACCATGAAACATCTCGCGCTCATTCCACTCGTGTTCGTCGCCTCGTGCGCTTCGCGCCCGCAACTCGCCGTTCGTCCCGCGCCGCCTGCGGCGGTCGCCCCGGCCGAATCCCTGCGGTATGACGAGGTTGTCCGCGCTTACCACGTCGGTCGCCAGGTTGACCCGAACCATCCCGACATGATGGCGGAAGGGCATCCGGTCTATCGCGTCGAGGTTTCCTCGCGCTGGAATCTTCACCCCGGCTCGCCGAACGCCGCCAATTTGTTGAACCCGCCGCCGGACGCCGCATTCGCGCCGCCGCCCACCAACGATGTTGTCATCGCGGAGATGAACCGCCAGCGCGAGGCCACCGCGCTCGTCATGCAACAGGCTGCCCGGCTCGCGCAGTCCTACCAGGAATTGCAGAAGGTGTTCGGCGAAATGAAGACCGTTGCCCAAAACAACGCGCTCTTGAACGCGCGTCTCGCCGCCACCGAGCAGCGCGTCACGGTCTTTGAGAAGGAAATGCAGAAGATTACCGCATCGCCTTCGCCCACCAATGACATTCCCGCTTTTTCACCGGAATCGAATGATTCCCCGAAACCCTAAAGACACTTTGCCGGGCGGGGCAGTGTGACTGCCTTGCTCCGGTGAACACGGCAAATGCCGCGCATCCAAAAAACAACAAATCGAATCGTTATGACAAAACCAAGAACATCCGCGCCAACCAGCGCCAGCGGCAATGCCGCACCCGCAGAACAGCCCACCTTCCGCTCCAACCCGGAGGTGGATGCCAAGATTGATGCCTACATCAAAGAGAACCCGAAGTATTGGACTTACGTCCAGGCCATGCCGCGCGAGCGGCTCGAACGCAGCGTGGTCCTCAACGAGGTGCGCGAACTCGACCGCCAGCAAAGGATGCGCGAGGGGATGATGAAACGCATCAATTCCAACCCTGCGCTCAAAAACGCCTACGAAACGCTGGTAAAGGACCTGCCGGAAGATCAGAAAGAGGGCGTCATCGCCCAAATCGCGCGGTCCACCCGCCGCGCCGTCGCCCGCACCCAAGGTCAGCAGCAACGCCCGGAAGGCGTCGCCGTCTGATGCTCAGCCTTTGGTCGCCCCCTCATCACACACGGAAGCCTGCTGTAGTTGCAGGCTTCCGTTTTTTCCACCATGCCCGGCCGCAATTCGTGCCAGCACCGGTTTTACACAATGTATTCAGTTGTTGCCATCTGCATACATTGTGTAATAATTGCTTCGTGGCCAAAACCCACCAAAACGAAGTGCTGAAACTCGCGCGCAAGCTGGGAGTGCTGCGCCCGCGCGACCTGCAATCCGTTGGCGTTCCGCGAGTCTATCTCAAGCAACTGATGGAGCGCGGTGAACTGCTCAAGACCGGACGGGGGCTTTATGTCGTTGCGGGTGCAACGCTTACCGAAAATCATTCGCTGGCGGAGGCGGCAAAACTTTCACCGAAAGGAGTCATCTGTCTGCTGTCCGCGCTGCGCTTTCACGGTCTGACCACGGAGAATCCAGCCGAGGTCTGGATCGCCATTCCACGCGGTGCGCGCCCGCCGAAGTCCGGCGCTCCGGCGCTGCGCGTGGCGAGATTCTCCGGGCGGATGATGACCGAGGGAGTCCAACGGCATGTCATCCAGGGCGTATCCGTGCCGGTCTATTGCGTCGCCAAAACGGTGGCTGACTGTTTCCGCTTCCGCAATCGCATCGGCGTCAACATCGCCGTCGAGGCGCTGCGCGATGCGTGGCGGGACAAAAAGGCCACTTCCGAGGAACTCTGGCATCACGCCAAGGTCTGCCGGGTGCTGAAAGTCATGCGTCCTTATTTCGACAGTCTCGCATGAAAAATCTTCCCGCTTCAATTCATGCCCGTCTGGCCCAACGCCGCGCGAAAACCGGCGAGGATTTCAACGTGCTGCTGGTGCGTTTCACGCTGGAGCGCCTGCTTTACCGCCTGTCCCGTTCCCAACATCGCGAACAGTTCATCCTGAAAGGGGCGATGCTCTTCGCGCTCTGGGAACCGGCGCTGCACCGCGTCACACGGGATTTGGATCTGCTCGGCTTCGGGCATCCGACACCAGAACGGTTGGCGGAAATTTTCAAAGAGTTGTGCCGGCTGGAGGTCGAAGCCGATGGCGTTGATTTCGATGCGCGCTCGGTGGTGTGCGAGGACATTCGGGCGCAGGATGAATATGCCGGCATCCGGGTGAAGCTGCGGGCGACCATCGGCAAGGCCATTGTTCCTTTGCAGGTGGACGTGGGTTTCGGGGACGCGCTGCCCGTTGCCCCGGAGGAAATCACCTTTCCCGTGATGCTGGGTATGGCGGCTCCCAAGTTGCGGGCTTATGCGCGTGAAACCGTCGTGGCCGAGAAACTGGAAGCCTTGGTGAAATTGGGAATGTTGAACTCGCGTTTCAAAGATTATTTCGACCTGCATTATCTCGCGCACACATTTCCCTTCGAAGGCGACTTGCTGGTCAAATCCATCGCGGCGACTTTTACCCGCCGTGGAACCGCGTTTCCCGCCGGGCTGCCGGCTGGCTTGACGCCCATGTTCGGAAGCGACCCGGCAAAAATTCGCGGCTGGCAGGCATTTTGGCGAAAGACCGGACCCAAAAGCGAAGCGCCAACACTCGCAGCCGTGATTGAATTGTTGGTCAAGTTTTTGGAACCACCGCTGGAGGCGGCGGCAAAGGGAAAATCACTGGCCGCGACTTGGCAAACAGGTCGCTGGCAAAAAACATGATTCACCAGCGAGGAATTTATGGAACACCCGGTTTTCTATCTGGCACGTGTGACGAAGTTCTTGGACCGTTTGATTCAGGAACAGGGTGACTATTTGTTTGCCGGTTTCGTGGTCGTCTGCGCGGTGGTGCTCGTGTGGATGTTCACCCGTCGCCGCAAACACCCCGTCCATGAAATCTCGGTGGTGATCCTGCCGCTCGGACTGCCGCCAAAACGAGAATCCTCGCCCGAGCCGGTCCTGTTCCGGGAGCACTCGGATTTTTAGGCTGAATTCGGCTTCCAGCAGATTTTCCAGCCCATCTCAACCGGTTATCTTGTGTTCGAGCAGGATTTCCACCTTGATTTTATCCGCAAAAGTCAGCGTCGGTGGATTTTCGGGAAGCCCCTTCAAGTCGAACTGGCCGACGACGAATAGAGGGCGCCTGACCCAATCAGAATAACGGGTTCGCACAATCCGATTCCAAATCAAGGTTTCCCAGCCGCCCATCCCAAAACAGGCGAGCAGGCCGCAGCCGTAAACGGGGATGGATGGGGTGCGCAGAAAAAAGCCGATGGCATTTTCCGAGTCTTCCGGGGTCTTTTTGTTGCGAAATTCATCCAGCCGCTTGAAGGATTTTAGCCGGGCGCTCTTGTGTTGATAAAATATGAGGTCGGCCTTTTCAAACTTTGCGCCCACTGCTGGCGCAATCTGGACGTGGGAACGAGCACAGATGGCGAGGTATTTCCGAAATTCTGCGAAAACCTGTTCCTCCAGATGCGTGTAGCTCTCGTCGAGATGCTTTTTGTCCCCGTGCTTGCGATCGTCCAGCGGCGGCCGCGTGGTGAGGACAATCAGATCATTCGGTTTGATGAACTTGAAATGTTCGGGGCCGAGCTTCTTGTCCTTCTTGGGGTCAAACGGCGAGTTGAAGAGAATGTTCCCGTATCGCATCCGCACCAATCTCCGCCGCTCGCATGAAGACGCGGAAATCTTTGCCACGCGCCTCGCCAATCTGCGACAGGACTTGGGCGTCCGGCAGGACACGTCGGGCGATAAATTCCGCATTGAACTCGACGGCCAGGAATCCAACAACCGGGGCATTGCGGGCGAATTGATCATGCGCCGGGCGGAAAAACTCAAGGCGCGGTTTGGCGACGACATCAAAATCGGCCGCTTCGCCGGTTTTGATTTGTTCCTGCGTCCGGGTTTCAACAACACCACGGAAATGGTCATTCGCGGAAGCAACAGTTACGGCGCGCGGGTCACGGACACGGCACTCGGCACCATTCGTTCGCTGGAGGCGACGGTTCAGGGATTTGAGGAACGCGCGGAAAGATTGGAGATGGACATCACCGATGCCCACAAGCGCGTCAAAGAGCTTGGCGAAAAAGTTGGCGCGAAGTTCGAGCGCGAGGACCGCTTTCAGGAACTGACCCGTCGCCAGGGTGAGATTGAGGAAAAACTCGATCTCACCAAGAACCAAGCGCCGAGCCAGGTAGAAGCCGTGTCCGCCGGCGACGACGAACAAAAGATTTCCGAGAATCAAACCCAAACCCATTCGCCCCGGCGCGCACGCGGGGCGGCCGTTCATGTATGAATATCACCGCCCAACAAACCGAATTTCTCAGTTGGAAAGTCGTTCCCGCCCGGCTCGATGCCACCCAGGCGGCGTGGTTTCTCGGCTTTGAACCGCACGAGATTCCAAGGCTCGTAACGGCAGGCTTGTTGAAACCGCTCGGCCATCCCGCCCGCAACAGCACCAAGTTCTTCGCCACCGAAACGCTGGAACAATACCGCCGCGACGAGAAATGGCTTGCCCGCGCCAGCGATGCCATCGCCAGCTACTGGCGGGAACGCAACGCCCGCAAGCAGAAGGCGCGCAGGCGTGCGTAATCCCCAGGGCATTCATCCAGCCGCCGAAATCGAGTGACCATTTCTTTCGGGCTTTGGCAGAGGCGGGAGCAACGGAATGATGCGGCCTTCCACGTTTTGTTTTTCGTAGCTTTCCAGCGAAGGCAGTCTGACTTGCGCTTTGCGGGCGTAGGCACGGTGAATGGCCTTGCTGTTGTGTCCGAGGGCCTCTTGTGCAAACCGCTCTGGGTAACCGGCAGTTTTCGCGCGCTCCGCCCAAGCGTAGCGGTAAGAGTGCAGCGACACGCCCTTTATACCCAATCCATTGCATCGCTGCTTGAATTCCGTGGCGCGGTCGCCACAGCGAACGGATTGCAAGTAGGGAAACAACGGGCCGGTTGCCGGCATTTGCCGCAGGATGGCCTCAATGTCCGGGCCGAAATGGATCATTGCAAGGCTGCCGGTTTTCTGCCGGGTGTAAGCGATGGTCTGGTTGGGCCAGTCAATGTCCTCCGCCTTGAGATTTGCGATGTCAGTTTGAGAACCGCCGAGATGCCAGCAAAGTTCATAGAAACTGCGACGCTCCTGGTTCTTTTCCCGCTCAATGATGAGCTGATGTTCTTCGCTGGTGATGGCGCGCCGTTCCTTGAAGCGCACTTCCGGCCAGAGGCGCTTGGGAATGAGCGGCCACGGCAGCCAGTTCATCGAAAGGCAGAAGTTGTGCAGTTTCCGCAGATGGACATTTGTGCTGACCGTGCCCGCCTTGAGACACGCGAACAGGTGCTCGGCCTGCGTTTCAAGAATCACACGATGGCGAATGTGGTCCAACGCGGTTTCTTTCGCTGCCCGCCGCCAGCGATCCTGGGTTGAGCCGTTCTTGGTCTCGACGATGGCATCAAGAGCTTGTTGCCAGGTCCGGGTCGCGACGCCTGAATCCGTTCCGGCCAGGTATGCCTTAGCGATCTGGAGATTGAGTTGTGGCTGGCGGGTGGATTCATTGCGGGCGTTGAGCAGCGACGTGGCCTCGGCCCGATTCCGAGTGCCGGTGCTTTCCTGCTTTCGGGTTTCGGTGTCTTCGATGTAGAACATGCCGCCGCGTTTGCGGCGGTAGAGGATGTAACGACGTTTCATAGTTTCAGACTTTTGGTCCGAAGCTATGAGGCTGAACGCGGCTTTGGGCGTATCAGCTACACCAAACGGGCTGCGTATCCCGTCGTCGCGAGTGATTGCCGAGTTTTACCGGAGTAGTTGTTGAGTGGTAGCCCGGTAATGATTTCACTGGCACTTTCACTGGCACTGGCCTCCTCTGGAATCTGCAACCCGTTGCAAAAAAGCAACTTAGAGTTGGAGGCGAGGGTCGGAATCGAACCGACGATGCAGCTTTTGCAGAGCCGTGCCTTACCACTTGGCTACCCCGCCGCCTCTCACAGAGCGGTCAGTCTGCCGTGACGCCCGGATAATTTCAAGTTTTGCCGCGCGCAATTTTTAGCGCGACCGTGACTCAAATTTAAAACGTTCAGGGAGAAGCCCTGGGGGCAGGCGTCCGATCGCTGAACTCGCCGCCATCCCTCCCTTGCAGGCAGGGCAATGAAGTCGTCGGTGCTATCCGGAATCCTCTGCTGCGGTGAATTTTGTCTACTTGTAGGGGCGGCTCCGTTGATGGATGATTTTGAAATCATGTTTCGCATCGGCATTGACCTCGGCGGTACAAAAATTGAAGGCATTGTTCTGGACGCCCACGGCCGGGAACTGTTCCGGCAGCGCGTGGAGACGGAGCGTGAAAAAGGATATGCCCACATCCTCAATCGGATCCAAGCCGTGCATGACGCGCTGGTGGCGCGGTTGGAGGGGGCGCCGCACACCTTCGGCATCGGCACGCCGGGGGTGGTATCGCCCCGGACCGGCCTGCTGAAAAATTCCAACACGGTCTGCATGAACGGCCAGCCGTTGAAGGCGGATCTGGAGCAGCGGCTGGGTCGGCAGATCGCGATTCAGAACGACGCCAATTGCTTCGCCATGGCAGAGGCGCAGCTCGGCGCGGGGCGCGGAAAGAAACTGGTCTTTGGCATCATTCTCGGCACGGGCTGCGGCGGCGGCATCGTCTACAACGGGGAGGTGCTGGCTGGGCCTCAGGGCATTGCGGGCGAGTGGGGGCACATGTCCATCGATCCCCGCGGCCCGGTCTGTTACTGCGGCCAGTCGGGCTGCGTGGAGGGATTCATCAGCGGCGGCGGCCTGGAGAACCGGTATGCGGAGCAGTTCGGGGTCCGGCGCTCCTTCCGCAACATCGAGCAGGACTATCATGCCGGCCTTCCGGAGGCGGCGGCGTTCATGAAGGTGTTCTTCCGCCACTTCGGCCGGGCGGTGGCCAACCTGATCGATGTGCTGGACCCGGACCTGATCGTGCTCGGCGGCGGGGTGTCCAAGTTTGACGCGCTCTACACGGAAGGCGTCGCCGAGGTGGCTCAATTTGTTTTCAATGACCGCTTGGAAACCCCCATCGTCAAACACCAGATCGGCGACTCCGCCGGGGTCATCGGCGCGGCCTTGATCGGGGTCTGATGCCGTATAAGCTAGTTTTCCCCATGCAAGTCGGCCGTTGCCGCTTTTGATTCTTCCGGGCGTTAGGTTTTTCCGCAATCCCGCCTTCAATGCGGGTGCCGCACTTCAGCCGGCGGCGCGGACCGGATAAGCCTGAAGGTAGGGGTGCAAGAGAATGAATAAATTCGGCCGGGCTGGATGGCTGGATTTGACAGAGCCTATTTTCTGCGGGAGCGTGGACAGGGACGGAGTTAATTCCCTTCGCAAAATCAAAACAACCAAGGAGATCCTATGAAAAAAAGTATTCTGTTCATCGCCGCGCTCGCTATTCTGACATGGCTGCCTTGTCAGATGATGGCCCAGGAAAAAGGTGCCACCAAGTTGCTCACCCTGAAAACCCTGCCGGATTTGCAGCAGGTGGAGGCCGGGGACACGATTGTGATGTCCTGCCCCAAATGTAAGGATGCGTTTGCAGTGAGCGTGACCCAGACCTTCAAGGGGGTCAGCCCTGAAGAGGTTAATACAATGGTGCAACATCTGTGCCCGACGTGTGTCACGACCATTAAGACCACCGGTGTCGGCAAGCACGCTGCGAGCAAGCTAGTGCATACTTGTAATCACTGCGGCAGCAAGGAAGTCACCTGTTGCCTCATGAAAAAAGGCGGCGGAGCGACTCCGGGCATGGAAGAGCCCAAGCATTGACGGGCAGTCAATCGTCGGTACGAGATGGGCGGCGCGAAAGCGCCGCCCGTTTTTTTTGATCTGCCCCGATCAAGATCGCTCCCTGATATCGGATGGCGATTCTCCGAAATCAGTCCCTGCCTGCGTCCCGGTTCCCTCGATTCTGTCATTCGTCCGCGCCCTCTCCCTTCCGGGATGATTATTGGCGCGGGCTTGGTATGTGCGGGCGAAAAATAGGGCGTCCCGACCGCCGCCCAGAGCTCGGGTGTTTTAAGACAGTCCTGTCCCGAAACTCCTCCTGTCGCATTGTGCCTGGGACACCTCAGTGCCCGTCATCCATCGGGACAGCAAAAAAAATGGCGGCTCCCCGGAGAGGGAGCGGTTGAAAACTCCCAGCCTATCAAGGGGTTCTGCCGTTCATTTTTCCGGACAGTCTCCAGTCCGGTTTCTTCACCGGTTCGTGCATCGATAAAAAAAGGAGCCCGTCGCCGGGTTGGCAAGAAGATTGCGTTAGCCACCGGTATGATTCAAAAAACAGCGATCGTTTACCGGTATGGGCGGCTTGCCGTCCTTGTGTTCTCCATGGGTTTGGTTTTTGCCATGCAGCCGATGCGGGCACTGGCCGTCACGGGTCTGGCTCTGGTGTGGACGCCCAGCACCTCGTCGAATGTCGCGGGTTACCACGTGTACTACGGCGGAATGAGCGGCGTGTACACCAACCGGGTCTCCACGGACAATGCGACCAATGCGGTCATCTCCGGATTGGTGGAGGGGGCGACCTATTACTTTGCTGCGGCCGCCTATGACAGCGCCGGGCTGGAAAGCCCGCTTTCAAACGAGGCCTTCTCTGTGGCCGCTCCGGTGCAGTTGACGCTGTCGATCCCCGCCGGCGGGCAGTTGACGCTGAGGATGACGGGTGCTTCCGGCATCCCGCACGTCATTGAGGCCTCCACCGATCTGGTCCACTGGGTGTCGGTTGAGACCAATGTGGCCCCCTTCACCTTTACGGACCCCGCTGCCGGCCAGTTCAGCCAGAGGTTTTATCGCTCCGTCGCTGCCCTTTAAGAAACTGGAGGCAGAGGCGTCCGTCGGGGATATCGGGCCGGGGGCAGACTTCAGAGAGGTGGGATTAAAACGGTTTGCCCCGGCCGTCTAAAATAACGATGCATTCACCGAACGGGGCCTCTGGACCGGTCCGCTCAAGTGGCTGTTGGGCTTACTCCCCGGCTATTCCTTGAAAGAGCTTTTTATCATTTCATAATATCTTGCCAAGTAATCTGCCCCTGACATCTTGGAATCTTTAACGTGCAACCCAGACCCTCATTTATGTCTTCTGTGCCCTCATCCTTGACTGAAGCGACCATTCCCCGGCATCTGGTGCGCCGCCTGTCCGAACACGGTGTGGAGATGGGATTCGGGATTGTTGGCGACTATGCGCTCCGGCTTTTCGGGGCATTGAACGATGCCGGGCTGCCCATGCTGGTGACCGCGGATGAGCAGGGGGCCGGCTTTGCGGCAGACGCCTTTGCCAGATTGCGGGGATTCGGAATGGTCGGCTGCACCTACGGCGTGGGGGGGCTCAAGCTGGCCAACGCGGTGGCCAATGCCTGGGCCGAACAGGTGCCGCTGCTCGTGGTGTCCGGGTCTCCCGGGGTGGCCGAGAGAGCCAGCGGGGCCATGCTGCACCACAAAATCAAGGACTTTGACACGCAATACCGCGTCTTCCGCGATCTCACGGTGGCCCAGGCCCTGCTGGATAATCCGGTGACGGCGGCTGCCCAGATTGACCATGTGATCGCCCGGGTATTGGAGACTCAGCGGCCGGGTTATCTCGAAATCCCGCGTGACCTGATCGATGGCTTGATTCCTACCCCGGCGGGTCCGATTTTGGTGAAGCCGCAGCGGGTGGACCCGTTCCGGCTGGAGGCGGCAGTCGCTGATGTGATGTCTCTGCTGGGCTCCGCAAAGTCGGCAGTCATCCTGGCTGGAGCGCAAGTTTCCCGGCGCGCTCTGGGAAAATCTCTATTGGAAATTGCCAATCATTCAGGCATCCCCGTTGCCACCAGCTCTCTGGGAAAAGGGGTTTTCCCTGAAGGACATCCCCTCTCTTTGGGGGTGTACCAGGGCGTGGTCAGCCCGGCTGCCGTGGTTGACAAGGTGGAAAACGCGGAGGCCATTCTTAGCTTTGGGGTCCTTCCCACCGACCTCAACTTTGGCGGGTTCACGGCCCGGATCGACCCCACGCTGCTCGTGGAGTGCACGGACGACAGTGTTACGGTGGGACTTCGCACCTACCGCAATGTTCCGCTGTCGGCGTTTCTTCCGGCTCTGCAGGAGGAGCTGGCCAAAAAACCGGCGGCGGTCCTCCCGTCATCGAATCCTCCCCCCTTCGTATCTCAAGGTGAAGTTCCGATTCATGTGGAGAGGCTGATCGCCGCGCTGACCCATTGCCTGGATGCCCGGCACGGATTCATCGTGGATCCGGGGGATTGTATGTTTGCCGCGGTGGAGCTGCGCGTCCCCAACTGGTGCCTATCCAGTGCCTACTATGCCACCATGGGCTATGCGGTGCCGGCGGCGCTGGGTGCGGGCAAGGCGGATCCGGGTCGGCGTCCGGTGGTGCTGGTCGGGGACGGCGCGTTTGCCATGACCGGGCTGGAGGCGGGCTGGTGTGCCTTTCACGGCGTCCATCCCATTATCATCGTCATGGACAATTCTGGGTATGGCACCCAGCGGCCGATGCGGGACGGTCCCTTCAATGACATTGCCCCGATGGCGAGCGAGCGTCTCACGGAGGTGTTTGGGGTTGGAAAAGGCTGGCTGGCGACCACTGAGAATCAGCTGGTGGCGGCTCTTCGGGAAGCCTTCGCCTCCGATACCCTTGCCATCATCCGCGTCCAGGTGCCCAAGGGATCTTACAGCCCCGCTCTCAAGCGGCTCACGGATGCCCTTGGCAAACGCGTGTAGCCCGGGTGCGTAAGCTCTGCGGTGGAGTGACCCTGCTGGGTACCATTTAAGATTGCCTCGAACGCGCGGCGGTTTAGAGTGTCTGTCATCCAATGAAACTATTTTTTCTGGCCCTCGGGTTGGCAATCTCGGTGAGTCTCCGCGCCCCAGCGCAGGTCGCAGTGGAGGTGGTGCTCGAGCAGGAGCAGTTTCTGCCAAGCGAATCCATGCCCGTGGCCGTCCGAATTAAGAACCGGTCCGGGCAGCCGCTGCATCTGGGTGCGGAAGCGAACTGGCTGACCTTTGACGTGGAGGGGGCTGACGGTCTGATTGTGCTGAAAAACGCCGAGGTGCCGGTGGTGGGCGAATTTGAACTGAACTCGTCGCAGGTGGCGACCAAGCGGGTCGATCTGGCGCCGTATTTCGGAATGACCCAGCCCGGCCGTTATCACGTGACGGCCACGGTGCGGGTGAAGGCTTGGGGGACGGACATAACGAGCCCCGTCAAAAACTTCGATGTGATCACCGGGGCTAGGATCTGGTCGCAGGATTTCGGGATGCCGCCGTCGGCCGGCGCGACCAACCGGCCGCCGGAAGTGCGCAAGTACACCCTGCAGAAGGCGAACTATTTGCGCGGCCAATTGCGATTGTATGTGGAGGTGAGCGATGCGACGGAGTCGCACGTGTTCAAAGTGGTGAACATCGGCAAGACGGTTTCCTTCAGTACACCGGAAATCCAGCTGGACCGGCTGTCCAATCTTCATGTGATGTGGCAGAGCGGTGCGGCCCATTTCACCTATGCGGTGGTGAGCCCGGAGGGGGCCCTGTTGCGTCAGGAAGTCTATGACTATGCGTCGTCGGGTCCGCGCCCGCGGCTGAGCATGGCCGACGACGGCACTGTGACGGTTTACGGCGGCGTGCGCCGGGTCCAGCCCGAGCCGATGCCGATGGTGAAATCACCCAATGACTTGTCCGGGCCAGGGATGCCCTGAGTTCAGACTTGGATGAGCCGTAATACAGCTCCTGCCCAGTCCTTTCGATTTTCTTCAGGCACACGGCCCGATGTTTTCCATGGCACGGCTCTAGCGGAGCAGGTCGTCGGCGTCGATGACCTCCGCCTGCATGGTTTTGAGGAGCAGGTTGGCGCGGGTGAGGGCGTTGTTCTGGGTTTCGCCGAAGAATGATTTCAGCCGGACCCGCACGGCGGCCACGATATCGCCGTTCCGGTCGCGAAAGGGCAGGGTCACGACCACGGTGCCGTGATCTTTTCCATAAAAAGTTTTCCCGCTGGTGATGGCCTCTTTTTCCGAATCGGTGCCGGGCTGGCCGTTTTCTTTCTCCACCTTGCTGGCGATGACGTGAGGGACGCCTTGCGAGTTGAGCGCGTAAATCCTCAGTTCCAGGATGCGCGGCTGTTTTTCCAGAATGCCGTTCACCAGGCGTTGGGCGGCGGGGATGCGCGGGGTGTATTCAATGATCGGGTCGCAAAAATAACTCACCGCATCCGATTTGGTCCAAAACCCGATCTGCCCACTGGTGAAGGTGTTGTCCTGCAGGGGCGGCATCACGGGCTGGTCATTGAGCCAGCAGGTGATCTGGTTGCCCTGGCATTGGACGGCGAGCGTGTGCCAGACATTGGTCGGGATTTCCAGCGCGGGTCCTATGGGGTCGGAGCGGAGGCCATCCACCATCTTATAAAAGCGGATGTTATGTCCGAGGGCGCTGGCCCGGAGGACATAGAAGTTGGAGGTGTTTTGATAGCGGAAGACCACGCCGGCCATCTGTTCGGTCATTCCGCTGACGAGTTTGAACCGCGCGGTGAGCTTGAAATCCTTGAATATTTCCCGCTCATAAAGACACAGCGGAAAATGTTCGTCGGTCGTGTCCTGACTGGTTTGCGCGAGCACCGCGCGGCGGGTGATCGCCGGGGCTTGATCGGTGAGCGGAGCAAGCAGGGGGGGCACCGTGTCCATGACAATTTGCCACGCGGGGGGGCGGCCGGAGCCGGCGAGGGCGACGTGAAAATTCGTCGGGGCTGTGCCCGCCGGAGAACCGCTGAAATCAATTCTGATTTCAGCGCCCGGCACGGTGGCCGCGACCATGAGGAAGAGGCAGCAAATAAGAGAGCGCATTTCCATGAGCCTAGCAAAACCGGAGCAGGCGACAAGTCCTTCCCTTTTGGGGCGGCGGGAGCAGCGCCTGTTTTCCCCTGCGCGGCACAGGGTTGTCCGGCTGAGGGGTGGGGTGTCCGTTCGAAGGCGAGCCAAAGCTTTTGACGCCGGGCTTTATTTGCGGACGTAGCCGTTGGACTGGAACCAGTCCACGGCGTCGCTCAGCGCCTGCCGGGGAGGCGTCTGGGGCAGGCCCAGTTCGCGGATGGCCTTGGCCGGGTTGAACCACATCTTGTATTTCGCCATGCGGACACCGGCCAGCGGGGCCCGGGGCGATTGGCCGGTGATCCGAGAAATGGTTTCATCCACATGCGCTGCGGCCAGGGCGACCCAGTACGGCACGCGCATCCGGGGCGCGGGAAGCCCGGTGATCTCCTCCAGCGCCAGCAGCATTTCGCGCATCGTCCAGTTTCCCTCCGCATGGCCAAGGATATAGCGCTCGCCCGGCCGCCCGGCTTCCGCCGCCCGGATGTGTCCGCGCGCCACATCGCGGACGTGGACCCAGTTCAGGCCCGTGTCCAGGTAGGCGGGCAGTTTGCGGTTCAGGAAATCCACGATCACCTGGCCGGTGGGGGTCGGCTTCACGTCGCGCGGGCCGATGGGTGCCGTGGGATTCACGATGACGATGGGCAGCCCCTGTTTCAGGAACAGTTCCGACGCCACCGCCTCGGCCTGGAACTTGGAACGCTTGTAATGGTTCGTCATCTGCGCCTCGGTGGCCAGGTCCCGTTCCTCCGTGGGCGTGAATTGCCCGTTCACCTTTTTCGGGAGGCCGATGCAGCCGACGGTGCTGGTGTAGACGATTCGCGAGCAGCCCGCGCGACCGGCCGACTCCAGGACGTTGCGGGTGCCCTCCACATTGGCCTGATACATCGGCCGGTAATCCCGCAGCCACAGCTGGTAGCTCGCCGCAACGTGAAAGCACCAGTCGCAGCCGGAAATCCCGCGGTCGAGCTGTTGCCGGTCGAGCAGGTCGCCGGTCACGCGCTCGAAATCCACCCCGCGGAGCCCCCGGTCGTCGCTTCCCGGCCGCAGCAGCGCCTTGACCTCATGCCCCTGCGCGCGGAGTTCGTGAACCAGATTGGCCCCGACAAAGCCGGAGGCGCCCGTGACAAAGCATTTCATAATGGCGATAAATTGAGGCCAACTCTGTCGGAACCCCCCGGGGAATTCCATTAAATTATTACGCCCGACCGCTTGACTTGGCGGCGCCGCTCGGAAAAAATGAGAGCGTCGAATGCCGCCGAAAAGCACCTCTAGAAAAAAGATGAGCCGCGCCACCCGCCGCGATCTCGACACGCGCATTGAGTTCATGGAAGGCATCGTCCGCCGGGATCCCGACTACGTGGACGCACTCCAGCTGCTCGGCGACGACTACACCCAGCGCGGACGGTTCCCCGAGGGGCTCCGGGTGGATGAGCGTCTGGCCTGTCTTGAGCCGCAGAACTCGCTGGTGTTCTACAATCTTGCGTGCAGCTGCTCGCTCACTGAGCAGTACGATCGCGCCTTGGTGGCCCTGGAAAAAGCGATGAACCTCGGTTACCGGGATTTTGCATGGCTTGCCAAGGATCCGGACCTTAAGAAACTGCGCGCCCAACCCATCTACCGCGCCTTCCGGGAAAAGCTCCGGCGGCTGAAAAAAAAGAACGGGTAAGCCCAAAGCCTGCCGGTCTGCGCATTGCCAGAGTCTAACGTCGGGAGTCGTATGGGCCACGCCCTAAGTCGCCAGCCGATTGCTCTGCATTTTTCAGGAGCACGTTGGAAGGCAGGCTTGAACTTCTGGCGGGCTTGCCTATAGTTTCGGGAAGTCTGGCTGGAAAATTCCCGGATGATTCCTGGCAGATTTCCTTGGCGTGACTGCGTCAGTCTTCCAAGAGGCGGTTTTTAAAAAATAATATCGCCCATGATCAAAAAGCCGGCGCCGACTCAGGGGAGGTTGCTTCTCTGGTAGGTTCGCCCTCCTGGCGGTTCGCCTGTTACCCGGGGTCGCCGTTTCACTTAATTACGCATGGCCTTTCAAAACCTCCCCAACCCCTCCCGGGGCGTCCCGCTGCTCCAGCGTTCTCTGGCGCGCGGACGGCTGGGTCACGCCTACCTCCTCACCGGCGACGGGCTGGAAGAGTTGGAATTGCTGGCCCGCACGCTGGCTAAAACGGTGAACTGCCAACACCCGGTCCGGGTGGGCGGCGTCGCCACCGATTGCTGCGACGCCTGTTTGAGCTGCCGGAAAATTGAAAGCGAAACCCACGCCGACATCCAATGGGTGCGGCCTGAATCCAAGTCGCGGGTTGTAACGGTCGATCAGATGCGTCATTTGATGCAGCAGATCCAGCTCAAGCCGACCGAGGCGGCCTGCAAGGTGGCCATCATCGCCGCCGCCGACCGCCTGAACGCGCAGGCCGCGAACGCCTTCCTTAAAACACTCGAGGAACCCCCGGCCAAATCCGTTTTCATTCTGCTTTCCACGGAGCCCGGGCGGATTCTTGAAACCATCGTGTCCCGCTGCCTCCGCCTCAATTGTTCGGGTGACGGGGCGCGTCCGCTGGAAGCGGCGCAGGCGGACTGGCTGGGGCAGTTTGGCGCGCTGGCCGCGGGGGAGCAGAACAGCCTGCTGGGCCGCTACCGGCTGCTGGACGCGCTGCTTCAGAAGCTCGGCGAAATCCGGGCGCAGGTCGGGGACACTCTCGCCGCCCGCTCGCCGCTTGAAAAACATGACGACCTTGAAAAGCGGTTGCGGGACAAATGGGAGGATGAACTGACGGCCGCCATTGAGGCTGAATACCGGCGGCAACGGGCGGAGCTGCTGCTGCTGATCCAATGGTGGTGCCGCGATGTCTGGTTGCACACCCTCGCCGCCGGCAAGGAACTGCTCCGGTTTCCGGATATGACCGGCACGGACACCGTCGCCCGCCGTCTTCAGCCCCATCAGGCCCTGGAAAATCTTCAAACACTGGAGCAAACGCAGCGGCTATTGCACTCCAATGTGCAGGAGGCCCTGGCCCTGGAGGTCGGCCTGTTGAAGTTGCACTTTTGACCCGCGCCCGGGCTGAAACAGCTGCGCATGAAAAGCAAGGGGACATTCAATGGGATCGAGGGTTACGCCCTGGCGTTCGGGCTTTTCCTTGGCCTGTGTCTCTGGAAATTCGGCAACCCGGTCATTCTGGATAGCAAGATTCCGTCGCCGTCGTCGGTTGCTGATTACTGGAACGACCCCTGGCCCACGCGCTGGGCCCCCTGGTTTTTTCTGCCGCTGGCCGGACTGGGGATGCTGCGGGTTTTCCAGGGGCAATCGGCCGGCGCGCCTCGCTGGAAGGGGAGGGGTGTTTTTCCCCACCGCTGGCTCTGGCTGCTGCCGCTGTTCTGGTTCGGGTGGCAGCTGTTTTCAGCCAGCACCACCGTGGATGCCGCCCTAACGGCATCGGTGCTCTGGCAGTTTTCAGGCTGTCTGGCGTGTTATTTTCTGGGGATATTCCTGCTGGATAGCCCGCGTCGTCTTACCTGGCTTTTGGTCGGCTTGCTGGCGGTGTTTACCTATTGCCTGGTGCGCGCCGTGAATCAGCGGCTTATTGAGTTTCCCCAAACTCGCCAGACCCTTCTGGCGGGAGAGCGTTCCGGCTGGACGAATTATCCGCCCGAAACGCTGCTGGAAATGAGGCGCGAGCAGGTGATCCTCACCACCAACGGCGTGGACGTGGCCAATCCCGCCATTCTGGCCAAATTTGAGAAGGGGCGGGTCTACGGCACTCTGGTGTATCCCAATGCGCTGGCGGGCGCGATTCTGCTCCTGTTTCCCGTGTCCTTGGTTCTGGTTTTCAAGCGCACCGGTCCGCTCCGGCCGGTTTTGCGCGCTCTGGTGATTGGGCTGGCGCTCTTTCTGGGCGGGGCGGGTTTTTTATGGACGGAATCCAAGTTTGGCTGGCTGATTGCCATTGCGCTCGGCGGAGCGGGCCTGTTCCGCCTAAAGTGGGCGGCGGGATTGAAATGGGGAGTGATTATCTTGGTGGTGCTGGGCGGTTTGGGTTTTTTTGCGGTCCGCTTTCATCATTATTTTGCCGCCGGCGCCACCAGCGCCCGGGCGCGGCTGGATTATTGGAGCGCGGCCGCCCAAACGACCTTGGACCATCCGCTGCAGGGGACCGGTCCGGGCACTTTTCAGCGCCCTTATCAGCGGCTGAAATCACCGTCGGCCGAGATGGCGCGCCTGACGCACAATGATTATCTGGAGCAATTTTCGGATTCCGGAATCCCCGGGGGTCTTTTTTACGCAGCTTGGATTGGGCTGGCGCTGGTCAGTGTGGGGCGGCGCGCCTGGAGCGGGGGCAACGCGTTCCTTCTCGCCATTTTTGCCGGGTTGGTCGGGTGGTATCTTCAGGGGATGGGGGAATTTGGCCTCTATGTGCCGGCCCTGGCGTGGACGGCGTTCACCCTGCTGGGGGGGCTCCTGGGGACCTTGGGAAATCAAATGGACAACTCGGCGGCAGCCCCTTAATCTGCCGAACACCATGGCAATCCTATTCTTGAACGGCCCGAACCTGAATCTGCTGGGCCAGCGCGAACCGGATATTTACGGCCGGACGACACTGGCGGAGATTGAGGCCAGCGTCCGCGCGCGCGCTGCCGAACTCGGGGTCCAGATCGATTTTCGTCAGTCCAATGTGGAAGGGGAACTGGTGGGCTGGATTCAACAGGCCCGGGGCCAATTCAAAGCCATCGTGCTCAACGCCGCTGCCTACACTCACACCAGCATTGCCCTGCGCGATGCCATCGCCGCCAGCGGCGTGCCCACCATCGAAATCCATCTTTCCAATGTGCACGCCCGCGAAGAGTTCCGGCATAAATCCCTGCTGGCCCCTGTCTGCTGCGGCCAGATCACGGGTTTCGGACAAAAATCCTACATTTTAGGACTGGATGCGGCAGTTTACGTTAACGAAACTAAATAAATCGATAAAAACATCGGTTAAATCTCTTTTTTAAATAGCTATTTTGATTCTTGACGGGGATCGCTGAAAATTCTAAAGTATTTCCCGCCTTGAAAAAAAGTTGACCGAGGTCGGTTTTTGGGCTGGAATTGGGGCGGAAAACATTTTAAAAAATCACTTTAACGAGAACGACTTGTGGACCTAAAAGATATCAAAGCCATCATTGATTTGATGAAGAAGAATTCCATCACGGAGTTCGAATTGGAGCGGCAGGATTCAAAAATCAAGTTAAAGCGCGGATTGAGCGGGGGTGCCTCCGCAGTTCAATATGATGAACCTGGGGTGCCGGTCATTCAAACCATTGCCGCCGTTCCTGCGGGACCCGCTGCTCCGGTGGCCACGGGTGAGATTGAAATCAAATCCCCCATGATTGGGACATTTTACCGCGCTCCGTCCCCGGAAGCCGGAAATTATGCCGAAGTGGGCACGGAAGTCGGCGCCGACACGGTGGTCTGCATCATTGAGGCCATGAAAGTGATGAATGAGATCAAATCCGAGGTCAAGGGCGTGATTACCCAGGTTTTGGTTGAAAACGGCAAGCCGGTGGAATTTGGGCAGCCCTTGTTCAAGGTCCGTCCGAACTGAATCGCCCGTCTCCTGAACCCTGTCTGCTTTCGCTGAAAGCCCATGTTTGAAAAAATTCTGGTCGCCAATCGCGGTGAAATCGCCGTCCGCATCATCCGCGCCTGCAAAGAGCTGAATATCCGCACGGTGGCGGTGTATTCGGAGGCCGATGTCAACTCCATGCACGTCCAGATGGCGGACGAAGCCATCTGCATCGGCAAGGCGCCCGCCTCCGAAAGCTACCTGCGCATCGATCGCATCATCAGCGCGGCGGAGATCGCCGACGTGGACGCCATCCATCCCGGCTACGGTTTCCTCTCAGAAAACGCCCATTTTGCCGAGGTGTGTGAAAGCTGCAATATCCGCTTCATCGGCCCCAGTCCGCGGGCGATGAGCGCGCTGGAGGACAAGGCCATGAGCCGTGCGCTGGCTAAAAAGGCCGGCGTGCCCACGCCGCCCGGCTCCGAGGGGATCGTTGAAAATGAAAAGGAGGCGCTGGTCATCGCCAAGCGCATCGGCTACCCGGTGATGATCAAGGCGGTGGCGGGCGGGGGCGGGCGCGGCATGCGCGTGGCTCACAACGATATTTCGCTGGTCAAAGGCTATCATACGGCGCGCACGGAGGCGGAAAAAGCCTTCGGCAATTCCGGGGTTTACATCGAAAAATTCATCGAGAACCCCCACCACATCGAATTCCAGATCCTTGGCGACAACAAGGGCCACATCATCCATCTGGGGGAACGCGATTGCTCGGTGCAGCGCCGCAACCAGAAGCTGATCGAAGAATCCCCGTCGCCCCTGCTGGAGAACAAATTCCGCAAATTGCGGGAGAAGATTGGCAAGGCCGCCGTCCGGATCGCCGAGGTCGCCCGCTACACCAATGCCGGCACGGTCGAGTTCATCGTGGACAACGACGGCAACTATTATTTCCTCGAAGTCAACAAGCGCATCCAGGTGGAGCATCCCGTCACCGAGGAGGTCACGGGCATCGACCTGGTGCGTTATCAGATTTTGATTGCCTCGGGCGAGCCGCTCCAGCACTCGCAGAGCGATATCCAGATGAAGGGCCACGCCATTGAGTGCCGCATCAATGCGGAAGATCCCTTTGACGATTTCCGTCCCAGTCCCGGCCGGTTGGAGATGTATTACCAGCCGGGCGGCCGCGGGGTGCGTGTGGACACCCACGCCTACGCCGGTTACACGATTCCGCCCACCTACGATTCCATGATTGGCAAGCTCATCACCTATGGAAAGGACCGGCGCGAAGCCATCGACCGCATGAGTTGTGCGCTCGGCGAATACATGGTCACCGGCATTAAGACGACCATTTCTTTCCAGCATGCCATCATGCAGGATCCGAACTTCCGGCGCGGCGTCTATTCCACCGCCTTTGTCGAGCAGTTGCTCGGGGGGGCGCGGCGGGAATTGATCGAGGAAAAATCCTAGGCCGCCCGTCCATCGCTTGTCGGTTTTCTGAATTCCTCCGGAATAAAAATTGACAGTCGCAGGACGCGCCGTATCTTTCCCATCAAATTTATGGCCGATATGCCTCCCATCAATCCGGGCGCTCCTGCGGGCGCTGAGCCGATGAAAAAGTCCACCGGCCGGGTCCAGCCCAAAAAAGAAACCGTCCGCATCAATTTGCCGCCCAAGCCGACGGCGGCGCCGACCATCAAGCTGCCCACGTTGCCGCCTGGCGGCCCAACGGGTGCCTCGAGTGCGGCTCCCATGGCTCCTGCGCCGCCGGTGCCTGGCGCCCCCGCGCTGCGGAGTTCTGCCGCCCCCGCCGCCCGTTCCGCCGCTGCCGCCCCGGCTTCCCCTACCGCCCCGGCTTCTGCCCCGCGGCCCGCCGCCGCCGCCAAGCCGTCGGCTCCCTCGCCGCTCTCTCCGCTGGACAAGTATCTGGCCATCGCCGCCGCCGTGGTGGGCCTGGCGGCCGTGGGACTCACGGTGTGGATGATGATGATTCTCTCCGAGGCTCTGAACTCTTAATGGATTCAAACCGAATTAGACCCTGAATTGACTTATGGCATCCCCCCTCATTTCCGCCCTCACGCAGGATAATTTTGAAAAAGAAGTCCTCCAGTCCCCCACGCCCGTGCTCGTGGATTTCTGGGCGGAATGGTGCGGCCCCTGCAAAATGATTGCCCCGCTGCTCGATGAGCTGGCCGCCGAGTACACCGGTAAAATTAAAATCGGCAAGGTGAACATCGACGAACAGCAGGAGCTCGCCACTAAATACGGCATTCGCTCCATCCCCACCCTCCTGCTCATTCACAAAGGGGAAGTCACCGAGCAGATGGTGGGAGCCAAAAGCAAGAGCGTCCTCAAAGCCAGCTTCGATCGCCTGGCGGTCTGAGCCGGGCGGCGGGCGTTATGTCGTTCCTCGTCACGCCGCGCCAGTTCCTGCACCGGGCCGAGTTTTATCAACAGCTTGCCCAGTTGACCGCCGCCGGCCTCGGGGTCGTGTCCGGGCTGGAGCAGCTTAAACGCCATCCGCCTTCCCGCTCCTTCCGCGCACCTATCCAACACCTGCTTGACCGCCTCGCGCAGGGCCACACCCTGGCCGGCGCGCTGCAGTCCCCAGATCCCTGGCTGCCGGAATTTGATGTGGCCCTGATTGACGCCGGCGAACGCAGCGGCCGGCTGGACGGCTGTTTCCGGCTGCTGGCCCACTACTACAACGATCAGGCCCGCCTCCGGAAACAGATGATTTCCCAGATGCTGTACCCGGTCGGACTCATCCATATGGCGGCGCTCGTGTTTTGGGTCGTGCTGCCTTTTGCCCGGTCGCAGTTCCACGACAGCCTGTTGCTGCTCGTTCTCAAGGCGGCGCTCGCGCTGGCCCCTCTCTATCTTGTGACCGCCTTGATTCTTTTTGCGACGCAGAGCCGGCACGGGGAGCGATGGCGCGGGCTGATTGAATCCCTGGTGCACTGGATTCCCCTTCTGGGCGCCGCCCGCAAGGCGCTCGCGCTCGCCCGGCTTTCGGCGGCGCTCGAGGCGCTCATCAGCGCTGGCGTGACCATTCTGCCGGCCTGGGATTTGGCGGCCAACGCCTGCGGTTCTCCGGCCATGCGCCGCGTTGTGGCCTCTCTGCAGCCTGGGATGATCGCCGGCCTGACTCCCGCCGAGGCAATCCGAACCCGCTCCCACTTTCCCGACCTATTCACCAACCTGTACTCCAGCGGCGAGCTCAGCGGCAAACTGGATGAAACCTTGAGCCGCCTGTACGCGCATTATCAGGAGGAGGGCACGCTCAAGCTCCAGGCCTTCGCACAATGGCTGCCCCGCCTCCTCTACGGCATCGTCGCCGCCGTCATCGCTTATTCCATCATCCAGTTCTGGACCGGCTACTTCAACCAGATCGCCACCCTCACCGGCGGGTTTTGAAACCCCGCCCCCACTTGAAACCGTATTCTATCCCATGACACTCCAAGATCTCCTCAATAACGAAGAGCTGCGCTGCCACGAATTCCCCGTCGCGCGGGATAAAATCTTTCTCGGCCACGCCGGCGTCTGCCCGCTGCCGCGCCGGGTCGCCGACGCCGTGGCCGCGTGTGCCGCTCAGGGGACCCTGGGGGATCAGGAAGCCTTCCTGCTCCACCGGCTGGTCGACGCCCGGAAGCTGGCGGCGCAAGTGCTGCAGTGCCAGAGCGAGGAAGTCGCCCTGGTCGGGCCGACCTCGCTGGGCCTGAGCCTCGTCGCCGCTGGCCTGAGCTTTCGGAAGAGCGATAACATCCTGATCTATCACGACGATTATCCGTCGAACGTCTATCCCTGGATGGCGCTGGCTGCCAAGGGCGTTCAGGTGCGCTTGATCAACACCCGCGGCCTCGGTGTCATCCGGGCCATCGATGTGATGGGGCAGGTGGACGAAAACACCCGGCTGGTCGCGCTGGCGTCGTGCCACTTCATCAGCGGCTACCGGCTCGAGCATCAGGCCATCGGGAAATACCTGCGCGGCCGGGGAATTTTATTCTGCCTCGACGCCATCCAGACGCTCGGCGCGTTTCCGACCACGGTGGAGTCCGTGGATTTTCTCGCCGCCGACGCGCACAAATGGCTGCTCGGCCCGTGCGGCGCGGGCGTGCTTTACGTGCGGCGCGAACTGCAGGAAAAACTGAACCCGCCCCTCTATGGCTGGAACAATGTGCGCTGCCCAAATTTTGTCGCCCAGGAGAAGATTGAATTCCGCAATGACGCCACCAAATACGAGGCCGGCACCCATAATCTGCTCGGCGTCGTCGGGCTGATCGCCTCGCTGGAGCTGGTGCGGGAGATTGGCGTGGACCATATCGCCGCCGAACTGCTTCGCAAGCGCGCGCTCCTCGTTCCGGCCTTGTCCGCGAAGGGCTACACGGTGTTGAATGCGGAAGCGAAGCCGGAAAATGCCAGCGGGATCGTCACTGTTTACCAGCCGGGCGTGGACCTCGCGCCGCTGCACAAAAAACTGGCGGACGCGGGCGTGGTCGCGTCGCTGCGGAGCGATCGCAAGGGTCAGAGATACCTCCGCCTCTCGCCCCATTTCTACAACACGGACGCGGAGTTGCAGCGGGTCTTGGAATTGGTGTGAGATAATTATAACTGCGGAAGGGCATGGATGGGCGCAGATTCAATCTTCACTTTCGCTTCAGGTAGTAGGTGACCGCGCCCTTCTCGCCGATGGTTATGTGGCCGGCCTGCTTGAGATGTTCGACGAGTTCCAAAGCCTTGCCATCGGTAATTTTGTTCCCAAGAAACGCAACTAGAAAACTGACCAGTTTCTTTTGGCTCCGGGGGTGGGTGGCGGAGGGCTTGCGCAAATGCTCCAGCACCTGAGCTTCCTGTTCGTCCAAGAGCAAAACCTGAATCTTGGGTTTCAGCGGAAGTTTTGGTTTGGGCGTAACGGCGGGTGGGATTGAGATTGCTGGCTTGGCGGGGGCGCTGAATGTCAGCTTGCTGAAATCGTCGTGACGTTGGACGCGAACATGTTTGCTGCGCAGATGTTCTAGGAGCGCGTCGTAACCTGTGTCTTTAGATATGATGTAAAAAAAGCCGCAGGGATTGGCCAGGACAGCGCGACCGAGATAGTAAGCCAAGACGAAATCCAATGCGTTTCGGCCGGATGTTTTCAGGCGGATCAATTCTACCTTAGTGGCGTGGTGTAGGAGTTGTTCGACCAACTCGGCGTCGAGCTTGGTTTTTTGGGCGCCTAGCAGCAACGTGAGATGAACTGTCTTGCTCCCGATGATGGCGGGATCAACTGTGTGGACGTTTTCGTAATCTACGAAGACATGGTTTATGGGTGGCGGGAGATCGTCGGTTTTGGTGTGCATGCAATTCTTTTGTGACTGGATTGTTTCAGCGTCACTTTGTAGACCGGCTGAATTTTGTCTGTGCAATCCATTCGTGGTGGAGGGTTTTCAGTCCCGCCGGCTGAACTCCAGGATCGCTGCGCGCCACCAGGGGGCGAGTTTTTCGCCGGAGCGTTGCCAGGATTGCTGGTGCAGCCAGACCATCAGCTTTTGATCGGCCATGATCAGCATGCGTTCGGGCCGGGTCAGTTTGTCCGGCCCCTCGGTCAGCAGCCGTTCGCCCAAGGTCTGAGCCCGCTCGCTGCCCGCGCCGAGTTTGGAGAATTGCTCGGCATAGACCGGGTTCAGCTGCTTCTCGCGCAGCAGCGAAACGTGGATGGCGTTGACGTAGGGATCGAGGATGGACTCGGCCAGCCCGGCGTGGGGGCGGGTCGGCGTGGGATCGTCCGTGAGCTCGTGGATTTTCAGGTTTGAACGCAGGGAGATGATTTCTTCTGGCGGCTGGGTTTCTTCTGGAGTGAGAAATAGTCCGACGCTCTTGGCGCGTGCGCCAAGGTTGCGGCGGCTGGTCAGCACGCTCAGGGGAATGGACAGGGCCATGCCTGCCAGCACCGGCGTGAACCACCAGAACAGCGACGGCTCCAATTCCCACATGAACATTCCCCAGAGGATGCCGATGAGAGTGTGTCCCCAGTGCCGCTGAATTGCATAGAGCCAGGTCGTGCCGTCCGCGGCGCGTTTTTGCGTCGTCCAGCCGACGCTGATGCCGAGGAGGTTGGTGAGGACAAACCGCGTGTGCCAGAGCATCAGCAGCGGCGCGTGCAGGGTGGAAAAAATGGTTTCGCCGACCACGCTGGCCGTCGCCCGGGCGAGCCCGCCGTAAGTGCGGCTGCGCGGACGATCGCGCGCCAGATCGATGAGCGCGAGAACTTTGGGCAGCATGATGACGGCCATGCAGATGACGAACACCAGGAGCGCGTGGGCGGTGCCGCTCCAGTTCGCCAGATAGGGCGTGAAGGCCTGCACCGGGATATTGGAAAGGCCCGTGAATTTTTGATACCAATAAATCCAGTTAAAGGTGATGAGAAAAGCCAGCCAGAGGGGCCCGGCGAGGTAGCCGCAGATGCCCAGTATCAGATGCAGCCGGCTGACGCCGCGCAGCCCCTTGGTGAACAGAACGAGGGTGTGCTGCAGGTTGCCCTGGCACCAGCGGCGCTCGCGCTGCGCGTTTTCGATCAGGGCCTGAGGCGCTTCTTCATAGCTGCCTTCCAGATCATGGGCGAACCAGACTTCCCAGTTCTCCCGGGACATCAGCGCGGCCTCCACAAAATCGTGGCTTAGAATCTGGCCGCCGAACGGCTTGACCCCGGGCAGTTGCGGCAGATCGCAGCATTGCATGAACGGCTCCGTGCGGATGATGGCGTTGTGCCCCCAGTAATTTCCCAAATCAAGAGCCCAGTAGTTCAGCCCGGTGATGAAGATGGGCGCGTAGAGCCGGTTGGCAAACTGCTGGATGCGCCCGAACAGGGATTCCGCATTGACGAGCGCCGGAACCGTCTGGATCAGGCCCACGCTGGGGTGGACCTCCATCAGCTTGACGAGATTCACGAGCGTTTCGCCGCGTAACACGCTGTCGGCATCGCCGCAGATAAAGTAGCGGTAGCGGCGGCCCCAGGCGTTGAGGAAATCGCGCACATTGCCGCTCTTGCGCTCCTCGTTCATCAGGCGGCGCCGGTAATAAATCTTCCCCAGCGCATCGAGTTCGCGGATCAGGTCGTACCAGCGCCGCTCCTCCTCCACCCATTTGTCCGGGTCGGTCGAATCGCTCAGGATAAAAAAATCAAACCGTTCCAGCTGGCCGGTCTTTTTGAGCGATTGATAAGTCGCGCGCAGGCCCTCATACACGCGGATCACGTCCTCATTGTAGATCGGAAAAATAATGGCCGTACTGGTGCCGTCAATAGACTGCCTGTGATAGGGCTTCAGCTGGGTGATGCAGCGGCGGTCGCCCCGCATCCGGAGGAAAAACCCATACAGTCCGTGCATGCAGCCGATGGCTGTGAACAGAAACAAGATCACGAAAAGCACCAGCAGCACCGTGCGCGATGCCGACCAGCCGGTGCGCCAGAGCAGGTCCGCGAAAATCAGCGAGACCAGCCCGGTGAGCAGCAGGGCGCCGGAATAGAAGATGAAGACGCGCCAGCCGCGGGCGATGCGGAGAACGGGCGGGGCGGGGTGGTTTGGCGGTTGGCCCGGCATGAATGAATTGTCAGCGGCTGTCTTCTGTTATGAAACCGTTAACGGCGACCATGACGCGCTTATCTTTAACCAAAAGGGGTCAAAATATCAATCTTTCTGGAGGGGCCCCTGCCAGCGCGGTCCGCAGAATTCGTCTTATGCCGGTTTTTCCCCGTTCTTTTTGGCTTTGGCCGCCTGCCGTTGTTCCCCAAAAAAACGTTGCAACAAAACCCGGCATTCCTCCTGCCGCACGCCGGGCGTGATGTCGCAGCGATGGTTCAGGCCGGGGAATTGCAGCAGGTTCAGCGCCCCGCCCGCCGCGCCGCCCTTCGGGTCGCCCACCCCGAACACCACCCGCGCGAGCCGCGTGTGGACGACGGCGCCGGCGCACATGGGGCAGGGCTCCTTGGTCACATACAGCGTGCAATCCGTCAGCCGCCAGTCGCCCACCGCCTCCTCCGCCTGGGTGAGCGCCAGCATCTCCGCATGGGCCGTGGCGTCCTTAAGCAGTTCGACCTGGTTGGCGGCCCGGGCGATGATCCGCCCCTCACGCACCAGGACCGCGCCCACCGGCACCTCGCCGGCGGCATAGGCCTTCGCGGCCTGACGCAGGGCTTCCCCCATGAAATAATCGTCGCTGTGCAGGTCAATAATGGGATCGTCGTTCATTTTATCAATTGCGGGAGCGGATGCGAGGTGGGCTGATCTTAATGATTCATATGGATGAGAACCGCGGATCAGGGCCTCCTCACATCGGCGGCTTGGAAGGATTCTTCCAGGGTCCACTCATTCCGTCCGTCCGGATGGCAATGGCAGTGGGCTGTGAAGAACCCGCCGCGAAACTGCCAGAACCATGGCCAGATTTTTTCACGGTCGGTCTGGGGAATCGTCAGCGATGCAATTGTTTCAGGCGGGAAAAAACCGAACCGGCCCTCCGCCATGGGCGGCGGAAGGGATTTCAGCTTCGTCTTCACCTCGAAGAGGAACATCAGCCAGTGCGCCTGACCTTCATAACCGTGTTCGCTGATGAGCCCGGTCAGGTGCAGGTCCGACGGATGCAGTTCCAGTCCGATTTCCTCGTGCGCCTCGCGGCAGGCGCAGGCGTGGGGCGATTCGCCGCGATCCATTTTCAGCTTGCCGCCGCAGGGGCTCCAGAAGCCGCGGTTCGGCTCCTGCGCCCGCTCCAGCAGGAGGACTTCGCCTGACTCGCTGAAGCAGTACAGCAGCGTGGCGATTTTGTACGGCAATGGCATCGCTCTGATTTTCAAACGCCGGCGCCCGGATGTCGACTGGAAAAAACCGGGCGTTCACCCGAAAAGCTAAAAGAAACCGGTCGGGCTTGCTACGGGGCCGGTCGGAACCCAAACGCGCGGCCTTTTAGACAATTTTTAGAAATAGTTTTACACCGGCGCAATGTGCGCTGAAGATGGATATTATTTCACATAAACTTATGAAGACTATGAAAAAAGTGGGGGTTGGATTTTTCCAATCCGTTGCGATCCGACTGCCCTGCGCGTTCATTGTCGCGAGTTTTCTATTTTGGGCGAACGACGGACGGGCACAGTCATTTCAAGTCTCATCCGTCCAACCCATTAGCGAGGTGCAGCCGGCGGAGTCGGATTCGGTCGTGGCCGTGGCCGCTGATACTTATGGTTTATCGCAGACGTCTTTGGAATCGCTTCCTGTCATGGGCGGAACTTTCTGGATTGTGGAAAGCAATGGAGTTATTCCGCCGTTCCCATTTCTGCCGGTGCAATACTGGAATTGTCACGCGTGGGAAATGGCAGATGGAATTTACTTAGTTGACGCGACCGGCGGGCAGGTTCCCGTACTTCCGCTCAGATTGGCGCGGGAAGCGATGACCGCAAATGCCGTTCAATCCGCTCAATTAGCGGTTGAGGCACAGGGCAACGCCGTCGCCAATTTGATTGGTCAGGTTCAGGACGCGGAGTTTATGCAGGCAGCGGCGGCGATGTTTGGATTCGATATGCGGATGCTTGACAGCGGTAGCGAGTCTTCAGCGAACTTTGCTTACAGTTTCGACACGAACGCCCTTTGGCTGGAAATCACCAATTTTTCTAACGGCTTTTCCTGTTACAATCTTCACAACGCGACGAATCTTGTTTATGCGATTTGGACAACGACGAATTTGATGATGCCCTTTGCCGTGGAAACCGAACTTTGGCCGACGGACCCAAACTGCCAGCCATTCACTTTGCAGAACAACAGCCGCCAGTATTTGTTTGTTAGGGCGGAGGATTGGACTGGCGTTGACAGCAATAGTGACGGTGTGCCGGATTGGTGGGCATGGAAGTATTTTGGAACCACGGACGCGGCGATGACTAATCTTGATTTGTCCAACGGCAACACCTTTGCCCAGGATTATTCCAACAATGTCACGCCGACTGTTTTCAAATTCATCGGCCTTGAAGTGCCGAATAATTATGTCAGCACCACGACGGCTGCCGTACAACTTGATGTTGCGGGTAATCCGTATTACGTCGCTACGCTGATTGACGACAGCAATTTTTCCAACGCCGTTTGGAATACTTACAGCGGTTCGACCGTCACCGTCAACCTCGGCAGCAGCCAAGGCTGGCATGACGTATGGATTGGCTTGCGCGGACATGCGGATGATGCGGCGTATGCTGTCTGGCAATGGAAACGGTTGAATCTGGATTACACCGCGCCCACTTTGTTCATCACGAACCCGACAAACAGCATGGTGAACATTCCCATGATCCAGTTGCAGGGTTTTAGCCCCGAAGCCCTGGGCAGCATCAGCTACGATTTGACCAATGCAGCGGGATGGCAGACCAACCAGCAAGTGCTGGTGTTAAACCAAACTTACGATACAAACACATGGGAGTTCACGACGAATACTTTTCAAGCCTTTGACGTAGCGCTGACCAATGGAGCGAATACTTTTATTTTCCACGCCACGGATCTGGCGGGCAACGCGACGACGGCGAGCTACAGCGTATCGTTGGATTATTCCTCCAAGACCAATCCGCCGAACGTTCAAGTCACTTGGCCGCAGACGGGCATGAAGATTGCCAATAACACCGTCACCATTCGCGGACAAGTGGCCGACGCGACGGTGATGGTTTCAACTTCTATAATCAATACCAACGGCGTGACAAATCTCATTACCGGTGTGGTGGAACGGAGCGGGCGGTTCTGGCTGGATAACCTGCCATTGCAAAGCGGGACGAACACGCTGGCGGTGACCGTGGCGGATGTGGTGGGCAATGTGACGACCACTAACTTGGTCTTGGTGCAGGATGCCATGACTCTCACGATGAATAGCGTGACCGATACTTCAGAGTTGTGGCAGCCGTTCATCAGCGTCAACGGCGCGGTGTCCGATCTGGCGGCGACCATTTATGTCAACGGCATTCAAGGCACGAACTACGGCGATGGCACTTGGTCGGCAGACAACGTGCCGGTGACGGACGGCGGCGTAGCCATCTTTGATTTGAAAGCGGTTCCCGCCGGTGGCGGTGACCCGGATAACAGCGTGAACCAAGACAAACCTTGGCGGGTGTATCTTGCTCACGATATGCAGAGCCAGACTGGGAGCACGCATGACAACAGCGCGGGCGTGGAGAATGATGGCGGTGATAACACCGCAGACGGCGATGAAAATTCTGACTCCAAGAATTTTTATCATTACGACCACGATTGGGATTCTGTCAATGGCGGCTCCGGTTCGCAATACAACCGCTCCTTTTGGGTGGATGGGAATGGCAATTCTAGCAGCAACCTGACCTCTGGCACGATGATGTGGACGCCGCCCAATGGCGTGGAAACGGACACGGCAGACGATGGCACGGTGACAACGAATGCCATCAGCTTACCGATCTTTGGCAATGAGCATTGCAAGGTGAATGACCCGAAGAATCCCACGCCTACGGTTTACGGATTGGATGGTTGGGATGATGACATCATCACCAACACCTACGGCGAAAACTACACGCGGAAGGCAGACACGATTTGGCATGTCCAGACCGGCGGGCGGGCAGTGCCGGGATTATTAAATCTTTGCCAGTTTAGCGGCGGGGCATGGGAAGTGTTGAATAAGCGGTCGACTCCATCATTGCTGCATGACCAAGTAATAGACCCGACAAAGATAAAGATCTTGGGCAATAATCTTAACACCAATGGAACCTGCTATAAGCTGCTGCCGAATGACAAGGAATTTGACGTGACTCCCAAAGTTGCTGGAATAGACTTTTATGCATTTTACGTCAGTGGACAAAAATACTGCTCATATTTTGAGGTTTTTGTGGAACAGCCGCAGCCGGGAATACAAATAGAATACGACTATAATGGTGGTCACGCTTTCTGGGCCCTTGAAACCGATGCGCCTGATGAAGCCATAGCATATCTTGCTCCAAGCTTACAATATTATGTAAATGGATACTGGGGATTTTATCCACATGGATCTAACTGTGGCCTTACCGGTTGGCTACAGAATGACGAAAACGCTCCCTATAGCGTAAGAAGGTGTTTTCTCATCGGCTTTAATAAGCTGATTAGTGGCTTGCAATATTCAAGAGCGATAAGCAATGCGCCCCCAATCTATTGCATTGCGGCATATGGGTATTCTTGCGTAGGAGCTGCAACAGATGCGGGACACAGCGTTGGCATAACGCTTCCAACGTGGTGGAATCCATTGAATTGGATACCGCAAAATTTTGGAAGAGCGGTGGTGTTGAAATTTCCCGGCCCGCTTGATGACGAAATCCCGCGTTATTCAAATTAAACTATTATGTTGCGACTGATAAAAAGCAAAGAGTTCATTGGCATAATCAAAAGTGGTCTGGCGGGTGCATTAGCGTTCACAGGTGTCAGTTTTATTTGGGTTATTGTCTCTGTATTTAAGGAGCCAAGCGCGTCTGTTGTCGTGACTACTTTAATGAATTCTCCAAAATTTGATTTTGCGAAAGAATTCTTAATTATGGTTGTATGCATCGGCTTCATTTGTGGAGTTCTTTTGAGGAGGTGTTTTCCGATAATGCAAAGTAGGTTTTTTTTATTAGTTACAATGTTTGTTATGCAGGCTGCGATAATTGCAAATGAAGCCTTGATTGCGATTATTTGCATCTGTTTTATCTTAGGAGTTTTATTAATGCGGTGTTTTCCGATAATTCAAAGAAACTTTTATCTATTAGTAATAATTTTACTCATGGCAGTTGTGCCGTTGGGATTTGTTGTAAGGTTCCTTCACACAGTGTCTATGAATACGGAATACCCCCCGCTCTCATTAAAACTAGCCGATTGCACCAACAATGTGGTGAGCATTCACCTTAAAATTCCAAGGGGGCATGATTATCGACTGGATTTAGAAACGACAAATGGAAAAACGAGTATTCCATACAATTTTTCTGGCCATCTGCATATCTCAAGTAATGGCTTACTGTTGGCCGATTTGCCAATCGGCTCTGACAAGGCGTGGAAGACAAGGTGTGGCTATGTATTGACTGGCGCTGGAATACAAAACACTAATGTCCCGCCTTTAAGCAACTTTATTCAACCACATAAGAGCTATGATTTTGAAATCAGTTTGGATCCAGTACCGCCAACCAACGCTTCAATCTGGCTGTATTGCTTACAATCTGGCAAAGATATAAATTAAGCGCATAAGGATGCAGATTTTATTGATAGCCGACTTTCCGAGTATCGGCAATACACCAACGGCTTTGTTTTAGGGAAATTTCTATTGTGGAACGTGAATAATGGGAATCTTCTGATTAAGGGCGAATACACTGCTCCATACGATTGGAACAAAAATCTTCTTCAGCCGAAATGACATTATGGCTTGCTCTTGCGGTGTAATTGAAAAAGTCGAACCTTTGAAAGAATTAAGCTGATTAAGATGCTCAAACAACATATTGCGAATCCAAATAGTCCTAGCATAGTTACTATGAAGCAAAGAACGGCTGCTAAATCGTAATTGTTGATTTTGTTTGTGTTTAAGTGTGATTCGTGTGTTCAAAAAACTTGATCCCGACTAAGCCGAGACCGGCTAATATAGCCAAAAATATCATTGGCTTCCGCAACTTTTTTGCGACTGTTTGTTTGGCTTTGTCCATTTTTCCAATTTCATTTGCGTACATTAGCGTGTCAATAGTTTAATTCAAAATGGGCTTGGGATAATTTGCAAGCGGCGCGCCCCGCCGCTCGTAATGTTCCAGCCATTCAGGCAATGCCGCCTTGAGCAGCTTGCTGCACAACTGGTCACTCGCCAGCCACACCGCTTTAAGCACCGGCAACACTTCCCCCGGATCATAAATGACTTTGGGTCCGCTCC
>CAILMI010000050.1 GCA_903835255.1 uncultured Verrucomicrobia subdivision 3 bacterium
CGGCGGGCAAGGCTAGCAGTCCTCTGCCCGCCGCGATTGGCAAACCACGTCACCTTAGTCCCAGGGGCGGCGCGCACGGAGTGTCGCGCCCTACCACCACGACGCCACCAGCGTGACGCTTGACCCCCTTCTCACGACAAAGCCAGAGACACGAAGTACACGAATTAACGCGAAGGAGGGAAATGTGCCAACACATGCTTTGACCCGTTTACGTGGGTAGGGCGGGCAGTCCTCTGCCCGCCGCGGTTGCCAACCCACGTCACCTTAGGCCTTGGGGCGGCGCGCACGGAGTGTCGCGCCCTACCTGTCCCAAAAGTGCCAACAACGGCTCTAACGGTCCGGAGTCAGTCGCGGTTGAAGCGGAAAGAGGGTTTTCATTCTTAGATTCCTAATGTTTCGCGGCGTTGCCAACCCTTGCGGCGTTGGATTACTCTTCCGGCATGAAGTGTTATGTGATTCTGGTCCTTTTTTTTCTGGGCGCGGGGTTTTCAAACGCGCTGGCGCAGTCGGAGGCCGATGATCAATACGTCTTCATCTACAGCGCGCTTCAGCAGGCGGACACGCTGGCGGGCTCCGGCCGGCCGCAGCAGGCCTTGAAGCAATACACCGACGTGCAGGGAGATCTGTTGAAGTTTCAAAAAGCGTTTCCGGCTTGGTATCCCAAAATCATGGCGTTCCGGCTGAGTTATGTCGCCGGGAAAATTGCGGAATTGGCTCCGCAGCTTCCCTTTCCTTCCCCCGCACCAGTCATGGTCTCAAGATCCGTCGCGCCCGGAACCTCTCCGTCCCCGGCGCCTGCGTCCCTGCCGGCGCCCGCCTCCGTGGAGGATGTGCGGGGTCAATTGGCGGATTTGGAGGAGGTCAACCGCTCGCTGCAGGCGAAGCTCCGGGAGGCGCTGGCGGCACAGCCGGCGGCGATTGACGCGCGCGAGCTGGCGAAGGCTCAGGGAAAAATTCAGGGATTGATGAAAGAAAATGAGCTGCTCAAAGTCGGGCTTTCCCAAGGCAAGACCCGCACCAATGTCGTCCTAGTCCCGGCGCAGACAGAGGCCCTCCAGCGTTCCCAGCAGGCCCTGATTGAGGCGAACCGGAAGTTGTCTGAGCAGGTCGAGCGGGCGGACCGGCTCGCCCTGGAGAATCGGACCCTGCAGGGTCGGCTGGAGTCATTGCTGTCCACTTCCGGGGCGCTGGACGCACTGCGCGAGGAAAACACGCTGCTCAAAAAACAGGTGGCCACCCTGAGTCTCGGCGTCACTCATTCCGCCGCCCCCACCGTTCAGTCGGAGGAGGATTTGAAGGAGGCGCGGCTACAAATCGCTTCCCTACAATCGGACCTGCAAGTCCGACGGCTGGAGACAGCGGCACTGGAAAACCAGCTCCGCAAATTGTCGACGGCGCCGGAGCCTGCGCCGGAGCCTGCGCCGGCGCCCGCACCGGCGATCGATTCCCTCGCCTTGGAAGCGCGCATCCGCGAACTGACCCGGGAGCGGAACGAGTTGATCGCCAAACTGGGGTCGGCAAACCAGGAGCTGCGCAGCGCGAGAAAGCAATCCGCAGCGGCACAGATTGCCGATTTGAATGATCAGCTCAAAAGTCTCCGGGCGCGGCTGGCGGTGGAGGAGGCTCAGGCTGTGCCCTACACGCCGGAGGAATTGGCGCTGTTCCGGCAGGCGGCGCCGCAGCCCGCCGGCCTGGAGGCCGCAAAAAAATCCATCAAGGAACTGCCCTCGGGTTCCGCGGAGCTGGTGGCGGAGGCCCAGAAGTTCTTCGCGGCAAAGAAATACGCCCAAGCCGAGGATAATTATCAAAAAATTCTGCAGCGCGACGAAAACAACTCGATCGTGCTGGGCAATCTCGCGACCATTGAAATGGAGCAGGGCAAGCTGGCGGAAGCAGAGAAGCACCTCACCGCCGCCGTCGCGCAAAATCCAGAGGACGCCTACAATGTCTCCATGCTGGGCTACCTCCGGTTCCGTCAGGAAAAATACGACGAGGCGCTCACCACGCTGAGCCAGGCGGCAAAGCTCGATCCCCGCAATCCGGAGATCCAGAATTATCTCGGCGTCACTCTGAGCCATCAGGGATTGCGCGTTCCGGCGGAGACCGCCCTGCGCCGGGCGGTCCAGCTCGCGCCCGAATACGCCGCGGCCCACAACAATCTGGCGGTCATCTATGCCCGCCAGCAGCCCCCCCTGCTGCAGCTGGCGCGCTGGCATTATCAAAAAGCCCGCGCCGCCGGCCAGCCGCCCAACCCCGACCTTGAAACGATTTTGAATGGGAATGGCGCGCCCTCCGTTTCCAAGTGATTCCAGCATGGTGCGCCAGCATTTCCATCAACTGACGCTGGCCACGCGCGGGCGGGGGCTTTACGAATTCACCCGGGAGGTGGAGCGCTGGATTGCGAGCAACCAATGCCGCGACGGCCTCCTCACGATTCATGTGCGTCACACCTCGGCGTCCCTGCTCATCCAGGAGAATGCCGATCCGGACGTGCGCCGGGATCTGGAGTCGTTCTTCGCCCGCCTGGTGCCGGACGGCGATAGAATTTTCACTCATCGGGCGGAGGGCGTTGACGACATGTCGGCGCACATTCGGACGGCGCTCACGGCGGTGAACCTGAGCCTACCGGTTCGGGATGGGCAGATGGTCTTGGGGACGTGGCAGGGGATATATCTTTGGGAGCATCGCGCGCAGGGCCATGCCCGGCAGGTGGAGCTGCATTTCATCGGCGAATAAATCTCGCCAAGCGCAGGCGCCGCTGGCAGGTTTCCGTCACGTTATGCAAGCTATGAAATTCTTCCGGGGAGCCCCGCTGGGGTTGTTTTTCTTGAGTGTGGCCATTCCGGTTCTCGCCGCCGATTCCACCAACCGCCCCGGATTCAGCGGCCGGGAAATTTTCCCGATCGATGACGGCATCAGCCTCGTGCGCTCGGCGGATTTGGATGGGGACGGGTTGAATGACTTGGTGGTCGTGAACAACCTGCGCTCTAAAATCAATCTGCTTTATAACTGCACCGGCAAAACCAACCCCAACCCGCCGTCCGCGACCGCGTCGCCCCGCAAGCTGGAGCTCAACGAGCTTCCGCCGGACGCGCGCTTCCGCATTGAATCCTTTCCGGTGGACCAGCACATCGCGGCGTTGGCCGTGACGGATCTGAATGGAGACGGCCGTCCGGACTTGGCGTTTTATGGCGATACGAAGGAATTAGAGGTGCTTTACAACCAGGGCACCAACGGCTGGAGCGAGCCCAAGCGCTGGCGGATGGAGAATGCGGTAATGACGCCGAATGCCTTGGCGGAGGGCGATTTGAACGGAGACGGCCGCCCGGATCTGGCTTTGCTGGGGGACAGTGGCACACTGGATTTCTTCGCTCAGAATGAGGATCACGCGCTGGCTGAGCCGCAGAAAATCTCCTGCTCCGGCACGCCTAAGGCGGTGCAGATTGTCGATGTGGACGGGGACGGGAAAAACGATCTTTTGCTCGTGGATTTTGACAGCCCTACCCCGCTGCGTTTCCGGCTGCAAGATGCCGGCGGCCGGCTGGGGCCCGAGATCTATTTCAAGACGCCTCCCTTCCGCTCGTTTTGTGCGGACCGGCTCGCGGGCGATGCCCGTAATTACATCACCACCATCGTTCAGAACTCCGGGCGCGCGGAAGTTTCCCGCTTCACCCGCAAGCCGTCGGAAGTGTTGTCCGGCTCTTTCCGTCGCGGCCAGTTCCAAATCCTGCCGTTGAACAAGGCGGATACAGGAGCGCGCGGGCTGCTGTGGGCGGACATCAACGGCGACGGGCGAGCGGATCTGCTTGTGGCTGAGCCGGCGAGCGGGCAGCTCTCGGTTTATTTGCAGAAGGAGGACGGGTCGCTGGCCCCGCCCAAAACGTTTCCCTCGCTGGCGGGCGTGACCCGGCTGGCGGTGGCGGATTGGAATCCGTCCGGTCCAGCGAGCCTTTTCCTGTTGAGCCAGGACGAGCGCGCCGTGGGCGTGACGCAGTTCGACAAGGCAGGGCGTCTTCCCTTTCCCGCGCTGCTGCCGCTGGACGGCAAGCCGCTGGCCATGGCGGTGGGCGCGCTGAAGCCCGGAGCCAAGCCCACGCTGGCTGTTTTGTTGGAGAAGGATGGCCAGCGGTTGCTTTGGACGCGCGCGGCGGACGGTAAAACGAGGACGCAAAAAGTGGGCGAGAATTTCAAATCCAACCCCGCCACCTTCACCCTGCAGGACGTGAACCAGGACGGATTGGCCGATCTGGTGGCGTTGATCCCGTATGAGAAGGTCCGGGTCTGGCTGCAAAAATCCGGCGGTGGATTTGATGAACTGGAGGTGGACCCGCCCGGCGGCGCGCTGGATCAGCCGTGGCTGGCGTCGGCGGATGTGGAAGGCGATGGCAAGCTCGAATTGCTGCTGCCCCAGAAAAATTTTGTGCGGGCGGTCGTGCTGGAACGGGCGACGGGGGCGCCGGTTTCTACCAACGCGCCCGGCTGGGTGTTCCGCGTGAAGGACCAGATCAACGGCGCCGCCAGCGATTCCCGGATTGTCGGCGCCGCCGCGGTGCGGAACGGCACCAACTTCGTGCCCTCCGTCTTTCTCTTCGACGTGGAGCACAAGCAGCTGACGCTCTGCGAACGCGATGCCACCGGCGTGTGGCAGGTCCTCCGCAATGTGGAATTGCCGACGACAGATTTCAGCAGCGTTCAATCCGTCGCTCTGGGCGGCGCGCGCGCCCCCAGCATCGCGTTCCTCGGTCAGAACACCGTCGCCTGGCTGCCGCTGTCCGGTGAGGTCTGGGACCTCGCCGTGCTGGACGGGTATGAAACGCCGGTCAAGGACGGCTATTTGAACGACGTGGTGGCGGGCGATCTGACCGGCAGCGGGCGCAAGGATCTGGTCTTCATGGAGACAGGAAAAAACCATCTGGACCTGGTTGGGTTTGGCGCCGACCACAAGCTGGCGCCGGCCGATCGCTGGCAGGTATTTGAACAGCACACTTTCCGCGCGCGGGACAACGCCATGCCCGAACCCCGCGAGGCCCTCGTCGCCGATGTGACCGGGGACGGGAAGAACGACCTGGTGGTGCTGGTTCATAACCGGATCTTGGTGTATCCCCGCGAGTAACCGTTTTCCTCCAGCGATTTGGCGATGGATCTCGCGGCGCCATCGAGATCTACTTGGGCATTTTAGCGGGTAGACCGCCCCTGCCCCGCTGCTTGATTCTCTGCTGCGCACTCGACAGGGGTTGTCACCGGATTGTAACTTCCCGGAGGTGCGGCGGGCGTTTATCCTCGACATCCTAGATTTATTGCAAAGCGAATCATGAGCGGTTTCAAGCCGGAACATTTTATCAATCGGGAGTTGAGTTGGCTGGAATTTAACCAGCGCGTCCTCGATGAGGCGCTCGACCGCACCAACCCGCTGCTCGAACGTCTCAAATTCTTCACCATTGTCAGCTCCAATCTGGACGAGTTTTTTGAGGTGCGCGTCGCCGGCCTCAAGCAGGCGGTGGAAAGCAAGCAGGGGAGCCGCAGCGTGGACGGGTTGACACCCCGGGAAACCCTGCGTGCCATTGTCGACCGGGTGCGCCGGCTGGTAGCTGATCAGTACGACTGCTGGCGAAGTGATTTGAAGCCCGCCCTGGCCCGGCACCATCTCCGCATCCTGGAGATAGACGATCTGACCTCCGCGGACCTCGGCTGGCTGGAAGAGTATTATCGGGCCACCATCCGGCCGGTGCTGACGCCGCTGGCGATTGACCCGGCGCACCCGTTCCCGCAGCTGCTAAACAAGTCGCTCAACCTGATGGTCCGGCTGGAAATGGTCCCGCGCGATGGCCACGGCACGCCGCTCAAACATCTGGCGGTGGTGCAGTGCCCGGCCATCCTGCCGCGCCTGATTCCCCTGCCGCGCGAGGACGGGCGCCGCGACTATGTTTTCCTGAGCCACCTTATCGGGCATTTTATCGCCGACCTGTTTCCCGGCACGACCATTCTCGGATGCTGGCCGTTTCGCGTCACCCGCAACAGCGAGCTGTACATCGATGAAGAGGATTCCAGCGGCCTGCTCAACGCGGTCCAGGCAGAGCTGCACAACCGCCGCAAGGGCGACGCCGTGCGGTTGGAGGTGGATCATCACTGCCCTGAACCCATCCGCTCCGCGCTGCTCAAGACCTTCCGCCTGACCGAGGATGATTTGTATCTGATTGACGGTCCGCTGAACCCGACGCGGCTGCTGGCGCTGTATCAGGGCGATCATTCGCCGGAGCTGCGCGATCCGCCCTTTGTCGCATCGGTGGCGCTCGCCCTGCGGGGGAGCCGGGATGTATTTTCCGCCCTCCGCGAACGCGATGTGCTCCTGCACCATCCCTACGAGCATTTCAACAGCGTAGTGGAGTTTCTCGAGCAGGCGGCGCAAGACCCTGCGGTATTCACCATCAAAATCACGCTCTACCGCACTGGAGGCGATCCGCGAATCATTGGCGCGCTGCGGGATGCAGTGAACAATGGCAAGCAGGTGACGGCGGTGGTGGAATTGCGAGCGCGGTTTGACGAGGCCAACAACATCCATTGGACGCGCGAACTCGAGGAAAGCGGCGTGCACGTGGTCTACGGGCTGGTCGGATTCAAGATCCACGCCAAGGTCGCGCTGGTGGTCCGGTCGGAGGCCGGCCAGATCCGACGCTATGTTCACCTGGCCACCGGCAATTACAACCCCACCACGGCCCGCTTTTACACGGATCTCAGCCTGCTGACCTGCCAGCCGGATTTCGGCGAGGACGCGACCCGCCTGTTCAACCTGCTCACCGGCATCTGCCAGTTTCAGGGCATGCAGAAGCTCATTCTGGCACCCTTCGACCTGCACGCGCGCCTGCTTCAGCTGACTGAACGTGAAAGCGGTCATGCCCGGCGCGGATTGCCCGCTAAAATCATTGCCCGGATGAACTCGCTGGTGGAGCCCACGCTGATCGAGGCGCTTTACCGCGCCTCTCAGGCCGGAGTCCGCGTCGAGTTGATCGTGCGGGGCATCTGCTGCCTGCGACCCGGCGTCCCCGGCCTGAGCGAACACATCACCGTGCGCAGCATCGTCGACCGCTTTCTCGAACACAGCCGGGTCTATTATTTCGAGAACGCGCGCCAGTCCGAGGTGTTCGCAGGCAGCGCCGACTGGATGCCGCGCAATCTATTCCGCCGCATCGAGGTCGTGTTCCCCATCGAGGACGGCAATCTGCGCGAGCGCGTGATCGGCGAAATTCTGGCGGTGACGCTGGCTGACAATGTGAAGGCCCGGTTTCTGCATTCCGACGGGTCGTATCACCGCGCCAAGCCGCTGCCCGGCGAAAAAAAGCGCCGCAGCCAGGCGGTGTTCATCGCGCTGGCCGCGCCCTCGGAGCCGGTGCGTTCGGCAAAGGGTGGCGGGAAATACCCGAAGGTCACATTGCGGCCCCGGCCGGGCGGATCCCCCGGCAGCTCCGCCAAAAAGAAACAGCTCCCTTCATGAACCTGTACCTGCTGCGCCACGGGATCGCCGTGGATACCGCAGAGTCGGGCGTGGCGTCGGATGCCGAGCGTCCCCTCACCCCGCGGGGTCGACACCGGATGCTCCAAATCGCCCATGCGATGTCTGCCTTGGGTGTTTCCTTCGATTTGATTTTCTCCAGTCCCCTGGTGCGCGCGGCGGAGTCAGCGGCCATCGTGGCCCAATGTCTGCAGCTCCGGAACAAGTTGAAGTTCACCGATGACCTCATGCCGGGGGGCAATCCCCGACCCCTCCTGCGGCAGATCAACCAACATCGGCCCCGTCCCAAAAACGTCCTTTTGGTCGGGCACGAACCGTATTTGAGCCAGCTTATCGCGCGGCTGGTGGCGGGGAATGATGGTCTGGCGATAGAGTTTAAGAAGGGCGGCCTGTGCAAGCTAGAGGCCACCACCCTGCGCTGGGCTCGGTGTGCGACCCTGGCCTGGCTCCTAACCCCGCGCCACCTCGTGCGAATAGCCGGTCGCGGTTCGGACACCGAATGACACCGCAGCGCATGGGAGGGGGGTCCGTTTCGGAGAAGGAATTGACGGCTCCCGTCGCCGGGATTATTGCAGGGCCCACTGGATGCCGCCGAGCAAATGGGACTGGTAGGCCTTGCTCATTTCCACCGAGTTCTTCCGGTCTTTCAACGCTGGATCACTGTCAATGAGGTCTTCGCGGTGCCCGAGCGAGGTGTAGAACACCTTGCCAGCGCCGTAGGTCTTGGCCCAGCTCACAGGGAAATGGCCGGCTTGTTCTTTGTGTTCTGGATGCTGGTCCAGAATGAGCAGGTCATGCACTGTCGCCGCGTCATAATTTTTAAACTGATAAATCTCCTCCTGCGCGATCTTCCATTTTGCGGGCAGGGACGCCGTGGCCGGATGCCGGGGATCCTGATTCAAGCACTCCACGCCCACCTGCGGCCCGTGGTGTGCAAACTCGCCGCCCAGCATCGCAATAAATTCAGGATAGCCATGAAACGTGTCGCTGGCCGCATGAATTCCGATAAACGCATGCCCCGCCCGGATCCAGTCCAGAAATCCCTGGCGATCGGGGATCGGCAGATCGCCGGTGGTGCTGGCAAAAACCACGCCATCATAATGCTTCAGATTCTCCGGGGAGAGTTTTTGCAATTCAACCTTGAGCGCCGTCATCCATTGATCCTCTGCGGCCTGATAGGCTGCCTTTTCCGTCTCGGTGGCACTCTTCTTTAGCGGTGTTGGAAATCCGGTCGCCGGATGGCCCGGCGGCTGCCGCACAAAATCGACGGTGAACGTCCCGCTGTCTGCGGCAAGTTGGGCGAGGACTTTTTCCAGGTTCGGGATGGAGGCGTGCCGGAACCCGGTCGTGGTCGTGACCACCAGCAGTTTTTTAGGCGCGGCGTGCGAAAGCGTGGCCGTCAGCAGGCAGGCGAGCAACAGGAAAAGCGTTTTCATAATGAGATGGGCAGAGGGATAGAGGCTCAGGGTTCTTGTACGTGGGGGATGGGCCGGACCCAGATGTTCCGGAAGGCCACCGGGTTGTTGTGGTATTGGAGAAGCAGGGGAAGTTCGGACGCGTGCGGCGTGTACCGGCCCGTCACGCGCCAGTGGGTCGCGCCCCGGAAGGACTGGTGATTCTGTACCGCCACGCCATTGAGCAGGGCCGTCAGCGTGGCGGGCGAAAGCAGTTCGCCCTGGGCCCCAAAGCGCGGCGCGGTGAACAGGCAGTCGTAGGTGGACCATTCGCCGGGAGGACGGCAGGCGTTGGCCAGGGCCGGGTGCTGGCCGTAAAGCCCGCCGGCGGACCCGTCGGCATAGGTCCGATTGCTGTAGCAATCCAGGATCTGAACCTCATAAAGCCCCATAAAAAAAATCCCGCTGTTGCCGCGGCTCTGGCCAGACTCCGCGGGAGGGGCCGGCTCCCTGAATTCCAGATGCAACTGGATGTCCCCGAAATTTTGGGCCGTCAGAATATCGCCTTTGGCGGAAACGGCTACCCCATCGGTCACGGTCCACAGTGCCGGCCCGCCCGTATTTTTATCTCGCCAGGCAGTCAGATCTTTCCCATCAAACAAGACCGTGGCGTCACTGGGCGGGGTGGCAGCCGCGCTGAAGGTGCCCGGGGTTACGACGGGCGGCTGCGGCCGGGCCGGGTCGTGCACATGCCAACGGCTCTCCGGCTGCAGGGGGGTGTCCTGAAAACCGGCAACGCCGTCCAGAACAATTTCGTTTGGATTGGAAATCGGCTGGGCCAGCGCCAGATGAACCGAGGACGCTAGGAGCGCCGCAATGGCGAAGATTTTTTTCATGCCACGGTCAGAGCTTGGGGAACCGGGTCCACTTTCCATTGGATCGCGCAGACTTCACCGCGGTTTCAATGAACGCCATGCCCTCCACGCCGTCGTCCACGGTTGGGAAATCAAACGCGCTCTTCCGGCCTGCGCTGCGCGCGCGGATGGCGGCGACGGCTTCCAGATAAATGTTGGCGAAGGCCTCGATGAACGCCTCGGGATGGCCGAAGGGCAGGCGCGTGGATTTTTTCGCCGCGGCGGAAACGTAGCCGTTGCCGCGGCGCAGGATCTGTGCGGGTTCGCCCTTGGGGACGAATTTCAATTCATTGGGATGCTCCTGCTGCCAGGCCAGCGCGCCCTTGGTGCCATAGACACGGATGTTGAGGTTGTTCTCCTCGCCGCAGCTGATTTGCGAGCAGTGCAGCACGCCCTTCGCACCGCCCCGGTAGCGGAGGAGCAGGTTGGCGTCGTCTTCCAGCTTCCGCCCGGGGAGGAAGCTTGTGAATTCCGCGCACAGTTCCTCAATGTGCAGGCCGGTGATGTAGCGGCCGAGATTTTCCGCGTGGGTGCCGATGTCGCCCACGCAGCAGCTGGCACCGGCTTTTTTCGGGTCCGCCCGCCAAGCGGCCTGCTTTTGCCCCTCGGCTTCAATCCGATCGAGCAGCCAGCCTTGCGGGTATTCGGCCACCACTTTCAAAATCCTGCCGAGGCGGCCGGTGCGGACCAGTTCCCGCGCCTCTTTCACCATCGGATAGCCGGTGTAATTGTGCGTCAGGGCAAACACCTTGCCGCTCTTCCGCACCGTGTCGCGCAGCGCCCGCGCCTCCTTCAGGGTCAGCGTCATCGGCTTGTCACACACGACATGGAAGCCCGCCTTCAGAAAGGTGGTCGCGACGGGGGCGTGTAAAAAATTCGGCGTGACGATTGACACAAAATCAATCCGTTCCCCGGCCGGCAGGGCAGCTTCCGCTTTAGCCATTGCCTCAAAGGACGGATAGACGCGGCGGGGATCTAGGAAAAGCTGCTCGCCGGTGGACCGCGAGTTTTCCGGGTCCGATGAAAAGGCGCCGGCGACGAGTTGGATTTGCCCATCCAAGTTGGCGGCCATGCGGTGGACCGCGCCGATGAAGGCGTTCTGTCCGCCGCCGACCATGCCGTAACGAAGTGTGCGTTTCATGAGCGGGAGTGGGTATGTCGTAGTTTTTCCAATTGGCGGCGTAAGGGCAGCCAGTGTTCTCTGTCCCGAGAGCGTTCGGCGGCTTCTTCCGCCATCAGCGCCAGTTCTAAATTTACTGACTCGCCCTCGATTGCGTGGGCGAGCAGTGGACGCGAGGGAAGCATCCGCCGGGAAAGTGCGGTGTTGGCTCGGGTAACTTGAACAAGCAATTCCGGCGTGCGCAGTTCCTGCAGCCAGAATTTTTTCTGCGCCGTAGACGGTTTCTTCTGATGCTGAAAGTAATGCGACTCGATCAAGCGCCGGATCATTGGCCAGTCCCGGTCGCGCTGGGTTTTTTTTGCCTGCACCAAATCAGGCAGGGAAAGCAGATCGCACCGCGTCCCATCCGGGAGTACCAGGGTGGTGCGGCGGCGCCACAGCCCGCCAAACCCTTTCACGCCGCGCAGGGTGGACATCACATCCACCCGCATCCGTCGGGCCTCCGGGTGCTGGCATCGAAAGTGGAGCGCATGGCCTAGCCGGAGGTATTTAAGTTGAAAAGGCGGAACGGCGATGGGGTCGGCCTGAAGTTCGGCCAGTGCATGGCGTAGCCGGACCAGATTTGCGGCATCCGCCAGAATCACGAAGTCGGCATCGCGGCTAAACTCGGCTGCGCCGTAGAACACGCACGCCTGTCCGCCCATGAGCAGGGCGCGAACGTGATACGCGCGCATCGAAGAAAGGACTTTGCGTATCGGGTTCGGGATCAAGAGAGCCTCCGAGGGCGAGATAGGTTTGCCAGAGCTTCTCGCTTTCCAGCCAGCGCTGTACCGGTGTGAGGCGATACCATTCGGCCCACTCGCCGCCCACCAGATGTTCCGGCTGTATCATGCTGCATACTTCAATAACAGTTTCAATCCCGCCTGTAAATCCTACTGAGGAAGTCCTGCCTGGAGGGCGACGATGGAGACTGCCCCGTTTTTCCGATCGCCTCCCCCAAAAAGAGAGGGCCGGGGAGCCGTATTAAAGGCACCCAGTTGACAGTCCCCGGGTGATCTTCGCCGATGAAGGCGTTCTGACCGCCGCCGACCATGCCGTAACGAAGTGTGCGTTTCATGAATGGGATGATTTTTTCCGGGCAAACGCCGCGTCAAACGCCGTTCGGTGGGGTGTGAAATCCAGCTTGCGGACGAACGCGCAGCTCTCGGTTGCGCCATGGACGCGGTCCATTCGTCCGTCCTCCCATTCCACCGAGAGCGGACCTTGGTAGCCGATGTCGTTCAGTGCGACAATGATGTCCTCGAAACGGATGTCGCCGTGGCCGAGCGAGCGGAAATCCCAGAAGCGGCGCGGGTCGGTGAAATCCGTGTGGCCGCCAAACACGCCCACCGTGCCGTCGCCGTGGCCCCACCAGGCGTCCTTCATGTGCGCGTGAAAAATGCGGTCAGGAAACTCCCGGAGAAACTTGACATAATCCACGCCCTGATAGCCGAAGTGGGACGGGTCGTAATTGAAACCGAAACGCGGATGGTTTTTGACAGCGTCAAGAGCGCGTCGGGCCGAGGCGATGTCGAAGGCGATTTCGCTGGGGTGCACCTCCAGCGCGAAGTGGACGTTTTCTTTTTCAAACACGTCCAGGATCGGCAGCCAGCGTTGGGCAAAATCGGCGAAGCCCCTGTTCAAGAATTCCTGGCTGGTCGGGGGGAAGGCATAGAGCGCATGCCAGATGGAAGATCCGGTGAAGCCGTTCACCACGGCGGGCGCCCCATTTTTTGCGCCGGGGCGTGCGTCAAAAAACTTTCGGGCCGCGCGGGCGGTGCCCTTCATTTTTTCAGCGGCACGCTGGCGCACCCCCTCGGGATTGCCGTCGCCCCAGACATCGGCGGGTACAATCGCCTGGTGGCGTTCGTCAATTAAATCGCACACCGCCTGACCGACGAGATGGGAAGAGAGGGCGAAACAGTTCAGTCCGTGCTGGGCGAGCAGCGCCCATTTTTGCTTGCAGTAATCGGGTTCGGCCAGCGCGCGGTCCACTTCAAAGTGATCGCCCCAGCAGGCGAGCTCCACGCCGTCGTAGCCCATTTTTTTGACGAGCGGGAGGAGGTCGGCGAGGGGGAGGTCGGCCCATTGGCCGGTGAAAAGGGTAACAGATCGTGGCATGGCAATTGGTTTTTGTTCAGTCCATCTTGCCAAGCAGCGCGACGAGGTCAAGCGCCTGATTCAGAGCCTGTCTAAAAAAAGCAGCGTCGCCCTTCCAGGCTGACGTAGAGCCGTAGTTTCCAGCCTGCGCAGCGGCGCGGATCTTTCCCCCGGTAATTGCAGCGGAGGGCGTCCTTACCTGCCGCGGAACCGGGCGTCCCGCTCGGTGGAAAATCGCCTGCGCCCATCCATCACACACCCGGCATTCGCGAGATCTCAAAAACGCACGCACCTCGGTGCAGCTGTCCGCAAGGACTCTCAATTCCCGGTCTTCAACTCGACCACGTCGTGCGGGGCTGCCTCGCGCTGGCCGGCGGGGCTGACCCGAATGTAGCGGGCTTTATCCCGGAGTTGCGCGAGATTGGCCGCGCCGAGGTATCCCATGCCGCTCTGAATCCCGCCGATCAACTGGGACAGCACGCGGTCCACCGGGCCGCTGGCTTCCTTGAGCGCCTCGATGCCCTCGGCGGCCAGCTTGCGCGTGGCGTCGGCTTTCTCATGCCCGTAACGCGCCGCACTGCCGGATTTCATGGCGGCCAGGCTCCCCATGCCGCGGTAGTGCTTATAGAGTTTGCCGCTGATCTCCAGCGCATCGCCAGGCGCCTCGGTGCAGCCGGCAAAGATGCCGCCACAAATCACGGACTGCGACAGCGTCAAGGCCTTCACGATATCGCCAGATTTGGTGATGCCGCCATCGGCGAGGATGGAAACTTTTTTCTTTTTAGCCGCCTGCGAGCAGATGTACAGCGCGGTCATCTGAGGAATCCCCACACCCGCCACGATGCGGGTGGTGCAAATGGATCCCGGCCCCTGCCCCACCTTGATGGCGTTCGCGCCGCAGTCGGCCAGATAGTCCACGCCCGCCGCACTTGTCACGTTGCCGGCGATGAGGGGCAGCTTGGGAAAGGCATCGCGCAACACGCGGACCATGTCGCCCACGCCCTTGCTGTGACCGTGCGCGGTGGAGACGGCGATCACATCCACGCCGCGCTCCACGAGGGCGCCGGCATGGCTGAGAATGCGTTCGCGGTCGAGTTCGCCAAAGGCGTTGCGCGTGGCGGAGACGGCGGCGCCGCAAACGAGCCGGAACTGGGCATCCCGCGCCGGCTTGAACTGAGCCTTGCGCTCCTGCGTGATGCGCTCCACATCACTCATTGTAATCAGGCCGAGCAATTGATCGTGGTCATCCACGACCAGCAGCTTGTGAATGCCGATGTGCTCGGTGAAAAACTTGTCGGCGCGGGCGATGGGATCCTTGCCTAGCTCCTTTTTGCGGATGGTATGGACGTGCGCGCGGGGCGTGAGCGCCTCGGCCACTTTCTTGGCAGCATAGCGCGGCTTGACCACATGGCCGGAAAGCAGGCCCACGAGAATGCCCTGCGCGTCCACGACCGGGAACGTGCTGAAGCCGAATTTCTTTTGCTCGATCAGCGCCAGCACATCGCCGATCAACTGGTCGGGCGCCACCTTGATCGGCTCCTGAATCAGGCCCTGCACGTGGTATTTCACGCGGCTGACCTGCGACAGCTGCTCGCGCTCGGGCATGTTGTAATGAATCAGGCCGAGCCCGCCGTTGAGCGCCATGGCAATCGCCATGCGCGATTCCGTAACGGTGTCCATGTCGGAGGAGATGACGGGAATGTTCAGCTGGAGACCGTCGGCGATCGTGGTATCGAGCTTGGTCTCCCGCGGCAGCACCTCGGAATACAGGGTCGCCAACGTGATGTCGTCGAAGGTGAGTCCCAACTTGCTGTTGGCCTTGAAAAAAACGTCCGCTGCCTGATAGAAGGGATCGTCTAAAGTGGATTTGCGCGTCGCTGCCATGTCGGAAAATGCCGTTTCATCGGCCGGTTTGGCAAGGATAATTTAGGGAAGCGCCCCGGCATTTCAGCGGCGGCGACATCCTCTCCGGCGCCAACCGGAACCGGGCGCATTGAGAACAATGCCGACCCCATCGTCGGCCTTAATCCGGATAGCCGGCCGGGTGAGCTTGATGCCATGCCCACGCGGTGGCCACGATGTCCTCGAGCTTGGGGAACTGCGGGCGCCAGCCGAGTTCGCTGAAGGCTTTCTGGGCGGAGGCCACCAATCGGGGGGGATCGCCGGCGCGGCGAGGCTTTTCCAGAGCGGGGATTTTTTTACCGGTGATTTTCTCGCACATTTCGATTACCTGCCGCACGGAATAACCGTCGCCATTGCCGAGATTGAAGAAACCGGTTTTACCCGGCTGCAGGCCCAGGATATGCGCCTGAGCCAGATCCCGGATATGGATATAATCGCGGATGCAGGTGCCGTCCGGCGTGGGATAATCCGTCCCGTAGATTTCCACATGCGTCTTCTGGCCGAGCGCGACCGCCAGCACGTTGGGGATCAGATGGGTCTCGATGCGGTGATGTTCGCCGAATTGGCGACTGGCGCCGGCGGCGTTGAAATAGCGGAAGGCGATGAACTCCAGCCGATAAATCTGCTGGTACCAAAGCAGAACCTTCTCGAACATCAGCTTGGCCTCGCCGTAGGGGTTGATCGGGCGCTGCGGCAGATCCTCCGTCATCGGCACCCGGTCGGGCGGGCCGTAGGTGGCGCAAGTGGAGCTGAAGACGAACTTCTTCACGCCGCACTCCACGGCGGCATCGGCCAGCTTGAGCGCGTTGACGAGGTTGTTGTGGAAATACTTCTTGGGATCCGTCATGGACTCGCCCACCAGCGCGCTGGCGGCAAAGTGGAGGATGGCGTCGGCTTGGGCGTCCCGCAGCGATTGCTTCACCCGAGCCGAATCGCGCAGGCAGCCTTCCACAAAGGTGGCGCGCGGATCCACCGCCGAGCGGTGTCCTTCCGTGAGATTGTCAAACACCGTGACCCGGTGTCCGGCGTTGAGGAGCTCCTCCGCGCAAACCGACCCGATATAGCCCGCGCCGCCCGTGACAAAGACGTTCATGCGAACAGTGTAAAAAAAAAGCAGGCCGGTGAAAGTTCAAAAGCAAAGAACCGCCGATGGGGGCGACTGCCTGGACGCCCGGGGAAATAGGAGCGGCTTCGCTATCCGCTGCAGGGAACTGAAAAATTGACAGCCCCTCGAATGAGTATACTCTTTGCAGTATGACACTATTGCAAACCCGAGTGGAAGATCGGGTGGCGGCCAAGTTTCGCAAGGTTGCCCTTCGGCAAGGCTTGAAACCTTACACCTACCTGCAACAGTTAATTACCGACGCGGCGGACCTGCCGGAGCTTAACAACTGGAGCGGGCATTGGGTGCGGATGGAAGCACTGAACTTGCGCGATGGAAACACGTCGTTTTCTGAAATCCGCGCCGCGGCGGATGAGCGATGATCTACGCCGACACCAGTTTTATCGCATCCGCTTACGGGAAGGACGTGAACACCGCTGCGGCGCGCAGCTACCTGCTACGGGAAGAGCCAACCCTGCCATTTGGGTTCCTGCATTGGCCGGAGCTGACCCGGTTTTTATGGATCACCCAGCCGGAAGTGGCGGATAAAATATGGGATTTAGTGAGTGAAGATTTGATGGAGCGAAAAAAACTGGCGGCGCATGAGGCGGACGCCAACCGGGTTTCCCGCCGCGCGGCGGGACTGCTGCGCCATTACTGCCCGCGCTGGCAAAAACTCCGCTGCCTGGACACCCTGCACGTCGCCTATGCGGTGGAGGAAAACTTCAAAACGTTTTTATCGTTTGATATCGCCAGTTATCAGCGCGTTCTGGCCAGCAGCCAAAAGTTAAAAGTCTGGCCGCCCCTCACAGAATCCGAAATGAAACTTCTAAAACAGCTTCCTTGCCCCCCCACTCCGCTGACCAAGACGCCGCGTCGCCCGTCAGCACAAAGTCGCCGCCCGATAAAGTCAACGCCCAAACCTTGACGTGCGGGCCGGAAAAAATTATTCTTTTGCCCGGTTGGTGGTCGTAGCTCAATGGTAGAGTCCAAGCTTGTGGAGCTTGTTGTTGCGGGTTCGAATCCCGTCGGCCACCCCACCCTTCCCTTTCCTGACCCGCATGAACCCCAGACTCCGAAGCGGGCATGAGCCCTGCGATCCAAGCGCCTCCTCTCCCCGGCCCTCTCCTCCATTTCATGGAAGAGAGGGTGTAGGCAGTCGAACCGCGCCGCTTTATTCCCAGCTCAACCCCAGAATCGAGTTTAAAATGAACCCCTTTCACCCGCCGAACTGGACCAACCTCACAAGCCCTCCCCCTCGCCCCGAAAAAGCATCCTCTGGGCGAGGGCCAGGGAGAGGGGTAACTGGGTTAACCCTCTCCCGCCAGAAAACGAAAATATCCGAAGTCGGCAAATCCCGACCCGGCGGCCCCGCCCGACTGGCGGGTGTACAATCCCACTTTAGCTCCAATCCACACACCCGGGCGCGCCTGGAATGGCTGCGGCAGGGGGATGAATCCGCCGGTCGCCGCATAGCTCCAAAGGCAGGCGCCCCCGTCCTGGATTTCCACGCGCAACCGGATCCGGGCACCGTCGATGTCGCACCCGAAAACTTCCTGCCCGTTTATCTGGAGGACGAGCCGATTGCCGCTGGCGGTGCGGTGCAATCCCAGGCTTGCGGAGGGCACACCGCTGATGATTAATCCCGCCTCTTCCCCCGGCCGGCCCGGAGACCAGTCCAAATCGGTTTCCACGCGAAAGGCGCGGGCAGGAAATTTTTGCAGCAGCAGATTCGGCTGCCGTTCCAGAGAATCGGCAGCGGGCTGCGGAAACAGGCGCAGCCATCCCGGCCGGGCGGCCAGCGACCACCACGCCTCGCGGTGATTCGCCTGCCACTGCCATTGCAGGCCCAGGGAGGCGCTGTCGAATTCGTCGCCGGTTTGCGGCGCACCGATTTTTTGCACCGGGGCGATTTGCGGGCGGGCATGGCGCTGCACGGGTTCCCCTTGAAAACCTATTCTCGGCCAGCCCAGCTCCCAAAGCACCGGCTGCAAATGCGTGATGCGGCCGTAGACCCCGGCATCCTGAAAATGCACAAACCACGCATCGCCCCCGGGCGTGTCCACCAAGGCGCCCTGATGCGGGCCGTTCACCGAAGATCTTCCCTGGGCCAGCACAATTTTATCCTCGTAAGGGCCATAGATGTCGCGGGAGCGCAAGGCCACCTGCCAGCCGGTGGCGACACCGCCCGCCGGAGCGAGGATATAATACCAGCCGTCCCGCTTGAGAAACTTGGGGCCTTCCAGAGTCGGATGCCGCCCGGGATCATGGAAAACAATCCGGCCCTCGCCCAACAACCGGGATCCATCTGGAGCCATGGGACGGACACGCAGCTGATGCTTGATGCCGGAGCGCGAATGGGCGTAGGCATGGACCAGATAAGCGCGGCCGTCGTCGTCCCACAGGGGACAGGGATCAATCAGTCCCTTGCCTTCCTGAACCAGATGAGGTTCGGACCAGGGGCCGGCGGGATGGTCTGCCGTGGTGAGGTAGATGCCCTCATCTGGCGTGGGGAAAAAAATCCAAAATCGTCCGGCGTGAAACCGCAGGGCGGGCGCCCAGATGCCGCACCCCGGCTGGACCTCGTCATAGCGCGGATGCGGCAGGTTCCGGACAGCATGATGCAGCAGCGTCCAATTGACCAGATCCCGGGAATGAAGAATCGGGAGCCCCGGCGTGCAATTGAAACTGGATGCGGTCATGTAAAAATCCGCCCCCACCCGAATCACATCCGGATCCGAATAATCGGCATGGAGGATAGGATTACAAAAGGTGCCATCCCCCTGATCCGGGATCCATGGATAGCAACACGCCGGAACAGTGCCGGGAGAGACATTTTGAATGGAGGAAAGCATCTCTGAAAAGCGCATCGTCATCTCCACATTATTTTACCTGTGCCGGCCGGATGCGCGGCACGCCGGCGTGAAAAATCAGCCAGGCCACGAGATACGCGCAGCCGCAGAACAGCATGATGGTGCCGTAGGTGTTGTAATTGGGGTGGTACTCGGGCATAGCCGCCTTGCGGCGCCAGATCTCGTTGCTGGCGAACCAGAAAAACGCCGTGGAGACAACGCCTGCCAGCATCCCGCCAAAGCCGACCACCGACGGGACTGCGCGCTTGGGAAAAATATCCGCCACGACGGAATACATAGTGGCGGACCAGCCCTGATGGGCCGCGCCCGCGAGCGCAAACAGCGCCGCCGCCAGCCAGGGGCTGTGGAGGTGCGGGGTCAGAATCACCGGCAGCGTGCCTAGGGCGCAGAGGAAGGTCGCGGTTTTGCGGGCGCGATTGATCGGCCAGCCGCGTTTCAGGAACCAGGCGGAGAGCCCCCCGCCGGCGACGCTGCCGAGGGCGGTCACGGTGGCGACCAGCGCCAGAGGCAGGCCGAAGCCGCTCAGGTTGAGATTAAACTGATCATGGAAAAATCCGGGCAGCCAGAATCCATAAAACCACCAAACCGGCCCGACCAGCACACACGTTCCGTAGTACGCCCAGGCTTCGCGGTAACCGAGCAGTTTCGTCCACGAAATCTTTTCCTCCGCCGTCTCGGCCAGCCCGGTGCGGAGGTGCGCAAGTTCGGCGGCGGAGACGCGAGGGGATTTTTCCGGCGGCTGATACAACCAGAGCCAGAAAGCGAGCCAGACAAACCCCGCAAGGCCCAGGGTAATGAAGGCGCCGCGCCAGCCGACGGTATGAAATAGAAATGGCACGAGCAGCGGCGCAACCATCGCGCCGATGTTGGAGCCGGAATTAAAGAGGCCCGTGGCGACGGACCGCTCCTTGGGAGGGAACCACTCGGTCACCGTCTTGATGGCGGCGGGGAAATTGCCCGACTCGCCCGCACCGAGCGCAAATCGGGCGAGCCCCCAGCCCCCGAACGACCGGGCCAAGGCATGGGACATGGCCGCGCAACTCCAGAACACCATCGCCAGCGCGTAGGTTTTGCGCGTGCCGAGAAAATCGATGATCGGCCCAAAGGCGACCTGCCCGAGGGCGTAGGAAGCCTGGAAACAAATGGCAATCAGCCCGTAATCGCGGTCGCTCCAGCCGACCACCCGCTTGAACTCCCCTTCCCCCCAGAGGAGGCCGAGGATCTGCCGGTCCATGTAATTGATCACGCACGCCGCGAACAGCAGCGCGCAAATCACCCAGCGGAATTTTCCGATCTTGTTCATTCCGGCAGCGAGAACGATGAATTCTTCACGCGGACCTGATTCAGCCGCGGGCCGGATTTGGAATCCACCCGGACATTTTCAAAATGAATTCCGTCCGCATCCGTCACCGACACGCCGCGCTGCGACGTGATGGAGACATTTTTCAGAAAAATATTGCGGACCGGCATCTCCGGTAATCCCTGGAGGACAATCGCCGACTGCGCCCCTCGGCAGACCACCTGGTCGATATGGATATCCCGAAACTGCGGCGTGGCTTCGGTGACAGGAACCCGCGCGGGCGCGGGCGTCCCCGGGGTCTCTTCCAGCGGGGATTTACCGCCGTAATACAGGTTGAAGTTGATGGCGTCGCCGACGATGTCCATCATGCGCACATTGGATATGTAGATTCCCTCCACCACGCCACCGCGGCCGCGCGTGCTCTTGAACCGCAATCCAATGTCCGTGCCGATGAACGTGCAGTTGTCCAGGCGCACGTTGCGGATTCCGCCAGACATCTCGCTGCCGATCGTAAACCCGCCGTGCGCATGATACACCGTGCACCCCTCAATCAGCACCTCCTCGGTCGGCACGCCGATGCGGCGCCCGGGGGCGTCCTTGCCCGACTTCAGACAGATGCCATCGTCGCCCACATCAAAAGTACAATCGCGGATGACAGCGCGCCGGCAGGATTCGAGATCGAGGGCGTCGCTGTTTTGGGCAACAGGCGAATTCCGGACCTGGACCCGCAGAAGGGAAACGTCCTCGCACAGCACGGGATTGAGCGTCCAGTTGGGCGGGTTTTGAAAGGTGACTCCCTCGATCAAAACTTTTTTACAGCTGATGAACCGCAACATTTTCGGCCGCAGAAATGGATGTGCCGGCTCGTATGCGGAGAGTTGGACAGAGCCCGCTTGGCGCAACGGCTCCACGATTTTCTCGCCGGCCATCACTTCGCGGCTGGGATACCAGACATCTCCTTTTTCATTCAACACGCCGCCGGATTTCACCAGCGCCTTCCAATCCCGGGCGCCGAGCTTGTCCTGCTTGAGCGGACGCCAGGCATCGCCGCCGCCGTCGAGGATGCCGTCGCCGGTGATGGCGATGTCCTCCAGATTTTGTCCGGAGAGGGGCGAGGTGGAATCGACCTCCTTCTCACCCTTCAAATCGATGACCGTGAGCGGGTATAATCTGTAATCGCGTGAGAATTGGATAAGGGCGCCCCGCTCCAGATGCAGTTCCGTGCGGCTGCGGAATCGGAGGGGCCCGGTCAGCCAGAGACCCGGCGGGACGACCAGCCGGCCGCCGCCCCGGGCATCCAGGAGTGCAAACGCTTTTTCAAAGGCAGCGGTGTTGAGCGACCGGCCGTCGCCGATGCCGCCACACTCGGTCAGCCGCACAACCGTTGCAGGAATCGCGGGAGTGGCTACAGCTGGAAGAGCAGGCGGTCCACCTTGGGCGGATAGACACGCCGCTAGCAATCCGAGAAGGATGGGGCAAAGGAAAATTCGAAAATCCATGAGGAGGGAAATTTTATCAGCGACGAGAGAGGATGTAAATTGATTTTTTGGCATAGTGGTAAAGAAATCCAACCGGACTTTAGGGCGGAGTCACCAAAACCGGCGCGTGGGTAGAATCCAGCCAATTCACGCCGGCGCCAGCCGCCGCGTCAATCGCCGCCTGAATGACCGCCGTATGGGTTATCACGCCGTCCCCGACCCCACCGTAGTCTGCTAGGGGATAAACCCTGTCGGGAATGGTGGGCAATGCAGGAGAGACAAATGACTGGGTCTCCGTGGCCCCAACCCATACCGAGCAGCCTGCCGCGACGAGATGACGAAAGATTGTTATAATATCACTACTGTCCCGTTTAGCTTTTGACGACAGCGATTTTACTATTGTAAAAACTGGATAAAACCGCTGTCCGGTTATTTTTCGATTTCAATTCTGCGACGACTCCCAGAGGGTGTTTCACCGCCAACCAGCGGTTTTTCA
>CAILMI010000051.1 GCA_903835255.1 uncultured Verrucomicrobia subdivision 3 bacterium
CACAATTTTACAGATTTTGAGCCTCACACTTTTTGAGAAAATGCCCATTTCACAGGCTCTTTCTCAACTCCCACCACCACCCCAGCTAACCGATAATTATAATCATCAATGTTTATTAGCCTTTTAAACGGGACAGCAGTGCTTCTGGTTCATCAATGCAGAGCCGCGAACCGGGTAAACCACCAGCTCATAAAAGGCGTCCCGGAGGTCCGGGGGCAGCGTTTCTAGGATCGCGTCGGTTTTTTTAACCAGTCTGTCAAATCGCCGAAGGCGCAGCTCTTTTTCGTCGCACGGGGTGCTGAGCAGGTGCTCTGGCCGGACCGGATAATTCAGCCGGTAGTATTCATCCAAGATCGCCGCGATTGCCGCCGCGGGCTTCGGGCCGAAATTGCGCCGGGCCCAATCGGCGAGGAAAACCGGCTGCGCATTTTCGTCCCAGGATTCCCTGTTCCAGGCCATGCGGAGAAAAAACTCCAGGTCAATTTCCGCCGGCTTGAGATCTCCCACATTCAGCATCCAGACCGTGCGCGCCCCGTGATCGTAAGCCTTGGTCATCTCCTCCCAGATCAGTCCCGGCGGCGTGGTGCAGAGCCAGAGATAGTCTGCCGGCGCCCCCCAATAAGAGACGTGATAGTACACCCCGGCCCCTCCCGAACGCGTCTGCTCCCCGGGGGTTGAAAGCCGGCGGATGTAGCCGTGGTTGTCATCGGCCCAGACCAACGTCACATCCTCGGGCAGCTTCAGGCCGTTTTGATAGAGCGGAAGCACTTCCTTGTAAGGCACGAAGACCTGCGGCACCTGATCGATCTTCGGGCTCACATCCCGCGCCAGCATGTCCCGCTGGTCGCCGAGGACGCGCTGCAGGCGCGAGACCTTGTCCGCCGTCGTGCCGCCGCCCGGCATGGCGCCGTCGTGAAGGCCGCGGAGGCCCAGAGTGTAGATGTTTTCGAACCGGCCGTTTTCCCGGAGGCGCGTCTCCCAATAGTCCAGCAGGGCTTTCCGATTGTTCTCATAATCCCACCCGCCATATCGGGCCGTATCCCATTCAGTCACATTGTTGCGCAGCATCGGCTCGCAATGGGAGCTGCCCATCACAATGGCGTAGTCGTCCGCAACCGCCTTGTTCAGAGGATGAAGATTGAATGCCCGGGTGCAGGGATGCATCGCCGGCCAGAGAAAGTTTGCCTTCAGGCGTAATAACAGCTCGCAGACCCGGGCATAGGTTTTTGGCCCGAGGTCCCCGACTTCCGGCTCGTACGTTTTTGCCGCCCATGGCTGCAGGCCCCAGTCCTCGTCGTTGATGAAAATGCCCCGATATTTGACCGACGGCGGCCCCAGAGAGTACGCGCCAGGGGCGATGAGAAGCGTGTCGCGATGGGGCGGGGCAACATCCGCCCACCAGACCCAAGGCGAGACTCCGATGGCTTCCGATAACTCAAACACGCCAAACGCCGTGCCGCGCCGGTCGCTCCCGGCGATGACCAGTGCGCTTCGCACATCTGGCCGGGGATCGCGCACGATGGCGATGACGAAGGACTCCCATTTTCCACGGATGGCGCCGACGTCGAGCTTGCCCGCCTGGATGAGGGCGTCGATGAGCAGGCTCTGGCCGATGGTGCCGATGATCACGGCGTTTTTGGAGAGTCCGCGGGTGGCGTCGGCCCGCAGCTTGGGGGTCCGGCCCGTGACCCGTCTGACATCCTCCGCCAGGCAGTGTGCGGCAATGGACACGACTTTGAAGTCGGAGGGGTCCACCACCAAATCAGCGATGATTTCCCCGTGGACGAGCGAAAAAGTGTTTTCCCCCGGCGAATCGAGGAGGGTGACGATTGCAGCGGCACCGAGCAGAGTTGAGGTGAACCACCACAGCAGCAGGAGGAATATTCCTGCCATTTTCCAGGGCCCTGGCGCACGCGTCCAAAAAAACAACTTCCCACTTTTGGGCTGGCAAGGTTTTAATCGGCGCATGCGGGCTGATTCGATCTGTTTTAAAAGCGGCAGGATCGGAGGCAGTTTCGAACTGCCCGTCCCGGCGGGCAAGCGCAAAGACAAGCTCCCGGAAATCATCTTCCCGCCGGAGATATCCGCCGGAATAATCAGAAGAACGGGTTGTGCGCCTTCTCCTCCGCCACCGTGGTCAGAGGTCCGTGGCCGGGGCAGATGAGGGTCTCTGCCGGCAGCGATAAAATCTGTTCCCGCACCTTTTGCCTCGCCAGCTCCCACGAGTCCTTGCCGCGGCCCATGGATCCGGCGAAGATGGCATCGCCCACCACCGCCACATACGGCGCATCCTCCTCCCAGTTGCCGACCATGTAGGTCACGCCATCCTCCGCATGGCCCGGAGTTTCGCGGTGCGTCACCCGCAGGCCGCCGAGATGGATGATTTCCGCCGACTTGTTGCGCTGGTCCACGGGCGCATTTTTGGAGCTGCTGTGGATTTTCGCCTTCGGCCATGCGGCGCGGAGGGCGGGCAGGGCTTCCACATGGTCGTAATGGGAATGGGTGAGAAAAACATGCCGGAGCTGAAGCTGTTCGGCGGCGATGCAGTCGAGGGCAGGAGTCGCCTCCAGGCCGGTGTCGAACAGGGCGGCCTCGCGGGAGACTTCGTCCCAGACGAGGTAGCTGTTGACCGTCATGCCGTCGCGGGCGGTGGTGAACATGCGCACCTCGCGCCACTGGCTGAGGTCTTTGGCCGACGGCTGCCAGCCTCCGGCGATGCCCTCGAGTTTGGCGGCGTTCAGGCCCAGGACCGGCGCCAGCGCGGTGAAGTTGATTTTCGTTTCGAGCCGTCCGGTTTCCTCGAGCGCGGCCAGCTCGTTTTCAGTGATGCCGGCGGCGGCGGCAGCAGCGGCCGCGGAAACCGTGCTCATGGCCCGGGCTTTGCGGAGGATATCCCCCAGATGATCTTCCAGATTCATGCGGCCGAAATGTTAGCCCTCAAAACATTTCAGTGCAAGTGCGCGGCGTGAGCGCGGCGTGAGTTGCCAGCTTGAATGGCGGGGGGCTTGTGATAGCCTTCGGGCGAGATGGGGCTTTTTAATTTCAAGCGCAATAAAGAGACTGAGCGGTTTTATCTGCTGCCAGGCCAGGGCGGCGCGGCCTATCGCCGCAAGCAGCGCTACATCTTCAAATGGTCTCTCCTGATCGGCCTGATCCTGTCGGTGGTCCTAGGTGCATTGATGGCCTGGCTGAACCGGACGCCGCATTGAACGGTGGGGCGCGGCCGCCAGGCGCTTGACCCGGCGTTGACGGTTGTTAGTATGCGGGCGAAAGCAATGAAACTTTTCCGGGCGATTTCAATGGTCACGCTGGCGTTCTCGGCAGCCCTGCCCTTGCGGGCGGAACTGGCCGACGGCGTCAAGGCCGTGGTAAACGACTCCGCTATCACCTATTCCCAGGTTGAGGAGTTCACCCTGCCGGTGATGGAGACGCTGCAGCGGCAATATGCCGGCCAGCCAACGGTCCTGCGCCAGAAATACGACGCCACCCTCCGCGACAGTCTGGAACAGCTCGTCGAACGCCAGCTGATCCTGTGCGCCTTCACGGTGGAGGGGTATCAACTGCCGGAAAACTTCGGGGACCAGCTGGTGCAGGAGCGCATCCGGGACCGTTTCGGCAACCGCCTGACGCTCATGAAAACCCTGCAGACGCAGGGCAGCACCATTGAACAGTTTCGCAAGGAATTGCTCGACCAATACATCGTGCAGGCGCTGCGCTCAAAAAATGTCGCGCAGGAAATTGTCATCTCCCCCTATAAAGTGGAGAATTATTATCTCACCCATCAGGACAGCTACAAAATCGACGACGAAATCAAGCTGCGGATGATCGTGCTCCCCAAAGCTGTCGCCACGGACACGAACACCCTGAACCTGGCCCGCGAAATCCAGTCCAAGATCAAGGAAGGCGCCTCCTTTGAGGAGATGGCTTCGGTCTATTCACAGGGGTCGCAACAGCATCAGGGCGGCGACTGGGGCTGGATCGAGCGTTCGGTGTTAAGCTCGGAGCTGGCGGCGGTCGCCTTCGCCCTCAAGCCCGGACAAGTCGGCGACCCGGTGGACACCCCCACCGCCGCCTATCTCATGCTCGTGGAACAGGTCCGCCCTGCGCACGTCAAGCCGCTCAGGGAAGTCCGTGACGACATCGATAAAACCCTGCGCGTCCAGGAACAGGCCCGGCTCGAAAAGCAGTGGATTGAGGCCCTGAAGAAAAAAACCTTCATCCGCTACTTCTGAAAATGCGCGACCCGCGGTCCGCGCTGCCCCCGGCCCCCCGCCCGTATGGGCTGAAACCATGAAACAGTGGATTGGCATTTCTCTGGGCGACATCACCGGCGTGGGCCCCGAAGTCGCGCTCAAAGCCCTCGCCGCCGAAGCCGGTCAGGATGCGACCCAATACCTTCTGATCGGTGACCCGCACCGCCTCCGTCTTTTGAACTCCTCTCTGGGGCTGGGATTGCCGCTGGCTGACTTTTCCACCTACAACGCCAGTGGACAGTTTTTCATCACCTCTCCGCTTGCGGCTCCGCTGCCGGAATCTCTGGCGGCGGGGGATCCGGCTGCCGCTCATGCCGCCGTGGCCGCTTTGCGCGAGGGCGGGCAGCGCTGCCTGCGCGGCGAACTGGCCGCGCTCGTCACCGCACCCGTCAACAAGGCCTCCATCCTTCGCGCTGGCCATCCCTTTACAGGTCAGACGGAATTTCTGTCCCATCTCGCGAACACCCAGAAAACCGCGATGATGCTGCTCGGCACCGACGAGCGCGGACGCTGGCTCCGCGTCGCCCTGGCCACCGTCCATATCCCCCTCCAATCCGTGCCCGAACGGCTGACGGGGGAGGCCGTCACGCTGGCTATCGAGCTCGCCGCGCAATCCTGTCGCGACTTGGGCCTGCCGCGCGCGCGCATTGCTGTGGCGGGTCTGAATCCGCACGCCGGTGAAGGCGGGGCCTTTGGCGACGAGGAAATCAAAACCATCGCCCCAGCCATCCGCGCCACCCAACAGCGGGGCTTGGATGTCGCGGGTCCGCTGAGCGGCGACACGGTTTTTCATCATGCGCTGAGGGGGGATTTCGATGCCGTCGTTGCCATGTATCACGATCAGGGGCTCGCGCCGTTGAAAACGGTCGCGTTCGACACCGGAGTGAATTGGACGCTGGGGCTGCCCTTCATCCGGACCTCGCCCGACCACGGCACGGCTTACGATATTGCTGGAAAAGGTATTGCGAACCCGGGAAGCATGATGGCCGCCCTCCGTCTGGCAAAGCAGCTGGCCAAAAACAAGAGGTAGCCCGGCCGGATCCCGATGCCGCTCGGGGCCGATTTTGTGTGCGCGATTTGAAGCGGGATTGAAGCCGGTTAGGAGCTTGTGCGGAGCTTGTCCGAATCTTATCCGAGCAATTCGCGGGCTTTCGCGCCGATGTCGCCCTGTTTGACCAGGGACTCGCCCACGAGGATGGCCCCTGCGCCGCAGCGCCGGACCCGCTCGACGTCGGCGCGGCTGTGGATGCCGCTCTCGGCGACGAGGAGTGAGCCGGTGCCGACGATTCGCGGTGCGAGCGTTTCCGTCGTAGCCAGGTCCACCTGAAACGTCTTTAAATTGCGGTTGTTGACGCCGATCAGATGGGGGGAAATCTTCAGCACCCGCTCCAGTTCTTCGCCGTCATGGACCTCCACAAGCACGGACAGGCCGGCTCCGGTGGCGAGCGCATTCATGTTTTTCAGCTGGGCATCCGTCAGAATGGCGGCGATGAGCAGGATGGCATCGGCGCCCCATTCGGCGGCCTCCAGAATCTGGCGCTCATCGATGATGAAATCTTTGCGCAGCAGGGGGATTCGGACGGCGGCGCGGATCTGGCGGAGATAGTCGAGCGAGCCTTGGAAAAATGTTTCGTCCGTCAAAACCGACAGGCAGCTGGCTCCCGCTGCCTCGTATTCCCGGGCGATACGGACGGGGTCGAAGTCGGCGCAGAGGACGCCCATGGACGGCGACGCTTTTTTCACCTCGGCGATCAGGGCGATGTCCCCGCGGCGGGGCTGGCGCAGCGCGGCCAGGAAGTCGCGGCGCTCGCCCTGTTGCAGCATCGCGTCGCGCACGTCGCCGGCGGCGATGAGGCGGGCGGGCAGCCGCGCGACCTCGCGTTTTTTCTGCTCAATGATTTTGTCGAGAATGTTCACAGTCTTCAATGCGCCGCGCGCCCTGCCGCGGGGTTAATCCTCTTCATCCTTCACCCCCTGCATCCGTTTCAGGGGGCAGCCGGCGCGGAGCCAGCCGTTGACGAACGCGTCCAGATTGCCATCCATGACGCCCTGAACATCGCTGGTTTCCACGCCGGTGCGCAGATCCTTCACCATGCGATACGGCTGGAAAACATAGCTGCGGATCTGGTTGCCCCAGGAGACGCTGCCTTTTTCACCGTAAAACCGCTCCATCTCCGCCTTCTCCGCATCCACGCGCTGCGCAAAAATACGGGACAGCAGCAGGTTCATCGCCGTGGCGCGGTTCTGGTGCTGGGAGCGCTGGGCTTGGGACGCGACCACCAGGCCGGTGGGGATGTGGGTGATGCGCACGGCGGTTTCCACCTTGTTCACGTTCTGGCCGCCCTTGCCGCCGGACCGGAAGGTGTCCACCCTGAATTCATTCGGAGGGATGGCAATGGAGCCGTCGCTCTCCTCGATCTCGGCGATGGCGTCCACGCTGGCGAAGCTGGTATGGCGCCGCTTATTGGAATCGAACGGGGAGATGCGGACGAGGCGGTGCACGCCGCGTTCGGCCTTGCAAAAGCCGTAGGCGTTCTCGCCGGCGATGAGCAGGGTGGCGCTTTTGATGCCCGCGGTCTCCCCCTGCAGAAGATCGGTGACCTCCGCCTTCCAGCCGCGCGATTCCGCCCAGCGCTGATACATCCGCAGCAGCATGTTCGCCCAGTCGCAGGATTCCGTGCCGCCGGCGCCGGAGTTGATGGTCAGGATGCAGCTCTTTTTATCGTGCGGCCCGTTGAGAAATAATTTCAATTCCAGTGCATCGAGCTCTTTGAAAAACGGCACGAGGTCGCGGGTGATTTCCGCCTCGATGGCCGCCTGGGAGGCGGGAGGCTCGGCCTGGCCGAGTTCCACCAGGACGCGGAAATCATCGAGCTGCTTTTCGAACCGGTGGAGCGGCTCGAGCTTGTTGCGGATTCCCCCCGCCTCATCAATGAATCCCTGGGCCTTCTCCCGGTTGTTCCAGAAGGCCTCGTCCGTCATCAATGCATTCAGTTCGCCGAAGCGTTTTTGCAGTGTGGCGACGTCAAAGAAACCTCCGCAAATGCGTGAGTTTCTCGGCAGCGGTCGTCAGCTGGGGGGCAATCATTTCGAACATGGGGCCAGCATAGGGGAACCGGAAGCCGGAATCCAGAAGCGTTTGGCAGATCAGTGCCGCCGGCTCGGACGGATTCAGGCATTCGGCGCGGCGCGCGGATTTTATTTTTAATCAACGCCGAAGCGGGATAGGGTGCCCCAGAGCGATATGAACAAACCGGCCGCCTCCCGAACTCCTCCGCGCCGGAAATTGCCGCGCTCGTTCAAGGAGCTGACGCCGGCGAAGCACTTCAATCCCGCCACCTTTTTTCGCGAGCTGGTCTGGAAGGCGCTGCTCATGCCGCGCCGCGGCGAGCAGCGGCGCCCGGTGTTCCCCAAGCTGCAGCCCGGCGAGGTCGCCATCACTTGGATCGGCCATGCGTCCTTCCTCATCCAGTTCACCGACTTGAATGTGCTGATCGACCCGAATTTCGCGAACTGGCTGTTCCTGCTGAAGCGGGTCCGGCGCGCCGGCTTGAAGCTCAAAGACCTGCCGCCCATCGACCTGGTCCTGCTGACGCACGCGCACTTCGATCATTTCCACAAGCCGACCCTGCGCCGGCTGCCGCATCCAAAGATCGGGGTGATGCCGCGCGGCGTGGGTGACCTGGCACATAATCTCGGCTTCATGCGCGTCATTGAACTCGACACCTGGGAGAGCTTCGGCCAGCGGGACTGGAAGGTGACCTTCACTCCGAGCAAACATTGGGGCGCGCGGACGCTGCGCGACAGCCACCGCGGCTACGGCGGGTTTGTGCTGGAGCATCAGGGCCGCAAGATCTATCACGCCGGGGACAGCGCCTACTTCGACGGATTCAAGGAGATCGGGAAGAGGCTCTCACCCGAGATCGCCCTCCTGCCCATCGGCGCCTATCACCCGGAATCCTTCCGTCATGTCCATATGGGCCCGGACGAGGCGATGCGGGCGTTCAAGGAACTGGGGGCGCGCTGGCTGGTGCCCATGCATTACGGGACGTTTAAGCTGGCGTTCGAAGACATGGATGAGCCGCCCCGCTGGCTCCGGGAGATTGCCGTTCAGGAGAAGCTGACCCACAAATTACAAATCCTTGACGAGGGCGTGCCGGTGATGTTCTGATGCCCCCTCATGACGACTCGCTCCAGTGGAATTTCCGCTGACTCCCCCCTTGCATCTCTCAGACACTATATTCCCGCCGCGGTCTGGGGGGTGGTGATTCTGGTCCTCCTCGCCATTCCGTTTCGAATCATCAGCTACGGCTACCTGCCTGGGGATGACGCCTTGCGCCACGCGGCCAAGGCTGTCAGCGGTAAATCCTGGTCGGAGTTGCTGGTGCTCAGCCCGGTATATCAAATCGACCATGAATTCGGGTGGGACCTGCTGCTGGAGAAAATTCATCTAGGATGGAATACCAGCGCGGAGTCGCTGGTTATCCTTTCCGTGGTTGCCCTGTTCCTACTCGTGTCGGGGACGGTATTGCCGTGGCTGCGACGGCCTGAAGCGTGGCTGATCACCGTTTTGGCGGCGGTAATTGTCTCGGATCTGCCGTGCCGTTTTCTGCTAGGGCGGCCCTATCTAATCACCCTCGCGGCGCTCCTGACGCTCCTGCTGATGTGGCAGCGGTTCGGGTCCGCACCGCCTAAAAAATGGATGCTGCTGCTGGCCACGGCGCTGTTTGCTCTCAGCACGTTTTTTCACGGTGTCTGGTATCTCTGGGCGTTATTGCTCGCCGCCTTCGGCCTGGCGGGCGAATTCCGCTGGGCCATTCGCCTCGGCGGGTGCTGGGTCGCCGGAGTTTTCATTGGCAGCGCGCTGACGGGGCATCCGCTGGGGTATCCGTGGCAGGCGCTGAAGCTTGCCTTTCTCGCCGTCGGATTGCATGCCACTCCGCGCACGATGGCCACGGAGCTTCAGCCGTTCGCCGGCGATTTTCTGGCGCTGATTCTCTTGGGCGGGCTGGTCCTGGTGCGGCATTTGGCCAGGCTGAATACCGTTCCGCTGACCAAAAACCCCGCGTTCTGGCTGGTGTGTTTGGGCTGGGGACTGGGTTTCAAAGTCGGCCGTTTCTGGGAGGATTGGGGCTGGCCGGCCTTGATGGTGTTGATGACTGTGGACCTGCAGGCGCTGCTGCAGGTGCGGTTTGCCCCGGATTCATTCCGGCGCCTGGCCCTGGCCCTCGGCCTGGCGGCTGCGACCTTTCTGGCCGTCACTAACGACCTTCATAGCCGGTGGACGGGAACGCTCTCCGATCGTTATCTCACCCCTGACAATTCCGATCTGGCCGGCTGGATGCCTGAGACCGGCGGCATCTTTTACACAGCCGATATGACGCTGTTCTATCAGACCTTTTTTAAGAATCCGACGGGCGACTGGCGCTATCAGCTGGGCTTCGAACCGGCGTGGATGCCCCGGGAAGATTTCGAGGTGTATCACAGCGTGCTGTGGAATTTTGGCGACCTTAAATCCTATGATCCTTGGGTAAAAAAAATGCGGCCGGCCGACCGGCTCGCCCTGCGCGGCACCCGCAATGCCCCGCCCGTGCTCTCGCCATTGGAATGGCAATACAGCGGGGGAGGGATCTGGGTGGGGCGCCTGCCGCGCCCCGTGACGCCCGCGATTCCCCCGCTTGCGCCGCATTGAAGCGTGCGGCGGGCCCGTCACAGCGCGTCGAACTGCCGCGCCAAGGCGAAATCCCTTGCCGTCAGGCCGCCCGCATCGTGCGTTGTGAGCGTCAGGGTCACTTGGCTCCCGCGGATTTCAATATCGGGATGGTGCCAGGCGGCCTCAGCCAGCGCGGCGGCGGTGGACACAAACTGGATTGCGGCGGAAAAAGTCTTGAGCTGGAACACCCGGACAATGGCGGTGTCCGATGAGGACGTCCAATGAGGGACCGTTTTCAAGGCCGTGGCAAGGGAGGTTGGATCCAGTTTTTGAACCGGGGGCGCGCCGGAATTTTTAAGCGCCTGTTCCTTGCCGGACGCTGCCTCGCGCAGCAGGCTGAGACTGGTGACAGCCGACCAGGTCCATGCCAGTCCGAATAAAATCAGACCAGCCGCGAGAAACTTTCCGACCGGCTGCACTGGGACAGTGCCGCTGATCTGGCCATAAAACTGGGCCATCTCCTTGATGAACCAGACCAGGAACAGGACAAATCCGGCGATGGCCAGCAGGAGCTGTCCGCCCCCCGCAATCCAGCGCCGCCCGAGCAGGGAGCCGAGCCCGGGAGTGGCAAGCAGGTTGAGCAGGATCGCGTTCCTAGCCTGGGCGCGGCTAAGCGGAAGGCCCCTTGGGGAAAATCGTTTCATACGCGATCATCAATGCGGCATACCCCACGGGCAGAGTGAACAGAACGCCGACGAAACACAGACAGAGGCCTGCGAAATTGAGCAGTGAAATCAGGATCAACAGGCCGAACACGAGCCACCAATGTTGGTGGACCCGCTGGCGGCTCAATTTCATGGCCGTCCAAAAATCCAATCCATGATCGAGGATGAGCGGCAGGGTGAATTTCCAGCACACGGCCAGATAAGTGGCCGGAATCGCGCAGAACAACAGCACGGGCAGGCAGGGGAGCAGCACGGATGTGAGGGTCGCCAACGTTTCCGGGTCGGGCATGGCATCAGCGTGCAGGTTAGCCATCAGACCCATCAGGGGGGTGAGTTTCCAGAGGAAGAGAACGATGAACGGGAGCAGGCAGGCGCCGACGAGCAGGCTCGGAATCAGTGTGCCCAGAAACAATTGCCCAAATGCGCGCCGGAAGCCGTGGAAAATATCGCCCACCTCCGCCGGTTCGCTACGGAGGACGCGGAGGAAAAGGTAGAAGACACCGGCCAGCAACGGCCCGGAAATGACTAGGTTCACCACCGAAAACAGTGCGCCCACAAAGGGAACTTGCGCCAGGCCGCCGATAACACCCTCGATGAGCAGATACACCAGCGTGCCAACGAACAAGACGCTGAAATTGTTTTTCACCAGGGCCCAGCCGCGCGACAGACAGCCGCCGAGGTCCAACTCGTAATCCTCCGGCATGCTGTCGGAAGGGCCGGCCCCGAACGGGGGCGGGATCGGTGGGAGAGAGGTGGCCGCGCCGGCAAATTCAGGAAAGGTGCTCAGCGGCCGGAAATCCGCGTCGCCCTCCACTTTGATCAGCGATTCCTCGTTGAGCCGGCCCTCGGTCAGCCACTGCTGCACGTCCGTGGCTGGAATGGGTCCGTATTCTTTTTGGTCGCCGCCGATGAGGATGTAGAGAGCCATAAGGTCTTTGTGACTGCTGACTTGTAGTTTATTGGCGGCGTCCGCGCAAGTTCAGGTTGCAGTTCAGCTTCCCCATCCGACTCAAGGGTGTGCGCCCTGACTCCGGCTTCTGCCTGCCGGACCTGCTGACGTTGTGGGAGCTTGTGGGAGCCATTGTAATCGCCCTAGGGGGTGGTGGCGCTTGAGGGAAAAATTCCTGGCCTTTCCCAACTGCAATGCAGCAGAAAATCATTCCGCTGACACAAGCCAATCCACATGATTATTTAATTCCTACCGCGGGGATCTGATTAAGATGCGTCGGCCCTTCACGTTTCCCACCGCGCGCTTGACATCGGCAGGCGCGCATTTCACGCTTTTCAAACCGCTATGCCTAGATTCCCCTTTAAATGCGTTTTGATTCTGTCCGCCGGTCTTTTTCTGGCTGCCCGTCTGGCAGCGGAGCAAACCAACACCGCTTCTCTTTCGCCGGACATGGGAGCGATGACTCAAAGTGTGGTGAACGGCTATTTGCAGATTCAGGCGCAGCTGCACGACGCCCAGCTGGCCATCGAAGACAGCCGCCGCGAATCCGCCGCCGCTGCCGCCCGCAACGCGGAGGTGATGACGCGGCGCATCCAGCAGCTGGAAGAATCCCTCGCCGTCCAGCGCGCCCGCGAGGTGGAGCTGACCGAGAAAAATCACCAGTTCACCTTGCGGATGGCAATCCTCTCCGGACTGGTCGTGGTGGCCGCCGTCCTGTTCATGGCTTATTTGCAATGGCGGGCCGTGGCCCGTCTGGTGGCACTCTCCCCGGCGCCGTCGTCCCTGTTTTTGGATGGCCCGGATCGTCGCCCCGCCCTGGGCGCCGCAGCCTCCGTGGGGCACTCCAATGCCCGTCTGTTCAGCGCGGTGGATTCGCTGCAGGAACGGATTCGGGAGCTGGAACAGGTCTCCCGCCTCGCGCTCGTGGAAACGGCGCCGCCCGCCGCGGAGGGAAGTGATGAAGGTCAGGCCCGTCTGCTGGAAGAGGGTCAGCGGTTGCTGAATGCGCACGAGTTGGAAACGGCGCTCGACTGTTTCAACCGGGTGCTGGGGCGCGATCCGAAGCACGCCGAAGCGCTGGTGAAGAAGGGGAGCGCGCTGGAAAAGCTCGGGCGCACGGAGGAAGCCATCGCCTGCTACGATCGGGCACTGGAGGCCAACCCCGCGTTGACCCTCGCGCATCTGAACAAGGGCGGCCTGTTCAATCGCTTGTCGCGTTACGAGGAGGCCTTGCAATGCTACGAAGAGGCCTTGCGGACCCAGGAAAAAAAGGGGCCCGGTCAAAAAAGCGTTTAACCCGAACTCCAAAATAAGGGGTTTGGCCGCGGTAGTTAGGGTCAGCGAGCGGCGCAGACCGCGCCCTCAGACCGGTAGGGATCGCCGCGCTGCGGCGTCCCCCGGCGCCGAGCGCAGCGTCAGGCGCCGGAAAACGTATCGCAAGGCGGGCGTCTTATTCCCGTTCGTTCCGCCCTCCCGGGCGGGGGCATCGCAGCGCGATGCCCTCTACCTGCTCTGGATGGCGGAATCCCATGTTGAAGCCCGTTCCCGAATAAAGATTTTCTGCCGCGCCGCGCCGCACTTCAACAGTCTTGGCCGGCCTAACGCCTAGGTAGAGATCGCCGCGCTGCGGCGTCCTCGGGCGCCGAGCGCAGCGTCAGGCGCCGTAAAACGACTCGCAAGGCGGGTGTCTTATTCCCGTTCGTTCCGCCCTCCCGGGCGGGGGCATCGCAGCGCGATGCCCTCTACCTATTTGGATGGCGGAATCTCATGTTGAAGCCCGTTCCCGAATAAAGATTTTCTGCCGCGCCGCCACGCCGCACTTCAATGATCTTAGCCGTCCCAACGCCCCCGGTAGGGATCGCCGCGCTGTGGCGTCCCCAGCGCCGAGCGCAGCGTCAGGCGCCGGAAAACGTATCGCAAGGCGAGGGTCTTATTC
>CAILMI010000052.1 GCA_903835255.1 uncultured Verrucomicrobia subdivision 3 bacterium
CATCGGCCTCCTGCTCTGCCGGGGGAAAAACAAACTGGTGGTTGAGTATGCGCTCAGCGGTTTGGACCAATCCATCGCCGTCGCCGACTGGAAGAAGCAAATCACCGAGACCCTGCCCGCCGAGTTCCAAGGCAGCCTGCCGACCATCGCGGAGATTGAGGCGGAACTCGGAAGAGTGAAAAGTGAAGAGTGAAATATGAATGAGCCCAGAGACATCCAGCAACGCACGTTCGAGTTCGCCACTCGGTTGGTGAGGCTTTGTCGTGCTTTGGACGAGGCACCGGGCGTGTCACGGACGCTTGCCAATCAACTATTACGCTCGGGAACATCGGTTGGTGCCAATGTTGAAGAGGCTCACGGTAGCCAGAGCAAGCCCGACTTCATCGCCAAAATGTCGATTGCGAACAAAGAGGCTCGGGAGAAGGGGAAAGAACGCGAGGCCATCCGGCGGCTGAACCCGGCCATTCCTGAGGAGGCACGGGCAACTATTAAGCGTTACTTACGAGTTCGATTGGAGAGGAGGCTGAACCCATGAGCACTGATTCAGAAACGCCAGCACCGGGCGGCCAGTTCCTCGTTTACCAAACGGAGGATGGGAAGCTGAAGATCGACGTGCGTTTTGAGGGCGAGACCGTTTGGCTGACGCAGCAGCACATGGCGGAGCTGTTTCAGACCACCAAGCAGAACGTCGGGCAGCATCTGAAGAGCATTTTTGCCGAGGGGGAATTGGTGCAGGATTCAGTGGTAAAGGATTCCTTTACAACTGCCGCCGACGGGAAGAACTACGCGACCCGTTTCTACAATCTCGATGCCATCATTTCGGTGGGCTACCGGGTGAAAAGCGCGGTGGCCACCCGTTTCCGCATTTGGGCCACCCGGCTGCTGCGGGAATACATCGTGAAGGGATTCCTGCTCGATGACGAGCGACTGAAGAATCCGGATCAGCCCTTTGATTACTTCGATGAGTTGATGCGGCGGATTCAGGACATCCGCACGTCGGAGCGGCGCTTCTACCAGAAAATCACGGACATCTACGCGACGAGCATTGATTACGACCCCACGCAGGAGGTGAGCCTGCTGTTTTTCAAGACGGTGCAGAACAAGGTGCTTGGGCCATCACCGGGCAGACGGCGGCGGAGATCGTTCACGGTCGGGTGGATGCGTCGAAGCCCAACCTCGGTCTGACGAACTGGCGGGGTGCCGTGATCCGCAAGCAGGATGTCGCCATCGCCAAGAACTACCTCAGCGAGCCGGAGTTGGAGGCGCTGAACAACCTCGTGGAGCAATACCTGATCTTCGCCCAGGGCCAGGCGATGCGGCGGGTGCCGATGCACATGGCGGACTGGATCGAGAAGTTGAATGGGTTTCTGACCTTGAACGACCGCGACATCCTCACCCATGCCGGGCTTATTTCGCACGAAATGGCCCAGGCCAAGGCCGAGTTGGAATACGACAAATTCAAGGCCCTCACCGCCAGTGCCCCTCGCACCGTGGATGCCGATTTTGAGCAGGCCACGAAGGATTTGAAGAAGCTGCCAAAGCCGAAGAAACCCAAGCCACCGAAGACATGAGCCTCAACGAATCCATCGTCGAAGACGCCGCCCTCGAATGGTTCGGGGAGCTGGGCTATGCGGTCGGGCACCTGCCTGCGCCGCGTTCCGCGACGCGGCAGGCAGGCAGGGGTGAACCGGCGGCGGAGTCTGCCTGTGCGTCGCCCGCAGACAGGCGGGATTCGTTTTCTGAGGTGGTGCTGGTGGGGCGCTTGCGCGAGGCCATCCGGCGGCTGAATCGTTCGATCTGGGACCTGGCATCTGGGGAGACTTGGCGCAAATGCCAGGGAACTACTAAAATTAAATTAATTAGTATTTGATTGCCAATTACTAAAAAACTACTAACTTTTTACTTATTAGTAGTTGGTGAACACTGAGCCATGAAAATTCCCCAGACACCACCGCGCCTGAACGACCTGATCTCAGAGGTGAAATCATCGAAGCGCTTGATGGAGTTGTTCTCGCAAAAGGGACAGGCCAGAACCCAGCGGCATTACCTGCACTGGGACAAACTCAGGCGTTACAGCCCACCCGAGGGGATGAGTCATCGGGAATGGTGGATGATTCTCAAGCTATCGCGGACGGAGTCCTTGAAGCCCATCGGCCTGAAAGACAAATCGGGGCAAGCCTTTCAGTTCTCGGTGCCCGCGCTGGTGCAGGAGGAGCTCCATCAGATTGATCTGGGAGCGGGGGGGCTGGTGAGCATTCCGGAACCAATCACCAATCCGCAAACACGTGACCGCTATCTGATCAGCTCGCTGATGGAAGAGGCCATCACGTCCAGCCAACTGGAAGGAGCGGTGACGACCCGCGAAGTGGCCAAGGAAATGATCCGCTCCGGACGCAAGCCGCGCGACACGAGCGAGCAGATGATTTTGAACAACTTCATCACCATGCAGAGAATTAGAACCCTGAAAGGCTCTGCGCTAACTCCCGCATTGGTGTTTGAAATTCATCGCTTGGTCACGGAAAATACGTTGGAGGATCCCACCGCAGCGGGTCGTTTACGACGCGCTGATGAAAAGCGGGTGGTGGGTGATGATTACGGCGAGGTGTATCACGTACCTCCGCCCGCTGATGAGTTGGAAGAAAGACTGGCGGCCATGTGTGCTTTTGCAAATGGAGAATCGCCCGACTATTTCATCCATCCTGCGGTGCGCGCGATCACCTTGCATTTCTGGCTGGCCTACGATCATCCGTTTGTCGATGGCAACGGCAGAACCGCCCGGGCCCTCTTCTACTGGGCCATGTTGCATCATCACTACTGGCTCTTCGAGTTCATTTCCATCTCCAATATCCTGCGCAAAGCTCCGGTCAAGTATGCGCGCTCCTTTCTCTACACGGAAACAGACGACAATGATCTGACCTATTTCCTGATCGCCCAGACGCAAGTCATCCGACGGGCTATCCTCGAACTCCACGCCTACATCGAAAAAAAGACCAAAGAAATGCGGGACGTCGAGTCACACATGCGGGCTCTGGATCTTTTCAACCATCGACAGGTCGAGGTGATCCGTCATGCCCTCAAGCATCCCAGTCAGCGCTACACCTTCGCGAGTCATCAAAAAAGCCACAACATCGCCTATCAGACCGCGCGCACCGATCTGATGAATTTGGAAGAACAGGGGCTGCTTCTATCACGAAAAAAAGGACGGCAAATGCTGTTCATCGTCCCTGCGGATCTTGGTGACCGACTCATGAAAATGGAAAAAGAAGCGAGATTATGAGCCTCAACGAATCCATCGTCGAAGACGCCGCCCTCGAATGGTTCGGGGAGCTGGGCTATGCGGTCGGGCACCTGCCTGCGCCGCGTTCCGCGACGCGGCAGGCAGGCGGGGGTGAACCGGCGGCGGAGTCTGCCTGTGCGTCGCCCGCAGACAGGCGGGATTCGTTTGGCGAGGTGGTGCTGGTGGGGCGCTTGCGCGAGGCCATCCGGCGGCTGAACCCGGCCATTACCTCGGCCTCGCCGATCAGCTCAAGAAGGCGCTCATCACCTACACCGAGAGCGGCGGCCAGGGCAATCCGACCTTCGACACCGCCCAAGCCATCGCCGTGATGCTGGAGAAGCACGGCATCGCCTGCGATATGATGCATCAGCCTGCGCCGTTGCCGGAAAGTCCATTCTACGTTTATGCGATCCTGTGCGACGACGACAGTGTCTACATTGGGCAAACGGAAGACCTGTTGAAAAGATGGGGAGAGCATCGTCGCGGCACAGGTGCTGAATGGACGAAGAAGCATCCTCCAGTTCGGATCGCGCACTACGAACTCGCGGCGACTCGCGAGGAAGCGGTGACGATGGAGAAGGAGTGGAAGACGGGATTCGGTCGGAAGAGAATTAAGCGACTGATCGAGAATGGAACGGCGCGGCAGGCAGGCGGCTTCAACTGGGACAAGTGGACCAGCGGCAAACCTGCCGAACGCCTCGCGCTCATCCCCGCCGGGCAGGAGCACATCCTGGAACAGGAAGACGGCAAGAAGCGCTGGGTGCAGGTGGTTAACCGAGAGCCGCGCCGCTCCCGGGAGGGTGAGTACAGCTGGAGTGGTCGGAGTCCCGCATCGTCGTGAGGATTCAGCGGACAGTCGAACCGATGGGGAATGAAGGCGGGGCACTGGGGGGGCGCGTGAAAGAAACAGCAACGGGACTGGAGAGGGCTAGGGCAACCGGATGTAAACTCCGCCCAAAGTCCCAGGCACTGCAAGGTTCACAGCAACGGCGGGTGCCAGCCCCGCCGTGGAAGCGCCCGCGGAAAGCCGGATGCGGGAAAACCGCCCGTCCGGTTGGATGAGGGGCGGAGCGAGACGCGGCCTTGTGCCTTTCAACCCGTCCGCTCCGCCTGATCTCCTTCCGCCACGCCACCTTCCGGAGTGGCTTCCGCGCCCCTTTCCCGTCATAGTGGCGCATGCCTGTCATCGACCACCTCTTCTCCATCGGCCGGATTCGCCAGGCGGTTTGGCGATGCTGGTATCCGTTTCTCACGCGACGACTGCGCCAGGAGTCGGTTTTTTTCCTGAACTACGCCTTTCAGGAAGAGCCGCCGCAGGACCTCCCGCTGGCGCCTGGCGACGAACCCGACCGCGCCTGTATCCAGCTCTATCACCACGTCGCCACCCAGACGGCATTGCGCGGGAAAACGGTTCTCGAAGTCAGCTGCGGCCATGGCGGCGGGGCGAGTTATCTGGCCCGCACCCTGCAACCGAAGCGCTACACGGCATTGGACCTCAATCCCGCCGGCATCCGCTTTTGCCAGGAACAGCATCGGGTGGAAGGGCTGCGCTTTGTGCGCGGCGATGCCCTGCATCTGCCGTTTGAGCCGGACACCTTTGACGCCGTCATCAATGTCGAGGCCTCGCACTGCTATCGCAGTCTTCCGCGATTTCTATCGGAAGTGGCGCGGGTGTTGCGGCCGGGCGGACATTTCCTCTATGCCGACTTTCGTTTTGCGGACGGGGTGGCGGAGTGGGAAGGGGCTCTCGGCGCCGCGCCGCTCCAACTCCGGCAGCGGCGGGAGATCAGCGCCGAAGTCCTGCGCGGCATGACCCGGAATTCCGCGCGTTCCTTGGAGCGGGTCACGCGGCATCTGCCAAAATTCCTGCACCCGCTGGGCGCGGATTTCGCAGGAATCCAAGGGTCCCGGATCTATAATGCCCTCCAGCGCGGCGCTCTTTCCTATCGCTCCTATTGTTTTGAAAAGCCTGCCGCCCCCGGCACATCGCTGAGTTGACAGGAGATTTGTTCCAGTGAATCCTATCGCCATGAAAATCTTTGCCTGTCTGATCGCACTCGGCCTCCTGACGGCCGGAGCCCGCGCCGATTCCCTCTACGACATCACGGTCAAGGACATCGACGGAAAAAGCGTCCCGCTGTCTGCCTACAAAGGAAAGGTGCTGCTGATCGTGAATGTGGCTTCGCTTTGCGGCTACACCCCGCAGTATGAAAGCCTCGAGGCCATCCATCAAAAATACAGGGATCAGGGCTTCACGGTCCTCGGCTTCCCCTGCAACCAGTTTGGCGGGCAGGAGCCCGGCACCGACGCGGAGATCAAACACTTCTGCTCCACCCAATACAACGTCACTTTCCCGCTGTTCGACAAGATCGACGTGAACGGCGCGAACCGGCATCCCCTGTATGCGGCGCTGGCGGGCAGCGCCTCCCCTTTTCCGGGCAACATCCGGTGGAACTTCAACAAATTCCTTGTCGGCAAGGATGGGACCATTTTAAAACGCTTCGATTCCGGGACCCGACCGGATTCCTCCGAAATGAAGGCGGCCATCGCCGCCGCCCTCGCGGCAAAATAAGACGGATTGGAAGACGGATTGGAAAATCCCCGGCGCCTTGACGCTGACGGATAAAAGCGCCAATATGATTTGTCCTTACGCAACTATCCCCCCCCCGAACCATGCCCAAAAAAATAATCATTCAACCGGCAAAATCGCCCGCGGCCGTCGGACCCTACAATCACGCTGTCCGCGTCGGCGACCTGCTGTTCTGTGCCGGACAGATCCCCATCCGTCCCGCCGACGGCTCGCTGGTTGCCGGCGACATCAAGGCCCAAACCGAACAGGTGCTGGAAAACGTCAAAGTCATTCTCGAGGACCAGAACCTCACGTTCGCCAACGTCCTCAAAAGCACGGTGTTCCTGACCGACATGGCAAATTTTGCCGACATGAACCAGGTGTACGCGAAGTATTTCACGGAAAATTTCCCGGCGCGCTCCACGGTTCAAGTGGCGGGCTTGCCCAAGGGCGCGAGCGTGGAGATTGAGGTTGTGGCGCACTTTTAACCCCTCCCGACCCCGCACCCATGCCACTCGGATTTGAACTGCTCATTGCCGCCGGGGTCGGCGTCGGCATCGCCCTGCTATGGGGCCGTTACCGCGGCGGCGCGGCGGACCTCTCCCGCCCCCTCGCCGAGCTGGAGCGCTCGCTGACAGACGCCTTTCAAAAGGCCAACGTGGACATGGCGGCGCGGGTGGAAAAGATGAAGGGCGACCTGCTTCAGGATTTGTCGGGGCAGCTGCAGCGGGGATTGGGCGGCGTGCGCGAGACCGTGGAACAGCAGCTCGCGCAGGGAAGAAATGAACAGGCCCAGCGGCTGGCCGACGCGGTCCGGTCCCTGGAGCAAAAATTCGAGGCGCTGAAATCCGTCACCGAAGCCCGGCTGGAAACCTCCAGCCAGCAGCAGAGCCGGGCGCTGGCTGACTCGCGCACGGACCTGACGGGCACCTTGGACAAAATGACCCTGCAGATCGACCAGAAGCTGGACGGACTGAAGGCGGCGGTGGAAGCCAAGCTGCAGCAGATCCAGACGGACAACGCCGCCAAGCTGGAGGAAATGCGGAAAACCGTGGATGAAAAACTGCAGGGCACCCTGGAGAAACGGCTGGGAGAATCCTTCAAAATGGTCAGCGACCGGCTGGAGCAGGTTCACAAGGGCCTGGGCGAGATGCAAACGCTGGCCATCGGCGTGGGCGATCTTAAAAAAGTCCTGACCAACGTGAAGACCCGCGGGACTTGGGGCGAAATGCAGCTGGGCAACTTGCTCGACCAGATCCTGACCCCCGACCAGTTCGAGAAAAATGTCGCCACCAAGGCCGGCAGCGCCGACCGCGTGGAGTTCGCCATCAAGCTGCCCGGACGGGATTTGCCGGACGGAAAATCGGTGTGGCTGCCGATCGATGCCAAATTTCCGAAGGAGGATTACGAGCGATTGGTGGACGCGGCGGAAAAATCCGACGCGGAGGCGGTCGAACAGGCGTCTAAACAGCTGGAGGCGCGCGTCCGGGCGGAAGCTGCCGACATTCACAACAAATACATTGATCCCCCGAACACCACGGACTTCGCCATTCTGTTTTTGCCCACGGAAGGGCTGTACGCTGAGGTCCTGCGCCGGGCCGGCCTCTCCGAATCGCTGCAGCGCGATTTCCGCGTCGTCGTTGCCGGGCCCACCACCCTGGCCGCCCTGCTGAACAGCCTGCAGATGGGATTCCGCACCCTGGCCATTGAAAAGCGCTCCAGCGAAGTCTGGGTGGTGCTGGGCGCCATCAAGACGGAATTCGGCAAATTCGGCGGCGTCATTGAAAAGGTTCAGAAGAAATTGCAGGAGGCCAGCAATGTGATAGATGACGTGGTGACCCGTAAAAAAGTGATGGAACGCAAATTGCGAACCGTTCATGAGCTGCCCGCCGCCGAGGCGACCGCCATCCTGGGCGAATCCCAGGCCCAAGCCGAGGACGCCGAAGAGCCCCTGTCCTGAGCAAGGCCCCCTCAACAAAGTCCGCAGGAACGCAGCTCAGGTTAAACTGAAATTCCAAAACAAAGTCTCGCCAATCGGCAGGGACATCGCTGCCTATCTCTGCCCGCGCCCCCGCTGGTCAATATCCTTTTTTTGCGGCGGCGCCAAAATCGAGTGGCATTTTTGGGGTTCTTGGGTTCAGATAGGTCTGTCTGGAGTCGGGCGATGGCCCCGTCTTCTGGGAAAACGACAATACAATCTATGGCACTCTCTCCTTTGGCGGGCAAACCCGCGCCCCAATCCCTGCGGGTCGATCTGGCGCATCTGGAGCGCGATTACTATGAGCGGACTCCGGACCGGGGCGACCCGGGCCAGCGGGTCAGCTTTGGCACCAGCGGTCACCGTGGAACGTCGCTGAACGGCACCTTCACCGAGGCGCACATTCTGGCCATCACCCAGGCGATTTGTGATTACCGCCGTTGTCAGGGGACGGATGGCCCGTTGCAGCTGGGCAAGGACACGCATGCCTTGTCCGCGCCCGCCCAGCGCACCGCGTTGGAAGTGCTCGCGGCGAACCAGGTGGAGACGGTTCTCCAGCGCGAGGACGGAGTGACGCCGACGCCGGTGATTTCGCGCGCCATCCTCACTTACAATCGCGGACGCAAGACCGGGCTGGCGGATGGCATTGTCATCACGCCGTCGCACAATCCACCGGAGGATGGCGGCTTCAAGTACAATGCCACCCATGGCGGCCCCGCCGATACGGAGGCCACGCGCTGGGTGCAGGAACGCGCCAATGAGCTGTTGCGGGAGAATAATGCCGGCGTGAGGCGGGTTCCGTATGCGGCGGCGCTCCGGTCGGCCACAACCCATCTGTTCGACTTCATCCCGCCCTACGTGGAGGATTTGCAGAACGTGGTGGACATGGATGCCATCCGCGCCTCCGGATTGAAGCTGGGCGCGGATCCGCTGGGCGGGGCGGCGCTGCCTTATTGGGGGCCGATCAGTGACCGGTATCACGTGGACATCACGGTGGTGAATCCGGGGCTCGATCCGCAGTTTCCTTTCATGGCGGTGGATCATGATGGAAAAATCCGCATGGACTGCTCCAGCCCGTATGCGATGGCCGGCCTGATCGGGCTCAAGGATCAATTCCGACTGGCCTTCGCCAATGATCCGGATGCCGACCGGCATGGCATTGTCACGCCGTCGTCGGGGTTGATGAATCCGAACCACTATCTTGCGGTGGCCATCGGCTATCTGCTCGCCCACCGTCCTCAATGGCCGGCCGGTGCGGCGATTGGCAAGACGCTGGTCAGCAGCAGTCTGATTGATCGGGTGGTGAAGCGGCTGGGCCGGCGCCTGTGCGAAACGCCGGTGGGCTTCAAATGGTTTTCGCCCGGGCTATTCGACGGCTCGTTCGGTTTTGGCGGGGAAGAAAGCGCGGGGGCGAGCTTTCTGCGGCGGGATGGCACGGTCTGGACGACGGACAAGGACGGGCTCATTTTGAACCTGTTGGCGGCGGAAATCACCGCTGTCACCGGCAAGGATCCCGGGGAGCATTACCGGGAGCTGGCCGCCGAGTTAGGCACGCCCTTCTACACGCGGATTGATGCGGCGGCGACGCCCCAGCAGAAGGCGCGGCTGGCGCAGCTTTCGCCCGAAGCGGTGAAGGAATCGACTCTGGCGGGCGAGGCCATCACGGCCAAGCTGACGCGGGCTCCGGGCAATCAGGCCGCGATTGGCGGCCTGAAGGTGGTGACGGCGAGCGGCTGGTTTGCGGCCCGGCCTTCCGGCACGGAAAATATCTACAAGATTTACGCGGAGAGTTTCAAGGATGAGGCGCATTTGAACTCCCTCGTGAACGAAGCCCAGCAGATTGTGAGCAATGCCCTAGGTTCATCGTGAAGTTCACCGGGCTGCTAGCGCCGCCCGGTCCTCCCGTCTTTAATTGAACCCGGTTGTCCGAATGAACCGCTCCGGCGCCAAGGGGCAAGATTTGAGCCGTAAGATAAGTGACACGCCCTTCATTGCCCCGCGGGATGGGGATCTGCCCGTTCAAAGCGGCCGTTGAAAGTGGGCCGGGTCGCCACTGCGGGCATCAAACGAGTGGGGCAGTGGGGCGGGGTTTTAATTTCCGGCAGCGGGCGACGAAGAGAAAGAAGATCCCGGGGCCGAAGCAGAGCAGCATCACGGAAATGCCGGTGGCGATGCCCCAGAACGTGCCCGCCGGCGCGCAGCAGTCGTCGCGGCGCCGGACGAGAACATGGCTGGGCACGGCGATGAGCAGTTCAAGGATGCTGCCGCGCAGCAGCCAGCGGAGGCTGCGCTGGAGGAGGGCGGCCGGGTCGTCCGCGCGGGTGGCGCGACGAAAAAAGAACGCCCAAAAAATCCAGAAGCACGCTAGCAGGAATAGGAAGCTGATAAAGCCGCCCCCGGAGGTGGTTTGGGGGCCGGGTGTCTGGCGGAATAAGTTCGCGAGTCGGTCCGCAAATGTGAATATCACGAGGCCGTCGTCCCTAAAAAGGGCGCAGAGCATCGATACGGCGGCGGCCAGCAGGAGGTTCGCGAGAAAAAAGGCCGTGACGAGGACGGGTATTTTGAGGGGGCGCCGGGCGGGCAGGCGGCGGTCGGCGATGCGGAGGGGGAGAAGCAGCAAGAGGGCCTGTCCGGCGACCAGCACGGCCAGCCACAGCCAGTAGCCCCAGTTCAGGTAGAAGTTTCGGAGGATATCCTGGAATCCGTGCTGGCTGCCGTCCCGGGCCCAGTTGCCAAAGGCGAGGAGGTCCACCGGCAGGGTCAGCGCCAGCAGGGCCAGCGCGTAGAGGAGAACGGTCAGGACAGCCCAAAGTTTCATGACCGGCCCATTCCGGCACGAAACCGGAGCCGGCGCCAGCCAAATCGACCTGGGTTGGGGGGCAGCGAAGCGTTCCTCTGTCGGGATTCTGCTTCCGACGCCAAGATTTGTTGTAAAAGGTGACTTTCGCAGCTTGCCAAGTTTTCCATTCGTCGGCAGATTTAAGGGAGAATTATTAATTATTTTAACGAGGTGATATGAGCAAAGAAGCAAGATTAGAATTGGACGGCAAAGTTTTCACGCTGCCGACGGTGGAGGGCACGGAGGGGGAAAAGGCGGTGGATGTTTCCACGCTCCGGGCGGCGACTCAATACATCACGCTCGACGACGGCTACGGCAACACCGGTTCGTGCACCAGCAAGGTGACGTTCATTGACGGCGACAAGGGGATCCTCCGTTACCGCGGTATTCCGATTGAAGAATTAGCGGAGCGGTCCACTTTCGTGGAAACCTCCTATCTGCTGATTTATGGCACCTTGCCGACCCGGGCGCAGCTGAAGACGTTTTCGGATTTGCTGACCCGGCATCAGTTTTTGCACGAGGACATGACCTATCATTTTGAGGGTTTTCCCACGGCGGCGCATCCGATGGCGATTTTGTCTTCGATGATCAATGCGGCCAGCTGTTTTGATGCCGGGCTGATGAACTGGCAGTGGGGGAAGAACCAGCAGTTTGATATTTATGCGGCGCAGCTGATTTCGCAGGTGCGGACCATTGCGGCGTATTCGTACCGGAAATCCAAGGGGCTGCCCCTGATCTATCCCAAGCAGAGCTACAAATACACGGAGAACTTTCTGCACATGATGTTCTCGATGCCGTACGAGGATTTTGAGATCAAGCCGGAAGTGGTCAAGGCGCTGGACCTGATTTTTCTGCTGCACGCGGACCACGAGCAGAACTGCTCCACCTCGACGGTGCGCATGGTGGCGTCGAGCCAGGCGAACCTGTTCGCCAGCTGCGCGGCGGGGGTGTGCGCGCTCTGGGGGCCGCTGCACGGCGGGGCGAACCAGGCGGTGCTGGAGATGCTCGATCAGATTCACCGCGACGGGGACGACGGCTCCAAGTTCATTGCGGCGGCCAAGGACAAGAACAGCGGGAAGAAGCTGATGGGCTTCGGTCACCGCGTGTACAAGAACCACGACCCGCGCGCCACCATCATCAAGAAGGCCTGCGACGACGTGCTGGCGAAGCTCAACATCAGCGATCCGCTGCTGGACATCGCCAAGAAGCTCGAGGAGGCGGCTCTCAAGGATTCTTATTTTGTGGAGCGGAAGCTGTATCCCAATGTGGATTTTTATAGCGGCATCATCATGCGCGCCATCGGGATTCCGGTGGAGATGTTCACGGTGATTTTTGCGATCGGCCGCATGCCGGGCTGGATTGCGAACTACAAGGAGATCATGGAAGAGCCGAAGAGCCGCATTTACCGGCCGCGCCAGATTTACACCGGCCGCACCCTGAATCCGTTTGTCCCCCTCGGAGACCGCAAATAATCCGGCCGAGCGCTGTTGTGACCAAAATACTGATCATTGACGACGAGGAATGGTTGCGTGAAATGATCCAGCTGGCGCTGCGGCAGCGCGGCTACGAGGTGGTGGAGGCCCGCAATGGTCAGGAAGGCATCGAGAAGGCCCTGCAGGAGCTGCCCGATCTCATCCTCTGCGATGTCAACATGGGCAAGGTCAACGGCTACCGCACTCTGGCTGCCCTTCGGGACGAGACGTCCACGGCGTCCATCCCCTTCATCCTGATGACCGGGCTGGCGGACAATGCCGGCATGCGCCACGGCATGGAGCTGGGGGCCGATGATTATCTTCCCAAGCCGTTTACCACCGACGTGCTGTATGCGGCGGTGGAGGCGCGCCTGAAAAAAAAGCAGGCCGTGCGGGAGGAGGCTGAGACCAAGTTCCGCGATTTGCGCGACAATCTCAGTCTGATGATGCCGCACGAGCTGCGCACGCCGCTCAACGGTATCCTGTCCAACGCCGAGCTGCTGGTCACCTCCGCTGCAACGCTTCCGCCGGGCGAGGTGGCCGAGATGGGTCAGGAAATACTCAAGTCGGGCCAGCAACTGGAACGGCTCATCGAGAACTTTCTGATCTATGCCCGGCTGGAACTCATCGCCTCCGACCCCCAGAAAATTCCGGCGCTGCGGGTGGGTCGGGCGGAGCAGCCGGCGGCCCTGGTGGAGAAAATCGCCCGGGATCAGGCGGACATCGCCGGCCGCGGGGCCGACTTGATCGTCGAAGCCGCGGCTGTGGCCGTGCCGATGTCCGGCGAGTATTTCGGCAAGGTCGTGAATGAACTTGTGCAGAACGCCTTCAAGTTCTCCGGGGCGGGGACGCCGGTCCAGGTGACGCTGGCGGGGACCGCTGATGGCGTGGCATTTTCGGTGAGCGACCGGGGGCGGGGGTTTTCCGCTGAACAAAGCCAGCGCATCGGTGCGTATCAGCAGTTTGACCGCAAGCTGCAGGAGCAGCAGGGATTGGGATTGGGGTTGGTCATTTGCAAACGGCTGGCGGAATTGCACGGCGGCACGCTGGCCATCGGCGGTTCCGCCATCGGCGGCGCAACGGTGGTCATCACCCTGCCCAAGCCGATTTCGGGTTGAGCGGGTGTTAACCCGAATTCCTATAACGGGGTCTCGCCCATCATGGCAGGGATAGCGCCGAACAGATGGAACAAAAGGGACCTAGGGCCCCTCTCCCTGGCATTCTCCCCGCTCAAGCTTTCGCGGGGCGCGGGATCGTGGCCCGCTTCGGAGTTCGGCTCAAAAGAACAACCGGGCGTAGAGGTTCCCCAAGACGCGCTCCGCCAGATCCGCCACCACCCATACCAGGAGGATTCCCGCCATCGGCGCAAAATCCGCCCGGCCAACGCGCAGGGGCAGTTTCCGCAGCGGCGCGAGCAGAATCTGAGAGGTGAGTTGCACTTCATTCCAAAACGAGTGCCGGCCGAAATAAACATAGGTGTTCAAGAGGCGCAGGCCGAGCAGCCCGGCGATCAGGGGTTTCCAAGCGAGATAGCTGCCCAGCCCAATGATCAGGGACTCGGCGAGGCGGTGCGTGGCGGACATGGCGGTCTGGGGATGCATCCAGCCGAAGGGCCAGCTGGTCACCCCCCAAGCCAACGCCGTGGCTGCCCATGGCAGAAGGAGCTTGGACCAGCGGGGCCAGGCGGCAATCCGGCCCAACTGCTGGCGGACCATCCGTTGGAGCGGGTGTTCCATGGCTGCGGGTCCGGTGAGCAGGGACAGCAGCAGCAGCCAGAGGTAGAGGACGGCGAAGGCCTGACCGAAACTGAACAGGGAAAACACCAGCATGCGTCCCAGCGAATTGCTAACGAAGCTGAAGACGGCGGGTTCCAGGGTCACTTTCCCCACCCAGACCGGGGTGAAGGCGGAACCGATCTGCCAGTAAAAAAGCGCGCGCAACAACAGCAGGGCCGCGATGCCCGCCAGCAAATGCCAGCGTCGAAAATGGGATGGCGCCGCGCGGCGCAGGGTGCCGACCAGGGTGGCGGGCGTCCGCCGTTGGAAGGGGTCAAACGGCAGCGACCGCCATTTCACCCAGAGCAGCAAGCCGGCCAGGTTCAGAATGAAGTCCACCAGTCTCATGCCAATTCCATCCCGCCGGGAGCTGTTTCAGGGCCGGCGGCCCCTTGAATTCCCACCTTACTTTGCCCCCGGCATCATGCGAAGCAGGGTGTCCGCCATTTCGCTGGGGGTGACGGCGATGCCGATGCCGGCGGCCTTGAAGGCTGCAATTTTGGCCTCCGCCGTGCCCTTGCCCCCGCTCACGATGGCGCCCGCATGTCCCATGCGCCGTCCGGGCGGCGCGGTGGCGCCGGCGATGAATCCGGCCACGGGCTTTTTGCAATGCTGCTTGATCCATTCGGCAGCTTCTTCCTCGGCGCTGCCACCGATTTCCCCGATCAGGATGATGCCGTGCGTGTCCGGGTCCGCGTTGAACAGCTTGATGACGTCCAAGTGCGAAGTGCCGTTGACGGGGTCTCCGCCGATGCCGACGCAGGTGGACTGGCCGACGCCGCGGGAGGTGAGCTGCCAGACCGCCTCATAGGTCAAGGTGCCGCTGCGCGAGACGACGCCGATGTGGCCCTTCTTGTGGATGTAGCCGGGTGCGATGCCGATGCGGCAGCCCCCGTGCGAATCCTTGCCTTCCCCGGGCGTGACGATGCCGGGGCAGTTCGGGCCGATGAGCCGCGTGGTGAGGTTGCCCTCCAGCGCGCGCTTCACCCGCACCATGTCCCGCACGGGAATGCCTTCGGTGATGGCGACGACCAGGGCGAGGCCGGCATCCGCGCCCTCGAGGATCGCATCGGCGGCGAAGGGCGGGGGAACAAACACGGCGCTGGCGGTCGCTCCGGTCTGTTTCACCGCGTCGGCCACGGTGTCAAAGATCGGCACCTTCTTGCCGCCGTGCTCGAAGCACTGGCCGCCTTTGCCCGGGGTGACGCCGGCGACGATCTGGCTGCCGTAATCAATGGAGAGCTGCGCGTGTTTGGCGCCAAAGCTGCCGGTGATGCCTTGGACGAGAACTTTGGTTTGGGGGGTGACGAGGATGGACATGTGAGAATTGAATTAGTTGGCTGTTCGTTTATGGATGTAAATACGGTTCCCATCAGGATCGGAAATCACTGCCATATGGCAGACCGGCGTGGTCAGAGGTTTCATGCGGAACTTCACGTTGTTCGCGCGCAGGTGCGCGAGGGCGGGCTCCCAGTCCTCCACCTCCAGCGCCACGGAGCCCCCATCAGGCCCCGGCTTGAAATCGGCGGAGGAGCTGAGCGACAGCGTCTGAGATCCGACATTGTATTCGGCCCACTGGCCGGTGGCGAAATCATTGAGGACGGCGGGCTTCAGGCCCAGCACCCCCTCGTAAAAACGCCGCGCCCGCGCCATGTCGGTGACGGCGTAGCTGCTGAAGGCGATTCCGGAGATGTTGAGCATGGGGGGGCTATTTTTTCCGACGAATCCAAAGACTGCCTCCTTCATTTTTGAGGCAGTCGGGCATGTGGGCTTGGAACCATTCGCGATTGTGGCTGATGCACCCCGGCCCGTGAAGCATGATTTCAAAGGAATCGTTGAACTGAAGAAAAGCCCGGACCAGATACGATTCATTCCACGCCCGCCCCTCGCGCAGCCAATTATTCGGGTATTCAAAGTGGGTGCAGATGTCGTGGATGTGGATCCACACGCCGGGCTGGAGCCGCGGGAAAACCTCAAACATCAGAAAATTCACATCGCTGCCGACTTTGCTCACATGGCTGGAATCCACCAGCAGCACATCGCCGGCGCCCAACACCGTGAAAAAATCCCAGCCCACCTCCTGCACCTTTTTTTCAAGGACAGCGCACCGGAGTGCGTCCTCGGGGCGGAGCAGGCTTTTCAAGCGATCGGCGTAGGGCTCGATGAAAGCGAGTTGGGTCTCGCGCGATAAAAAGCGTTCCAAGGTGTCCAGGATGACCGCCGAGGAAAAGCCGGAACCAATCTCAATAATCTGGCGGGGCTGCAGTTGCCGAAGGATCAGATGCAGAAAAATGGCATCGGCATATCCGTAAAAGTCGTTTTCAAAATAATAGCGCAGGCCGTCACTGGCCTGGGCTTGAAAGGGGATCTGCCCGTAATTCAGTGCGAGGGAGGAGACGAGTTCTTTTTGGGCCTCCCGCCGCAGGTCCAAGCCCGGATAGTCGCTCTCCACCTTTGGGGTTTTGGTCCATTGTTCAATGTCCTCCTCCGACGGAATGGGGGAATAATAATGTCCCGGCGGAACAAAGCGTGACGAGTCACTTGGGGAGGACGGGCTCTCCATAAGCTCTAACAACCGGAGACCGCCTTGACCACTTTTTGTGCCGCGTCCGCCATTGAATCGCCGGTGATGATGGCCACCCCGGATTCGGCCAGCGTCTTTTTGCCGGCGAGGACGTTGTTGCCTTCCAACCGGACGACGAGCGGGAGCTTTAAGCCCGTCTCCTTGACTGCTGCGACGATGCCGGTGGCGATGACGTTGCAGTCCATGATGCCGCCGAAAATGTTCACGAGGATGCCCTTCACATGGGGGTCGCTCAGGATGATTTTGAACGCCGCGGTGACCTGCTCTTTGCTGGCGCCGCCGCCCACGTCCAGGAAATTAGCCGGCCGGCCGCCGAAATGCTGGATGATGTCCATCGTGGACATGGCCAGTCCCGCGCCGTTCACCAGGCACGCGATGCTGCCATCGAGCTTGATATAATTCAGGTTGAATTTAGAGGCCTCGATTTCGAGCGGCGCCTCCTCGTTCAGATCGCGCATTTCAAGGATGTCTTTGTGGCGGTAGAGCGCATTGTCGTCGAGCGAGATTTTCGCGTCGAGCGCCATCACGGTCTCCTTGCCATCGGCCAGTTCCACGACGGCGAGCGGGTTGAGCTCCACCATGGCCGCGTCGCATTCCCACCAGGTGTGGTACACGCCGGTGATCAGCTTGACGCCCGCGTTGAACAGGTCGCCCCGGAGGCCGAGCGCGGCGGCGATCTTGCGCGCCTGATAGGGCATGATGCCGACGGCGGGATCGATGTGTTCCCGGAAAATTTTTTCAGGGTGTTTTTCGGCGACTTCCTCGATGTCCATCCCGCCTTCGGTGCTGGCCATGACGAGCGGTCGCGAGTTGGCGCGGTCGAGGAGCACGGCGAGATAAAACTCTTTTTTGATCTTTGCCCCGGCCGCCAGCAGCAGCGTCTGCACCTTGCGTCCCTCCTCCCCGGTCTGTTTGGTGACGAGCACGTTGCCGAGCATTTTTTCGGCGAAGCCGACCGCCTCGTCCACCGAGGCGGCCACCTTCACGCCGCCCTGGAAGCCGGTCTGGAAGGTTCCCTTGCCGCGGCCGCCGGCATGGATCTGCGATTTGACGACGACGCGCGCGCTGCCGCTGGCGGCGATTTTATCCGCGGCCGGCCGCACCTCGGCGAGGGTTTTGGCGGCGATCTCAAAGGGGACGGCCACGCCGTATCGGGCGAGCAACTGCTTAGCTTGGTATTCGTGGATGTTCATTGAAAAATTGGACAAATATTAAAAACGATTGCTGGCAGAATGCAACTGTTAAGCATTTCAAAATGATGCTGGGCGTCGGCTAGGAGGCGGCCGCAGCCCCTGGAGCGGATTAAAACCCTCGACACCACTTGGAATCAGGCTTATCCAGCCAGCGGGTGGGGCGTTCAAGGTCCAGCTCCAGGGCGCGGGGAGGTGCAACCGGTTTCAGGGGGTGAATAAAAAGGATTCCATGAAAAACAAATTCCAAGACACAATCGTACGGCTTTTGGCTGCCCTGGCGCTCTCGCTGACGGGGTGCGCCAGTTATCACATTCAACCGGTTCGGGCCTCGGCGCTCACGCCCTGGGACGAGAAGACGATTCCCCCGGGGTATGTCTTTTATGAATCCGAGCTGTATTTCCTGGTCGCCGCGGCGACGTCGAAAACGTCCGCAGCGTCCCCCTCGCTTCAAGCCCTGCCGGGCACCGCCTGCAGTGTGACGCCTTTGTATCTGCCGAACCCGAACCGGCCGTACCGGCTGACCACGTTCAACGTTTTCGCCAAAAGTGATTTTGCTTTCAATTTCAAGGATGGCTGGCAGCTCGTCTCCATTGCGGATAAGTCGGATAACACCGGGCTGACCGCCGCGCTGGTTGGCCAGATCAAAGCCACGCTGGGGGCGGCGACGGGCATTGCGCCCGAACAGGCGCTGCCGCAGACGTTTCTACTGCACCCGGAATATAATGCGGCCGGCGTCATCACCGGCTTCACTAAAATCAACGTGCCCGCCCTCTGAGCTGGCGCGTGGCTGCTCAGGACAACCCGTGAGATGGGGTCCGCTCCGTTCAGGCGGGAAAGCTGCCGAGCGCTTTTTCAATCCGGTGCCGCACCCGGTCTTTGCCCAGCACTTCCAGCAGATGGTAGAGGCTCGGCCCGTGGGGGTGGCCGGTGACGGCCAGCCGCGTGGGGTGGATGAGCGCGCCCACTTTTACTCCCAGTCCGACGGCGGTGGCTTTGAGAGCGGCTTCGATGCCGGCCGCGTCGAAGGCGGCGAGTGCGTCAAAGGCGTCCCGAACCTTTTCCAGGCGCGGCTTGTTTTCCGGAATGAACGCCTTCGTTGCGGCTTCGGGGTCGTAGGCGATGTCCTCGCGGAAATAGAATCCGGCGTAGGCGGGCAGTTCGGCGAAGGTCTTGATCTTGCCCCGGCAGGTGGCGAGCGCGGCTTGGACGTAGTTCGCATCGAGGGCGTGGATGTCCACGCCCTCGTGGGTCAACGCGTGCACGGCGAGTTCATGGAAGCGCTCGGGCGCGAGTTCGCGGCAGTATTCACCCTGCAGCCACAGAAGTTTCTCAAAGTCGAACTTCGCATTGTGCCGGAGGATCTGCGGCAGATCAAAGCGTTCAACCACTTCGCTCAGCGGTATTTTCTCAAGGTTATCCTTGGGCGACCAGCCGAGCAGGCAGAGGTAGTTGTCGACCGCTTCGGGCAGGAAACCCTCATCGAGATAGGTCGTGAGTGAGGCGCCCTTGTCGCGCTTGCTCATCTTGGAGCCATCCCCGTTCAGGATGAGCGGGATGTGCGCGTACCGGGGCGGCTCGACCCCGAACGCTCGGAACAGGGCGATGTGCTTGGCAGTGTTGCTCAAGTGATCCTCGCCGCGAATGACGTGCGTGATGCCCATCTCCAGATCGTCCACGACGTTGACGAAGTGAAACACCGGCTGGCCGTCCGAGCGCACTAGCACCCAGTCTGGATCCAGCTGTTCGCGGTCGGTGAGCGGCCGCACCACGTCGCCCACCACCAAGTCGGGAATGGTGATCGGCTCGCGGGTCATCTTGAATTTGATCGCGCCCTCGTGTTCGTAGGCGAGTCCGCGCGCGAGCAGATCTTCGACCCGGGCGGTGTAATGGGATTTGCGCTGCGACTGGAAATAGGGGCCGCGGTCGCCCTTGCAAGGGCCGGTGGCGTCGGCCGTGAGCGGACCCTCATCCCAGTCCAGGCCGAGCCATCGCAGGCCTTTGAGGATTACGTCCACGGCCTCCTGCGAGTTGCGCGCGGCATCCGTGTCCTCGATCCGGAGGACGAGGGTGCCGCCGGTGTGGCGCGCGTACAGCCAGTTGAACAGGGCAGTGCGCGCTCCGCCGATGTGGAGATAGCCGGTGGGCGAGGGGGCGAATCGGACGCGGGGCTTCATTTCAATAAAATTCGGGCGTTAAAAAGGTTGTGTCTGCGCCGGCAGATTACGCGGAATGACGCGGATAAAAAACAAAAAAGGCGCCCGGACCGCCCGATGGGCCCCGCGCCACCGCCCCTGTTTCCAGCTGTTTCCAGTTCAAATCTCATTGTTGGGGCGGGGGCGGTCTATTCGCCATCCGTGGCAACCCGGGATATTGGGTTTATGTTCCCTGTGGCTATGGCGTTTCATTTTAAAAAATCCAAGTCGATCGCCGCCGGCGTGCGGCGCCTGTGCCGAAGCCGCTTCAACGCGGCCTTGGGCCGTTTGCAGGACTGCGATCGTCCCTCCGCTATCCACGCGGCGCGAAAGGAAATCAAAAGGCTGCGCGCGGTGTTTCGTTTGGTGCGCCGGGAGATGGGGCGGGGCGTCTATCGTCGGACTCTCCGGGCGTTGCGCCGGGCGGCTGATTGTCTGGCGGCGGCCCGCGATGCGCAGGTGCGGCTGCGGATTCTGGAAACGCTTTCCCGCCGGTCGCAGCGCCGGTTTCCGGACATCCGGAGGGAGCTGCGAAATGTCCGGCGCCGGGAACTGCGCCGGTTTCGACGCCGTCATGGGGCTGCCATGGCGCGCCGGATTCTCCAAAAGGCCTGGCGGCGGGTTCGCTCCCTGGAATTGAAGTCGGACGGTTGGGCGGCGTTGGAGCCGGGTTTGCGTCGCGGCTACTGCCGGGGTCGGCAGGCCTGGAGCCGGGCCTGCCGGGATCCGTCGCCGGCCCGGTTGCATGAATGGCGCAAGCACGTGAAGGATCTTGCCTATTATATTCCTCTTCTGTCCCTGCAGGACCCGTCGGTCGCCTGCCGGCAGACGCATCCGTTGGAGTTGCTGGGCAAACTTCTGGGGCAGGGGCACGACCTTTTTCTGCTGCAGCAATTTATGGCGGAGAGCGGCGCGGGGCGGTTGGGAGAGGCAGCGGCGCTCAGGCGGCTGATTGCGGCCCGACAGCGGAGGATTCGGGTTGCCGTTTTGAGTCGGGGTGCGCGTCTTTACGGGCCGACGCCGGCGTTTTTTTGCGCGCGGCTAAAAGTGCGCTGGGTCGCCTGGCGGGGCGGGGATTCCGCGAAATGAAAAAGGCGCTTCGACGAATCGAAGCGCCTGAGGGGAAGGAAAAATTACTTGGAGCCGAGGATGGCGTCCTTGGCGGCTTTGGCCACGCGGAACTTCACGACGCGCTTGGCCTTGATCTGGATGGCCTCGCCGGTCTTGGGGTTGCGGCCCATGCGCGCAGCGCGATTTTTGAGCACCAGTTTGCCGATGCCGGGCAGGGTGAAGGTATCCTTGGCGTGCTTGTAAGCGAGCGCGGCCAGGTGTTCAAGAATCTCACCCGCCTGCTTTTTGGACAGCTGGGCTTTTTCGGCGATTGCGGTCACCAGTTGGGATTTAGACAGTGCTTTTGCCATATGATGTTCTTTTTTGTTGGTTGTTGTTGTTCGGTTTAGTTCCCCCCCGAGGGGCTTGACTGGAACCGAATTAAATCCTTCGCGCGTGCCGCGCAAGCAAAAAAACACAAAAATTCAGGGTTTTTTCAAGGGTGGCCACGGCCGGACTTGACTTCAACGGGCAATTTCCCACCATCCGCCCGTGCCGCTTTTCACAATCCAGAGCGATTTTCGCTATGAGATCACCCGCAAGATTTTTGAGGGTGGCATGGGCGTGGTGTACGAGGCCGACCAGCACGGGGCCCGCGATTTCGTTAAGCGTGTGGCGATCAAAATCATCCGCCCCAGCTTTGCCAGCCAGAAGATGTTTATCGAGAATTTCGTGGGCGAAGCCAAGCTGGTGGCCGACCTGATCCACACGAACATTGTCCAGACCTATCACCTGGGAGAGGCCAACAACGCCTGCTTTATCGCGATGGAGCTCATCCGGGGTGTGAATCTCGACCAGTTCTCCCATCAGCTCACCGAAAAATGCCGCGTGCTGCCCAAGGAACTGGCGGTGTTCATCACCAGCCGCATTGCGCGCGGGCTGGCCTATGCGCATGCCAAGACCGACAAGGACGGCCGCCCGCTCGGCATCGTCCATCGCGACGTGAGTTTTAAAAACATTCTGATTGGGTTTGAGGGCGACGTGAAGCTGACGGACTTCGGAATCGCCAAAGCCAAGGGTTTTCTCACGGACCAGGAGGGCGAGGTGGTGGCGGGCAAGGCTGACTACATGAGCCCCGAACAGGCGGATTTCCAGATCACCGATAAGCGTTCGGACCTTTTTTCCACGGGCGTGGTGCTGGCAAACTTGCTGCTCGGCAAAAACATTTTCAAGGGGGAAAACGCCGAGGAATCGCGCCAGCGCATCATCCACCAGCCCGTCCCGGATTTTCGCGCACTGGACCCGCGCATCGACGACCGGCTGAATGATATTTTGCACCATTGCCTGACGCGGGATCTGGGCCGGCGCTACGCCACGGGGGAGGAGTTGATGGTGGATTTGGAATATTACATCTACGGCGCCGGGTACGGTCCCACCAACGAGACGCTCGGCAAATTCATCCGCGAACTTTTCGGCCAGACGGTTCCTGCCGCCATGGCACCTCCGGTTGCGTCCGAAAAAACCGTCCTTTTGGATAATTTGGAACTAAAATGAAACGCGCCGCCTCGCAGATCGTCAAGTTAGGGCTGATCCAGACCGATGTGTCGGTGAGCCCGGATGCCAACCTTAAAAAAACCCTCGGGCTCGTGGAGCGGGCCGCCCGGTCGGGCGCACAGATCATCTGCACCCAGGAATTATTCCGTTCGCAGTATTTCTGCCAGAGCGAGAATCATGCGAACTTTCAGCTCGCCGAAAAAATTCCCGGCCCCAGCACCGACGCCCTCCAGAAGCTCGCCAAGAAGCACAAGGTCGTCATCATCGCCTCGCTGTTCGAAAAACGCGCGTCCGGCGTTTATCACAACACCGCCGCCATCATCGACGCCGACGGTTCGCTGCTCGGCATCTATCGGAAGATGCACATTCCGGACGACCCGTTGTTCTACGAGAAATTTTATTTCACGCCCGGCGACCTCGGTTTTAAGACCTGGCAGACGCGCTATGGAAAGATCGGCGTGCTGATTTGCTGGGACCAGTGGTATCCCGAGGCGGCGCGGCTCACCGCGATGCAGGGCGCGGAAATCCTTTTTTATCCGACCGCCATCGGCTGGCATCCCAGCGAGAAAAAAGAATACGGCGAGCGCCAGCACGGCGCGTGGGAAACCATCCAGCGTTCCCACGCCGTGGCCAACGGCTGCTTCGTGGCCTCCGTCAACCGCATCGGACACGAGGTTATCCGGGGCGTGGGCGGCGATGGCCTGGAGTTCTGGGGTCAGAGTTTTGTGGCTGGAACCTCCGGCGAAATGCTGGCCAAAGCCTCGGCGGATAAGGAAGAGATTTTAATCGTGCCCGTGGACCTCGCCAAAGTGGACACCACCCGCACGCACTGGCCATTCCTGCGGGACCGGCGGATTGATGCCTATGGCAATCTCACCCAGCGGCTCGTCGATTAAGCCGCTCGTCTGGATTACCGGCGCAAACGGCCTGATTGGCAGTTATCTTGTCCAGACCGCGCCGCGATGGTCCCCGGACTGGCGCGTGCGGGCCCTGACGCGGGGCCAGCTGGATCTGCTGGATGCTGCTGCCGTACGCCGCGAGTTTCAAAGCGACCTCCCGCAACTCGTCATCCATTGCGCGGCCGTTTCTGTGGTCGGCGACGCGCAAAAGAATCCCGAACTCGCGTGGCGCACAAATGTGGAAGTCACCCGGCGGCTCGCGGAATTGGCATCGGAAATCCCGCTGGTTTTCTTTTCCACGGATCTGGTTTTTGACGGGCGCAAGGGCAATTACAGCGAGATGGACGCGGTTAATCCTCTCCACGTCTATGGGGAGACGAAAGTTGCTGCTGAAGAAATCGTCCTCAAAAACCCTCGCCATCTGGTTGTCCGCACCTCTCTCAACGGCGGCATATCGCCCGCCGGGAACCGCGCGTTTAACGAGCAGTTGCGCCACTCCCTGCAGGCGTCCGGGAAGCGGATGACGCTGTTCGCGGACGAATTCCGCTGCCCGATTCCGGCGGTGGAAACCGCGCGGGCGGTCTGGGAGCTGACGCGGAAAAATTGTACGGGGATTTATCATATTGCCGGCTCAGAAAAAATGTCGCGCCTGCAAATCGGTCAGCTGCTGATGAAGCGCTGGCCGGAAGCGGCGGCAAAAATTGAATCCGGTTCGGCCCTGGATTTCCCCGGCCCGCCCCGGGCGCTGGACACGTCCCTGAACATCGCCAAGGTGCAGCCGGTTTTATCCGTGCCGCTGTCTGGACTGAGCGATTGGCTGGCGGCAAATCCGGGTGAAATTTTCTGAACGGGAGGGAGGCCCGCTGAGCCGTCCGCGGCGAGTCGCGGCGCAATGCGTGCCTGATTCGTGCGACCGCGTGATTTCGTAACCTGACGCGACACTCGGCAATGTCCCTGCCCAAGTGAATCACTTCGCCTGCAATTCCAGAATCGTGATTGAGCAGGGCGCGGTGTTGGTGGGCTATTTCGATGGAGACATCTTCGCCGTAGAGGCCGCCTTCATAGGAGTAATGGATCTCCTCGGTCATGAGCCCGTAAAACGTTGCCGGCATTTTGGCGGTGACCCGGTCGGCGGTGATCCGCAGGGTGGGGAGGGTGTTGTTGGTCGGGGTTTGCGCCAGTGTCGTGGCCGCGTGGAAGAGAACCAGTCCCAGTGCCAGAGGCCGGGAAGATTTTTTGCCGGGGAAAGAAGGGGGAAGCATGGGGGTGACTTTAGATTTTGGCCGGCGAAAGTCCATCGCCCGTTCTGGGGATGCCGGTAAAAGAAGCCTTGAACCGCAGGGCCCGGCGGCTATTTTTCTGCGGTGAATCCAACCTACCGCGGGCGGCTGGCCCCCTCGCCAACCGGTCATTTGCATCTCGGTCATGCGCGGACCTTCTGGGCGGCTCAGGAGCGGGCCCGGGCCGGCGGCGGCATTCTGGTTTTAAGGAACGAGGATCTGGATTCCACGCGTTTCAAAATGGAATTTGTGGACGCGATGCTGGAGGACTTGCGCTGGTTCGGGTTTGAATGGAGCGAGGGGCCCGACTGCGGCGGGCCATGGGGTCCCTATCAGCAGAGCGAGCGGTATTCTTTTTATCGCGCCGCCCTGGAGAAACTCCGGGCAGGGCATTTTATTTATCCCTGCACCTGTTCCCGCAGGGACATCCAGGCGGCGGTCACGGCGCCGCATGTTGAAAACGATGCGGAACCCCTTTACCCCGGAACGTGCCGCGACAGGCAGTTTTCAGAGACCCAGGCCCCCGCTCGCTTCGCGTGGCGTTTCCGTGTCCCGGAGGGGGAAGTGATTTCTTTTACGGACGGGCATTGTGGCGAGCAGGCGTTTGTTGCCGGGAAGGACTTCGGCGATTTCATCGTGTGGCGGGGCGATGATGTTCCGGCGTATCAGCTGGCCTGTGTGGCGGATGACGCGGCGATGCGGATCACGGAGGTCGTGCGCGGCGCGGATCTGCTGGTCAGCACCGCGCGGCAAATCCTCCTGTACCGGGCGCTGGGCTGGACGCCGCCGCAGTTTTACCATTGCGCGCTGATGGCGGATGACCGGGGCGTGCGGCTGGCGAAGCGGCATGACGCCCTAAGCCTGAGAACCCTCCGGGAACGGGGTGAGACGCCGGAGGCGCTCCGTCAAAACTGGGCCTGAGGGGCGCCTCTCGGGCGATTCTCCCGCCGCGCAAAAAAAACTAAAAAGAGCTTGTGAAATATTTCACGATGCGGCAAAGTGACCGCTCTTGGCGCCTATCCAGTTTGCAGTGGCAGCCACGGGTGTCGCCAGAAAGCATTTAGCAGTGAACCGATTCATTCATCTTATTTTGTGCGGAGTGTTTTTCGCCGCGCTGGGCATCGCTCGGGCGGAGCATCCAGTGCCGGTCGCGCCGCCGTCTGGCGCAGTCGCCGCAGCGGTTGAAACGGCCCAGCACGAAGGATCCCATCTGCTGGTATCCCCCTCGGCGCTCACGGTGTTTTATATCGGCCAACCCCCGGAAAATGAGGCCCATGTCCGTTCGGTTCTGACCCATCTGTGGCCCAAGCAGATCGCTATTCCTGTGACCAACTCCATGATCTGCACTTGGATCGTGGCCCTGCTGATTTTTATCATCGTTCGCGCCACGACCTGGAAGGTCAAGGAAGTGCCCACCGTCGGTCAGAACGTCATTGAATCCATCGTGGAGGGCTGGGAAAACCTGATGGGCAACGTGCTGGAGCCCAAGGTCACTCGCTGGGTTTTTCCCCTAGCAACCACTTTTTTGATCTTCATCGTGATCTCTAATTTCACCGACCTGCTGCCGGGCATGGGCAGCATCGGACTGGTTCACGAGAGTGAGATTGACAAGTCCAGTTCTTGGCCGTTTGTGGTGAATCACGTATCCCGTCCGTTTTTCCGGCCTCCGACGACCGACGCGAATCTGACGGTGGCCATGGCGGGCATTTTTTTCGTGATGTGCCTCTACTGGGCCGTCAAATACAACGGGCCGCTGGGTCTCTTGAAGCATATTTTCGGCGTGAAGGTCAGCACCAACAAATGGATGTATGTGCCGCTGCTGCTGCTGTTCATTTTCATCGGCGTCATGGAGTCCTTTTCCATCCTGTTCATCCGTCCGGTGGCGCTGGCCCTGCGACTTTACGGCAATGTTTTCGGCGGGGAAACCATGTTAACCATGGCAATGTCCCAGAAATCGGTGTTCATGGCCGTCCTGCTGTCGTTGCCGGGCTATTTTTTTGAAACTGTCGTCTGCCTGCTGCAGGCGTTCGTGTTCGCCATGCTGTCGGTCGCCTTTGTTGGCACGCTGTGCACTCATGCGGAGGAGGAGCACGGCCATTGATCCCTTAACCCTTTGCAGCCGGGAGACCCTCTGTCGAACGGTTGCGAGAAACTGAAACCAAATAAGAAAGAAACGCATATGATGCTCGCAGAATTCACGGGAAATATTCACATCGGTCTGGCCTTCGGTGGCGCGGCTATCGGTATCGGCATCGCCGCCGCCGGCGGCGTCATGGCCATCGGCCGCAACCCGGGAGCCTTCGGCAAGGTCTTCACGACCATGCTTATCGGCATGGCGCTGGCGGAAGGGTTGGCCATTCTCGCCTGGATCGTCATCGGCAATAAATAACCGGCTATGGAAACCCTGGGCGTCCATTGGGTGAAGTTGATCGCGCAGACGATCAACTTCTCCATCGTTTTGTTCGTGTTGTGGCGGTTCGCGTACCGTCCGATCTTCGCCATGCTCGAAGCCCGCCGCCAGAAGATCGCGGACAGCGTCGCCAATGCGGATAAAATCAAGGCGGAACTGGCCGCGACCGAGGCCGCCCGTCACAAGATTCTGACGGATGCCGGCCAGCAGGCGAACGCGCTGATTGAGGACGCCCGCGCTGCCGCCTCCCGTGTCAGTGCCGTGGAAACCCAAAAAGCCATTGCCGCCGCCGAGCAAATCGTGGCTAAGGCCCGCGAGGCGGCTGCACAGGATCGCGCGCGGATGCTCGCGGAACTGAAGCGCGAGGTTGGGCGGCTGGTGGTGCAAACCACGGCCACCGTCACCGGCAAAATTCTGACGTCCGACGACCAGCAGCGGCTCGCCAAAGAAACGGAAGGGCATCTGGCGAAATCATAAAATTATGGCGTCGCTCGGTGAGCGTCGCCTCCGGCGGTCGCAGGCCGTTGCTGCAGAGAAAAATGAAAATTCCCAAACAAGCCCAACGCGATGCCCGGCGATTGTTTCGCAGCTGTCAGGTGTCTGGGCTGCTCGACGAGGCCCGTGTCCGCCAGGCGGTTTCGCTGGTGCTAGCCGGCAAGCCGCGCGGCTACGCTCCGATTTTATCCCGCCTGCACCGGCTGGTGGCATTGGATGTGGCGCGCCGCGCCGCGCGGGTGGAAAGCGCCGTTCCTCTGGGGGCCGCTCTCCGCGCGGATGTTGCCGGCCAGATCACCCGGGTTTACGGCGCGGGGATCGAAGTTTCCTTTGAAGAAAACCCGTCCTTGCTGGGCGGTTTGCGGATCCAGGTCGGCAGCGATCTGTACGATGGCAGTGTGAAGATGCGTTTGGAGAAATTAGAACAAAGTTTTTAACCGGAAATTATGAGTAATTTGTTGCAGGAAATTGAAGCGCAGATCGCCGGTGTCAAGACCGCGACCGCCAAACAAAACGTCGGCACCGTGCGCGAGATCGGCGACGGCGTGGCCAAGATCGAAGGTCTGACCGACACCATGCTCAACGAGATGCTGGACTTCGGCAACGGCATCACCGGCCTGGCGCTCAATCTGGAGGAGACCGAAGTGGGCGCGATCATTCTCGGCGACTACACCAAGATCAAGGAAGGCTCCGAGGTCCGCACCACCGGCAAGCTGCTGCAGGTGCCCGTGGGTAAGGGACTGCTTGGCCGCGTGGTCAACGTGCTGGGCCAGCCGATCGACGGCAAGGGCCCGATTCAAGAAACCGCTTTTTATCCGGTGGAAAAAATTGCGCCGGGCATCATCCGCCGCAAATCCGTGAGCCAGCCACTGCAGACGGGCATCATGGCGATCGACGCGATGATTCCCATCGGCCGGGGCCAGCGCGAGCTTATCATCGGCGATCGTTCGACGGGTAAGACCACCATCGGTGTGGACACCATGATCAACCAGGCCCGCATCAATAAGGCCGCCGAGGCCGCTGGGGACAAGGATTTCCGCCCGATTTACAACATCTACGTCGCGGTGGGCCAGAAGCAGTCGAACATCGCCCGCGTTATCGGCGTTCTGGAAGAAGCGGGTGCTCTTCCCTACACCATCGTGGTCGTCGCTTCCGCCTCGGATTCCGCCTCCAACCAGTATCTGGTGCCGTTCACCGGCGCGGCGATTGGCGAATGGTTCATGGACAACGGCATGGACGCCCTGATCATTTATGACGATTTGTCCAAGCACGCCGTGGCCTACCGCCAGGTGTCGCTCATCCTGAAGCGTCCGTCGGGCCGCGAAGCGTATCCGGGCGATGTGTTCTATCTGCACAGCCGCCTGCTGGAGCGTTCCGCGCGCGTGTCGGAGAAATACGGCAACGGGTCGCTCACCGCGCTGCCGATCATTGAGACGCAGGCGGGCGACGTTTCGGCCTATATTCCGACCAACGTGATCTCCATCACCGACGGCCAGATCTATCTGGAAACGGATTTGTTCTACCAGGGGGTGCGCCCCGCCGTTTCCGTCGGCCTCTCGGTGAGCCGCGTCGGCTCGGCGGCGCAGATCAAGGCGATGAAGCAGGTGGCCGGCCGGATCAAGGGCGATCTGGCGCAATACCGGGAGCTGGCGGCCTTCGCGCAGTTCGGTTCAGATCTGGATGCGAAGACGCAGGCCATTCTCGAGCGCGGCAAGCGCGTGGTGGAAATCTTCAAGCAGCCGCAGTTTAATCCGCTGCCGGTGGAGGTGCAGGCCGCCGTTTTGTGGGCGGTGCAGAACAGCTTTTTTGACGATGTGGCCGTGGACAAGGTCAAGGATTTCCAGACCCGGATGGTGGATTTCATCGGCACGCGCCGCGCGGATCTGCTCCAGAAAATCCGTAGTGAAAAAGCCATCAGCGACGCCCTTGCGGCCGAGTTGAAAGCGGCGGTCACGGAATTCAAGCAGAGCTACCGCTAAGTTTTCATGCCCAGCACGCGCGACATACGCCGACGCATCAAGTCGGTCAAGAACACCGCCCAGATCACCAAGGCGATGCAGATGGTGGCGGCTGCCAAGATGCGCCGCGCGCAGCAGGCGGCGCTGGTGGGTCGCCCCTACGCCCAGCTGCTCAACGAGATCATGGCGGAGGCCGCGGCCAACATGTCCGGCTTTGATCATCCGCTGATGCAATCCCGTCCGGTTGTCAAGCGGGCGGTGATCCTGGTGGGGACGGATCGCGGCCTGTGCGGCGGCTTGAACAGCAATTTGTTTCGCGAGGCCGCCAAGCTGGACAAGAACACCACGGTGTTCGTCACGGCTGGACGCAAGGCGTCGCAGTTTGTCGCACGCACCAAGCGCCAGCTCAATGCGGAATTCTCCTATCAGGACATCCCGCTGTTTTCTGAGGCCCGAGCGATTTCCAAGCTGGCCCAGGAATTATTTTTGACGGGGGCGGTGGACGCGGTGGACATCCTGTATCCCCGCTTCATCAACACCCTGACCCAGCAGCCGGAGAAGGTGCCGTTTCTGCCGCTCGGAAAACTGGCGGCGGTGACGGCGGGGATCAATGCGCCGAAGCAGGAGCTGGCCGAGAGCAACACCCCGGAAGTGTTCGAATTCGAGCCGGACGAGGAAACCGTGCTGGGCGCCTTGCTGCCGCACAGCCTGAATTTCAAGATGCACCAGATTTTGCTCGAGACCAAAGCCAGCGAGCAGAGCGCCCGCATGGTGGCGATGAAAAACGCCACCGACAACGCGAAGCAGATCATCAAGGATCTGACGCTGGAATATAATAAATTGCGGCAGGCCAATATCACCAAGGAACTGCTGGAGATCACCACGGCGCAGATGGCGGTCGGTTGAAAACAAATTTAATTTTAAAGAACATGAACAAAGGTAAAATAGTTCAAATCATCGGACCAGTCGTGGACGTGGAGTTCACCGGTCAACTCCCCGCGATCTACAACGCGCTCACCGTGGATTACTCCATGCCCGGCGGGGTCAAGACCAAGCTGACGCTCGAAGTGCAGCAGCACCTCGGCGAAAACTGGGTGCGCGCCGTCGCCATGAGCACCACCGAAGGGCTCAAGCGCGGCTACGACGTCATTGATTCCGGCGGCCCGATTTCCATGCCCGTCGGCGAGGCGGTCATGGGCCGGGTGTTCAACGTCACCGGCGAGCCGGTGGACGAACAGGGTCCGGTGAAGGCCGACAAATATCTGCCCATCCACCGCCCCGCGCCCGCGCTGGTGGACCAGTCGACCAGCCCGCAGGTGTTGACCACCGGCATCAAGGTTATCGATTTGATCTGCCCCTTCCTCAAGGGCGGCAAGGTCGGCGCCTTCGGCGGCGCCGGCGTCGGCAAGACCGTCGTCATCATGGAACTCATCAATAACATCGCCAAGCTGCACGGCGGTGTCTCCATGTTCGCCGGGGTCGGCGAACGCACCCGCGAAGGCAACGATCTTTATAACGAAATGATCGAGGCCGGCGTCATCAAGGTCAAAAAAGACGCCAAGGGCCATCCGGAACACGGCGAAAACGGCCTCCCCATCATCGTCGAAGGCTCCAAAATCGGTCTGGTTTACGGGCAGATGAACGAGCCCCCCGGCGCCCGCCTCCGCGTCGCCCTGTCCGCGCTCGCCGTGACCGAGTATTTCCGCGACGAAAAGAATCAGGACGTGCTCCTGTTCGTGGATAACATTTTCCGCTTTTCACAGGCTGGTTCGGAAGTGTCCGCGCTCCTGGGCCGCACGCCGTCGGCGGTCGGTTATCAGCCGACGCTCGCCGCCGAAATGGGCGACCTGCAGGAACGCATCACTTCAACTAAGAAGGGTTCTATCACCTCGTTCCAGGCCGTTTACGTGCCCGCGGACGATTTGACCGACCCCGCGCCGGCCACGACCTTTGCGCACTTGGACGCGACCATTGTGTTGGAGCGCTCCATCGCCGAGCTGGGCATCTTTCCCGCCGTGGATCCGCTGGCCTCCAATTCCCGCGCCCTCACGCCGGAAAACGTCGGCCAGGAGCATTACGATGTGGCCCGCGGCGTGCAGAAGGTGTTGCAGCGCTACAAGGATCTGCAGGACATCATTGCCATCTTGGGCATGGACGAACTTTCCGCCGAGGACAAGACCACGGTGTTTCGCGCGCGCAAAATTCAGCGTTTCCTGAGCCAGCCGTTCACCGTGGCCCAGGTTTTCACCGGCCGCGAAGGCAAGCAGGTGCCGGTCGCCGAGACGGTGCGCGGCTTCAAGGAGATTCTCGAGGGCAAGCACGACGACGTGGCCGAACAGAATTTCTACATGAAGGGCGGCATTGACGAAATCAAGGAAGCCTGAGCGGAGGCGTATTTCACGAAGTCCCACTTTGAATCATGCCCACCCTTAAACTTGAAATCATCACGCCGTCGGCGAAGCTGTTCTCCGACGACGTCGAGATGGTGACGCTCACGGGCATCGACGGCGAGATGGGCATTTATCCCGCGCACATGCCGCTGATGACGCAGCTGGTAGCCGGCGAAATCACCGCCCGCAAAGATTCGCAGAACATCCATATGGCGGTGGGCGACGGTTTTGTCCAGATCACCGGAGGGCGGGTGGCGATTCTGACCGACATGGCGATCAAGGCGGAGGACATTGACGAAGCCGCCGCCGAGCAGGCGCGGCAGCGGGCCGAGGCCCGTCTGGCCGAGAAACTCGGGGATGAGGAGACGGCCACCGTTCAGGCATCCCTTCTGCATGCCCTCACGCAGCTGAAGATCAAGCAGCGCCGGCGTCTGTAACATTCGAATTCCAAAAAAAACGGCGCGATGAGGGCATCGCGCCGTTTTTATTTTCCTGGAAATAATCAGCCGGCAATCACGCCGATTTCCACCGGTTCCACATTCACTCCCTGCTTCTCCATCCAGCGGATGGCCGCTTTCACCTCGTCGCGCGGGCCATCGAGTTCGAGGCAGACGATGCCGATTTCATCCGTCACGCTGCACTGGCGGATGTTGGTGATGACCTTGAATTTCTGCCCCACCTCCCAGATGAACGGCTTCTGGATGAGGCGGGACGGGTACATCAGCCACAGGCGCTGCTGTTCGGGCGTCTTGGAGGTGGTGGGCTTGCGGATGGATTTGGTAGCCATGGTTTTAATTTGTATTACAGGAGACAAGCTGACGCATCTAATATTTTAATTCCAAATCGTCAGGGATTCCTTGTGTCGTCTTCCGCTTTCAAAGGGACTAGCCTCCGGCGATGGCGGGAATGATGCTAATTTCGTCCCCGTCTTTGAGCGGCGTGTCCCGGTTCTGGAGGAAGCGGATGTCCTCCTCGTTGACGTAGACGTTGACGAAGCGGCGGACCTCGCCTTTTTCATCCACGAGACGTTCCTGAATGCCGGGGAAGCGCGTCTGCAATTCGACGATTGCCTCGCCGATGGTAGCGGCGTTGATTTCGATCAGCTCCTCGTTGTGGGTCAACTTGCGGAGCGGGGTGGGGATACGGACTTTTTTTGGCATAAAATTTCAGCGGTTGATCACGCGTTCGCTTTTTCTTCCTGCGTCAGCAGCGCTTCGAACTCGCGCAGGCTCGGCTTGATTTCACGCGGTTTGCCGCAATGGCCCTGCACGGCGTCGAGCGTCTTCAATCCATTGCCGGTGACGCAGATGACGGCGGAAGAATCGCGCGGGATCTTTCCCGACGCAATGAGTTTCTTCGCCACGCCCACGGTCACGCCGCCGGCGGTCTCGGCAAAAATGCCCTCCGTCTCCGCCAGCAGCCGGATGGCGTCGCGGATTTCGTCGTCGCTCACATCGTCGGCGGCCGCGCTGGTCTCCCGCATCACCTTGAGCGCGTAAAACCCATCAGCCGGCGTGCCGATGGCGAGCGATTTGGCGATGGTGTCGGGCTTGACCGGCTTGAAGAAATCGAGCCCGGCCTTTTGCGCGGTGGAAATCGGCGAGCAGCCCGTGGCTTGGGCACCGTGCAGGCGGGCCTCGGTGTCCGGGACGAGGCCGAGCTTGACGAATTCCTGGTAGCCCTTATGGATCTTGGTCAGCAGCGAGCCGGACGCCATCGGCACAATGGTGTGCTGCGGCAGGCGCCAGCCGAGCTGTTCGGCGATTTCGTAGGCCAGGCTCTTGGAGCCTTCCGCGTAGTAGGGGCGCATATTGACGTTCACAAAGGCCCAGCCGAATTTGCCGGCAATCTCCGCGCAGAGGCGGTTCACCTCGTCGTAATGGCCCTTGATGCAGATGACATTCGCACCGTAGATGAGCGAGTTCAGGATTTTGCCCTGCTCCAGATCCGACGGGATGAACACGAAGGATTTCAGCCCGGCGCTGGCGGCTTGGGCGGCGACGGAATTAGCCAGGTTGCCGGTGGAGGCGCAGGCGACGGTTTTAAACCCGAGTTCCTTGGCGCGGCTCAAGGCCACGCTGACGACGCGGTCCTTGAACGAGAGCGTGGGATAATTCACCGCGTCGTTTTTAACCCAGAGTTCGCGGATACCCAACTTCTTGGCCAGGCGATCGGCCTTGATAAGCGGGGTGAAGCCCACCTGCTGGCCCACCGTCGGCTCCTGCGCCACCGGCAGCAGTTCCCGGTAACGCCACATCGTTTTCGGTCGCGATTCGATCGCGGCCCGGGTCAGCGATTTTTTAATCCGCTCATAGTCGTAGGCGACTTCCAGCGGGCCGAAATCGAACTCGCAGACGTGGGTGGCGGCGAGCGGATATTCGCGCCCGCATTCGCGGCACTTGAGCGCCTTCATGAACCCCTGATGCTTTTCACTCATATTTTTTTGTTGGTCGGGGCGGCGCCGCGCGCCGCGTTCCTGCCGTTTTTGATCCGGGCAAAAAAAAGCCCCGACTCATGACGAGAAGGGGCGACAAAACGGTTGTGCTCTTCTCATTTTTTCCCAAGCGAATGAGGCTTGAGCTGGAATTGGCACCTGTCATTGAAACCAAAGTTCAATCGGTTGCCGTGGCGTCATCGGGCCAGTCCCTCGACCACTCGTTATGAGTCCGTCAAATCAACGGATACGGATAGATTGATGAAAAGGCCATCCGCTGTCAAAAACATTTTTGACGGGGGATGATTCCTTCGGGCGCCGTGGATTGAGGCGGTGGGCGAAAAAAACTGCGCCCTCAGAGATTCGGAGGTTGGGCATCAGTGCGATCGCCTGCGTGGATTCCAATCCAGCCCGCCGCTGATTTGCGGTGAGGCGATGGCCAGGGTTGTTGCGCTTAATTGCGGCGCGAGGCGAGGCGAGGCCGGCATCCCCGACCGGTTCTGGGCTGCGGGCGTCTGGCGGGCAGCTGGAGATCCGGTGGAGCCCTGCGAAATGGCCGGCTTCGGGCCCCTAGCGGGAAGAACGGATTGCGGATTGAATTTTTCATGCGCCGGAGCCGTTTGCGCCGGACTGAACCCGGTGTTCATGGAACGGTTCGCCGCCGCTGTCAGGGGCGCCCGCTCCGTGGATTGCGAAAAGTGGCGCTCCGGCAGTGGGCTGGTCTGAACCTGTCTCTCTTGTGTCCGTTGGGTCCGGGAGATTGAATTTAGCGCCTTTCCTGCAAAGGGACTTTGTGCGGCAGTTTCAAGACGGGCTGGATGGGGACCGTCTTTCTTCACAGGGACCGATAGCTGCGGCGCGTGACGGCGTGTCACCGCTAAAGGGGTGCTGGGGGAGGGTGTCGCGACCGCAGTGTTTGCCCGGCCCGCCGGCGCTGAGCGCGCGTGTTCTGCGTGCTGGGGGGGGAGGTTTTGAGAGGGGATGCCGTTGTTGACGACAATCTGGTTATGTCCCTCGCCGCGGATTTTGATGTTATTGATGACCGTGGTGTTGTTGTAGATCTGCGTCACCTGCGCGGGTCGGGCGCAGACCTGGCGCGGATGGGGATTGCAGAAATAATCCGTGGGGACAAAGGTGTAGCAGTTGGCGCCCAGCCCGAATCCGAAGCTCAGGTTCACGCCGCCGCCTTGATAGGTAAATCCGACACCGCTCTGACAGGCAGTCATCGGTGGCAAGGGCGCCCAGCCGCAATACTGGTTCGAATAACGCCAGGTCACCCAGGACGGCGCCCAGACCGTGTCCGGATACCAGCACCAGCCAAAGCTCGGATCCCGGAACCAGCGGCCGTAATGAAACGTTGCGCCCCAGGCATATTCTGAAGACCAATACCAGCCGCAGTCGGTGGACACCCAGCGCCCCCGGTCACAGTAGGGTTGCCAGCCTGAATCGTAGATACAGGCTGTCGGCCGCCAGCAGCGGCCATAACCGGCGACCACCACCCAACTGCCATAGGGCGTCAGTGTGTCGTTCCAATAACTCGGCGTGATGGGCGCAGGAGGCGTCACAGCTTCCGCCGTTTCCGTCGGAGCGGGGGCGGGAGCGCTTTCGCCTGGCTCTGCTTTTGTCTCTTGGGAGGTCTGTGTGGCGGCAAATGCCGCCTGCAAGACTTGGTCGCGCTGCAGCATCGCCGTCACCACTTCCGTCGGAGTCCCGAGGTTGGAGAGGTAGATGAGACGGTCGGCATCCAGATTGAAGAGCCGGCTGGAATTGGTGATGTAAGACAGGAGGATGTTTCCATCCACGCCGGCTTGGGTCAGCCGCGCAACTTGCGCCAGTGGACTCGTTGGCGAAATACCGGGAGGCAGGGGAGCAGCCACAGGAATGGCTGGAGATTCCGGGGGCAGGGGAGCTGCCGGGGATTTCTGGGGGAACACAGCGGTTGCCAGCATCAGGGCAGCCCCCGCTGCGATTCCATTCATCCTTCTTATAATTGGAAGTTTCATGAGAGATTTTAGTGGAGGACGGGGTTCACCGTTTCAGGGGTTCGACGGGGTCGGGGTCGGGGATATTCAATTGAAGAGGGTTGTTTTTGACGGGTCCCTTTCCAGGGATGACAGGCCTCCTGAGTTCTGGGGGGGTGGACAAAACAATGCTGGAAGATGGTGCCCCCGCCCGGAATTGAACTGGGATCAACGGTTTAGGAAACCGCTGCTCTATCCATTTGAGCTACGGGGGCTAAATTATTGATTCTATTGGGTTTATGTTCATTTTTGAACACCCCTAAAAAGAGCCAATTTGACTTTTGCCGACACTTAGCGGCATCAAGCAGCTGGAGCGATACAAAGTCGAGAAAGTGACGATTTGCAACGTCACGGTCAAAATTTACAAGAGGCAGCGCGCCACCACAAGCGCCCAATTTCGGACCGTCTACAAGCGGGTTGACTATTCGGGCGGCACCCGGAGGTCCGCAGCTGCACCGATTACCCCGTCGCGCCAGAGGAGGCTAGGCTCTCGTGTTTCGACAATTCTTGCACCCGTTCGAAAGCGCGGCGGGGTGAAGTGAGTAACACGAACGTGTAATTGCCCTTCGGGAGATGTGCGGTACCTTCGAGCCGTCCACACTAATAATAAAGTACTCGAATTATGAAAATACCAAAAATAGCATTGGCAAGCGTTGCAGCCGCCCTTGGGATTGTCAGCGCTTACTCCTCCAACAGTTACCAGTCAGCGGTTAATTCATTGGGGGCATCCGCCTACTGGCCTCTGAATGAAACCACGCAACCCCCCGCGGCCTTTGTGGTCACCAATAGGGGTACTTTGGGTTCGGCGGCGAACGGATATTATTGCAATCCCCCCGGTCATCCCACTTCCTCCACTCTTTTCCCGGGGCCGACAAATGGTGCCACCAGTGATGGCAATCCCGGTGCCCTGTGTGTGGGTCAATCTGGAGATATACAGAATGTGGATGGATATGTGATTGTGCCCAATCCGAATCGGCAATTCAAACTCGGGGTGCCGTTCACTTCGGAAGTCTGGGTCAAGCCGCTGGGCGGCGATCCCAACGACATCACCGGCGCCAGTTATGCCAGCACCGAGTGGGCGGCGGTCATGAAGAGTGGCGCGGGAGGGCAGTCCTTTAACGGCGTCAATGGCAATGGCGGCGGTGATGCCAATGAATATAACAAGGGCGGTGGATTTGGCATCGGCAACTCTTACGGCTGGTGTGTTTCTTTGGCGGGATATTACACGTTCAATTATTCAGATGGAAATGGTGGCTGGCTTGGCTGGGATGGTTCCCCCGGCTTAATCAGCAGTGCAACTTGGATTGTTGATTTCTACAATGGTGAATCGGGCAACCGGCCCACCCTTGAAATGAATGTGCCGATGTCTGCGCCCACACCTGTCTGGTTTCATTTGGTGCTTTCCTATGACGGCACCAATGCCTTCTTTTACACAAACGGCGTCATCGCCGCCACCACGGTTCCCGGGATTCCTCAATCGACCAACACCGTAATGGCACCGAATCCGAATGATTGGAACGTGCCGGATCCGACGGGTCTGAATACTTTCACCTCCTGGTCGTACCCAACAAATGATGGCGTGAGATACAAGCCCGACTTGGTGAACCCGATTTGTTTTGGCAATATCAACCCATTTGATTGCACCCATGTGAACCAGGGCGGTAACGGTCCTAACGCGGATCGGGGGATCGGGTTCAAGTCTCAAACCTTCTACGGCGTGCTGGATGAGGCGGCTCTGTACACGAATGTCTTGTCCCCGGCAGCTGTGGCTCAACATTATGCGTATGCCTCTTCAACTAACCAGACCCTCTACACCAATGCGGTGATCAGCGCCAACCCGGTGATTTATTTGCGCTTTGACGAACCGCACTACACGCAGCCGAATTCAGCTTCCTTTCCCGTTGCTGCCTGTACTAGCAATAACTTTAATGGTGTCTATCAGCCGGGAACGATTCCGGGAATAGCGGGCGTGGCGGCAGAGGGCTTTGGCTCGCCGAGTCGCGCCGTCAAACTCAACGGGTTGGATGGAGCCATCGTTGTGGCCAGCATTCAAAATACGGTGCTGGATCCGCAAGGCGCCTCTCCTTTTTCTGTGACAGCCTGGTTTAAGGGGAATCTGGCAGATTGCTATGGCCGATTCCAATCCATCCTCGGCCGGGGCGATAACGCCTGGCGGTTTGCCATGGACTATGTTGCAAATGTCCATTGGAATCCCGGCAACGGTCCGGAGCTAGTTTCCACCAACACCTATAACGATGGCAATTGGCATATGATTGTCGGAACCTCCGATGGATCCACGGCAACCCTTTATGTGGATGGTCAAATTCAGGATTCCTCAACTGGGGTGGGTTCTTTGGGGGGGAGTTCGAATGATTTGCTGATCGGCGGAGCGCCGGATTACACCAGTGCCAATAACAGCGGCGGTCAGACGCAGCGTTATTTTGCGGGTCAGGTGGCTCAGGTGGCTTTTTTTAATAAAACACTGAGCTCGCAGGATGTGACTTCGCTGTATCAGGCGATCTCATTTGCAGTCAATATTCAATCTCTCGGTGCCGGGCAAATCCAGCTCACCTGGGATAGCGGCACTCTAGTATCCTCCTCCACGGTATCGGGTGTTTATAGTCCCGTGGCAGGCACTTCGCCGCTGACGCTTCCCGTGAGTGGAAGTGCCCAGTTCTTCAGGTTACAATAATTAATGCGCGCTCTCACCCTCCCAAGATTTCTGTTTTGAAATCTTGGGAGGGATTTTTAATAGAATGAAAAAAACACGGGGATTTACGTTGATTGAATTGCTGGTGGTGATTGCCATCATTGCCATTTTGGCGGCCATGTTGTTGCCGGCCTTATCCAAGGCTAAGCAAAAAGCGCAGGGTATTCAGTGCATGAATAACCAGAAGCAACTGGGCCTGGCTGCCATTATGTATTCCCATGATTTTAATGATAATTGGGTGCCGAATCAGCCGCTGCAAAGCGTGGCCTGGGTATCGGGCGGGATGGATTGGAATGCCGGAAATACCGGTAATACCAATTCCGCTATCATGGTAGATCCGGCAGTTTCAGTTTTAGGTCCCTACACAACAACTCCAAAATTATATCATTGCCCTGGGGACAACTCCACCGTGGTGAATGAGGGCTTGCGTGTGCGGAGTGTCTCCATGAATCAGGCCGTGGGAACCGTCGGGGTTACCGTCCCCGGTCTTGCTGCCGGAAGCCCGGTCAACGGGCAGTGGTTGACCGCGCTTAATATTGGGAACAAGCCGCAGAGTCTGTGGCAGACCTACGGTAAAACCGCCTCAATGAACAATCCCGGACCGAGCATGTTATGGGTGTTTGTGGATGAGCATCCCAATAGTATCAATGACGGTAATTTCGCGGTGCAAATGAGAGCAACGGGTGCCTATGGGAATTGGATTGATGTGCCGGGGAGCTCTCATGGCGGATCCTGTGGATTTTCTTTTGCCGATGGTCATGCTGAAACTCACAAATGGCGCGGATCGGTTGTGCAGCGCATCGTGGTGCCCAGCGGTCCCTCTATTTCCGGCGGCCAATCCGGATTGGTGGCCGGAAACGATCCAGCAAATATCGCCGATCTGACTTGGATTCAGGACAGAACCTCGGCTCCGCGATAACCAGTCGGTGTCCAAGGTGGTAAATTATCATCGTTGATATTCTGGGCTCAGAGCGAGTTCACCCCATTTTTTCTAGTTATCTTTTTAAATTTAAAAATAAGTTTATGAATAAAAAAAATTATTTGATTGGATCGTTTACCTGGGCGGCTTTGAGCATTGCCGTCGCCTCTGGCAGCCCTGAAAAAGAGTCGCTGCCCATGGTTGGAACCGATGCCCATGGTCATGCCTATCCTGGGGCTACCGTTCCATTTGGCATGGTGCAGCTCAGCCCGGATACCCCCATTCCAGGGTGGGATGGTTGCTCCGGCTATCATTATTCCGACAGCACTATTCTTGGTTTTAGTCATACCCACCTGAGTGGCACTGGGGCCAGCTGCCTGGGAGATGTGATGTTGATGCCAACCGTGGGGCAGCTCAATCTGGATTCTGGATCGCCGGGCCAAGGTTACAGCTCCAGTTTTTCGCATGATCAGGAGCACGCCACCCCTGGCTACTATTCCGTATATCTCAAAACTCCACGCGTTTCTGTTGAATTGACCGCAACGGCGAGATGCGGTTTTCACAGCTATACATTCCCCGCAACCGACCAAGCCCACATTATTTTAGATCTCTGGCATAACGTGGGCGGAAACGAAACCATCGAATCGTCGATTCATGTTGAAGACGACCACACCCTCAGCGGCTGCCGGATCTCCAGAGGCTGGGGCGGGCAACGGGCTATCTATTATGTCATGCAGTTTTCAAAACCCTTTGCTTCCTACGGGATTGACAGCGACGGCAAGCGGTTAGAAGCCGGTGTGCGCGAAGCAAGCGGAAAACAAATGAAAGCGTTTGTGAACTATCGGACCCGCGATCGCGAGAAAATATTGGTAAAAGTGGGCATTTCAGGCACGGGCATAGACGGGGCCCGGAAAAATTTAATAACAGAAATCCCTGGGTGGGATTTTAATGGTGTCCACGCGTCAGCCGTCAAACAATGGCGGGAAATATTCAATGCGGTTAAAGTGAAAAGCTTTGATCCTCACATCGAGACTACTTTTTATGCCAACTTGTATTTAACCGCCCTGAGTCCTGTATTATTTAATGACGTGGATGGGGCCTATCGCGGCATGGATGGTGTGAACCATCATGCGGACTTCAATAATTATACGACTTTTTCCATCTGGGATATTTACCGGGCCGAGTGGCCGTTTTTGATGATGTTGCAACCCCATCGGATCAACGACATGGTTCAATCCATGTTGTCGGAATATAAGGAATTAAACCAGCATTCCACCCCCATTTGGCCGCTGTGGGGGAATGAAACCTGGTGCATGATCGGCTATCACTCAGCGGACATGATCGCCTCCGCCTACCGCGAAGGATTTCGAGGATTTGACGCGGAAATTGCGTATCAGGCCATTCGCGACACTGCCATGCAAGACCGGAATGGCCTAGCGACTTATAAGACCCTCGGTTATGTCGCGTCCCAGCCAGGCGCGCAGGCGACTTCCTGCACGATCGAATATACTTTTAATGATTGGTGTATAGCGCAAATGGCAGAATCCTTGGGGCACACAAATGATGCTGCCATGTTTCTGAAAAGGTCGGCAAATTATGTCAATTTATTTGACGAAAATACCCAGTTTTTCCGCGGTCGAAAAAAAGATGGAAGTTGGCGTTATCCTTTTATCGCGAATGCATTGGTAAATGATGAGTACACTGAAGCCTGCGCGTGGCAATATGCCTTTGCTGTCCAGCAGGACGTGCCCGGAATGATTGCTTTATATGGAGGGGATCAGGGATTTATTCAAAAGCTGGATTCTCTTTTTGAGGCAGATTCATTGATACAAACGACCATCCCCGATATTAGCGGACTCATTGGCCAATATTCGCAAGGGGACGAACAATGTCACCACGTGGCCTACCTTTATAATTATGCCGGTGCGCCCTATAAAACCCAGCAGCATGTCAGACAGGCGATGTCCTTGGAATACAATGACACCCCGTCCGGTCAATGTGGGAATATTGACTGCGGCCAGATGGCTGCATGGTACGTGTTCAGCTCAATGGGTATTTACCCCGTGAACCCCAATTGCGGCGTCTTCGCGATTGGCAGTCCGTCCTTGAGCGAGGCGACAATGAATTTAAAAAGTGACCGCTATGGGAGTCGCACTTTTAAGGTTATCGCTAAAAATAATAGTGCCAAAAATATTTACATTCAGTCCGCCACCCTGAACGGAAAGCCGCTGGATCGCGCCTGGCTCAGAAATGAGGAAATCACCGGGGGCGGCACCTTGCGGCTTGTCATGGGCCCCAAGCCTAATATCAACTGGGGAAGTGCCAAGACCAGTCGCCCTCCTGCGACCATGCCTGCCAATTTTGAATATCCCAAGCTCCCGCCGCCGTCGAGCGGCAATCAGATGATTGAAAAACTAGAAGTCCTGTCCCTTCCTATCAGGGTTTCCTGCGGCAGTTTGGAGGCATTCAACAATTATGTTCCGTACCCGAATTCAGCACCCGGCAGCTTAAACCACACAGACAAAAAAATTGACACCCAATTCCCCCACGCGGCGCCCGAAGCTGTTTATCAGACTGAAATGTGGTGGAACGATATGACTTTTAGTTTTCCGGTGCCAAAAGACGACCGCTACCTGGTGCGATTACACTTTGCGGAAATATTCGATGAGGGGGTGGGAAGGCGGCTACAGGATATTGCCATCAATGGTAAGAGTTATTTGAAATCCTTCGACATCTTTAAAGAATCCGGGGGGATGAATAAGGCAATTGTAAAAGAGTTTAAAGACATTGAGGCCGATGAACATGGAAAAATAAGCGTCCGCATTACTGCCACGCCTGGGAGCCCTGACAATGATGCTAAAATCAGCGGCATTGAAATTTTAACTGCCAATAGTACGACCGAGTAAAATATTTCATTTTAATAATTATTAAAAGTAAGATTCATTTTTGCGATCATGCCCCTATTTATTTCGCCTCTCAGACTACTCAAACTGGCCCTTGCGTTGCTTCATCCTCGATGCAGATGTCAGCTTCGAATCTTTTTTTTACTGTACCTGCTTTTACCCTGCGGCGTTTTTGGCGGGGACATACGCCTTTATCTTAATAATAAAGCCACGCTGGATCAGCGGGTGGAAGATCTGTTTTGCCGTCTGACTCAGGATGAAAAGCTGGCGCTCTTGGGCGGCACTGGCTTTACAACCCAGCCCCTTCCCCGCCTCGGCGTGCCCGCAATGTCTATGGCCGATGCGGGTCAAGGAGTGCGCGGCGGCACGGATAGCACCATGGGACCTGCCACAGCATTCCCTGCGGGAGTGGTAATGGCTTCCTCTTGGGATACCAATTTAATCTTAAAAATCGGTCAGGCCATTGGAGAGGAGGCTCGCAACAAAGGTTCGGGTGTCCAGATTTTGCTGGGGCCAGCCGTGAATATTCATCGCTCGCCGCTCTGCGGTCGCAATGGGGAGTATTTCAGCGAAGATCCGTTTCTCGCGGCGCGCTTGGCGGTCGCTTACATTCAAGGGATGCAGAGCAATGGCATCTCCGCCTGCATCAAACATTATGCCTGCAACAACCAGGAAACCGATCGGAGTGATGTGAATGTGCAGGTCAGCGAACGCGCCTTACGGGAAATTTATCTCCCCGCATTCGAGGCGGGCGTTAAGGAGGGGAATGTCTTTTCCTTGATGACTTCCTACAATCAAGTAAATGGCCGCCATGCCAGCGCCAATCCTTATCTGCTGACGGATATTTTAAAAAAAGAATGGGGCTTCAACGGCTTGGTGATGTCGGACTGGGGCGGCGTCCATGAGACCGGCGTGGTGCAGGCGGGCAATGATCTGGAAATGCCGACAGGCGAGAATATGAGCGTGCCTAAACTAAAAGACGCTTTGACGAGCGGCGAGGTGACCCAGGCAGCCGTGGATGATTCCGTGCGCCGCATTTTGCGGACTATTCTCCGCGTTGGATTGCTCGACGGGCCGATGGTTACGGATGCCGCTCAGGTGAATTCGTCTGCTCACCGCCAAATTGCCCTTGAAGCGGCAGAACAGGGAATTGTGCTGCTCAAAAACCAGGGCAGCGTGCTGCCGTTGGACCGCACCCGGGTCAAATCGATTGCCGTCATTGGAGGAACTGCCGCGAAAATGCAAATCGACGCGCTGGGCAGTCCGGAAGTGCAGCCATTACACACGGTTGAGATGCTAGACGGCATCAAAGCCAAGGCGGGGCCGGATATCAAGGTCACCTTTGCCGCCGGCACTGACGTCGAACCCGTGCCTGCCTCTGTCATGAATCCACCGGGTGATCCTTCGCGCCATGGTTTCCGGGCCGAGTATTTTAAAAACCGCAATTTACAAGGGGTGGCAGCTCTCGTGCGGGTAGAGGATAAAATTAACCTCCAGAATCGATGTTTGCCCATGCCGGACTTTCCCGCGAGCGATTTCAGCGTGCGCTGGACCGGCAAACTTGTTGCGCCAGTCGCTGGCCAATATGTCTTCTCTTTCACCGGAGACGACGGATTTCGCATTTATCTGGATGGCAAATTATTAATGGATCGCTGGGTTGAACAAGCGACCACCACCGTTTCCTTTCCAGCCCATTTAAAGGCGGGGAAAACCTACAATCTGCGTATCGAATATTTTCAGGCCGGTGTCGATTATACAGCCCACCTTGACTGGCTGAGGCCCCAAAAAGTCCTCTTTGCGGAAGCCATTGCCGCTGCCAAAAAATCCGATGCGGCCGTTGTCTGCGTTTCCACCCGGCGGGAGGAAGGCGAAGGCGTTGATCGGCCGTCCATGGATCTCCCCGGCGATCAGGCGGACTTAATCCGCGCGGTCGCCGCTGTAAACACCAACACCATCGTGGTGCTGAATAATGGCACGCCCGTGACCCTGTATGACTGGCTCGCCCAGGTGCCCGCGGTGCTTGAAGCTTGGCTTCCGGGCCAGGAAGGCGGAACCGCGCTGGCGGCCATCTTATTTGGCGATGTGAATCCCTCCGGTAAACTTCCCGGCACGCTGGCGGCCCGCCGCGAGGATTATTCCGATATTGGAAATTTTCCCGGCCATGATCATAAGGTGAATTATGAAGAGGGTATTTATGTAGGGTATCGGCATTTTGACCGGGCAGGCATTCAGCCGATCTTCCCGTTCGGCCACGGTTTGTCCTACACCACCTTTGGCTACACTCATCTCCGGCTGAATCAATCAGAGCTCGCTCCAGGGGGCACAGTCAGCGCCAGCGTTGATATCACCAATACTGGTAAATGCGCCGGCGCGGAAGTCGTCCAGCTTTACGTGCGGGATCTCCATCCCAAAATTGACCGTCCCGTCCGTGAATTGAAGGGGTTCGCCAAAGTCATGTTGCAGTCAGGAGAAACTAGGGCTCTTGAGTTTCTTGTCCAGCCACGCGATCTGGCTTACTTCGATGTTCCTGGACACCAATGGAAAGCGGAAGCTGGAGATTATGAAATTGCAATCGGCTCCTCTTCGCGCGACCTGCGTCAGTTGGCAGTTCTCCATTTGAACGCTGATTTTACTGAGAAAGTTGGTGTTAAAAATTAAACCCTGTCGCTCCAGCGCAATTCCTAGTGGAGTATTATGAGATTATTAAAACGCCATTTATGCGTTATAAAACTCGGTTTTACGTTGATTGAATTATTGGTGGTCATTGCCATCATTGCCATTTTAGCGGCAATGCTGCTTCCGGCACTGAATAAAGCCAAAATTAAAGCCGTAGGCGCTTCCTGCATGAATAATGGCAAGCAACTGAGCTTGGCCACACTCATGTACGCCGGAGATGCCGAAGATAGATTGCCCCTCAATTCAGACTTATCCACCCCCTACCAAGGAACCCCATCGTGGATTAGTGGCATGCTGGATTGGTCAATAAGTTCGGTCAATACCAATACCGATTACTTAATTAATGATAAATATTCTTTGCTGGGGAGCTACATCGGACGAAACTTTAAGGTTTTCGCTTGTCCCGCCGCAAACTATGCAAGTTCCGTTCAGCGGGCGAAGGGTTGGGCTGAGAGGGTTCGGAGCGTGTCCATGAATGCAAGTCTTGGGGGAGGGGACAAGCATATCAACTTTGGCGAATCGAGTTATTATTACGCCAGCAAACTGAGTGGATTGCATTCGCCTGGCCCAACAGAAGTCTGGTTGATAATGGATGAGCATCCGGATTCAATCGATGATGGGATATTATTCACCCCCAATGTCCCTTTCCCTACCATGATTGAATTACCCGGCTCCCAGCATGCCGGTGCTTGTGGCGTTTCCTTCGTCGATGGGCACTCCGAAATCCATAAGTGGAGGGGCCAATTTTCAACTCAACCCATCAAATACGTGTATACGGTAGGGGTCACCGTCCCACTTTTGGATCCCGATATGATCTGGCTTGAGGCTCATACACCCCTCAATTGAACTTCAGCTGCTCTGAAGTAAAAGTGGGCTGAAATATTTCGAAACGGAATTTAGTCGCCTGTCCCTCTTTAGCCACGGGTGTCGCACATAAAATCTGTTCTCACATAAAAAATGAAAAAGAATCTTATTCTCATTCTGATGGCATTGGGTTTGGCGTGCAATGTCCTGGCGAAAGAGTTGGCTCAATTTGTAAATCCTTTTATTGGCACTATTCCTGGCTCGGGAAATACTTATCCTGGAGCTCAGGTGCCCTTTGGCATGATTTCTTGGAGCCCCCATACCCTGGATCCAAGTGCCGTCGGCTATAATTACAACACGAACCGAATCACCGGTTTTGGCCTCGTTCATTCGAGTGGCGTTGGGTGCGGTGCCGCGTGCGAATTGCCCTTTATTCCAACGACGATGACGCTGGGTCAATCCCCGGTGACAAATAGAAATGCCTATAGCTCGACGTATTCACACACAAATGAAATGGCAAGTCCTGGTTTTTATTCGGTCCGGTTATCTTTGGCAGGAATTTCTTTTGAGACCACAGTCAAAGCCCGATCTGGAATCGCCCATTTTGATTTCCCAGAGACGCCCGCAGCCAGTGTCATTTTCAATCCTACCGCCAACGCCAACGGGGTATGGGATGGTGCCATCCAGATCGACCCAACGAATCAATCGATCCGTGGGTGGGTGAAAAGCGGTGGGTTTTGTCAATCCACAGAAAATAATTACACGGTCTATTTTGCCGCTCGCTTTGATCGCCCTTTTAAATCCTTTGGCATCTGGCAGAACGAGGTAAGAAAAGATGGGGAAAACCGAGCCAGCGGAAATCGCCTCGCAAGTTATATAACCTTTGACTGCTCAACCTCCCGTCGTGTCGCGATGAAAGTAGGCATTTCATTTGTGAGTACCAGCAATGCGCAACTCAACCTCGACCAGGAAATTCCAGACTGGGACTTTGCTTCGGTCAAAGCGGCAGCCCGCGCGGATTGGAACAAACAGCTAAGCCGGATCCAAGTGGAGGGCGGCCTGAACGAGGATAAAACTATTTTTTACACAGCGTTGTACCATTCCCTGATGCTACCGTCTATTTTTGAAGATGTGAACGGTGAGTACCGGGGCATGGACGACCAGGTGCACGCCGTTAGCGGGGGCCATCATCAGATGGCGACTTTTTCCGGTTGGGATACCTATCGCACCCAGGCGCAATTATGGGGTCTGCTTTACCCCGAAATGGCTAGCGATGTTTGCTCCTCATTTCTGTCAATGTCCCGGCAATCAAAATATAAAGGGGGTGGAGGCTTGCCGCTTTGGAGCCTCTTCAATGATGAAACCCGCATCATGATCGGTTACCCCGCAGATGCCTATATTGCCAATGCCTATGCGTTTGGGGCGACCAATTTTGATTTAATGGCTCTAAAAGAGGTGATGGTGGATTCGGGGAAAAATGAGCGCTGGTGCGGGCGGAACGTAAATGTGACTTGGGAATTTCTTTCGGAATATAAAAAATATGGATTTTGTCCCGATGACCTCATGCCCGCGGCTTGTTCCCGGAACGTGGAATATTCCGTAGCCGATTTCGCCGTCGGTCAATTTTGCGAAGCGTTGGGGGACTCCCCAGATGCCGCCTATTTTATAAAACGATCGCAGGGTGTTTTTAATTTGATCAATCCTCAATGGGGGTATTTGCAGCGCAAAAAACAGGACGGCACCTGGGTGACTCCCTTTGACCGCTTTAGCGGAGATGGATTTACGGAAGGCAATTCAGCCCATTACACCTGGACCATTCCGCATAGTTTGAAAAAGCTGATTCAGTTGGCGGGGGGCAAAGAAAAAGCCGAGGCAAAACTGGACGAACTGACATCGCAACTGGCGAATGGTTATGACTACAACAGTAAATATTATGAAGCGGGCAACGAACCTTGTTTTGGGGTGATGCCTGTTTATAACTGGCTGGCGAAGCCCTGGAAGGCGCAAGAAAAAATACGTACCGTCCTAATGAATTGCTTCTCGGATAAACCGAACGGAATTCCCGGGGATGATGATAGCGGTGCGATGTCGGCCTGGTATGTTTTTGCTGCTATTGGACTTTACCCGGAAATTCCTGGCGTGGGAGGCTTTACCGTGCTGAGCCCGTTGTTCCCAAAAACAATGATTCAATTGCCTAATGGTAAGGTTGTCAAAATCGTCGCTAAAAATTCTTCTCGCACATCAAAATTTATTCAAAGCATGAAGATTAATGGAAACGCCAATTCAAAATTATGGTTGCCTCTGGGCAAGCTTGAATCGGGCGCATCCATAGACTTTAAGATGGGTAATTTACCAAATACAAATTGGGGCGTATCGGACTTGGATGTCCCGCCATCCCTGGAACCTGATCCGCAATGAAAGCCATTTGCCTGCTGCCATGGGATACGTTTTTTAAATTTAAACGCTTTAAAATAATCAAAAAATATCGCCCGCCCGCCGCGTTGCTGCTGGCCTCTGTCCTAAGCTGTTGCTCGGCGACGGTATCCGCCGGCGAGATGGAACCGGTCATGTCCGGTGGCGAGTTTTCCGCATCCCCTGAAGGCAAGCTGGAAGTCTTTGGCAAGGAAGTGACCGTGGCTTTTCCCGGCCTGGCCGCCGGCACCTACACGGTGGAGGTCGAGGCCGCAGACAATTACTTTGACGAAAAAGGCAAACGCGTGATGAATATCCGAGCCGGCGACACGGTGCTGGGATATGAGGTGGATTTATTCAAGATGGCCGGTAAAGGCAAGCCGGTAGTGCTTTCAGGGCGGGTGGAACACCCGCTCGACAGTTTGCGCGGGCCGCTGACGGTGTCCCTTGCCGGCCAGGTGGAGAACGCTAAATTTGACGCCATCCGGGTGAAAAACGCCGCCGGCCAGATCGTCGCGCAAGCCACGGCCGCCGCCTTGAAAGCGAAAGCGGAAGGCATGGACGAATCTCTCACCCGTATTCCGCAGGTGGACGACCCGGAAATCTGGCGGAACGCAGATAAAGCTCCCGCCGACCGTGCCGCCGATTTGGTGCGCCGCCTGTCGGTGTCTGAAAAGATTTCCCAGATCATGATGAGCGCGCCGGGCATCCCTCGCCTGGGCATTCCCGCCTACGACTGGTGGAGCGAGTGCCTGCACGGCGTGGCGCGGGCGGGCGTGGCCACGGTGTTTCCGCAGGCCATTGCTGGCGCGGCCACCTGGGATCCGGAACTGTGGCATGCGGCTGCCGCCGCCATGGGCGACGAGGCGCGCGCTAAACACAACGCGGCCGTGCGCCAAAGCGGCGGGGCTTCCGGACGGTATGAAGGACTCGACATGTGGTCGCCCAATGTGAACATCTTCCGCGATCCACGCTGGGGTCGCGGCCAGGAAACGTATGGCGAAGACCCTTATTTGACTGGGCGTTTCGGGGTCGCTTTCGTGACCGGGCTTCAGGGCGACGACCCTCATTACCTCAAGGTCATTGCCACGCCCAAGCATTTCGCCGTTCACAGCGGGCCGGAAAATTCGCGCCATGTGTTCGATGCGCAGGTCTCCGACCAGGATTTGTGGGAAACCTACCTGCCGGCTTTCGAGGCGGCTTTCCGCGAGGGGAAGGCGTATTCCGTCATGGGCGCTTACAACCGTTTGCGCGGCGAATCGTGTTCCTCAAGCAAACTCTTGTTAAATGACATCCTGCGCGACCAGTGGGGCTTCCATGGCTATTCGGTTTCCGATGTGGATTCCGTGGCCGACATCTATCGCACGCATCATATTCAGCCGACCGATTCTGCCGCCGCCGCGCACGCGCTTAAGAACGGGATGGATTTGAACAGCGGCGACACGTACCGATTTCTCGGCTTGTCGCTTCGCAAAAACGAATGCAACGAGGCGGACATTGACCGTGCGGTTTCTCGCTGCCTGGAAGCGCGCATCCGGCTGGGAATGTTCGATCCGCCCGAGCGGGTTAAATACGCTCAAATCCCCATCTCCATCAATGATTGTCCGGCCCACGACGCCCTGACTTACAAGGCGGCACAGGAAGCGATCGTCCTGCTCAAAAACGCCAATAATATTTTGCCATTGGCCAAGACCGGCACGATTGCTGTCATCGGCCCCAATGCCGACGACGCCGGCAAGGGCGAGAGCAGCTTGATGCTGGGCAATTACAATGGCACCCCTTCGACCCTCACCACGATTCTGGCCGGCATCCGGAAAAAAGTGGCGGGCCAGGCCGAAGTGCTTTATGCCAAAGGCAGCGAGATTCGCGACGGCACCCCCCAGCAATTGGAAGACGCGCTGGCAACCGCCCGTCAGGCCGACACGGTGATCCTCGTGTTGGGAATCAATCCCCATGTGGAAGGGGAGGAAGGCGACGGCGGGGACCGCAGCCACCTGGCGCTTTATCCTGCGCAAGAAACATTGCTTAAAAGCGTCATGGATCTGAAAAAGAGGACCGTATTGGTTTTAATGAGCGGCTCGGCGATGGCTGTCACGTGGGCCGCCGCGCATGTGCCGGCGATTTTGGAAGCGTGGTATCCCGGACCGCGCGGTGGCGAGGCCGTGGCGGATGTCTTGTTTGGCGATTACAATCCGGCCGGGCGCTTGCCGGTCACTTTCTACAAGTCGGAACGGGACCTGCCGCCCTTTGACAGTTACGATATGAAGGGCCGCACCTACCGTTATTTCACCGGTAAACCGCTTTTCGCCTTCGGCCACGGTCTTAGTTACACCCCATTCAACTATTCCGGGCTGGAGATCAAAGCCGGCGCCGACGGCGCGCAAATGGTGAGCGTGCGGGTGAAAAACACCGGTAACCGGGTTGGCGACGAAGTGGTGGAGTTGTATGTGAGCCGCACGGACGCGGCCGCCGATTCAGGGCTGCCCATCCGCGCGTTGCGCGGCTTTAAACGATTGACCCTGCAACCAGGTGAAACCAAGACGGTGAAGTTCACTTTGACCCCATTCCAATTCGCGTTTGTAAACAAGGACGGCAGGCGCGAAGTGGCGGCGGGGAAATACACTCTTGGCGTGGGTGGCAGCCAGCAGGCAGCACAAAGCGCGACAGTGAAATTTAAGAAGACCATCACCAACCCAGCCTATGTCAACCCGCAGCCGGCCGTGGTGAATTAAAAAACTGTTTTGATCATCTCGATCACAGCCATCAAACTAATACCCTCTTATTACTGTGATGTGAGTCGGCGGATATCCCTTAATTTCATTAATGACAAAGCAATGACGAGAATACAACTGCGTGCGATCGTATTAATTTCAGTTTTTGTCGTCCCCGTAATAGTCAGATCGGCTGGGAATTACTGGATGGAAGCGGCGCGAAGCGATTCTTCCCTGACCGAGCTGTCCATTCCTGGCACACATAATTCTTGCGCGCTTTATGAGTATTATCCTGGAACAGCCAAATGCCAGGATGTTTCGATTAGGGATCAGTTGAATATGGGAGTTCAATTTCTTGATATCCGGCTGAATTATGGCGGTCCAAAACTGCTGAACGCTTATCATGGATATATTGATCAAAAGCAAACTTTTGATGATTTATTGACTAATACAGTTCAGCCTTTTTTGAAGAAAAATCCCAGTGAATGCGTGGTCATGTCCATTAAGGAAGAAAACAGTGAACAGGGGTATCCTCAGTTTTCGGCTGCCGTGAACGATTACATTCAAAAATACTGTCCCGCCATGTGGTATCTCGGCCAGGAAATTCCTACCGTTGGGCAGTCTAGGGGAAAAATAGTGTTATTACGGCGATTTCAGGGGGATTCTGGAATAGACGCTTCGGAATGGCCCAACAACACAACTTTTAGGAACAGATTCCTGGCAGTTGAGGACTGCTATGATAATTCGAGTGCGGAAACAAAATGGAAAGCAATCACCGAAAATTTTACAGCGGCCCGAAAAAGTAATTTAAACAGATTTTACATTACTTTTACCAGCGGCTATCAAAAAGTTTTAGGTATTCCCCGTATTCCGCACATTGCGAACATTATAAATCCATTGCTCACGCAGTATTTGAGTACCAACACAAGCGGGCGTTACGGCATTGTCCCCATGGATTTCGTCGACGCAATTAAATGCCAACTCGTTTATCAGTCCGTTATTTCTGGCAGTCCCCCTGATATTATTTCCACTTGGCAGTTGGGCGGTGAATCCAAACGATAAAAGGAAAAAATTTTTCCATTTTTTGTAGTTATTTTAATTTCCTGTTTCCCGGCGGTGGTGCGCGACCCCATCAAAACAGGGCTTAAGTCGCTTGCGATCAATTTAGTGGCTGTGGAGATTCTTATCGTATCGCGCGAGCTGATAAAACTGGAAAACGGCTATATCTCCTGACAAAATCTTCTTAATTTAAACCTCAGCTGTGAAAATTTTATTAGAAATACTATTGATGGTGACCAGGCCGGCATGGTTTTTAAAATTTATTGGCCAATGCAATGCTGAGTTGATCCACCGCTGCGTTCTATTATTCAGGGCAAGTGGAGTTTTCAATTATTCGTTCGTTCTGCTTTGGCTGATTATGATGACTGACTGTAGTGGGTATAAAGCTCAGGCAGCACCGATCAAAAGGATTATTCAGCAATATGCAATAACTTCAGCGAATGATTTTCCACAGCGCGATCCGACGGACTGGCAGTTGTTTGCTTCCAACGATGAGGGTAAAACTTGGATAATATTAGACCAGCGCAAGGGCGAGATTTTTCACGATCGACAAGAACGCAAACTTTACCGGATTGAAAATCGCACCGGCTATTCAATGTATCGCTTGCAAATAGACGCCATACGCGACCCGGGCATGGTTAATCCTGAGGTCCAATTGGCCGATCTTGAATTCTTAGGGTGTAATGAAAATAGTCCCGAACTCATTTCTTTTTATATCGACGCCATGTCTGCCCAAGGAGAAAATCTCCCGGCTGAGTCGGTCAAAAACTTGTTTGATGGGCGCGTCGATACTAAGTGGCTCGATCTGCTTACCAATAAGCTAAAAAGTTCCTCTTGGGTCCAATGGCAATATGGCGACCCCTCCGGAGCCATTTTGACCAACATCAGCCAGCTCATGGCGTTGCACTCACACGGGGGGGATGGGCATCCTGTTCGCATCAGCGCCGTAGGGGTCAGCTATTCGGAAAGGCGGGATTTATTATTTGTTGAGGATCACAATGGCTGTATTCAGCTGGATGGCATCCTCGGCGCGGAAACGGTTTCTCCGGGTCAGCTCATAACAATCACCGGCACGAGTTTTTGGAAGAATGACCGGCCCTCACTCAAAAAAGGGCAAGTCCAGACGAAATCCTTAGCGAAGGCACTTGAGCATTTTTCACTGGATCAGACTTTTCTGCCAGCTGACAATCTGAAATGGGTGGAGGTTGAGGGGGAAATCCGCAATTCCCATTTCCAGGACGGCGATATCTTATTTGATCTCCAGCAAAATAGTTCCACGCTGCAGGTGCGCTGGCACTGCCCTGACAATTCGTCTGCTCTGCCTTCGGCCAAGGCGAGGGGTTCAGTTCGTGGTATTTTGCAAGGCGCGTTTAACCAGCAGGGGCATTGGGTCCCGGCCAGCCTCCGAGCTGTGGGTGAGGATGCCGTGACGCTCCTAGATTTAAAAAAAAATATCTCTTCATCGACTAATCAGCAAGGTCTAGACGGGCTGGCCACTACTCATTTTTTGACGCTCACTAAGATTCGCCAGATTACGAGTCTTACTGCCGAGCAGGTCCAGCTGCGTCCCAAAGTGAAAGTGGGGGGAATCGTCACTGGGTTGGTGGGGGGGTTTCTCCAAGACGATACCGGCGGAATAGGATTTGATAATCTGCCAGAATCTGAAAGCCAGAAATTAACCGCTATTGGCGATTATATTGAAATAGATGGCCAGGTAACGCAGGGCGAATTTGGCACTAAGGTCATTGCTGCCGAGCATGTGAAGGTGCTGGGAAAGGGCCAGCTTCCCGAACCGATCAAGCTGCCGCTCAGTCAATTAATCAACGGGCGCATAGACAGCCAATGGATTCAGTTTCAGGGCGTGGTGCACGCCAGCGACGGCTCCCATTTATTAATTGTGAATGAAGATGGGCAATTGACGGCTTCGGTGGATCAAGCCGTGGACAAACAAGTTAAAATGCTAGTCGATTCGGAGATCCGTGCGCGCGGAGTCGGTGTGATTTCGATGGATGACCAGGGCCGGATTCAGGGCATGCATTTACTGATTCCATCACTGGAACAAGTGGAGGTGATAAAGCCCCCCGTTAGCGCGTCAACCTTGCCCCTTCAAACTATTAAAAGCCTGTTTGACCTCAACAAGCCCCAAGGGCCCTTTCACCGGGTGAAGATTGAGGGGGTTGTCACCTTATCATTCAAAGACAAATTTTATATTCAAGATGACACCGGGAGCGCCATGGCTATTCCGCGAAAAAAAGTCGAACTCAAGGGCGGTTTGGGGCGTTCACGCTGGTTATATTGGCGCAATTCCCAGGCGGAAGAGGCTAGTGATGGTGTGGTGGGTTTGTCCCCGGGAGAGCGCGTGCAAGTGGTCGGCTTTCTGGAAACCTACCGGTATTCGTCGGTATTGACCGAAGCGATAGTCACAAAACTGGAGGGGCGAGAAAAAATTAACCCGGTCAATGTCACCCCGGAAGGTATTCAGGAAGGCGGATTAGACTCTAAACTAATCCGCTTGGAGGGTCTGATCCGCGGGCAGCATAGGGTTGGCGATTCCAGCGTTCTCGATCTTGAATGGCGGGATCGTATCATTCAGGTATTAGTGCCGGGGTCACCCAATAATTTACCCTCCATTGCCTTGGGCAGTCGGTTGCAAGTCACTGGAATTTGTGAGCTTCAATCATCCCATTACACGCAACTAGGGCTTGGCGTGGATGTAATGCGCATCCAAACCCGCTTCGCCCAAGACGTTGAGGTGCTGGAGAAACCCTCTTGGTGGACAATCGGGCATGCCATGGGGTTGATCGGCGGCATGATGGCGGTCTTATTGGCCGGCTTGATTTGGATAAAAGAGTTGCGGCGGCAGGTTGGAGAACGGGGGCGTCAATTGAAGGTTGAAATTGAGCTGCGCGAAAAGAACCAACACCAACACGAGCTGGATCAGGAACGCGCCCGTATCGCCAGAGATCTCCATGACGATCTGGGAGCTAACCTCACTCAAATTATTTTTTTAAGTGAACGCATTGATGTTGCCCGGCATGAAAATCTGGATGCCACGCCTTGGCAAAAGCAGATATTTACTACCGCCCGACTTACAATTCAGTCGCTTGACGAAATTGTCTGGGCCATCAATCCGCGCCACGATTCCTTGGAAAGTTTGGCAAATTATCTGACCCAGTTTGCGCAGGACCATCTCGCTCTGGCCGGGGTGCGGTGTCTGCTGGATGTCCCCATGGTGTTGCCGAATATCCCTTTGACTGCTGAAGTCCGGCACAATCTTTTATTGACCACCCGCGAGGCGATTCAAAATGCTGTCACCCATGCGAAAGCCACGGAAGTGCATCTTTCTTTAAATTTGGACAGCAACGGTCTGCTTATATCCATTATCGATAACGGAAGCGGTTTCAATGCCGAATTGGATTTAGAAGACGGGAATGGTTTGAAAAACATGCATTCCCGTATGGAGGCGATCAACGGACGTCTGGAAATCCTGAGTCACCCTGGCCAAGGCACCAAGGTTTACCTCAGGCTCTTACACAATCGTGTAATTGGCGTCCAAGGCAAAATCTGATATTTAAAAATGGTGTCTAGTCTCCAACCAAATACCGAAGCCGATTCCGCTATAAAAATGATTCGCGTGAGCGTGGTGGAAGATAACGCCAAACTGCGCGAACAATTGATAGATAAAATAAAGCGCGCCCCGGGTTTTATTTTGCTTTCCAGCCACCATTCGGCAGAGGATGCGCTTAAAGAAATCCCCAATCAAAAGCCGGATGTGGTCCTCATGGACATCAATTTGCCAAAAATGAGCGGTATTGATTGTGTTCGGCAACTCAAGAAAAAGCTGAAGGGTACCAACTTCGTGATGCTTACGGTTTATGAAGACGCGGATGCCATATTCAAATCGTTGCTGGCCGGGGCTGTGGGCTATCTTTTAAAAGGCCGTTCGGGCTCCGGCAACCAGGTGCTCGAGGCCTTGCGCGATGCCAATCAAGGCGGTTCACCGCTCAACAGCCTGATTGCCCGGAAAATTGTGCAGCATTTTCACCGGCAACCGGTCAACTCGGAGACCGAACAAGCGCTGACACCCCGTGAATGCGAGGTGTTGGAATTATTATCCAAAGGCCTGCTGTATAAGGAAATTGCCGATAAGCTGACCGTCAATATTGAAACGGTTCGTAAGCACTGCCATAACATCTACGAACGACTTCAGGTGAGTTCGCGCACGGAGGCTGTTGTCAAATATCTCCACCCATGAGTTGAGCCCCTTTCTGCGTGCTCGCATCCTGGTTAAGAAAAGTAAAACCATGCCCCTTCCTCTCTGGTTCACGTTATTTCTCTCCGCAGCCTCGTTTGCGGTGATGGCCTCGGACTTGGTGCCAGATCTTCCGCCTTCCGGGCTAGCGTATTCCGGCCAGGAACGGGAGCGCACATCGTTTCAAACCAGCAAGGCATGGAATCCCAAATTTAATCTGCGGTCCGATGTGGCCATCGTGTATGGCATTGACACCAATCTGCCGGGGCGGATTAAAACATGGCAGGAGCGAGGTTATCGAATTCATGTGATGACTGGGGTTGCCTGGGGTCAGTATCAGGACTATCTCTACGGGCGCTTCGACGGCATTAATCACGAGGATGAAGCGCAAACTGATGGCTCTGGGGAAAAGCTGAGTCATGGCGGCGACGTTTACTATATGTCCCCGGGGACCAACTACGGCCGGTTTTTATGCGTGGGGATTCAGCGGGCGCTGGACAGTGGGGTCAGTGCGATTGATCTGGAAGAACCCGAATTCTGGGACCGTGCGGGATACTCCGCAGGATTCAAGCGCGAGTGGAAAGACTATTACCATGAAGACTGGCAGCCGCCTGATCGTTCTGTGGACTCCCGGTGGCGCGCCTCCAAACTGAAATATTTTCTCTACCGCCGGGCGCTGGAGCAGGTTTTTTTTTACATTCAGGATTTCAACAAACAGACGGGCCAACAGGTTGGCTGTTATGTCGCCACCCACAGCCTGCTCAATTATGCCCAATGGGGAATTGTCAGTCCCGAATCAAGTCTCGCGCAGTTGGCTGGCTGCGGGGGGTATATTGCCCAGGTCTGGACAGGCACGGCGCGAGAACCCAATTGCTATGAGGGTAAGGTGCGTTCCCGCACCTTTGAGACCGCCTTTTTGGAATATGGTGCAATGCAGAACCTGGTCCGATCCAATCACCGCTCCATCTGCTTTTTGACTGATCCGGTGGAAGACAGCCCGGATCATAGTTGGACCGATTACAAGGAGAATTGGGAGTCAACGATGACGGCAGCGCTGCTTCATCCGGAGGTTTGCAAATTCGAGGTGGCGCCATGGCCCGAACGGGTTTTCACCGGCCGATATCCCAGCTCGTCACAGTTGGGAAAACGCGAATTGATTCCGCCCTCCTATGCCACGGAGTTACAAACCGTCTTCAATGCGCTCAAAGATATGGATCAGCCCAAGGTGACATGGGAGGGGTCGACCACGGGCATTGGGGTTCTGGTGAGCGATTCCCTGATGTTCCAACGCGGCGACCCTGCCCCGAGTGATGCTAGATTGGGAAATGTCTACGGCCTGGCGATGCCGCTCCTGAAACGCGGGCTCCCCGTGACGCCGGTGCAACTGGAAAATATTACCCAGCTTCATTATCTCGATGGCTATCGAGTTCTGCTCTTGAGCTACGATGGACAAAAGCCGCTCTCGCCCGATGTCCACTCAGCACTTGCGGATTGGGTAAAACGGGGCGGCGCACTCATTTTTTGCGACGCCGATGCCGATCCCTATCTCAAGGTGCAGGAATGGTGGAACAGCGATGGGGAGCATTATGCAACCCCGCGGGAACATCTTTTTGAGAAGATCGGAATTGCCCCGCCGGTCCAACTAAATCAGTTTAAAGCTGTTGGGAATGGAGGCCTCATCTGGCTTCATGAGCGACCCGAGCGTTATTCCGCCAGCGCCGCTGGGGCCGCACAAGTGGTGGCAGCCGCGAAACAAGCTGCACAAAAAATAGGTTTGGAATGGCGCGAAAGGAATTATCTGATGCTCCGGCGCGGACCGTATGTCGTGGCTGCCGGCTTGGAGGAATCCATCGCGAACAGACCGTTCATTTTGACCGGTCGATTCATTAATTTATTTGACGCGCAATTAGGGCTGCTGAAAAAAGTGACGCTGAATCCCGGCTCACGCCATTTATTAATCGACCTCGATGCGCTGCGCACCGGCAAAGCCCATTTGCTGGCGTCGGCTTGCAGCGCCCAACTGACAGTGAATCAGGATAAACAAATTAATTTCACCGTAGAAGGCATTGATCAGACGCAGGCAATCCTTCTGCTGGAAGCGCCCAGGGAACCCAAAGCGATCACTCTGAATGGAAAGGCGGTGACCCAATTTGAATATTCAGTCCCGGAAAAATTGCTCTGGATCCATTTTGACAATAAAGCATTTCCCCGCGAATTGGCGGTGACATTTTGATAAAGCACTTTTTACTCAGCAAGAGAGGCTGACTTTGGCCTGAGCTGGACCAAGTAGTCTCTTTGGCACGGAAATCAGTACTGTAATGCCCTTTTAAAATCATGCACTCCATCGCCAAAATTTTACTTATGACCATCAGGTGCCGGCTCAATGCCGGGACCGCTCAATCACTTGTGTGCGTATGGCGGAAGCTCGGTGGGGATAAGTTTTTCAGACGTGCATGCACGCCAGTAAAACATAAATTTTTTACGTGCGGTTGGCCTGTTAAGCCGGCAGAATTTCCTTCATAGAAATCAATTAATCCAGTTACCAACGCATCCAATCAGTATGGCATCTATAACCTCAACCCATCCGGTTCCCTCCTCAACCTCCGGCGCTGGCGCCAACTATCGCGGTTCCTTTGCGATCATGACCTCGCTGTTTTTCCTGTGGGGGTTTATGACGGTGTTCAACGATATTCTTATCCCGCGTTTTAAGGAGGCATTCACTCTGACCTATTTCCAGGCGATGCTCGTCCAGTTTGCTTTCTTCGGTGCCTACTTCGTCGGCTCGCTGATTTACTTCCTTATCTCAATCACGACCGGCGATCCGATTGCCAAGCTGGGTTACAAAAACGGCGTTGTCATCGGGTTGCTGATTTCCGCTACTGGCAGCGCCCTCTTTTGGCCAGCGGCGGTGGCGATGTCCTATCCTATGTTTCTCATCGCATTATTCGTCGTGGGTCTTGGATTTGCCATGCTTCAGATTGCGGCCAATCCTTACGTCACCATCCTGGGTCCTGAAAAGACAGCGTCTTCGCGCCTGAATTTGGCGCAGGGCTTTAATTCCATCGGGACCACCATTGGTCCGATCATTGGCGGCTTTCTCATTTATCAATATTTCGCCAAGACCGGTGCTCACGGCGCGGACTCGGTCAAGCTGCCCTATCTGGCCTTCAGCATCGTGTTCGTGATTCTGGCGGTAATCTTCTTCTTCATCCGCCTGCCGCATATCGGCGAAGGTCAGATTGAGCGTGGCGCTGGCGCTTTGAAGTATCCGCACGTTGTCCTCGGCGTCATCGCCATCTTCATGTATGTCGGCGGGGAAGTTTCGGTGGGCAGCGCCATCATCAATTTTTTGGGTCAGCCGGGCGTGGCAGGCCTCGACGCTGTGGAGGCGAGTAAATATGTGTCGCTCTATTGGGGCGGTCTGATGATTGGACGTTTCATGGGCGCGGTGGAACTGAGCGAGATGAAGAAGCGGAATAAGCAAATCATGCTCATAGCGATTCCTCTGCTGGCTTACCTGCTGCTGTGGGCGGCCAAAAGCTGCCCGATGGAAGCGCTGCAAAGCAAATCCTTTAGTGAGATCTTTGCCCAGTGGGGCGAACAGTTCCGAGCGAACTGGCAGGTATTTAAACTTTACCTGCCGTTCATCGGCCTGTGCTGGACCCTGTTTCAATTCGGCAAGGGTAGAGCCGGGCGCACACTAACCATTTTCTCGCTGACCGTTGTAGCGTTATTATTGGTCGCGATTCTCATGGGCGGCAAACTTGCGATGTGGTGTATCGTGGCGATCGGCTTGTTTACCTCGATTGGCTGGTCGAACACGTTCTCGCTGGCGCTGGAAGGAACGGGGGGCTTAAAAAGCCAGGTATCGTCGCTGTTGGTGATGGCGATTCTGGGCGGGGCGATTCTTCCGCCGGTGCAGGGTTACATCGCGGATGTAACCAAAAACCTCCAGCTCTCCTTTATCGTGCCGCTGATCGCCTATGCTTACGTCGCCTTCTATGGAGCGATGGGGCATCGGATGAGGCGGAAGGCGCAGAATTCCTGAGATCAATCAGCAAAAATGAATTCGGACCATCGCGTGGTGCTGACGCTGGATGCCGGCGGAACCAGCTTCCGGTTTTCTGCGATGCGGGGAGGGGTCGCCGTCAGCAATACCATTGTTCTGCCTTCCAACGGCGATGATTTGCAAGCGTGCCTCAAGAGCATCGTCGAAGGATTCAGGCAGGTTGAAGCCAAATGTCCGGCGCCACCGGTGGCTATTAGTTTTGCCTTTCCGGGGCCGGCCGATTATCCCAAGGGAATCATTGGTGATTTGAATAACCTTCCCGCTTTTCGAGGGGGCATTGCGCTCGGCCCGATGCTGGAAGAAAAATTCGGCATTCCGGTTTTCATCAACAACGACGGAGATCTCTTTGCCTACGGCGAGGCGATTGCTGGGCTGTTGCCGCACATCAATGATCTGCTGGAGAAAGTTGGCAGCCCAAAACGTTTTAAAAATCTGATTGGCGTGACCCTGGGCACGGGCTTTGGCGGCGGCATTGTGCGCGCAGGAGAACTGTTTCTAGGGGATAATTCCTTGTCCGGCGAAGTCTGGTTGCTGCGCAATAAAGTGGATCCCAAAATGAACGCCGAGGAGGGGGCCTGCATTCGGGCAGTCCGTCGCGTTTATGCTCAGCAGGCAGGCATTCCATTCCAAAGCGCACCGGATCCCAAAACAATCGCTCAGATTGCGCACGGCCCAAAATCACCCTCCCAAGAAGCGGCCATGGAAGCGTATCGCGGACTCGGGGAAGTGGTTGGCGACGCATTGGGGCAGGTGCTCACCCTGCTGGACGGCCTGGTCGTGATCGGCGGTGGGATTTCTGGCGGCCACAAGCTTTTTTTACCACCGCTTGTGGCGGAACTCAACAGCCACTACCAGCAGCCCAATGGCAACAAACTACGGCGGCTGGCGTCCAAGGTTTTCAATTTTGAAGATGCGGAACAGTTGGCGGATTTTCTGAAGGGGGAAACGCGTGAGATTGTCGTTCCTGGCAGCCAGCGTAAAATTTGTTATGACCCGCTCCCTCGCCTTGGCGTGGGGATCTCTCGGCTCGGCACCAGCGAGGCTGTGGCCATTGGCGCTTATGCTTTCGCTTTAAAAAAACTAGATCAATGTTGAATCCATCCATTCCAGTTGATCTTACTGTTCCAGCAGCCGGTAGAACGCCGCTGGCGGAGTTCCGCCCAAGTTCGTAAATGGATCCTGAATTTGCAGCATGCCATTACTCGGGGCAAAATTTGTTTGAATTGGCAGCCAAGAACCATTGCTCAGGTTAGTGGAGCGCTCAGCCACATACTGATATCCGGGGACCCTTTGATAGGTTAACTTCACGCTGGAACCGGAGGGATTAAGGATGCCGCTTTGGTTGACCGGATTTGGTGCCACCTGAGTAATAGCATTCAACCAGACGGTTGCCATTTTATTATAACCGCTTTGATTGGGATGCAGACTATCGACGAGATCTGTACTCGCTAACGCTGAATGCAGGTCGACAAAAAAAACGGATTGGCCCATTGCCGAATGCCTTGCCACAATTCCTGAAACGTAAGGATTAAAAGTCGTCTCAATCAGGTTTTCCAACATCAGATTGTCTGTTCGCAGGGTTAAATTGGCCACGATCAACTTCGCATGGGGTTGATTTGTGGCTATCAGTTGAATCAGCTGATCCAATCGGTTGGCAGCATTAGCCGTATCATAGTTTTGGCCATAGTCGTTGGTGCCGATGAGGAGTAAAATGATGTCCGGGCTAGAAACGCTGTTGACCCATCCAAGGAAGCTGGAGGCGATCTGGTCGATCCGGTAACCGGAATGGCCTTCATGATTCGCCTGAGGCAACCAGACCGTTGGGTTGTTGTTTTGCGAGCCGACAAAATTCACGTTGTAATGAGCTGCCGTCAGGGCTTGATACAGCGGCGCGCGGTAACCGCCAGATGCGCCCTGTCCGTACGTAATGGAGTCGCCTAGGGGTAAAATTTTGATAGGGGATATCGGCGGTATCGCAATGACTTCTGAATACCCCCCAAAAACCGGACTTCCCAAAGCATTGCTGGCCGAGGCAGTGTATTTACCCTGATTGCCCGGACTATGAACGCCTTGGATATTGGTCAGGATGAGCGTCGCGTTGGTGGCCGCAGTCATTAGTTTTAAGGTGTCTCCATAATACCACTGATAATGAATCGGAGGAGTTCCAAAAGCGCTGGCGGTCAAATTGACGGTCTGCCCTATATTGACATAAGTGAAAAGAGGTGAAATGGCCGTCCCTACGGCGGCAACGGAAGAGGTGGCAACGAGGCTATAGAGAAAAGAGGCACAACCAAAATTTTCAAAGGGAACACCGCTGGCGCCGCCTCCGGTTCCGGGGAAGTTAGGGCTCGCATTGGCGGTAAACTCATAAACACTGTTCCCATTATTGAGGTAATAGCTGCCATTAAATCCATTATTGGTATTGATCACATCGCTGTAGGCATCGCTTTGGCTTCCGCCATTCATCTGATAGGCGACCACGGCATATGTAGCCGGCGGGAGTGAAACGGGTGCGGGCAGATTTTGATAACGGTAGCCATTATAGAGAGGGGCGGCGCTGCCAGAGGGAACGGTTACGCTTCCGCCTGTTATCGGAACATAAGTTCCACCTGCATTGACAAACAGGGTGACGGGGTGAGCCGCCCGCAACCCGTCTCCCGCATAATCATAAACCCCCAAGTCCGATATCTGAATATTTGTGGCAACCACCGTAAATGTGTGCCCGATGTTGAGTCCCGGATTGTCTCCATTGACCCCGTAGGGTCCATTGGTGCTTGCCGTATAAGCCGCCGAAGAGCCGGCGTTGGTGCCGATGGGAGTGTAGGTGAATGAAACGGAGGCTAAATTGGCATTGGCACCCGTATTGGGATAAGCCGGGCTTCCGGCGCTAACAAAATCGTAGGGACTCACCCCATCATCATTAAAGTTAAGGGTGGCATTGACACCGCTCGCATTGGCTTCTGCATATGAATCGCTGAGGGGCGCCCCATTCATCTGGTACGCCACAATGGAATAATTTCCCGCAGGCAAGGTAATCGGAGTTGCCAGGGGCATAAAACGAAAGCCATTTGCCAAGGGGGCGGATACACCGGCCGGAATCGCAACTGACCCACCGGCCACTGGCGTGTGGGTGCCATTATAATTACTAAAAATGGTGACGGTATGATTGGTATTCAATCCGGTTCCGCCCAGGTTGAAAACGCCCAGCTGATAAATCTTGATGCCGCCTCCAAAAACGTTAAAAGTATGACCGATATTCAGCCCGCTCGCCTTTGAAGCATCCACTCCGGCGCCGGGCTGGGCCATGAGTGGATCGGCTGTATAGGCGATAAGAGTCGAACTGGAGTCGATATAAGTGAACGAGGCACCCGCCAGGTTTATCGCACTGGTTCCCAGACGAGCCCCTCCCGTGCCGGGGTACGCATTGTTATTGGTCGTAAATTCATAAATTGTCTGGACCGGGGAGAGATTAAAAGTGCCATTGAAACCCGTCGTTGCCGGGCTGCCGGAATCCCCATAACCATCGCTGACGTTTGCCGTTCCATTCATCTGGTAGGCAACGACGGAATAGGTCCCGGGCGTCAGTGTGACGGGCGCGGCCAGCGGCCAGTATCGAAATCCTTTGGATAGTGTCGCTGAATTTCCAGCGGGCACTGTGACAGAGGTGATGGCGGTTTGGTTGCTAAAAAGCGTCACCCTGTGGGAAGCGCCCAGCGGCGCGCTATTATAATCAAAAACGCCCAGGCTAAAAACCTGGATGTTGGTGTTGGCCACCGTGAAGGTTTGACCGATGTTTAAACCATTATTATTAGCGGACTGACCGTAGGGCGTGTTGGTAGACGCAAAATAACCCACCGTTTGCGCACTGCTTTGGTCCGGAAGGAAAATCAGAGCCAGAAACCAAACAGCATGGATACCACAGGCAATCCGACTAGACGTACGCACTAACCTGTTGAATGTCATATAATTTTAATTTCGTGATTTTTGAGTGGGTATCTCAATTTAAATTAAAAACGGGCTGCTACCTTAAAAGTAAACAGCCCGTTGGTAACTTTGCGTAATTTTAAATTTGTGTTCTGATCTGCGTTTTTTTTATTTGATAATTTTTGGGTGTGGCTCCGTATAAAATTTTTACTAGGGATTAGAAACTTTATAAAACCGGATTGCTGTCTCTGCTGCATTCGTATCGGTGAACGTCCAGGATCCTCCTGCAGAGTTGGTGAAGATAGGCTGCCAGTCAACCAAAGTATCAAGGTTTGTTGTTGCCAAAATGCGACTGCTCAACCCCGTTGTTGATTGCACATTTAAGACAATATTTTCGGATTGTTTAATAATATTTGAGATGACAGGCCGGGTGTAGGGAGTAAAAAGGAAGGAAGCGCTGCCGAAATTGTCTGGTACGACCGTATTGGGGTAATCCGGACTTCCAAATGAAGTGAAGCTGTACGTTCCTGAACCCTTAGTGACATTCAAACCGCCATAAAAGGTATTCCCATATGTTTCACTATAGCCATCGCTGCCATTATTATTTCCATTCATTTGATACGCCACCACAGTGTAATCACCGGGCGTCAATATTATTGGGTTAGTTAATTCCTGGTAGCGATATCCGCTTATTAATGGCGCGTTCGTTCCTGCGGGGACAGTAATGGAAGTTACCACATTTAAATTTTCGTCAAACAGAGTGACATCATGGGAGGCATTCAGTCCCTGCCCGCCGTAGTTATACGCGCCCAGGCTTGTAACTACAATATTATCAAAATTGACACTAAATGTATGGCCAATATTCAAGCCGCTATTATTTCCTGCACCGCCATAAGGACCGGTAGGGACAGCGGTGTAGGCAGGCAACGGGCTAGGGGTAGAATCGTTTGGAATATAAGCAAACGAGACGCAGGCAAAGTTCGCATAATCCCCGCCGCTAGGGTAGGCCGGACTTTCATCGGAGTTGAAGGCATAGGGGCTGTAAACATTATTGCAGAAGTCCTGGCTGATGCCAACTCCGCTGGCATTATTCTCACCATAAGGGTCATTAGCCGGCTCTGAGGCGTTTATTTGATACACGACAATCGAGTAAATTCCAGCAGTTAAGTTCGTTGGAGTAGACAAGGGGATGAAGCGAAATCCATTCGCCTGTGTGGCTGCCGCCCCCGCTGGAACAATTGCAGATATAACAACATTTTTGTCATTATCAAATATAGTCACCGTGTGGTTGGTGTTTAAACCGGCTCCGCCTAGGTTGAAAACGCCCACTTGGTATACCGTAATTCCGCCCCCATTCACCGTAAATGTATGCCCCATATTCAAGCCATTTGCAGAACCATTGGCTGCCTGACCCCGCGACGTCATAATCGGGTCAGCGGTGTAAGCAATGATCAACGGATTTGGATCTGTAAAAAGGAGGGAGGCAGAAGCTAAATTTTGCCCCGCGGTGCCCCCGGCGGGAAAGCCATTAGTTTTAAACCCGAATTCGTAGATGGTTTGCACATGCTGGATGTTAAACGTGCCATTAAAACCTGTTGTCGGGTGCTGGAAGCCCGCGTTGGGATCCCCGTAATGGTCTTGTCCATCTCCGCTTCCTAATTGATAAGCCACTACGGAATAAGTTCCGGGTGCCAAAGTGATGGGCGAAGGCAAAGGGGAAAACCGAAAGCCATTTATTAACTGAGCTGACGAACCAGCGGGGACCGTCACCGAGGCAATTTCTGTCTGGTTGCTGAAAAGAATCACTGTGTGGGAGGAATTGAGCGGGGCCCCCTGAAAATCAAAAACTCCCAGGCTGGAAACTTGGATGTTTGTGTTGGCCACCGTAAAAGTTTGGCCAATATTCAAAGTTCCACCTGCAGATCCCGGGGGCGTGCTGGAGGAAGCATAATAACCCACTGTTTGCGCCTGGAGAGATATCAGTGCCCCTAAAAAGCCGACCACAAAAACACTTTTAGTGAATGCGTGTGCTGCTGTTCGCAGGGTCAATCGGTTTTGAATTTTTAACATAAAACAGGTGTGGTACAATAGATGTTTTTTGGGTTAATGGTGACTCGGGAGAATTGCCTTTTATTTTAAAATCGGCAATTACACGTTCGTGTAACCCTGAAGATGTAGCGAATTTTGATAAGATGAGGCAGAAACGCCGCCCTGCGGTTTTGGAAAAATCAGCAGGGCGGGCGGGTATCTATTATGTCACCTCCCCTTCACCGTGAGCGGGTCCCGTCCCCGGCTTCGCAGTGAGCCATGACGTTTTTAAACGGCCCAGCTCTATCACGCGATAGAGTATGGATCTAAACCATAGCTGGAAACCCTTCCGATCGGATAGCGGCGCAGGGAATCACCTTATCTTGCGACCTAATTGCTATGAATTTGGCCCTTCGCCAAGCACAGGGATTTATATTTTGAATGGCGAATGAATCGATTGCCTGTCGGCCAGCATGACGCCAACGACCCCGTTGGTGCTTCCCTATGGCGAATGACACCCCCATCCGAATGAAATCCACTGCGGTCAGACTATTCCGCTCCGCAACGCACGCAATCCGGGCTATTTTGCCGTAATTTTTATCACGTGCGTCACCGGCACAAAGGCCGCCGACACCAGCCCGACCAGGGGTTGCCGGGCTTTCTCGGTCAAGGCTTCCGTTGCATCGGCGTCGGCCATCCCTTCTGGCCCGTGGAGCAATTCTTTGATTTGTCTGGTTTCGTACTTTTGTTTTTCAGCTACCGCCGCATCCACTTTGGCGAAAGCCGCGGAAAAGGGGTTCGCCGCGAAATCTTCCGCCAGATTCACACCTGTGGCAAGCTGCTCGGCGGTGTAATCCCGCGTTTCATCCCCCCATGATACGGCATAGCTTTTGGCGGAGCCGCCGGTGACAACTAATTTGAGCCGGTTGAGTTCTGCGTTGAACGGCACCAGTGTCATTCCTGAGCGAATAGAGTCATCCTTGTTCAAGGGTCCCTCCGCGCAGAAGGGATAGCGCGAACTGGTGATGGTCAAGGTGTTGTTGGAGAAGCTGTCCACCCGATGTCCGGCGGTTGCGGCGGCCTTGCCTGAGTTCAAATCCACGGTCAATGTGCCGAGATCGCCATCCAGTCCCATCGCTTTCAAAAAAGCATACGCCATGATGAGGTGCCCCGCCCAGGCGGGATGCACGCCGTCCCCGCCAGACACGGCATAGTCCGCGCCGTAAAGTTGGCGCGCTGCAATACCCGTTGTGAGCATGGGCCAGAACACATCGGCAAATCCGATGTGTTCCTGTGCGGCGATATCAATATCAATGTTGCGGAAATGGCAGAGATTCAAATTTAAATCGTCCACTGTAATATTCCGGTCAGCCGCCCAGCCGGGGACTTTGCCTACGCAGCCGGGTGACCCCAGCACGACGCGCGCGCCGCTGGCGGCAATCGATTGGGCCACCGCCGCGTAGTTGGCCCGATACCACTGGCCGTTCGCTTCGTCATAGGCCCGGTAGCGGTGATCATTCATGCCGAAGCAAAGCGTGGCGATGGTGGGGTGGAAACGCAGACAATCATTGGTCATGCGGTGTAAAAACCCTTCAGCAGTCTCGCCGCCCCAGCCGAACTGTCGTGTCGAAATTTTAAGTTCTGGCACGCAGACGGTGAGGTAGGTCTCCAGGATCCGCGAATACATTTTCTGCTCGGTGATCGAATCCCCGATGATAGCTAGATGATCGCCCGGTTGCAGCAGCAGGCCGGCGGGGGTGGGTGCTTTAACCGGGGCAAATTTTGACAAATAGGCGTCATTGGACTTCGATTCCACTTCGGCAGCGCCCAAGATTAAGCTGTTAAAAGGTCCGCCAATCAAGATTAGCAATGCAATTCGAAATAAAGTCAGGAAAGAAATATTCATCAGAGATAAATTGAACTGCGGGCTGGTTTCTCGTCAAGTGGTAATCCTGATAAATTACTAAGAGGAGCTGATAAAGGGCGATGGCGCTCCGGATTTGGTTGCGCAAGGCAATCTTGCCTGCAGAGCCAGCAAAATAGAGTCAAAAGAGGTACTGGAGAGGTTCAATCGAAAATTTAGAAACTCAAATAATTTAATTAATAGCGTTTTAATGGGCTTATTAAGAAAATTAAAAGTGGATTTAGTGGTTTAGGAAATCGCTGCACTATTCATTTGAGCTACGGGGGACAGCCGCCGGCTGATTAGTAGGTCTTCGAAATAGTGGCTGTCCGTGGTTTGTCAGTCTCAAACCGGGCGGCCCGGCGTTTTTTAGGTTTAATTTGAAACTAGTCTTCGGTTGAGTGCGTCTCCAGTTGATGCATTTGGCTTAGAATTCTTTTAATCAGTGGCGCGTATGAAAAAATAGGACTTTTTAAGCAAGGTGCCAGAGGTGACGTTTCTCTTCTGGGTGATCAAAATTCTGGCGACAACCCTCGGCGAGACGGGTGGCGAGACTGTTTCCATGTTACACAACCATCCCATAAGCCGGTAGAAGCGGTTTAAACCAGTCCGTTTTCTTGAAAACTGGAGGTTGATCTGGAAAAGGGCGTTGGGAGTTTTCGGGTGTTTTACATATTGGTAGATTTGATTTTCATGGGGAGTTCAGAGG
>CAILMI010000053.1 GCA_903835255.1 uncultured Verrucomicrobia subdivision 3 bacterium
CCAGTCCAAGCTTGATCGCTTCATGCTTTTTATTCGCGGCTTGCTCCGCGCGAACTTCAGAGTTATTTAGTTTTTGTGAGTTCATACGTTGGCAGGTGTAGCGCTTCGGCGCTCACCTGCCAACAACTCATGTCATCTACCGGGGGATCTACCGGGGATCTTTGGTCAAACCGAAGGAATCATCGCTCGCCTTCGGTCACTCCTGAAATCAGGTGAAAAGTCCCTTTCTGCTTTTAAAATTTGTGATTTGCTGTTTCCAAGCAACTTTGGCCTCGAGTTTGATTCCCGCTCCCAGCGATTCCTGCGCATGATTCCCGTCGTCTGTGCCGAGGCTCTTCCAGAGTGGTCTCCCTGCCGATTTAAAAACCGCATAAATCATCCCTGTTTTGATCATCCGAAACAATCCGTTCCCCACACTTTGAAAACGCTTATTTTTCTTTTTTGTGCTCCGGGTTCGGCTGGCGTTTGGATTCTCCCCATTTTTGCCTTTCCTCGCTTCACAATCTCCTTTAGATTCCGAGTGTTGCGCATATGGTGGAATTGGCAGACACGCTACTTTGAGGTGGTAGTGCCGCAAGGTGTGCAGGTTCAAGTCCTGCTATGCGCACCATTTTTCTTTCCTGTTTCCAATTTTTCAATCCCGATGATTCTCGGCCAGAGTGGCTTTTCTCCCGTTTGAAGGAAGTCGAAACGGAAGTGCCGGAGGGTTATGCCCGGCGCGAACTCGTTCCGCGGAGCATCAGCTGGTCCCGATAGCGGGTGGGCGACAGCCCAAGGATGCGCTTGAAGGTGCGGTTGAAATGGGTCAGCGATTGGAATCCGACGTCGTAAGCGACTTCCGTGACGCGCAGGTTTGGGTTGAGCAAAAGACTTTTCGCCCGCTCCGTGCGCACGCGCGCGAGGTAGTCGGTGAAATTGATGCCGGTTTCCTTCTTAAAGATTTTGCAGAAGTAGAATTTGCTCGTATGGACCGCCTTGGCCACTTGATCCAGTGATAGTTTCTCAGCCTGATGCTCGGCGATATGCTGTCGGGCGCGGGCGATGACGGGCAGTTCGCCGTTCTGCTCTTGCACCACGATTTGATTGCATACTATGGAAAGATGCTCGGCAAAAATGGCCAGCAGTTTCATGGTGGAGGCGTGCTGCCGGGGCGTGAGAACCTGCGAGCCGAAATAGGCCTTTCGCAGTTTTTCCACGTCCATTTTCAAGCCCCATTCCTCCAGCAGTTTGAGGGTGCGGCTGAACTGTTTTTGGGTGGGTTTTTTGGCAAAGACCTGGCCCGTGGTGAGAAATCCGATCAGCAGGTCCCCCGTCCGGACTGGCACGGCAATGTCGCACAATCCGGTCAGGCAGGTGATGGATTTGGGTTCGTGGGTGGCGGATTCGGAGAGCTGCTGCTGCACCTGGAGGCAGGCGGCGCAGGAGCGGCTTTTTTCCGAGAGCATGGCGCAAAAGGGGTTTTCAAAACGCCGCCCATGGTGGGGCAGCTGCCAGGATTGCGCGGAACGCAAGGCGACTGGCAAACCGGTCATCTCGCTGAATGCGGCTTCGTAATTTTGATAGAGTTTCGAATCCGCGAGGACTTCGACTAATGGTTTTGCCACAGAAATTCCTTTTTTTTTAAGGCAATAATAAGCCTGACCAGTGCAAAATAGGGGTATCCGTTAAAATTAGCAACCCGGCTGCTTATCTGCCGCAGCCGGCACCTGCACCGCGGGAATCGGGGGTGTGGGTTCGTGCTTTTGCCTTGGGCTTGGGGGGGGGCGTGGGGCCCCACCTGAGGCCGGTTTTTGTTGCTGCTTATTACGCGTTCCGCCCGGTGGGTGTGACCCGGCGCGCGTGATGTTGATTCCGAGCGCATCCGCAGCGGACGGCGGGAATTCCCGCTATCCCAAAAAGGGGATTCTGATAACCCATTGTCCGGGTCACCTCATGGTGCAATAAAAGGCTATCCTTTATTAAAAGACGGTTAGTCGGGAGGTCCGGCATGGTTGATTTTGTCATTCGCACGACACGAATGTCTCAAGCACCTCAAGCATTGGCCAAGACGCCTCCACTCAGCTGTGGATGTTTTCATTGTGGGGAACCGTGTTCGGAGGAGTCTTTTTCAGTCGACGGAAATCCCTTCTGCTGCTTGGGCTGCCAGACCGTTTTTACTCTGCTGCAGGGTTGCGGACTGCAGCAGTTTTATGCGCTGAATCCCCGGGCGGGCATCCGCGTTCGCGACAATGGGGTCGTGGCGCAGTGGGCATTCCTCGACGACCCGCTTCTCCGGGAGAAGCTTCTGGATTTTGAGAGCCGGACGCAGGCGAAGGTGACCTTGCATCTGCCGGCCATTCATTGTGTCGCCTGCGTCTGGTTGCTTGAAAACCTTTTTAAATTACATCCCGGAATCGGCCGCTCGGTTGTGAATTATTCGCGCCGGGAAGTGGCGATTGCGTTCGCACCGGACAAGATGAAGCTGAGTGATCTCGCGGCACTGCTGGCCTCCCTGGGTTATGAGCCGGCGCTGGATTTGGGAACGCTGGAAAAACCCAAAGCCACGGCTTGGGAAACAAAAACGCGCCTGCAGATCGGGGTTGCTGGGTTTGCCTTTGGCAACATGATGCTGATGTCGCTGCCGTTTTACTTTGGCCTCGACAGTGTCAGTGGACCTTGGTTCAAAAGCCTGTCCGGGTGGCTAGGGCTCGCATTGGCGTTGCCGGTGGTGACCTTCAGCGCGTCCGATTTCTGGCGTTCAGCAGCGTCCAGCTTCCGCCTGCGGAGGCTAACGATGGAGGTGCCCATCGCCCTCGGCCTTGCTGTGATCTATGTGACGAGTGTTTTCGAAGTACTTTCTCATCGCGGTCCGGGCTACTGCGATTCGCTCTGCGGCCTGATTTTCTTTCTGCTGTGCGGCCGCGTGTTCCAGCGCCGGACTTATGATCGCCTCGCATTCGATAGGGATTACAAGGGATTCTTCCCGTTGTCGGTCATCCGCAAGACGGCTGCCGGTGAGGAATCCATTGCCATTTCCCGCTTGCAGGCGGGCGATCGTGTGGTTTTGCGGAATGGGGAGCTGCTGCCGGCGGATGCCTGTCTCATCCGTGGCGAGGCCCGTCTGGATTACAGCTTTGTGACCGGCGAATCCGAGCCGGTTGCGTGCGACGTCGGCGGCCGCCTTTTTGCCGGCGGCCGCCAAGTGGGCGGCATGATCGAAGTCGAAACCGTCAAGCCCGTCGCACAAAGCTACCTGGCATCGCTCTGGGATCATGAGGCGTTCCGCAAGTCGCGGACGGACGATCTGGACTCGCTGACCAATCGTTACAGCCAGCGTTTCACGAAAAGTGTCATGGGTGTGGCGCTGGCGGCCGCCGTCTTTTGGCTTTTCAAGGATGCCGCCGTCGCGCTGAAAGCGTTCACCTCGGTCTTGATTGTCGCCTGCCCGTGTGCGCTGGCGCTGGCGGCGCCGCTCACACATGGCACGGCGCAGCGGCTGCTGGCGCGAATCCGGTTTTATTTGAAAAACCCCCTGGTGGTCGAGCGCATGGCTGAAGTGGACACGATTGTCCTGGATAAAACCGGAACGCTGACCTGTGCCGGTGCCGGCGGGGCGGTGTTTCAAAGTGCAGCGGGGCAGGGGGCGGAGTTGTCTGCTGAGGAAGCCGGTTGGGTCGGCGCACTCGCCCGCTATTCGACGCATCCCCATTCGGTTCGCATCGCTCAGATGTTTCCGCAATCCGTGTTGCCCGTTGCCAGCTATAGGGAGACCCCCGGCGGCGGCATTGAGGGCAAGATTGCCGGTCACATAATTCAGCTTGGATCGCAGGCGTGGCTGGAAAAATCGGGGATACCCTGTGCGAGCCGGGTCGGCGAGGCTCCCGCCGCTTGTGCCGGTGAGTCCGAACCGGGCGGCGCCTCGGCATGGGTGGCGATGGATGGCGCCTTGCGCGGCGGATTTGTTTTGGGAAATGGGTTGCGGCCGGAAGTGGGACAAATGCTCGCCCGTCTGGGTGGCCGGTATGAACTCGCCTTGCTGAGCGGCGACAACGACCGCGAGGCAGGCCGTTTCAAATTGATTTTGGGCGAACGCGCCCTCATGAAGTTCAACCAGAGCCCGGCGGATAAACTCAATTTTATCCGTGAACTCCAGTCGCGCGGGCGCCGGGTCATGATGGTGGGAGACGGGTTGAATGATGCGGGCGCGCTGAAACAGGCCGAGGTCGGGGTGGCGGTGGTCGAGCGGGTGGGCGTGTTCTCGCCGGCGAGCGACGTGATACTGGATGCGGCGGATCTGCCGCGACTGGCGGCCGTCTTGAGGTATTCCAAGCGCGCGGCGTTGATTGTCCGCGCCGGATTTGCCGTCTCCACCGGTTACAACCTGGTCGGCGTCAGCATTGCGGCAGCGGGGCTGCTGTCGCCCCTTGTTTGCGCGATTCTGATGCCGGTGAGCTCGGCCACCATGGTGGTCTTTGCCTGTGGCGCCACCGCGTGGATGGGCAGGAAACTGAGCGCGCATGGGGCGGGGGAGCCGGCGGGTCCCGCTCCTCGCAGCAGGTTCTTCAACTCACGGCTCATCGCTCAGGAGGCGGCATGAGCGTCATCCTTATTCTCATTCTGGCGAGCCTGACGGTGGCCCTGCTGTTTTTGGCGGGCTTTGTCTGGGCGGTTCGCAGCGGGCAATACGAGGACACCCTGACGCCGTCCCTGCGGGTATTGTCGGAAGAGGGTTTTAAGGCGGGGGGTGGAACAGGCGTCCCCGACAGTTTCCAAGCAAAGACAGATCGGACATCAACCAAAAAATAAAATCATGAAATCACAAATAAAAAATACCGGGTGTGTTGTGGCATTGGCGGCGGCGCTGGCAGTTCGCGCCGGCGCAGTGGACGCCCCGCAAACAAGCTGGCTCGAAAAAACGATCTCCCCGGTGGCCAACCCCATTTTATTTGAGGACCCTAAGGTTGCGAGCGAGGTGCGGCCGGTCTACCTGTGTCAGTTCCTGCCTGACACGTTTCATTACAGCGGCGGCAGCGTTTCTTTGGGCGGCCAGGTTCAAGTGATGGCGCTGCAATTGCGCTATGCCCTGACGGACCGCCTGGGGTTGATTGCGTCCAAGGACGGTTACATCCAGTTCCAGCCCCAGCACACGCTGGGTCATGCCTATGGCTGGGCGGATCTGGCAGCGGGATTGAAGTACGCGCTGATCCAGAGCGAAGAAAATGAGTTCATCCTGACGCCGGGTTTCACCCTGACGGTTCCGACGGGAAGCCGGGATGTTTATCAGGGTGATGGTTCAGGCGTTTGGAATTTGTTTGTTTCAGCTGAAAAAGGTTTTGATGAGCTTCATGCCACAGCAAATGCGGGCTTTATTATACCAAATAACTTCAGCGATAACACGTCGCAAATCCATTACAGCCTGCAGGCGGATTATTATCTCAGCCAGTATTTCATCCCGTTCGCAGTGATGAATGGCTACACCATCCTGTCCAACGGGGACCATAATCAGTTGCCAGTGCCCCTCAATACGGAAGGTTACGACCTCATCAATTTCGGCAGCACGGACGCATCGGGCACCACGCAGCTTGCAGTTGGCGGCGGTGCCCGGTCGCGTCTGGTAAAAAATATAGATTTGGGCGTTTCCTATGAAGTGGGCGTGGGTAACTCAGTCGGGATTTTCTCGAGCCGAATCACGGCGGATTTAATCTGGCGCTTTTAGTCTTTTGAAATAGGGCGGCGCGGCCGGGTGGCCGCGACGCACAGGGGGTGAACTGGCTTGAATGGAATCATTATGAATGTAGATACCTTTAAATATGATAACCGGATCGTGCGCGCGTTTGCGGTGGCCACCGTCGTCTGGGGCATCGTGGGCATGCTGGCGGGATTGCTGGCGGCGGTGCAGCTGTTTTTTCCGGAAGCGAACCTGAATTTTCAGTTCATCACGTTCGGCCGAATCCGGCCGCTGCACACCAACGCGGTGATTTTCGCCTTTATCGGTAATGGCATGTTCATGGGCATTTACTATTCATTGCAGCGGCTGTGCAAGGCGCGGATGTACAGCGATTTTTTAAGCCGGTTCAATTTTTGGGGCTGGCAGCTGATCATCGTGAGCGCGGCGCTGACGCTGCCGCTGGGGCTCACCACGAGCAAGGAGTACGCGGAGCTGGAGTGGCCGATCGACATCGCCATCGCCGTGGTGTGGGTGGCGTTCAGCACCAACTTGTTCGGCACGATTGCGAAACGGCGCGAGAAGCACATGTATGTGGCCATCTGGTTTTTCATCGCCACCGCCATCACCATTGCCGTGCTGCACATTGTCAACTCGATGGAAATGCCCGCGGGTTGGTTTAAGAGCTATTCCATGTATGCCGGGGTGCAGGATGCGCTGGTGCAATGGTGGTATGGGCACAATGCCGTCGCCTTCTTCCTCACGACGCCCTATCTCGGTCTGATGTATTATTTCCTGCCCAAGGCGGCAAACCGGCCGGTGTTCAGCTACCGACTTTCGATCATCCATTTCTGGGCGCTGGTGTTCCTCTATATCTGGGCCGGACCGCATCATCTCCTCTATTCGGCACTGCCCGACTGGGCGCAATCCCTTGGCATGGTCTTCTCGCTGATGCTGATCGCGCCGAGTTGGGGCGGCATGCTCAACGGCCTGCTCACCCTGCGCGGCGCTTGGGACCGGGTGCGACAGGATCCGGTGCTGAAATTCATGGTGGTTGCGGTCACCGCCTACGGCATGAGCACGCTCGAGGGCCCGCTGCTCTCCATCAAGACGGTCAACGCGCTGTCGCATTACACCGATTGGACGGTGGCGCACGTTCATGTGGGCGCCATGGGATGGAATGGTTTCCTTACGTTTTCGATGCTTTATTATCTATTCCCGCGTCTTTACCAGACGGTCCTGTGGTCCGCCAAGCTGGCCAATTACCATTTCTGGATTGGATTGCTGGGCATGATGTTTTATTGCATCCCGATTTACGTCGCGGGTCTTACCGAGGGGTTGATGTGGAAACAATTCAATCCGGAAGGTTTTCTGCAATATCCGAATTTCCTTGAAACTATTCTGCAGGTCTTGCCGATGTTCAAGCTCCGCGCGGTGGGCGGCACGCTCTATCTCGCCGGTGTCATCCTGATGGTCTACAACCTTTATCGGACGGCGAGGGCTGGAAATTTTGAACCGGACACGGAGGCGCAGGCGGCTTCCTTGGAACCCGTGGGTGGAGCGCATGGGAAGCCCGGCTGGCATCGCCTGCTCGAAGGCAGGCCGCTTTTCTTCACGGTGTTAACAGTAGTCGCCATCCTGATTGGCGGCATCGTGGAAATCATCCCCATGTTTCTCATCAAGCAAAATGTCCCAACCCTTAGCAGCGTGAAGCCGTACACTCCGCTCGAGGTGCTGGGACGGGATATTTATATCCGAGAAGGCTGCGTTGGCTGCCATTCACAGATGATCCGTCCCTTTCGTTCTGAGACCGAGCGCTACGGTGAATATTCCAAAGCCGGTGAATTCGTTTATGACCATCCTTTTCTCTGGGGTTCCGAGCGCAAGGGGCCTGACCTTGCGCGCGAAGGGGGGAAATATCCTGATGCCTGGCATTACACTCACATGGACGATCCGCGCGCCACATCGCCCGGATCCATCATGCCGCGTTATGGCTGGCTGCTGACGCAGAAAATGGACGTCGAGGCGCTGCCCGCGCGGCTGACTGCGCTTGGTAAAGTGGGGGTGCCGTATCCGGCCGGTTTTGAAAACGGACCGGCGCAAAAAGACCTGCGGGCGCAGGCTGAAATAATTGCTGCGAACCTGAAGCGAGGCTCCATCACCGCCGAGCCGGACCGGGAAATCATCGCCCTCATTGCCTACTTGCAGCGGCTGGGCACCGATATTAAATCCGCACCGGCCGCTGCCGATGCCAAATAAGCAAAGGAAAAAAATGCTTTTCAATCTTGCCCATTCACTGCTGCGGGAAGCCGGAAGCGTCAACGGCTACGGGCTTTTTTCCTTTCTCCTCTTTTTTAGCTTTTTCATCGGAGTGGTGGTCTGGGCATTCCGGCTGGAAAAAAACTACCTGAACCACATGGGCGAATTGCCTCTGGACAGCGGTGAGCGCCCGATTCATTCAACGGATTCACTTCCATCCACAAATTATGAGCCACGACCCTAAGGAGCCGCTGTTGCTTGATCACAACTACGACGGCATTCAAGAACTCGACAATCATCTTCCGCGTTGGTGGGTGTGGTTGTTCTACATCACCATTATCTTCGCGGCGGTCTACCTCGTGTATTATCACGTGGCGGGCATCGGTGATTTACAGGCCGCCGAATATGCCGGGGAAATGAAATCCGGAGAACAGGTCAAGGGTGCGGCGATGGGCAAATTTGAGGCGGGACTGGCATCGCTCCCACTCCTGACTGGTCCGGCGGAGCTCGAAGATGGTCGCCAGACCTATATCAAATACTGCGCGCCCTGCCATCGTGCCGATGGCGGTGGTCTGGTGGGTCCAAACTTGGCCGATTCCTACTGGGTTCACGGCAGCAACTACACGGAAACCGTCAAAATCATTTGGGAGGGTGTGCCGGCGAAAGGGATGATCACGTGGAAAACGGTCTTGAAGCCTCAGCAGGTGCAAACTGTGGCCAGCTATATTTACACGCTGCGCGGGGCAAAACTGGGATCCCCCGGCAAGCTTCCGGAAAATCAACTTCCGGCTAAGACCGCTGGGCCGGGGGCCTTCGAATGATCGCTTTTTCTTGAGCGATCACCGGCCATTGCCGAGTTTAAAACTGCTTTGAATAACACGCCGCAAAAGCAAAAACCGGAAAACTCAGTCCAGGATGTCGACTGGTCGGATTTCAGGGACCATATCGCCACCGCCAGCCCGGATGGACGCCGTAAATGGGTTTATCCGCGGCGGGTCGGCGGCCGCTTTTTTCGCCGGCGCACCGTCGTTAGCTGGTTGCTGCTGGTCATTCTCTTTGCCGGGCCGTTCATCACCCTCGGTGGCAATCCGCTCCTCTTAATCAATATCGTCGAGCGGAAGTTTGTCGTGCTGGGGCAGATTTTCTGGCCGCAGGATATGATCCTCTTTGCCCTCGTCTGCCTCGTCGGATTTACCTGCATCGTGGTCTTCACCGCTGCCTTCGGCCGGGTCTGGTGCGGGTGGGCCTGTCCGCAGACTGTGATGATGGAAATGGTCTTTCGAAAAATTGAATACTGGATCGAAGGTGATGCGGCGCGGCAGCGCGCATTGAACCTCGCTCCGTGGCGCCTCGGGAAAATCACGAAGAAATCCTTGAAGCACATGGTTTTCTACGCCCTCTCGTTTCTCATCGGCAATGTGCTGCTGAGTTACATCATCGGGTGGCAGGCGCTCTATGAAATCATCACCGCTCCACCCTCGCTTCATTGGGCCGGACTGGCATTCATGATGGGCTTCTCTATCTTGTTTTATGCCATATTCGCCCGATTCCGCGAACAGGCCTGCACGTTCATCTGTCCGTATGGCCGTTTTCAATCCGTTTTGCTCGACGAAAATTCAATTGTCGTCGCCTACGACCATCCGCGCGGCGAAAAGCGCGGCCCTCACAAGCATGCCCAGAACTTCGTCGAGCGGAGGGAGGTCGGCACCGGCGATTGCGTGGACTGCAACCTCTGTGTCGCCGTCTGCCCAACCGGGATAGACATTCGCAATGGCACGCAGATGGAATGCATCCACTGCACTGCCTGCATGGATGCCTGCGATGCCGTGATGACCAAGGTGGGTCGCCCGCCTGGCCTTGTCCGTTATGCTTCGCTCAATGGCATCGAACGCGGCGAGCGCCTTCGTTTAACCCCCCGCCTTATCGGCTATTGCGGGGTGCTGGCCGTCCTAGTTTCCATTCTGGCAGTGATGATCTTCACCCGCGCGGATGTCGAGGTCGCCGTGCTGCGCGCTCCCGGATCCCTTTTCCAGAAAATGGAGGACGGCCGTTTCAGCAACCTGTATACGGTGCGGGTCGTGAATAAAACCACGCGCGAGCTGCCGGTGGAGCTGCGGCTGGAATTCCCCGCCGGAACTTTGAGAGTCATGGGTGGCCAATTGGTCGTTCCGCCGCAAAAAATTTTGGAGAATACCCTGCTCGTTGAGATTGATGTGGCTGCCATGAAATCCGGTACCACACCGCTGGTCATTGGTGTGTATTCCAATGGAAAAAAAGTGAGTGCAATGAAAACATCCTTCATTGGGCCTCGCGATTAGCCCATGAAAACGAACCCGAATCTTTGGCCGTTTGGCATCCTTGCTGCCTTTGGACTTTTCTTCCTCGGCATGGCCAGTGTCGTGGTCATTGCCTCGACGCATCGGGAACATTTGGTCAGCCCGAATTACTACGAGCAGGAACTGAACTACCAAGGCCAGATCGATGCCGCAGGCCGCGCCCTGAAATCCGGGGCAACCCTGCTTTATGATCCCATCGCCGGCCAGGTGGTCGTGAGGTTGCCCCTCGACCCTCTGGCGCCCGATTTTTCAGGGGCCATGGCTTTTTATCGCGCCAACGCCCCGGAACTCGACCGCGAATTCCCTCTTGAACCACGACCCGACGGCACGCAGGCCTTTGATGTTGCCAAAATCGCCCCGGGTCCCTGGCGTTTGCGCGCCGTCTGGACGGCCGGTGGTGAAAGTTTTTTCCTCGAAGATAAAATCATCGTTTCTGAGCATTAGAAATGGATTATAGCCTCGCCTTCATTTTGGGCCTGCTCGGCAGCCTGCACTGCGCTGCCATGTGCGGGCCGCTGATGCTGGCGCTGCCAGTTCCGCCCGGCGGCCCCGCCCGATTTTTGGCCGGCCGGCTGGTCTATCAATTCGGCCGGATTGTCACCTATTGTCTGCTTGGCATTGTGGCCGGCCTTGTTGGTAAATCTTTTTTCGTCGCCGGCTTTCAGCGCTGGTTATCTATTGCCCTCGGTCTGGGGGTGCTGGCCGGGTTCCTGATTTCAAAGCGCATCGCTTTATCTGCACCGGTAGTTCGATTGGTGGGATCATTGAAAATCGCAATGTCCGTCCAGTTGCGGCAGCGCAGTTTCCGTTCGCTGGTGTTGCTGGGGATGTTGAACGGCCTGCTGCCATGCGGATTGGTTTATGTGGCCTTGGCCGGGGCCGCTGCGGCTACCACGGCCTGGGAGGGGATTGGTTCGATGGCGGCCTTTGGACTTGGCACCTCGCCGATGCTGGTCGCCATCAGTCTGTCCGGGAAAATGTTGCCTCTGGGTCTGCGCAATAAATTGTATCGGGCCATTCCGGTCGGAGTCTGCCTGCTGGCAGGCCTGCTGATTTTGAGGGGCCTGTCGCTCGGGATCCCGTATTTGAGTCCGGATTTGACATCGGGAGGAGCGCAGGCCTGCTGCGGCCGTTAACTCCGACTTCTGAAGTGGAGTCTGGCCCGTCCTGGTGGATGACAGCGCGCGGGCGGCATCACCTGCGCGGCGCGGGCGGAACAAAACGTGAATTGCGCGTGTGGCCAACGTTATTCCGTTGTTTGACGGTCCTTGCGGATGGCCTCTCAGGCGGCCATAGCGCTGTGCTGCGGTCCTGTCCCATTGCCGGAATAGGCACCAATCCCCTGCGGGGGGTTCCTAGGGGAATTTCCTAGGTTTGCTGTACCGATCGCCTCGTTGTTTCTTGGAATTCCTCCCATTGTTTGCCTGTCAACAGCGGCCTAGGTTGAGGCCATGAATTTGAGTGGAATCCAGACTCTTGAGACGTCCCTGCAGGCATTGCCGGTGGCCTTGATTTTTTCGCGGCAGCTCATGTTGCCTCAGGCACCTCCGGCCTCGGTGCCCGCGGGTCCGATGGAGGAGCCCGGGAGCCTGCGCGAAAACGGAATCCACTACATTTCGGCGAGCCTGAAAAACATTGAGGGTTATAGCCACGACGGGCTCAATGAATAATTTTCCCAAAGCAGTGTCCAGTGACGGACGCCAAGGGAGCGGGGACGGGGAACCCCGCTGAAGCACGTTCTGTCACTGGACTTGCCTTGGGGATTCTTTCGAACCGGCATCCTGCGGGTGCCGCTGTTTTCTTTCTGAGAATGAATCCTGTTGGCATCGGTCTTTCAGATCGCCTTTTCAGGCCTGTCTTCCTGAGGTGAAAATCGGCATTCAGCATCAAACGCATAACGCAGTTCGACTCGGGAAAAGCGGCGGGAGCTTTTTCACCCGTGTGGGCTTCAAACCTGCGGCAGTCTGAGGAAAGCGATTGTGGGGCGGGATCGTGCGGGTCCGTTGGGGGGTGTTCCGCCTAAGGGATTTCCGGTTTGAAAACGACGGCAAAGTGGGCGGCGGATCCGGGGCCCACTTCCCATTCCCCCTCCAGCTGCCGGGCCAGATCCCTGAAAAGATTTACACCCAGTGATTTTTCACTGCGCTCCTTGAAGTTGGCCGGCAATCCGACGCCGGTGTCGGAAACACTCAGCCGGAATTGGGGGCCTCCCTTCACGGGTTTGAGCTGCACCCGAATTTCCCCGCTTTTATTTTCCGGGAAGGCGTGCTTGATGGCGTTGGCCATCAATTCATTGAGGATTAATCCACAGGGCAGCGCTTGGTCCATGGCCACCTGGACGCTGTCGACATCCACCTGGAGGCGGATTTTATGGGTCTGTCCGATCAGGGAGCCAAAGGTTTGGTTTGCGAGGTTTTTGACATAGTCGCCCAAGTCGACCGATGCCAGGGAGCCCGAACGGTAAAGCGATTCATGCAATAGCGCCATGGAGCGGATTCGGCCTTGCATGTCCCTGAGAACATGGCTGGCGGCGTCTTCCGGGTGACGGCCGGTTTCCATGCGCAACAAACTGTTGATGATTTGCAGGTTGTTTTTGACCCGATGGTGAACTTCTTTGAGCAGGGACTCTTTTTCCCTCAAGGAGACTTGCAAAACGGCCTGGGATTTTTCCAGTTCGGCCGTGCGGTGTTGGACGCGGGCTTCCAGTTCCTCCATTTGAAGATCCACCTGACGGTTGAGCAGCCATTTCTGGGTCATGGCGTGAGCGAGCTGCTGCACCTCTACATTGTCGAAAGGCTTTTTGAGCACGACCAGATTGTCCGGCTGGCCGACTCGGGCCCGAAGTTCTTCCCAGGAATAATCCGCGTAAGCCGTGCAGACGATGATCTGGATTTTGGGATAAACTTCCCAGATGCGGGCGATGGTTTCGACGCCATCCCAGCCCGGAGGCATCCGCACGTCAACGAAAGCGAGAGCATAGGGCCGGTTTTCCGCCAGCGCCCGTTTCACCATCTCCAAGCCCTCCTGCCCCTGATGGGCGGAGTCCACCTCAAATTTGAGCCGGGCAACCGCGGGGGGCGCCTCGCCAAAAAGAATCGATTCTATCGCCAGCATTTCCGTGTTCCCCTCATCTTTAGGGCAGAGAATCTTGCGAAAGTCAGCGTGGATGGCGCTGTTGTCATCGATGATGAGCAAGCGATGATTGGGCTTTTGCGTCGGGGTTTTCATGGGGTTGCGGGGGCTAATAGGAGGCGTTGGGCTTTATCTTTGCAACGGGCAGTTCCAGGGTGAAGGTTGCTCCCAGGCCGGGGCCATTGCTCTCCGCGGTGAGTGAGCCGCCCATTTCCTTGGCGGCGTTTGCGCCGCTGTGCAGGCCGAAGCCGTGCCCGTCCCGCTTGGTGGTGAATCCGTGGTTGAATATCTTGATCAAATTTTCTGGCGGAATCCCAATGCCGTTGTCCCTGACGATGATGCTCACGATATCCGGATTCGTTTGCACGGTTTGGATGGTGAGTTGCTTGTCGGCAGACGGTTTGGCGTCCAGGGCGTATTTTGCGTTCCTGAACAGATTGATGAGAATTTGCAGCACCTTGTGGCGGTCGACGCAAACACGGGGCAGCGCGTCGCCCAATTGGCAGGTGATTTGAATCTGGTGCCGCTTGAAGGCTCCGGTATTCATTCGCAAGGCGTCCTCCACCAAATCGGTTGAGGAGATGATTTCCAAGGCGCCGGAGACCCGGGCGTAGCTTTGTTGCATCGCCACAATTTCCTTGATGTGTTCAATGTGCTGGCCCACGGATGTCATTTCCTCGATGGTTTGAGCCTGTTCGGTTGCCAGTTCGTCACCCACCCGGCACAAGTAATCGGGAAGCAGTCGGCCCTTGGGGTCGGCAGTGAGAAATTCGGCGAGGTGGTTATTATTTTCGCGCAACAGATCGAGGCCCCGCCGGAGATTGATGGATTTGGATCGGCGCATCTGTTCGTTGACCAGGGTGGCAGACACGCTGACGCTGTTGAGCACATTGCCCACATTATGGAGGACGCCCGTTGCCACCTCGGCCATCCCGGCGTAGCGCGAGGCCTCAAACAGCTTCTGGTTGAGTTTTTCGACCTGTTCAGCGGCTTTTTTCTGTTCCGAGACGTCCTGATAAATCCCGACCACGGCAGTGGCCTTGCCATTTTCGGTCATGATCCTCCCACTTTCCCGAATCCAGACCCAGTGTTCGTCTGCCGCCTGCACGCGATATTCCTGGGTATACGATTGCCCGCTTTCCACCATGTCGCGGTAGGTCTGAAGGGTTTGGGCGGCGTCTTCCGGATGTATTTTTTCCTCCCAGAAGCCCGGGGTCTTGAGGCAATCCTTCGGGGGATAGCCGAGAATGCGTTCCATCTGGGTGCTGGCGAAGGTGAATTCGTAGCTGCCGTGAGGGCGGCACTCCCAGACAATCCCATCGATGGAATGGATCAGGGAGCTGAGTTTTTCCCGGGATTCGTTCAGCTCTTTTTCACGGTTTTCCTGGAGAATTTTTTCCTGCATCCCGATGTGTTCCACCATCTGGTTAAATTCCTGAGTGAGTTGGCCTATTTCATCCTCGCACTGGCGGGCATCAACCCGGATGGAGTAGTCCTGATTGCGGCCGATTCTTTTGGCCGCGGCGGCCAGGGTTTGAACCGGATCCGTGATGCTGCGTCTCAGAATTTTATTGAGGAAAAGGGAGAGAGCGATGGAGATCACCACCACGGCCAGCACGAGCAATCCGTAAAATTCGAGCAGCTTGTTGAATGTATTTTTGTAATCCAGTTGAAGGTACAGGGTGCCGATGTGTTTATGGTCAAGGTTGACGGGTTGCCGGAACAGCAGCTGGCCGTCTTTAAAGCAGGAGTTTGCGCCGGAGGGAATCTCTGAAAATAATGTCGCGGGGTCATTTTCCCCGAGCTGCGCAAACAGGGACCCGTCGGGCAGGAGCAGATAGGCTCCTCTGACATTGGGTTTGACCTGGAGCGAACGGATGACCTCCTTGGCGGATTGGGGATCATTGAAGGTGATTGCGGCCGTGCTATTACCGCCAATGATGGCCGCCAACACCGCGGTATCCCGTTCAAACGTGGTACGGAAATTCCAGATTTGAAAAATGAACAGGGGCGTGATGGAGACCAGCAGGACCATGCCGCACTTGAAGAGCGCCATCACCATCAGCTTTTTATCGATTGAAATGTCCCGGAACGGTTTCATGGTCGATTCCTTTTAGTCATGGGTCGCGGGATCCACCTTGCGGGCCAGGCTCAGCAGCTTGGCCCTTAATTTCAGCCCCGCCTTTTCTGCGGCCCCGGGATTGACCTCGATTTTGACGCTTTTGCCGATCAGATGCAGGTTGATCATGCCCCCCTGTTCCGCAAACTGGTCAATGTCGCTGACCGTCAGGGCGGGCTTGCCTCGCAGTTGGCTGAGCTGTTTCAGAAAACTCTTGTTTTCGGAGCGGCTGAAAAAAAGCAGCTGGCAGTCGCCGCTCTCTTGGTCGGCTTTCAGGCGTTTGATGAGGAGGGGATGGGTGCCAACTGTTTCGCCGCGAACGATGTCATCCAGAACGGGGCCAAAGGGGTCGTCTCCGACGATGCCGATGATCAGAGGGGCTCCGGGGGCGGTGAATGAGGCTTCCGGCCACTCAGCAAATTTTGTCAGATTATAAAGGAAAGCCGCCTTCACCTGATACTCGCCGGCGACGATATTGGTTTCGGCAGCTTTTCCTGAGGGGGATGCGCTAATCCAGCCGGTCAAGGCGAGCGCGAAAACCCAGAGGGATTTCCGGACCCAGTGACAGGCGGGTTGGCTGGAAGGGGGCATCGTCAAAACTTATAGGCGAGCTTGACCCGGAAGCTGCGTCCATCTTGTTGAATTTGAGATTGAAGATGCCCCTGCGAGCTGGGATTGGAGTAGGAGGTGCCCAGGAGATTATAAACGCTGGCGGACACTTCCAGATTTTTAAGCAGGCTCCGGCTGAACAGTGTGGCGTTGAAAATGCCATACCCTGAGGCGTCCGGGCCTGGATGGGTGACGGCGTCCGAGGTCGTGTAATACGTAGTCGACGAGCTGGTGTATTGGTATTCCAAACCGGCAAAGATTTTTTCAGGGAGAATCGGCACGCTCAGGTTGAACTTGAACAGCTGATCCGGGGAGTCGGGGAAGTTCAAATCATTGGAGCGATTTTCCAGTTTCTGAAAGGTGTAGCTAATCCGGCTCATCACCCCATTCGTCCAATGCCCGTCCAGCGCCAGCTCCACGCTCTCCGAGTCGGCGTCGATGTTCTGGTAGGTCCCGGTCTGAAATAGCAGCAGGTTGTTCATCCGGTTGTAAAACCCGGCAACCGAGGACTTCAGGTTCTGCCCCATCTTCTGCTCGTAGACCAATTCGTAGGACTGGATTTTTTCAGGCAGAACATTGGGGTTGTAATTGACCTCGTCAAAACTCGGGTTCCGGAAGGCGGTTCCGTAAATGGCTTTGAGGGTGGACGCGGGCAGCGGGTTGTAGATGAGGGCCAGCCGCGGGCTCCACTGCGGGTCGAAACCGGTGCATTCATCATAGCGCAATCCGCTATTGAGATGAAGGTTGCTCAGCAGCGTAAAATCGCTTTCGCCAAAAACCCCGTAGCTGGTCCGGCTTCCATTAATCGTCTGGGAGTAAGTGGAGTTGTACAGGTGGTCGGATTGGCTGAAATCGTCGCGGTATTCTGCTCCTATGCTCAGAATTTGTTTTTCCCAGAACCGCCGTGTCAGCTGCAGTTGGCTGCCCCACCATTCCCCCGCCTGATCGTCCTGATAAAAGGGATTTTGTGGGTAGCCGCTGTTAATTTGGCTGTTGTCATAATAAAGGTGAGCCGTCAGATCCACCTCTGCCGGAAGTTCATGTTTGAATTCCAAATCCGCATAGCTGCGCTGTTGTCCGATTTGGGCTCTGGAATCATTGAACGTGAGCGGGATGGGGGCGCTGGGGTCGGTGTGTTCACGGTTCAGAAAGGAGCCCCGCAGGATGAGCTCGGCGTAGCTGACCGAGCAGAAGACGCTCTCGACCGTGTCGCCATTCATGTAATGGGCCACGCCGTTGTTTTGGGCCGGGGTATTGAACTCCTTGTAAAACAAATCCTCCGGCCCAGTAGTTTGGTAAAAGGTTCCAGAAAAGAGAACCGCCACACCATTCGTGAACGACTTGCCGGCGGAGACGCGGGCCTTGTAACTGTCAAAGGAACCATACTCTCCTGACGCCTCCACCCCATTCACCTGGTCTCCCTTGCGGGTGATCACGTTGATGACTCCAAAAAAAGCGTTGTTCCCATAAATCACGGCCCCGGGGCCGCGAATCACTTCAATCCGTTCAATCAAATCAATGTCCAAGATGAAATCGGTGCCAAGAGCCGCCCCGTCATTCAGGTTGTTGTTGATCCGATGGCCATCCACCAGAACCAGGATCCGGCTGTTGTAGTCGCCCAAATTGACACCGCCCCTCCCTAGGTAGTCATAATTGCGGTCGTTCGATGTGTAAAACCCGGGCAGACTCCGTAAAATATCCGCCAGCGTGCGATACCCATACCGCTTGATTTCCTCGGCGGTCACGATTGATACAGACGAGGGCGCCAAATCGGCGTCCTGCTCGAATCCGGAGGCGGAGATCACGGTTTGGACCTCGATTTGGGTGAGGTCTTCCAAGCTCATGGATTTCAGCGTCTTGAGTTCCGCGGAATCCCCTGACGCCCAAGCCATGCTTTCTGGCAAAAGCAATAAAAGGCTTAAAAAAAACCTTCTCACTATTTTTCTGATGTGCTTTGGCACGTGATCGCTTGTTGTTCGCGTCCAGTTAAACGGATTATTTGTGAAAATCAAACCCTTCATCCAAAATGTTCGGAGGGCAGCAGTTCGTAAACCGCTGCAATCATTGTCTTAATATTGTTCGACCTCAAACCGTTCCATTTCGCTGCACGGGAACCCCGCCGAAGCAGGTGGGGTTTTCGAGCTGAATCTTTTCCAGTGAGCTCTTCTCACGATTCGAAAAATGCGGCCCGCCCCGCCATGATCCAAGTATTTTTAAAACCCGTTTTCTTTTGAATTCACAAGAATTCAGCACTATTCACGCCACGAACCCCAAGAACCATCGAAATCCAGAAAATCAGCAGACCAGCAACGCTCTGCTATAATAAGGTGTCCCGTTTTCATCCAGTGTCCCGTCCCAGTGTCTATGAATCAGGCGGTAAAGGGTGGAGCAGTCCCCAAAGTTTATCATTTGACCCGAACCTCCGAAGTGAGCCGCGATCCCGCGCCGGGCCTTCCCTCGCCCCGCGAAAGCATGAGGAGGGCGAGAGCCGGGGAAAGGGGCCTATTTTTGTTTGGCCCGCTCGGTACTGTCCCTGCCAAGATTGGCAGACCCTGCATCGGAATTCAGGATAAAAAACATATGTAACGTTAACTTTAAGTTTTATTTGTTTTAATTTTAACCCAAATTCCGAAATGGGTAGGGAAGGCGCGCTGCGCCGTCCTGGTCGCCGAGCGCAGCGCCAGGCGACGAAACGAGTGGGGTGGCGCGTGAAACCGGGCATTATTTGTTCCGCCCGCTCCGCGCGGGCGGGGACAGCGCAGCGCGCTGTCCCTGCCCTTTTCCGCAAAGGCCCGCTTCGCAATTCGGATTTAAGCCGCCGCAAGTGTTTATTTGTGATTATTAAAGATCATGGCTTCAAAGTTGCTAATATACCTCCGGATAAGTCCGGCAAGTTTGGGTGAGCGAGTGGTGAGCGAGTGGTGGGCAGGGGCGAAAAGTTGCCTGTGGCATCTCGGGTTGATGAGTTTCAGGCCCGGTCAGGGGCGGAGAAGCCTTGATTTTGCAAAGCTTATTTTTTAATTTTCAGCCTAGACGTTAAATTTAATTTTTTTGAAGACGGCAATAAAAAGTCGCTGGTTTTACTCCGCAAGTCGCCTGGTCGGTTCCGGGTGGGCGCTTTCTATTTTGTTATTGGCGGCGGGTTGGTGCGATGCCGCAACCACGCTTCCTTCCATCACGACCCAGCCCCAAAGCCAGACGGTTTCCGCTGGGGCAGCTGTGACGTTCACCGTGGTCGCCTCCAGCGGGACCGCCATGAGCTATCAGTGGTATTTCAACAAGGCCACTATTTCTGGGGCGACGAATAACGCCTACGCGTTAACAAACGCCCAGGTGACAAATGCCGGGACATACTATGTCACGATTAAAAACTCCGGGGGAACCATTACCAGCAGCAATGCCACCCTGAGTGTGCAGGTTCCCCAGATCACGACTCAGCCTGTGAGCCAGACGAATTACCTGGGGAGCAACGCGACGTTTACGGTGGTGGCGCAGAGCGATTATCCGATGACCTACCAGTGGTATTTTAACAAGGTCATTCAATCCGGGGCAACCAATAGCGACTACCCGCTTGTTTCTATTCAGGCCACGAACGCAGGTGCGTATTATGTGATTGTTGGAAATGCGGGAGGGGTGGTGACGAGCAGCGTGGCGACGCTGACCGTGCAGCTGCCGCCTCCGTTGATTGTGACCCAGCCTATGAGCCAGACGAATTATCTGGGGAGCAACGCGACGTTTACGGTGGTGGCGCAGAGCGATTATCTGATGCGATACCAGTGGTATTTTAAAACCAACAAGCTGGCCTCGGGGACGAACACGAGTTACACGGTCACCGCGGCGCAGCTGACCAATGCGGGGGCGTATTCTGTGGTGGTGACCAATGTGGGGGGAGCGACGACGAGCAGCGTGGCGACGCTGACGGTGCAGCTGCCGCCGCCTCCGTTGATTGTGACGCAGCCTGTGAGCCAGACGAATTATCTGGGGAGCAACGCGACGTTTACGGTGGTGGCGCAGAGCGATTACCTGATGCGATACCAGTGGTATTTTAAAACCAACAAGCTGGCCTCGGGGACGAA
>CAILMI010000054.1 GCA_903835255.1 uncultured Verrucomicrobia subdivision 3 bacterium
AATGAAGTTGCAAATCTGCCGCAAAAGATTCAGTTTCGACGGCGCTGGAACGGTTGGTTTTTTATTCATCCCTGCCGTGTGGCAGGGCTAAACAAATTGTTCCAGCACTTTTTTCAAAAATCCTGTGGGATGGCTGTGAAATTTTTTTGCTTTTAGGAATTATTTGTGGATGTAATAAATCACCAGATAAAGTTGAAAAGATCTCTACAGAATTAAAGGAATATCAAAAAAGTCTGACGGATAGAATAGCGGGTATTAAAAAATCTAACGGCGACCAACAGGCAGTACTCGCTGAAATTTCGAAAATGCAGGTTGATTCCACTGTTTTTATTCAAAAAATTGGAGAGGCGGCAAAGGGTCTGACGCCGATAGAAATGGCTCGCCTAATGCCAGTAATGAATGAGTTTCAAATCGAATTAACACAAATTTTCCAGCAACTTGCTCAAATTCCTATTGCGGCAGGAAATATCACGCAACAAATTCCCAGCGTAGCGGGAGGTTCCAATTTAACCAGTTCTGAAAGCTTTGAAAAAATCACTACTGAATTAAAAATTTTTCTTAATAGTTACAAAGAGAAAGTCGCTAGTATTAAAAAAGCCAATCTCGACGAACAGGCAAAGTATGCTCAACTTGTGAAGATTAAAACTGATTTAGAAGACCCACTTATGGAAAAAATAGAAGCATTGAAAGCAGGTCTTAACCCCCAAGACACTTTTCGTTTATTGCCGATAATAGACAATTGGTCAAAAGAAGTGGATGCTGTAACTGCTACATTAAATTAATTTAAAAATATTAATAATTACAATGCCCGCATCATCATAATGGTGGCGCGGGTTTTGTCTTATTTTTGCCTTTGGACTTCCTTAACAGAAGGGCAAGAATACCAATAAATTAAAAAATTAGTGAGGGAGACTACTTTACATCAAAGAGGTCGATGGGTGGCTTAATTTTACGCTTTGACCGCCTTACCCTCTTGGCAAATCAAGGTTGCTAAAATGGCTCAAGATAGCCCAGTTGCAGGCATCCGTGGGCGTCCTCGGAAGCGTTCCGTCCCATTACCAAGCTGGAATATTCCCGCGCCACGAGATTAAGCAACATCCAGAATATCACCACCATCCCCATCGGAAAACGCAGCTGAAATCACTCAACATTTTAGCACTTGGATGGAGGACTCGCTTGTTTTTAAAACACTTAAAACTCACAAAATGATTGATTCTATTGGTCCAAGCGAAGGGTGGTAGCGCATACGGGAATCGAACCCGTCTTTCAGCCTTGAGAAGGCCACGTCCTAGCCGATAGACGAATGCGCCGCCAGAGCAGTCCACAGCTTACGGGGGCACCCCCTAGGATTCAAGCTCCAAGACAATCCATCCTGAAAATCCGCTCCGCCTTCCGCTGGCTTGCCAGCGATTTTTCCAAAATCCAGCGGACGCGGCGTCCGGCTAGGGCGTCGCGGCTTCCGCCCGGATGGCTGCCGCCATCTCGCGGCTCACCTTGAGCAGGGCGGCACTGTGCGCCGCCGCCAATCCCTCAAATCCAGCGCCCGGCGCAGGCTCGATGGCAAGAGTGCGCCCGGAAAGAGGTGCTGCCCCGCCCTGTCTTCCAATTCTCCACACCGCCTCGATGAGCACCGACCGGCCCGGCCCGGATTCAAACCGCTCGATGCCCACGGTGATCCGGTAATCGGGATGAAACGTTTCCAGCGTCGACGCCACCTGCGGCGTTCCCAGCAGCACCGCCAGATCGCCGGCAAGCACCCGGGCGATGCCCTCGCCCAGCGGTTCCGCCCAGCGATTGAATTCATCAATGGCCACCCGGTTAGGCCCCATCCGCACAGTAAACTGGGGACGGTCCACCGTCGCTGGAATGGAGACCGGGCCGATCGCCACTGCATAGGGCGCTGCGTTGGGCGCCGCGACGGGTGCCTGGCCCTGCGCGGTGACAGTGAGCGTGTAGAACTGGGCGGGGGGCGATGCGCAACCGGCAGCAAGCGCCAGGAGGAACAAAATAAGAAAAAAAGAGACGGGATGTTTCATGGTTTTGCCTGACTGGGTTTGCCGCGCAGGAGCGCCTCGGGATGCTGTTCCAAGTAGTCGGCCAGGATGCGCAGGGACCGCGCCGCGCCGCCGCCCTGCTGCAGCAAATGGTTCAAGCCGGCATTGAGGGGAGAATCCGACGCGATCAGGTTCCCGGCTTGGCCCAGCACCAGGTCGGCGTTGGTCAGGGTGCCCCTCACACTGCTCAGGGTCGTGTCCATGGAGGCAATCAGCCGGTTGGCACTCGCTTCGAGCGTCTCGATCTGGCTGGGCAGGGTCGGCAAACGCACCGGATTTTGCGACCAGTCCAGAGAAACCGGCGGCGCCTCAGGATGAAAATCCACGGCCACATAGAGCGACCCGCTGATCAGGCTGCCTGTCTTCAGCTGACCGCGCATTCCGCGCGCCACCAGGGCGTCTATCACCTGCTGGTGCGGGACACTATTGGACGAGGGCGGCGGCAGGTTCAAAAATCCCACTCCGTATCTCATGGGATCCACGCAAACCGTGACCGGGACGGTAAACTCCATGGAGCTGGCATCGATTTGGGGGCTGATTTTGGTGACCTCGCCGATAGCGACTCCGCCCAATTCCACCGGGGCGCCCAGGGTGAGCCCGCGGACGGACTGCTTGAAGACGAGGACGAACTCGTGCGGATTGCAGGGGGGCGGGCGGAAAGCTTCGGCCCGGTTATTGAACAGATTGAAGGAAGCTTCCGTCGCGGCCGGGGGCCGGGGGGAATCCTCCTGCGGGGTCTCAAAGGCGATGCCGCCGGCCAGGACGGACAGGATCGACTCGGTCTGGACATGCAGGCCGCTGGCGGAAAGGGATAGATCAATTCCGCTGGCATGCCAGAACCGGGTGTCCGGAGTGACGTACTGGTCGTAGGGAGACTGGACAAAAACCTTCACATTCAGGAACTGTCCCGCCGGGTCCAGCGCGTAGGAAACAACTTGGCCGGCCTGCAATTGGCGGAAATAGATCGGCGTGCCCTCGGCCAGCGAGCCCAATTCCGGGGTCTTCAACAGGAACATCCGTCCGGGAACATCCCCCGTGAGCGGCGGCGAGGGGAGCGCGGTGAAGCTGCGGGCGCTTTCCCGGGATTCTCCCAGCTGCGCGCCGATGTAATAGCCCGAAATCAGGGTGCCCAGCCCGGACACAGTGAGCCCGGAGATGCGCGGCTTGACCACCCAGAACCGGGTGTCCTTCACCAGAAACTCCTTCGCCTTGGGGCTCATCCGCGCCGTGGCCACCACCTGCCGGTGATCGTCCGCGAGCTTGATGGCAGTGAGCTGCCCCACCTCCAGCCCGTTGTAGCGCACCTTGGTCTTGTTGGCCTCCAGCCCGTCTCCCGAGGCGAAGACGATGGTGATTTCGGGGCCCTGATTCATAATCCGCGTGACGGCGATCCAGAGTCCCGCGACGGCGGCCACGATGGGAATGATCCAGACAAAAGAGAGATGAAGTCGCCGGGGAGGGACAATTTCGGCCTCGGGCACCGCCGGGAATGTGGGATCGCTGTCAGGCATGTTGGACTTTTCGTTGGGCTGGCTTCAAACCCGGGGCATCCCAAATCAGCCGCGGATCAAACGATTCGACCGCCAGCATAGTCAGCACCACAACCGCCGCAAAGAACAATAATCCCGGCCCGGGCTCCACGGACATGAGCGGCTGCAGCTGGACCAGCGCCACGGTGAAGGTGTCCACAAACACGTCCACCATGGACCAGCGCCCGATGAGCTCGACCATTCGATAGAGCCGGACGCGCTGGGCGCCGCTGGCGAGGGTTCCCCGCCGCACCGTGAAAACGAGGTAGAGCAGGGCCGCGATTTTCGCGCTCGGAATCATGACGCTGGCGAACAGCACGATCAGCGAGAGCGGCCAGCCCGTGGGCGACCACAGCAGCACCACGCCCTGCAAAATAGTGTCCGACTCGCGGCTCCCCGCCGTCAGAGTGGTCATCACCGGCAACAGATTGGCCGGAACATAACAGATCGCCGCCGCCGTCAGGTAGGCCAGCGTGCGCTCCACACTGGCAGGCTTGCGGAAGACCAGAGGCTCGTCGCAGCGGGGACAGCGTCCCTTCCGCGCGCCGGGGGCGGGACGTGATACCAGGCTGCAGACGGGGCAGCCCTGCAAGCCTAGGTCCATCGCCGTCGGGCTGGACGCGCTCATGGCAACGCCTCCCGTTCGCGCTGGGCGCGCGAATGGAGGCGCGAATGGAGGCGCACATTCTCCTCCGCCCACTCGATCCGCTCCCACACCTCGCGGGGGTCCAAACAGGATTGCACTGCCGCCAGCAGCAGCACCAGGCCGAACAGGGCGAACAGCGCCACGCCGGGGAGGACCGTCGCGTAATCCGCAATCTTGGTGAGCGCCACCAGCACCCCGAGCAGCATGACCTCGATCATGCTCCAGGTGCGGGTAAAGTGCAGCGGGCGGAGGCACGACCCGACCCAGAACGGCGGGCGTTCACGCCGGCACCCCAACAAAACCAGCAGCAAAAAACCAATTTGCAGACCCGGCGCAATGACCGCTGCGAAGAGCACCAGCAGCGCGACGACCGGCTGCCCATCGAGCCAGAGCTGATGGGCGCCGCCCGCCACCGTGGTGAACGCCTCGCGCCCGGCGGCATGAAGCCCGAGCATGGGCAGCCCATTGGCGATGAGATAGAGCGCCAGCGCGGCCAGCGTCAACGCCAGCGAACGGTTCAGCGAATCCGCCCGGGAACGCCCCAGCTCCCGGGCGCAGCGCGGACACCGCACCGATGCCCCCGGCGGCACGGGAGAAATGCGCTGCAGGAGATCGCAGTGCGGACAGGCGATGAGGGAAGGGTCGGCCAGCGGCTGGTTGCAGTCCGGATGTTGATTTTTAAATTGCAATGGCACCTTTGAAAACCTTGCGGGCCACATTGCCCAGCCTCCCGAATAAAAGCAAACGGAGAAGCACCCCCCCCTGCCCGGCGCGTCTTTCCGGAAATTGAATCCTTCCATCCCCATCCACGACCGTACGGTGCGGGAGCAGCGGATGGATTTCTCCTTATTTCCCGGAGCGATTGACCCGGAGCACGGCTTCGAGGTACTTCCTCCCGTGTTTCTGGTCGGGTTCAAGATAAGTGCCCTGAGCCCAATCGTTCCAAGCGTTGACAAACACCAGGCGCTGCTCAAAGGGCTTGCCCTCCACCGAGCGAATCATCTCCTCGAGACCTTTGGCAAACCTCTCCGGGGTGGCATTGCGGACGACCACACCCTTTTTCCCCAAGTGCGGGGTGGTGTCCATGCCGGTGAATAGGCAAGGATGAAACGGATAGTCACGCTGGCGGCGGCGCATGTGTTTGCGGACGGCGGCGTAATCAAACACGTTCACGCCCCCCCCACGGACCTTGGGCAACCCGCCGAGCTGCGGCTCAAAATCCAGGCTGGCATCGAGGCCGTGCAGACGCCAGTCGGTGTGTTTCCCCGAATTGATCCCGATGAGATGGGGCGCGGGCAGTTTCTTTTTCTTGCAGGCGGCGCGGAGGGCGGCGGCAAAACGTTCCAGATCCGGCAAATCGTCCGGCCGGTTGATTGCAAAAACCGGATGACCGTCCACACGCAGGTAGCGCGGGTCCTGGAAGGCGCTGGCGAGCCACGCCGCATGCGCGCGGTCGTCAGCCGCGGAGTAGATCTGTTTGACGGGAATGCCTTTCCGCCGGCCGGCCGGGAGGTCCGACCGGGTCTGGTTGGACCAGGCGAGACAAAAGGGGAAATCCGGATGGCCGGTCGCAAGGATTTCATTCACCGGCCGCTCGAACCGGCGGCGGCCGCCAGACCAATAATGCCAGTAGCAGAAGGCCTCGATGCCATGCTCGCGGGCGAGCGCCGCTTGCTGGGCGCGGGTTTCCGGCAGGCGCAGATCGTAGTAGCCCAGATCCGCCGGCAAGCGCGGCTGGTCATGCCCGGCAAAGAGAGGCTGGGACTTGGCCACGACGGTCCACTCGGTCGCCCCCCGCCCCCCTGAGGCCTCGCCCTCCGGCGTGGGATGGAAATGAGGCAGATGAAAGGCGATGAGCCGGGCGCGGGGGGATTTCAGGCGCCGGACGGACGCCGAAGGCATCGCCAGGCCGGCCCGCAGCTGGGATTGGGTCGCCAGCCCGTGCCGGTAATAAACCGGGCCGGCTTCCCGGATGAAAATCTCTTTTTGCGAGCGGGTCCAACTGTTCCAGGGCGAGCGGTTGTAATCCCGTTTTTTCGAGAAGCTGGAATGGAGGCGCTGGGTTTTTAACAATTGAATGGGCCCGGCCTCCGGCGACAAGCCCAGGAACTGGTAGATCGAGGCGAAGGTCTCCTCCGGACGGCTCACCAAATGCTCTTGCCGCACCGTGAGGCAGCGGCCGGGGTTTGCGACGGAGAAATCCAGCACCTTGCCGGCGTACTCCCGCCAGGTCCGGCAGGCCTCGGTGAAATCCAGCCAGGGGATGTCCCAGCCGGCTTTTTTGAATTTTTCACGGACCGCCGGCTGCAGCGCGTCCTGGAAATGAATCATGGAGTGGACCGCGCGGCGGCCGTCGCGCAACAGATGGAGGAACTGGGCGTCCGGGAACATTTCTCCCAGCCGGTCCACCATCAGCGACTGCACCGGGGTGTGGTCGATCCACCGGCGGTCGCCGCTGCGGCTGGTGAACAGCGCATTCACGCCCAGCCCCAGGGCCGCCAGCAACTCCGTACGGGAAATCTTTTCCTGCTGGATCAAGCTGCCGTCGCCCAGCACCTCGGCAGTCTGGAAAAGCGCATTGAAATTTTTGTCGCCGCGCGCGCCGCCGAAGATTTCGGCCAGCACATAGCTCTCCCCCGAGGTCCAGAGCTGGCTGTGCTCGGCCAGCGCCCATGCCGCCACGGTGGTCCCGGAACGCGGGGCCCCCAGGATAAAAATCGGTTTTTTACAAAGTTTCATCGTTGAAGTTTCCGCGCAGCCCGCGGGGCGTTCTGCCGGACCCCCCGCGCAGGGGAGGTGCGGCCTTGGGCGCCTTCTTTCTTCGGGGACTTTTTGAGCTTCGCAGCCAGTGTGGGCGCGGTCTCGTAGCCACAAGCGATCAGGTTTGCCCCAATCAATTTGAGGCTCCGGCATTGCTGATCCGCATCAAACACCTTGCTCCAATCGGATGCCGCCACGTTTGTAATATCGCGCGTGGGCAAGCTAAATGGAGTGCGCTTCTCCTGCTGGCTCTCACAAAACCGCGCCACGGAGTCGACCATGGGAATTTGCAGGAACTGAAATAGTTTCACCGCCATGCCCAGGTCGTCGCGAATTAAATCTTCGTAACGCAGTTCAAAGTATTTTTCAGCAGCCTGCGTCTTACCGAAAGCCGTCCCGCGTTCGATATGGCCATTCCAGAGGTGATGCGCGGTCAAAAAATCCGCCCAAGGCTCACCATTAGAATGATGGCGGCGCGTTAAGGAAGCGACCACATCACGACCATCGCGGATGATATGGATGAATTTCGCGCCGGGGAAAAGTTCAACAATGGTCTGGAGCGTGCCGACATTGGCTGTAGTCAAAGAGAGCGGATTTTTATCTCCCCAATAACGCGCCTGCGGTTTCAATTTGGAATAGAAATTGCGGATGAGTTTCGGATAACTCACACGCAGGTGCTCCATAAACTCCTCACGATGAGTGACAAGAAAATCATCCTTATTTGTAATCACTTTGAAGGACTGATGAAGCCAGCCGAAGAGCCGCGCTTCATGGCTGATGTAAACATCGGGGTGCTCATTAAGGATGCTATGCAAATAAGTCGTGCCAGAGCGCGGAGCGCCGAAGATGATAATGGGATCCCGTGATTGTTTAAAGGCCATAGCGCACTTCTTTCCGATTCATTTTCAATCTAGCCGACGGTCGCAAATGGACCAATGCCCGCTTTGTGGCTTCGAGATAAGCCAGGCCGTTTTTCAAATCCGGCTCCAGATGGGCGCCCTCGGCCCACTCATTCCAGGCGTTCAGGAACACCACCTGCTGGCTCGCCGGGCGAGACCGCGCGCGGAAAATAGCCTGGCGCAGCCACTGCTCATAGGCGGCGGGAGTGGAGTTGTGCATCACCCACGCCTCATTGCCCCGCCGGGCGGAATTGTCCCAGGCCGGGCAGACGGTCTCGTAACGCAGATAATTCACCGGGGCGGGATTGGCGAGGGCGGGCCAGGCTTTTTGATAATCAAACACCCGCAATTTGTTTTTACCAGGAATCCGGATCTGCGCGCCCGACTTCGCCAGGGTGGTGAACTGCGGCGCAAACAAGATCTTCGCATCAAACCCGACCTGGGTGGCGTCCCACCCCTCATCCCATCCGGTCTCCACAGAGAGCAGATAAATCCCCGGCAGCCCGCCGGCGACCGCCTCCCGCCGCCACGTCGCCGTCGTGCGCGCGGGGTCCGGCAGGTCACGGCCCTGATAGACCACAAACACCGGCTTGCCCTCGATGCGGATGGCCCGGGGATCCTTCAACGCCGGCAGCAGCCAGCGGATGTGCTCCACGTCGTCCTCCGGCGAATACTGTTGCGGCTGCAAAACATGTTGTGCCCGGCCATCCCAGCGGCGCGACCACGGCTCATTCGCCCAACAGAGGCAAAACGGGAAATCCGGCTGGCCGCTCGCGAGGATTTCGTTGAACGGCCGCTCCAGCAGCCGCTTACCGCCGAACCAGTAATGGTAATAGCAGAAGCCGTGAATGCCATGCGCGCGGGCGAGTTCCGCCTGTGCCGAGCGCGTCTCGGCCAGCCGCAAATCATAGAAGCCCAGGTCGGCGGGGATCTGGGGCTGATGATGGCCGGCAAATGCCGGCCGGGCGCGGCCGACGTTTTTCCACTCGGTGAAGCCCTCGCCCCACCACGCATCGTTTTGAGGGATGGGATGGAACTGCGGCAGAAAAAAGGCGATGAGCCGCACATCGGAGAGATCCGCTGAAATCTTCTTAGCAACCCGGGGTGCCGACTTTTTGCGCCGCAAATCAAAGATGCGGCAGACGCCCTCTGCTTCGCCCGGCAGCTCGACATAGCGCGCGCCCAAATAATCGGAAAACTGCGGGTGCTGTTCCAGCCACCGGAACTGGGTTTGAGGCAGCAGGAGAAATTTCCCCCCCCGCTGGCGCAGCGATTCCAGCTGGGCGATGGCCTCCGCACTGTCCTTGGGATCACGGCCGGCATATCCCCCCCGCTTGTTCTGGGGAAAATGGCGCCCGGAGCACCCGGGCAGCTGCAGCAATGCCTCATCGCCCCCGCTGGCGACCAGAACGGTCGCTCCGTGCGGCAGGCGGTTCCCGGTAATACTGCGGATTCTACCGGCCAGCCGGACGTGTTGCAGTTTAACCAGTTTTTCAGCGGGAACCGACAGCGTCTCGGAAACCGCCCCGGCCGCCACTTTGGGCCGGGCCTTTTTCACATTGGCAATGACAGCGGCCAGCTGCCTTCCCGCCGCCTCAGGGCCATGAGTATCCAGTAAAAAATTTCGGCTCTGCGATGCCAGCTTCTCCCACAGCGGGTCGTCGGTGAGCAGCCGCGCAATGGCCTTGGCGAAGGCCTTGCCCTCATTCGCGATCAGGACGTGTTCCCCATCGACCAGCCCAAATCCCTCCACGCCCACCGTCGTGGAAACGGCTGGCGTCCCGGTGACGATGGACTGGAGCAGTTTGCGTTTTGTGCCCGCGCCGAAGCGGAGCGGCACCACGGAAATCCGAGCATGTTCCAGATACGGCTGCACGCTCGGCACCCAGCCCACCATGCGCACCTGCGGCAACCCGTCCGCGAGTTTGCGAAGCTCATCAGTCAGCCCCAGGCCCAAAATGTAAATCGGATGCCGCGCCGCGAGGGCCGGGCTGAGGTGCGGCAACACCTCTTCGCATAAAAATTTCAACGCCCCGATGTTCGGCTTGTGGTAGAACGATCCCATGAACACGACTCCCCGCCGTCCGGCGAGCGGCAGCGGAGCAGGAATGGCGCGCTCTATATCCGCCACCTGATGCGTGAGGCCGGGCTGCGAGGTGAAATCGTCCAACAACACCGCCTCCTTGCTTGAAACCGTCAACACGGCGTCGGCGCCGGCGTACACGTTCAACTCGCGCATCATGGACGAACCGTGACTGGCCTCCAATGCGCCCACCGTTTTTTGGTCGGCAGCCTCTTTAAAAACCCCGCGGGCGATGCGCAGAAAATGCAGATCCACCGAGTCCACAAGGATGCGGGTTTCCGGCGAAGCCCGGCGCATTGCCGGCATGAAAATTTCCGCCACCCCCCAATAGGCGAGCAGCGCGATGTCAAACTGCATCGCCCCGAAAAACTCCTCGCATTTCAAATTCCCCGCCAAGAAGACCGCCACGCCCTTTTGTTGCAGATGGCGCGAATAACGCTCATGGTTCAGCCGTTCGGACGCCAGGAAGGTCACGCTCCAACCCTGCGCCAACAGCAGATCGATCAGATCCATGATGCGCTTGGAGCCGCTATCGCTGTCAAATTCGGGCGGGTAGAAGGACGCCACCAGCGCGCGGCGGCCGGAGGGCCAGGCCAAAGCGGCCTGCGCCGGGGCATCCGACCAACCGGGGCGTTTGGGCTGGGCTTTGAGCGCCCGGGCCCAGCGGGTCATGAATTTCTTCTGGTTGATAACTTGATAGCGCTTCATGCCGCGCTTCAGGTCCGTGCCGGCCGTGCCGCCCTCCCGGTGCACGACCGCGCTTTCAGGCTGGAAATAAACCTTGCGCCCGGCCTCCCGCACTTTGAAACAGTAATCCGTGTCCTCGTAGTAGCCCGGACGATACTCCGCGCCAAAGCCGCCCAACTCGTTGAAAAGAGCCCGGGGAGTGGCCAGCATCGCGCCCGAGCAATAATCCACTTCCCTTAAAAAATTAAATCCAGGATTTTGGAGATCCGCATGATCCCGCCCGTAATTCATGGCGGAACCGTCCCGAAAAACCACGCTGCCAGCTTCCTGGATCGTCCCGTCCGGATAAATCAATTTGCCACCAACCCCGCCCGCCTCCGGGTGATCCCGCAATACCCGCAGCAACGGCTCCAGCCAGCCCGGCAGCAGGGCCAGGTCATTGTTGAGGAACACCAGAACATCGCCCGACGCCTGCGCGGCGCCGTTATTGCACGAATCCACGAAGCCCCGGTTGACGGGGTTTCGGTAATAGTTTAAGCGCGGCTCGCGCCTGGCCCACTGCTTGAGCATCTGCGCGGAGCCATCGCTCGAGCAATCATCCACTGCAATCACCTGGCAGCGGATGCCCTGCGGAATCGTCTCAAACAACGAGCGCAGACAGGCGGAGGTCATCGCCTTTCCGTTGTAGCAGGGCACGATGATGGACACCGACGTGCTGATCCCTGGCGGGCTATCCGACTTCCACTTAAATGAAAGTTTTTGAGCGGCGTTATCCAAGCGCACCACGGCGGCAGTGGCGACGCGATCTGCCTCTTTCAGACCGATGCGGTGCGGCGAGGAGGTGATGACAATGTCGGCCGTGCCATCGAGATAAGGCAGCAGACCGAAGCGACTGGGAGGAAGCCAGATTGCGAGTTGCGGAAAATATTTTTTGACATCCCCGCCGGAATGCCAGTCGAGCACCACGGGATCGCGTTCGTAGCGGGCTTGAAACTGGGCCACGAGCCCGGCGAACTGCGCGGCCAGGCCAGGTCGGGCTGCGGCGGGCTTTTGGTTCAGGGCCCAGATCGAACCCGTGTCCCCGGCGTGGGCGATGCGGCGACAATTCTGCTCCAGATACCAGCGAAAGCCCGGGTAAAAATCCAGCCACCAAAACGAGGTCTGAGGAATGATCAGAAACCCGGCGCCGGCGGCGCGCCCCGCGGCGAGCTGGGCGAGGGCCGCCAGGTCGCAGGCAGGATGATAGAACAGGTAGTCGCCGGCCGCGTTGCTGGAGAAATGGCGCGCGGTGCGGCCGGGCAACATCAGCAAATCCGCATCGCCGCGCGAGATGACGAGCGCGATGGCCCGGGCCGGAAGCCGTTTAACCGCCATCTTCCTCAGGCGGGGCACTAACTGTAGATAATGATTTTTTTGGGGCGGGAGGCCTTTTCCAGCCGCGTCCTTCACGGGACGGGAATGAAGTTTTTTGACGGGTGCCTGCTTTCGCCGAAGCGTGCCTTTTTTGTGTGCAACAACAGGGCTGCGCCTGGAGGAGGATCGCTTGTGTGGTTTTTGCTTCACAAAAATTTCTAAGAATGTAACAAGGTTTCAATCCTACTGCAACTATTCCTGAACTCCATTAAGCCCCATTGGGAGAAGGCACGCGGTCCCTTTTGTTTGGCCCGCCCGGCGCGGGCGGGGACAGCGCAGCGCAGCGTGCTACCCCAGCGATAATTGGCGAAACCCTGTTTCGGAATTTGGGTTGAATTGAGTGTGAAATCGCCAGCCGTCCAGAGGCAAAAGCCCGATTCAGGATATCAAACCAAAAAACGGGAAGCCACGGCTGAAAAAAACCCCGGAGAGTGACAAGATTAAATCCGAACGCGGTTGCCAATCACTGCCAAATACGGCCCTTTTCCTAAACTTTGAACACCATTGCATCGAGCTCAAAATTGCGGGCAGATAACCGATAAACCCTTTTTTAATGGGCTTTTTATTAAGTTTTTGAAGTGGTGCCAGCGGGAGGAATTGAACCTCCGACCAAAGGCTTATGAGTCCTCTGCTCTACCCCTGAGCTACGCTGGCCACCGAAAACGGTCTTCTATTTTGCGGACAATTCCCGCGCTGTCAAATCCGAACCGCAGCTGCCAAGCCGAGGCAGAATCGGAACGCCCCAAAAAAACGGCGGCGATTGCTGGGACAGGAAGCCCTGCCGCAGACGAGGGGACTTGGAAAAAAAGCGGGGTCTGGTTTTACCCAGACCCCGCTCTGAAAATAACCGCTAAAGATTAATAGCGCTCACGACGACCGCCGCCGCCGCCACCGCCGCCGCCGTATTCACGACGACCGCCGCCGCCGCCGCCGGGGGCGCGTTCTTCACGGGGCTTAGCCACGTTGACGGTGAGGGCGCGACCATCCAACTGCGCGCCGTTCAGGGCGGCAATGGCTTTCTGCGCTTCTTCCGCCGTGCTCATGGTGATGAAACCGAAACCGCGGGGACGGCCGCTCATGCGGTCCATCATCAGGTTGGTTTCAGTGACCGTGCCGTGCGCCGCAAAGGCGTCCTGGAGGTCGTTTTCGGTGGTATTGAAGGAAAGATTTCCAACAAATAATTTATTGCTCATTGATGTTTTACTGTCCGACTAACACTGCACTCACCAGACTGTTTCCGAACTTCGGATTTCAAATCATCACTGAACGGAGTTCACTTGAAGATTTACCATGCCATGGGACTGACAAGCTATCTAACAGCTGGGTCCATATTAGACGGCGATGGCCCGATGGCAACATTTTTCTTTGGTTTTTATTGGCCGGCCTTTTACCCCCCTTTTATTTCCATTTTTCAACCCACTCCCCAACGCACCCCAAAAACCGGGCCGCCACCAAATTGCCGGACCTCATCTCCAGATGTGGCACTGGGAATCACAATCGCGCCCCTTCCCCTTCAGCCCGGTCCGGGCGGACGGGCGCCCCTGAACGCGGCCCACGCCGGCGGCGGCGCCGTGAACTCGGCCGGCTGCCGGGTTAGCGGATGCACAAATTGAATTTTCCAGGCGTGCAGGCACAGAGGCGCATCGCCGACCGCCAGCGTCTGCGTGTCGCCGATTTTTTTCCCGGGCAGATAGACGGGATCCCCCGCCACGGGGAACCCCAGATGCCAGAGGTGAATCCGGATCTGATGGGTGCGTCCGGTCAGCGGCCGCGCCTCCAGCAGCGCTGTGCCATCGGCGTTCCGTTGCAGCACCCGGAATTGGGTGTGCGCCTTCAGGCCCGAATCCACATCCACCGTGCGCGACCCCAGCTCGCCGGACTCGGCGCTGATGGGAGCATCGCACTGGAACACCTCCTCCGGCGGCTGGCCTTGCACGCGGACCAGGTACTGTTTCTCGACCGTGCCGCGCGCGAACTGCGGCTGCAACCGCCCCGCGAAATGCTGGGTGCGGGTGACCAGCACAATCCCGGTGGTGTTGGCGTCCAGCCGGTGCGCCGGATACGGCCTTTGCGGATGGTAAACGAGCCCCAGGAGGTGCCGGAGCGTGTTGCGATAAAACCGCCCGCCCGCATGCATCGGCAGAGGGGCGGGTTTGTTAACCACAATCAGCGCCTCATCCTCGTGCAGAATTTCAATCCCGCCATTCACCTCCGGCTCGGTCACGTTGGGGAACAGATGCCGGTAGCGCTCTCCGGCGCGGACGGTATGCGTGGAGGCCATCGGCGCGCGCCCCGCGTCCACCACCAACCCGCGCCGGCATTCTTCTTCCCAGTAGGCGGAGGGCACCTGTTTCACCACCCGGCACAATGCCTCCAAAAGGGTCGCCCCGGCACAGTCCTGAGGGACGTTGATGGACTTGTAGTTCTCGCGCGGCTGGCTGCCCGGCAGGGGCGTGGTGGCGCGCCGGACGGCTTCGTGCCGCCGGGCGATGGTCAGCGCCATCTGTTCGGCCGGCGTCTTGAAACAATACGGGCAGGACTGGCCCGGCACATGGCGCGGGTCGCCCTGGTCGGCCTCATTCAGGGGTGTCTGGCACCGGAAACATTGGGTCGATTCCGTCTCCTGCAGGCTGGGGTCAAGACCCACACGCTGATCGAATACGAAACATTCCCCGTTGTAATGAGCCCCCCCGCACTCCTCGAAATATTTAAGGATGCCGCCGTCGAGCTGGAAAATATTTTTGAATCCCTCCCGCTCCATAAACGGCCCCGCCTTCTCGCACCGGATGCCCCCGGTGCAAAACATCACCAGGGGCTGATCCTTCATCTGGGACGGAAGCCTGCGAACCGCTTCGGGAAAATCCCGGAAATGATCCACCCCGATCGGCAGCGCATTCTGAAACGTGCCGAGCTTCACCTCATAATTATTGCGCGTGTCCAGCAATGTCACCGGCCGGCCTTCGTCAAGCCACCGCTTCAGCTCCTTCGCCGCCAGCTTGGGCGACGGGTGCCGGGCCGGGTCGATGCCCGGGACACCGAAGGCGATGATCTCCCGCTTGATTCGCACCAGCATCTTGTTGAATGGCTGATGTGCCGTCTCACTGATTTTCAGCGACAGATCCTCCAAGCCGGGCTGGCGGCGCAATTCCGCGAGCAGGCGATCAATGCCGGCCTGCACGCCGGCCACAAACAGATTGATGCCCTCCGCGCTAAGGAGAATCGTGCCCTTGAGCCCCCCCTGTTTGCAGAGGGATAACAAGCGCGCCCGCAGGGAACGCAATTCCGGCAGGGCGACGAATTTGTACGCGGCAATGTTAATGATGGGAGACATCAAAGCGGAAGGCAGAATACCAAACTCCCCGCCGGAAGCCAGCCTGTCGGGGAACGCGCCTGAATAAGCGGCAGGCAACGGAATCACGCCCCCCCGGGGGGGCGACCTCAGGAAGCGGCGCTGAAAACAGCGCGCTGTCTAAGCCATTTCAAGCGCGTGATCGGAGGAGAAATTGCCGCGGGCCTGCGGGGGCGACAGCACCCTCGGCGCAATGCTCAGGAGACGCGCGGCGGCTTCCCCGGCCGCTCAGCGCGGGCTGAAGCGCCGGCCGTAACTGGAAGGGCGGCTGGGGAAATGGCGTTCATTGCCCCCTTCGCGATTGCCGCTGACCGGTTGTTGCGGACGGCCGCCGCCGGATTGCGGGCGACTAGCGCCACCGTTTTGGGGCCGGCCATCTTGCGGCGGCCGCGGATGCGGATGCGAGGAGGCTTGGCGGGGACGCTGTTGACCGCCTGATTGACCGCGCTGCGGTCCACGCTGCTGGCCCCGGCCTTGTTGCGGATGGCGCGGGCGATCTTCCACCACATGCGGGACCACCTGGGCATAATTAAATCCCTCCGCCCGCTTCCGCACGATGCCGCGGCCAATGAACCGCTCCAGCGCGCGCAGCTCGCCATGATCCTCCGGGGTGACAAAACTGATGGCGTCGCCCACCGCCTGCGCGCGGCCCGTCCGGCCGATCCGATGGACATAATCCTCCACGTGCATCGGGAAATCATAGTTCACCACGTGCGAGATACCGTCCACGTCAATGCCCCGGGCGGCAATGTCCGTGGCCACCAACACGCTCACCACGCCGGACTTAAAATCCTTCAACGCCTTGAGCCGCTGATTTTGGGAGCGGTTGGAATGGAGGGTGGCCGTCTTGACCCCATTTTGTTCGAGCTGCCGCGCGAGCCGGTCGGCGGCGTGCTTCATGCGGGTGAAGACCAGCACCATGTCCATGGCGGGCTCCTTCAAAAGATGAACCAGCAGCGCGGTCTTCAGCGACTTCGGCACTTCATACACCAGCTGGGTGACCGTCTCGGCGGGATTCGAGCGGCGGCCGATCTGCACCGTTTTCGGCGCGTGCTGAAACTCGTGCGTGAGGGTTTCAATTTCCTTGGAAAGCGTGGCGGAGAAAAGCAGCGTCTGGCGCTTCGGCGGCAGCGATCGGACGATCTGGCGGATGGAAGGCAGGAAACCCATATCGAGCATCCGATCCGCCTCGTCAAGCACCAGGTACTGCAACTGGGAGAAGTCGGCGTAGCGGCGCTGCATCAGATCCATCAACCGGCCGGGGCAGGCGATGATGAGATGCGTGCCGGCGCGCAGAGCATTGATCTGGGGATTTTCGCCGACGCCGCCGAACACGGTGGCGACGCGCAGCGGCAGATGTTTGCCGTAGGCTTTGACATTCTCCTCGATCTGCAGAACCAGCTCGCGCGTCGGCGCCAGCACCAGGGCGCAGGTGCCGCGCTGGCGCCCGTCGCCCACAACGGCAGCTAGCCGGGTGAGCATTGGCAGGGTGAACGCCGCGGTTTTTCCCGTGCCCGTCTGGGCGATGCCGATGAGGTCGTGTCCGGCCAGGATCGGCGGGATGGCCGCCGCCTGGATGGGCGTGGGCTCGGTGTAACCGGCTTCCTTCACCGCCTGCAAAACTTTCGGGTCCAATCCCAGCGCGCTAAATGACATGGTTTCAATATGCGGGAAACGCCGGACAATAGCACGCTATTAAGTGCGTCAGCGCGGGCCGGCGCCAAAAACCGCGGATAAAAAATGATCATGTCCGCCATTTACAAAAGGCGCGCGCTTACGCATGATGGATTCATCTCCGGGGAAACTAACCATCCCGAAGTGTAGCAAACTAAAAAAAAAACACATAATACTATGGCCACTAAATCAAAAGCCAAGAAGCCCGCCAAGAAAGCCGCAAAGAAATCCGCTTCTAAGAAAAAGTAGTTCTCCCTCTAAAGCTGTCTCCTTTGACTCATACTCAGAGGAGACAGATTTTTTTTCCCCACACGCCGCCATGAAACTCCGCCAAGGCCAGATCTGGAAACAGGGCAAGGAATATATCCGCATCGTTAAGCTGGAGCGGCTGGCGGTGAGCTACAAGTCCATGCTGAGCCTCACCACCCGCGAAGGCACCCTCCATCAGACGAGTAAAAAAGATTTCTGCCGGCTGCTCAAGCAGGCCAAACTTCTCTCCGCCGGCAAAGCCCCGCCGGCAACCCCCGCCCCATCCGACCCGACGACGCCCCTGCCCGCAGCCTGAGTTCCTGCGAAGCCCCCGCCCCGCCCGCGTTCCCCCGCCATTTTCCCGTCGGCTATTCTTTCCTTTAGCCGCAGAATCCATTATAGAAAGGCTCGGCATGAGCCACTTAACCAACAAACATCAGCAATCTCCCATGGCCGCCCCGAACCCCATCCGCCCCTTCCGCAAACTGCTCGCCGCCAACCGCAGCGAGATCGCCATCCGCATCTTCCGCGCGGGAACGGAATTAAACCTGCGCACCGTCGCCATCTACGCCCAGGCCGACCGCTTCTGCCTGCACCGCTTCAAGGCGGATGAGGCCTACCTGATCGGCGAGGACAAAGGACCGGTGGCCGCCTATCTCGACATCGACAGCATCGTCGCCGTCGCCAAAGAAAAAGGCGTGGACGCGATTCATCCGGGCTACGGGTTTCTGTCCGAGAACGCCCAGTTTGCCCGCGCCTGCGCCCAGGCCGGCATCACCTTCGTCGGGCCCCGGCCGGAACTTCTGGAAATGATGGGCGACAAAACCGCCGCCCGCGCGCTCGCTCAAAAAATCAACGTTCCCGTCCTGCCCGGGAATGCCGAGGCCATCACCGACCGCGACGAGGCGATGAAGGCCGCGCGCGGAATCGGCTTCCCGCTCATCATCAAGGCTGCATTCGGCGGCGGCGGCCGCGGGATGCGCGTGGTCCAAAAGGCGGCCGACCTTTCCAACCTGCTCGACGAGGCGCAGTCCGAGGCGGAACGCGCCTTCGGCAATCCGGCCGTCTTCCTCGAAAAATACATCCCCAACGCCAAGCACATCGAGGTCCAGATCCTCGGCGACCAGCACGGCAACGTGATTCATCTCCACGAACGCGACTGCTCGGTCCAGCGCCGCCATCAGAAGGTCATCGAGGTCGCCCCCAGCTTCGGCCTGCCGCCAGAGGTCGTACGCGAATTATGTGATGCCGCCGCGCGCATGGCGCGGGAGATCCGCTACGACAACGCCGGCACCATCGAATTCCTCTACGACCTTGACCGGCACGAATGGTTCTTCATCGAGATGAACCCGCGCATCCAAGTCGAGCACACCGTCACCGAGGTCATCACCGGCCTCGATCTGGTGCGGGCGCAGATCCTGATTGCGCAGGGCCACTCGCTGCACGGGCCCGTGGTGGGGATGCCGCCCCAGGCGGAGATTCCCCGCAACGGCTACGCCATTCAATGCCGCGTGACGACCGAGGATCCGGAAAACAAGTTCATGCCGGACTACGGCAAGATTCTGGCCTACCGCTCTCCGGGCGGCTTCGGCATCCGGCTGGACGGCGGCATGGGCTACGGCGGCGCCGTCATCACCCCCTTCTACGACTCGCTGCTGGTCAAGCTCATCGCCAGCGCCCACAACTACCCCGACGCCCTGCAGCGCACCCACCGCGCTCTGTCGGAATTCCGAATTCGGGGCGTGAAGACAAACATCCCCTTCCTGGAAAACGTCATCCAGCATGAGCGGTTCCGGACCGGCCAGGCGACCACGACGCTGATTGACACCTCGCCCGAACTGTTGCGGTTCAAGGCACGGCGCGACCGCGCGACCAAGCTGCTCAACTTTTTGGGCAACGTCACCGTCAACGGCAACCCCCACGCCAAAGGCTTCAAGCCGGTCAAACCGCTGATCCCTGCCGCGCCCGTGCCCTTCGACCTCAAGCTCGCGCCGCCGCCCGGCACCCGTGACCGCCTGCTCGAACTCGGGCCGAAACACTTTGCCGACTGGGTCCGCAAACAAAAGCGGCTGCTCGTCACGGATACCACCCTGCGCGATGCCCATCAGTCGCTCATGGCCACCCGCGTGCGCAGTTACGATATGCTGGCCGTGGCGGAGGCGCTCGCCCGACGCTCGCCCGGACTGTTCTCGCTGGAGATGTGGGGCGGCGCCACCTTCGACACCGCGATGCGCTTCCTCAACGAGGACCCCTGGGAACGGCTGCGCCAGCTGCGCGCCCGGATCCCCAACATCTGCTTCCAGATGCTTTTCCGCGGCTCCAACGCGGTGGGCTATTCCAACTACCCGGAAAATGTCGTGGCCGGCTTCATCAAGCACGCCGCCGCATCGGGCATGGACATCTTCCGCATCTTCGACTCGCTCAACTACACGCCCAACCTGCGCGTGGCGATGGAGGCCGTGCAGGACACGCACGCGGTCTGCGAAGCCGCCCTCTGCTACACCGGGGACATCCTCGACCCGAACCGCGCCAAATATTCCCTCAAGTATTACGTCAAGCTCGCCAAGGAACTTGAAAAAATGGGCGCGCACATGATCGCCATCAAGGACATGGCCGGCCTCTGCCGCCCGCTCGCCGCCCGCACCCTGGTCAAGGCCCTGCGCGAGGAGATCGGACTCCCCATCCATTTTCACACGCACGACACGGCGGGCACCCAGTCGGCCGCCATCCTTCAGGCCAGCGAGGCCGGGGTGGACGTGGTGGATCTGGCGCTTGCCAGCATGAGCGGCAGCACCAGCCAGCCCAACCTCAACAGCATCGTCGCCGCCCTGCAACATTCCCCGCGCGATACCGGCCTGGACCTGGAATCGCTGAACGCCTTCGCCGATTACTGGGAAAAGGTGCGCGAATATTATCACCCGTTTGACACCGCCCCTAAGACCGGGAGCGCCGAGGTGTATCTGCACGAGATGCCCGGCGGCCAGTACACCAACCTCAAGGAACAGGCCGCCAGCATGGGCGTCGCCCACCGCTGGCAGGAAATCGCCCACGCCTATGCCGAAGTCAACCAGCTCTTCGGCGATATCGTAAAAGTCACGCCCAGCAGCAAGGTTGTCGGCGATATGGCCCTGTTCCTTTTCAGCCGCGGCATCAAGCCCGCCGATGTGGTCAATCTCGAACCCGGCACCCAGGGGTTTCCTGAGTCGGTGGTGGACATGCTCAGCGGCGGCCTGGGCTGGCCGGCCGGCGGGTGGCCGGAAGACGTGCAGCGCGTGGTCCTCGGACCCAAACGCGCCGCCCAGGCGCGAAAAGATTATAAGAAAGGCGTCATCCCCGGAGCCGTCGCCACGCCGGCCAACCTGGATAAGATCCGCCGGGACCTCTCCGAAACCCTCAAACGCGAGGCCACCGACGATGACCTCTATTCGTACCTGATGTATCCGCAGGTCTTCACCGAATTCGCCCGGCACGCCCGCGAGTTCAGCGACGTCGGCGTGCTGCCCACCCACGCGTTTTTCTACGGCCTCCGCCTCGGGGAGGAAATCAACGTCGCCATCGAGGAGGGCAAGTCGCTCATCATCCGGCTGGTCAACATCAGCGAGCCGGACAAGGACGCCCGTCGCGCTGTGACCTTCGAGCTGAATGGCCGGACCCGCGAAGCCTTCATCGCCGACAAAAAAATCACGCCGGTCACCAAGACCCGCCCGAAAGTCGATGTCACCGATCCCTTGCAAATCGGCGCGCCCATTCCGGGGCTCATCGTCTCCATCGCCGTCAGCGTCGGACACAAGGTCGCCAAGGGTGACAAGCTGCTGGTGATGGAAGCCATGAAGATGCAGACCGCCGTCTTCGCTCCCGCCGACGGCGTCGTGGATGCCCTGAATGCCTCAGTGGGCGATGCGGTGGAAAGCAAAGACCTGCTGATTAAACTGCGGGCATGACGGAAGATCCGCGCATCCCCCATGTTACCCATTGAAATCATTGGGTTGCTGGCTGCCGGTGCCGCGGCAGGCGCGGTCAACGCCGTGGCGGGTGGCGGAACCCTGATCACCTTTCCCACCCTGCTGTTTTTCGGCGTTCCTTCGGTGGTGGCCAATGCCACCAGCACCATTGCCCTCGTGTTCGGCACCACCGGCAGCGTGTTCGGTTACCGGCACCATATTAAAGCCGTCGCCCCATGGCTTCGCCGACTGTTGCCGGTCAGCCTGCTGGGCGGGGGGATTGGCAGCGCACTGCTCACCCACACCAGCGACCGGACTTTTTCAAAACTAGTCCCGTTCCTCATCCTCTTTGCCACCGTGCTGTTTCTGGCGCAGGGGATTTTCCGCCGGTTTGCGGGGGCGCACCTGGATGAAGGACAGACCCCGACCCGCCGGCGGATTGCAATCGCGATTTTTTTTCAATTCCTGGTCGCCATTTACGGCGGCTATTTCGGGGCCGGCATCGGCATCCTCATGCTCGCCTCCCTCGGATTCATCGGCCTGCACAATATCCATGAAATGAACACGCTCAAAACCATTCTGGGATCACTGCTCAACCTGGTCGCCGCCGCGTGGTTTGCCTGCGCCGGACTGGTGGATGCGCCCCGCGCCGGAATCCTGGCCGCCGGCGCGCTGGCCGGATATTATCTGGGATCCCATTTTTCCCAGCGCCTGCCGCAGCCCCGCATCCGCCAGGGCATCACCCTCATCGGCTTCCTCCTCTCCGCCGTCACCTTCTACCGCGAATTCCTCCGCTGATTCCCGGACCCAATGCGGGCGGAAATGAAGCTGACGGCGCCCTGCCCTCCGGATAGTCTGACGGCTTGCAACGCGCGCTAAAAAGTCATTACCGCGTGCTGGGGCTGGACCGCCGCTGCACGCTGGAGCAAATCCGCAACGCCTATCGGTTGCTGGCCAAGCAGCATCACCCCGACGTGAACCACGGCTCACGCGAAGCCGTGGCGCGGACGCAGGAGCTCAATGCCGCCTACGAAACTCTGGGAGACCCCGATCGCCGCCGCGCGTACGACCGCGAACTGGACGCGACCCCGCCGCCGGCCACGCCCGGACGGGGCACGACCCTTCAGCGCAACCTGACCCAGGATGTGAACTTGCGCCTGGAGGATTTCCTGCGGGGAACGACCCGGGAAGTGCGCGTCCACGACCCTGCCAACCCGGACGGCTCTGAACTCTACGACCTGATTGTGCCGCCGGGAACCGCGCCGGGCACCCGGTTTCGGCTGGCACGGACCGGTTTTTTTTCGGGGGGCCACGTGCAAGTGCGCGTGAAGGCGATGGCCGGATTTCCCTTCACGGTGCGCGGATCGGATGTGCGTTGCGATCTGCGCATCCAGCCTGCCCGCGCGCAGCAAGGCGGCGTGGAAATGGTTCAGAGCCTCAACGGCGGCCGGTTGCGCGTGACCATCCCCCGCGGCGCCGGACGGGGCGAGCTCGTGCGCCTGACTGGCGAAGGCCTGCCCAAGCCGCGCGGCGGGCGCGGCGACCTGCTCGTGCGCCTCACCTACCGCGTGGAGGTCCGCGTGTCGCGTCCCCCCGGACGCTAAGGTCTGGATTTGGTGACGTCGCCACGATTTATGAAAAGGGTCTAGGATTCGGGCTTACCCAAAAATACTCATCTGGTCTGGATTGGATCACCCAAGCGGGAAGCAACGGGACCGGCTTGAATCTCCGCACCCCAGCTTCTATAGCCGTTAAAATTAACCTTGGGACATCGGCGGAAAGGGCGGGCTATCCTCTGCCCGCCGCCGTTGCCAATCCACGCGTGCGGATTGACCGCGATGGCGCGCACGAAGTGACGCGCCCTACCTGTCCCAAAGTTGCTAAGAACTGCTCTAAAACGATGACTTCAAACACAGCTTCGCTCGGGCGACTCAATTCCACTTTTTGTTGCATATGCAACAAAAAGGTGAATTGAGTTTTTAAGGGGGAAAGTTCTCAATTATGCGGCGGCGTAGCGCTGCACGGCCAATTTGAGCGTAGGCCTGCCGACCGCCCGACTCCACGCCGCCAACGCAGTGAGGCGAAGAACAGGGGGGATATCAAAAAAGCGCCCCCTCACCGTCCCTGCCTCTATTTCATGGCGGAGAGAAGAAGTCAGCGGACCTCCGATACCCAGCGCCGGTTGAGCCGGCTCCGGTCTCGACCACGGCTTGAAAGGCATCGTTCCGGCTGAGATTTCCAAATGACGTCGCCGGCATCCAATAAACCTTGCCATTTTTCCCATTTTCCCTAGTGTTTGCGACTACTTTTAAAGAATAGAAAGAAATGGCAAAACGCGATTATTACGAAATCCTCGAAGTCGGACGGGACGTCTCTTTTGAAGAAATCAAAAAAGCCTACCGCAAACTGGCGGTGAAATATCATCCGGACAAAAACCCGGGCGACCACACCGCAGAGGAAAAATTCAAGGAGCTCAGCGAGGCGTATGAGGCGCTGAGCGACCCTGAGAAGCGCGCCGCCTATGACCAGCACGGCCATGCGGCCTTCGATCCCCGCGCCCGGGCGCGCGCCGGCGGCTTCCATGATCCCTTCGACATCTTCCGCGAGGTCTTCAGCGGCGGGGGCGGCGGGAGCATCTTTGAGAATCTTTTCGGCGGCGGACAGGCAGATCCCTCCCAACCCCGGCGCGGCGAAGACCTGCGCTTCGACTTGGAGATTTCCCTGGAGGAGGCTGCGCTCGGCTGTGACAAGGAGATCTCCGTCACTAAATCCGACAAGTGCGAGGTCTGTGACGGCGCGGGTCGGGAACGCGGCTCCAGCCTCAAGCACTGCGCGACCTGCGGCGGGCGGGGACAGGTCCTGATGTCGCGGGGGATTTTCAGCATTGCGCAGACGTGCCCGAACTGCAAGGGCGCGGGGCAGATCGTGGAGAAACCGTGTAAAGCCTGCCAGGGCGAAGGCAAGCGCCCGCGCAGCTCCAAGATCAAACTCCGCATTCCGCCGGGCGTGGACGCGGGCTCGCGACTGCGTTCGTCCCAAAACGGCGAGGCGGGATTTCGCGGCGGTCCGCCCGGCGACCTCTATGTGGTGCTGCACGTCAAGGCCCACGACATTTTCCAGCGCGAAGCCGACGATCTGCTCTGCGAGGTCCCCGTAAGTTTCTTTCAGGCCACGCTGGGGGCAGAGATTGAAGTCCCGACGCTGCAGGGCAAGGCGGCCCTCAAGGTCCCTGCCGGCACCCAGCCCGGCACGGTGTTCCGCGTCAAAGGCAAGGGCGTCAAAATTCTTCAGGGGCACGGGCACGGTGATCTGCATGTGCGGGTACAAGTGGAGGTGCCGTCGCGGCTCAACCATGAACAAAAAGCCAAGCTGCAGGAATTCGCCGCGCTATGCGACGGCAAGGAAATGCCCTTATCTCAGGGGTTTTTCGAGAAGGCAAAAAAGTTTTTTAAATAATCAGGGATAGACCCTCCCGGCTCGCCCGGCGCCATCCCACCTCCCCTCTCATGCATCGCTTTTATCTTCCGCCCGAACGCTGCGCGGGAAAGGCGCTGCGCCTGGAGGGGCGCGAGGCGCATCACGCGCTGCACGTCCTCCGCTTGAAACCCGGCGACCCCGTCACGGTGCTCGACGGCGCGGGCCAGGTATATGACTGCGCGGTGGAGAACTCCGGGCGCGACGTCGTGGCGCTGTCGGTGAGGCAGACGGAATCCACTCCTCCTCCGCCCTGCGCCCTCACGCTGATCCAAGCCGTACCGAAGGGGAAGCTTTTCGAGGACATCCTCCAGAAGTCCGTGGAACTGGGCGTGCGGCGGGTGGTGCCGATTCTTTCGGAGCGCGCGGTGGCCCAGTTCGACGGCGCGGCGGCGGAGAAAAAGCGCGACAAATGGCAGCAGGTGGCTATCGAAGCCATCAAGCAATGCGGCGCGGCGTGGCTGCCCCGGGTGGAAGCCCCGGCAACGCCCGGGGCCTTCATCACCCGCGAGGAAAAATTCGATCTTCTGCTGGTGGGCTCACTCCAACGGGAACGCCGCCATCCCCGCGAGGTGTGGCGCGCGTTTGAAACGGCGCACGGGCGCCGCCCTCAAAGCGTGGGCGTCTGGATCGGGCCGGAGGGCGATTTCACTCCTGCCGAATTGGAAGCCATCATGACGGCGGGCGCACAACCGATTTCTCTGGGACCCCTGGTGCTGCGGGTGGAGACGGCGGCGATTTATTGCCTCTCTTTTTTGAACTACGAATTGACCGCTTGAACCGGAGGCCTCAGCTGCCACTCCCGCAGCGGCCGGACTTCACTGTGCGGCCGCCGCTTTTTTTCCGGCGGTGAAAAATTCCAGATAGGCGATCAGTTGCGCCTTCATTGCCTGGCGCGAAACGATGGCGTCAATCAATCCGTGGTCGAGCAGGAATTCGGCCGTCTGAAAGCCCGGCGGCAGCTCCGCTTGGGTGGTGTCCTTGATGACGCGCGGCCCGGCAAAGCCAATCATCGCCCCCGGCTCGGCCAGAATCAGGTCGCCCAGCGTCGCATAACTGGCCATCACCCCCGCCGTGGTGGGATGAGTCAGGATGCTCAGGTAGGGCAGCCCGCGCTGGGCGTGATATGCCAGCGCGGCGCTGGTCTTAGCCATCTGCATCAGGCTGAACATCCCCTCATACATCCGCGCGCCGCCGCTGGCCGAAATGATAATGACCGGCAGCCCCTTCTCCGTTCCGCGCTCAATCAGGCGCGTCAGCTTTTCGCCGACCACGGAGCCCATCGAGCCGCCCAAAAAATTGAAATCCATTACGCCCAGCGCGACGCGCTGATCCCCGATCCGGCAGAGGCCGGTGACGACGGCATCCTTGAGCGGGGTGTTTTTCCGGTAGGCTTCCAGCTTGGAAGCATAGGTGGAGGCTCCCTTAAAATGCAGCACGTCCACACTGGACATGGCGGCATCCATCTCCTCGAAGGTGCAAGTCTCCACCAGCGAATGGATGCGCTCCCGGGAGCCGATGGGGAAATGATGGTTGCACTTCATGCAGACCTTCAGGTTTTCATCCAGCTCCTTGTCAAACAGCATCGTCTCGCAAGTCGGGCATTTGGTCCAAAGCCCCTCGGGCATCTCGCGCTTCTTGGTCCTGGATTTGCCCGAGCCGAGCTTGGGCTTTTTGGTGAAGGCCGGCGCGTTGCCGGTCGGCGGCGTCAACGCCGGCTCGACGGTTTCCAACCCCAGGGTCTTTTTGGTGAAAGTGGTCGTATCCATGCCTGCCCCGAGCATAGTGAATTCAAAGCCCGCGTGCAACTGTCCAGACACACACCTCGCCCGCGCCCGCCGCCCGCAAGGCCCGCGCACAGGCACTGGTGGTCGCCCCGGTCGTGAACACGTCGTCCACCAGCACCAGCCGTTCCCCGCTCAAAGTCACCCCGGGACGGAGCGCAAAGGCCCCGCGCATGTTGGCCGCCCGCTGCGGCCGAGTCAGCCGGGTCTGGGTCGCTGTCGCCGCCACCCGCCGGATCAGCCCCGGATGAAGTGGGATCCCGCTGGCCGCGCTCAAATGCCGGGCGAGGATTTCCGCCTGGTTGAATTCCCGATCCCGCTGTTTCAGGGGGTGCAGCGGCACGGGCACGAGGTAATGCCAGCCCTGCCCCCGCAGCACCGGCACCGCCGCGCGCGACAGCAGGGCGCCTAAAAAGGGACCAAACCACAAGGCGCGTTGGTATTTGAAACGGTGAATGGCCTCCAGCACCCGGGTCTTCGCGACCACGGCGCTGCGGGCGGAGCTGAAGGCCAGCTCCAGATCGCAACAGTTGGAACACTCAAAGGCGGCGCTCAGGTGGCCGGGATACGGCAGGCCGCAGCGCTCACACCACGGCGGCCGGATGAAGCGGACCTCCGCCCGGCAGCGGGCGCCCACGAAGCCGTCCCCGGCCGCGGCGCGCTCCGCCAGGCAGAGCTGGCAGACTTCCGGATAGAAAAAACCCAGACCGGTGTTCAGCCAGACTTGGAGCGATGCCGCCAGCGGTGACATGCTGTGACCCTCGTTTTCTTTCCCGGCCAATGCAAACCGATCCGGGCGAATTCACCCGACCGCGTCAACCGGCATGTTTTTATTCGCAACCGCGTCTGGAAAGGGGTATCAAGGGGCGTCATGGCAAGGGCATTAAACAGGGAGGCAGGAACCGGGGCGGCGCAGAAGCCGTTCGCTGGCAAGTTTTATCTTCAGGAGCTCCTGAACTCCGGCGGCATGTCGGAAATCTGGCTGGTGACCGATTCGCGCGGAAAGCCCTACGCCCTGCGCACCTTAAAAAAAGAGCTGCGGTTCAATTTTTCAGCCCGACGCCAGTTTGTGCGCGGCTGCGAAACCCTGGCCAAACTGAACGAAAGCGAGTTCATCGTCGGCTATATCGAACACGGCAAGGCGGACGGGACACATTACCTGCTGATGGACTACATCGAGGCGGCGAATCTCAAGGAGCTGTTCGCCACCCAGGATCCCCTTCTGACGGAAAATGTCGCTCAAATCCTTCTGGATATGGCGGCCGGACTCCTGCACGTCCATGAAAGCGGCTTCGTCCATCTGGATTTCAAGCCGGAAAACATCCTCGTCACGCGCAACGGGAGCGTGCGGCTGATCGATTTCGACACCGCCATCCCCATCCCCGAAAAGCCCGTCAAACAGTCTAAGAACCCCGGCACCCCCGGTTACATGGCCCCGGAACAGCTCCAGCGCGAACCCCTGGACGGCCGGGTGGATATTTTCGCCTATGGCGTTTCGGCCTACGAGATCCTCACCCACCAGAAGCCGTTTCCGGGCGAGAACCCGGCAGAAATCCTCGCAGCGCAAAAGAACCCGGCCGGGCCGGTTCCGCTGCGGGAGCATAATCCCAGCCTCCCGATTGCCCTCGAAAAAGTTGTCCTCAAATGCCTCGCCCGCGACCCCGACCGCCGCTATCCCTTCATGAGCGTGCTGGTCAACGACCTCCAGAAAGCACTCTACGTCTGAGCCCTCTCTCTGCTGGATTCGGGCTACGGCTTGACGACGGAAACCACGAACGCGTCCGGCTTCAGATATTTCTGCGCGACGGCTTTAACCTGTTCGAGCGTGACGGATTCAAACTTGGCGTCGTCCAGTTCCGTTCGCTGATAGCCCAGACCGTAAAGCTCGTCGAGCGCGGTCTGCACCGCGAGGCCGCCGAGATCTTGGCGGGCGATCTTCTTGGCGCCGATGATTTTGGCCTTGGCCCGCTGAAGCTCTTCGGCGGTCAATCCCTCGGTGCGCAGCAGCTCCGCTTCCTTCAAAAACTCCTGTTCCACCTGGCTGACCTGAGTCGGTTCCGTGCCGGCATAGAAGGCAAAGTAGCCGGGGACCAGTCCGGGGAAATGCTGGGCGCCGACGTAATACGCCAAGCCCAGCTTCTCGCGCACCCGCAGGAACAGGCGCGACCCGAGATCGCTGCACGCCTCCTGCAACAAATCGAGCGCGTAACGGTCGGCATCGTGCAGGGTGGTGGCGGCGAAACCCAGGACGATGACAGCCTGCTTTTTGTCGCGGCTCTCCTCAACGCGCTGGGGCAAAGGCAGCGGGGCGATGGCACCTGAAATCCGGCCCGGAAGGGCACTCGCTCCCTCGATTTTCTGCCAGCTTGCAAACGCTTTTTCAACGGCCGCTTTGACGTCCGCCGCCTTCACATCGCCAAAAACAGCCAGCACGCAATTGTTGGGCACCACCCGCTTTTGATGGAACGACCTCAAATCCGCCGCCTGCAACCGGCTGACGCTTTCCTCTGTGCCCAGCGGGTCGAGCCCGTAGGTGGCGCCGCCAAACAGGGCGCGCCGCATCGCATGGCTCGCGCTTTTAAGGAGATTATCCCTCTGCGAATGAATGCTGGCAATCTGGACCTCGCGCTCGCGCTCCAGCGGCCCCGCCGGAAAGGTCGGATGCAGCAGGACATCGGCGACTAGCCCCAGGCCGATGGCAAAATCGTCGCTCAACACCTCCGCGTTCACGCCAAAGCTGTTATGGCCGCCGTAGCTGTCCAGGCTGCCGCCCACGGATTCAATCTCCGTCGCAATGGCTTCTGCATCCCGGGTCTTGGTGCCTTTGAGCAGCATCCGGGCGAACAATTGGGTGAGGCCATTGTCGGCGGGGGTTTCCGCCAGCACGCCGCCCTGAAAAGCGGCGCGGAACTCCACGAACGGCAGCCGATGATTCTCCTTCACCAGCAGGCGCAGGCCGTTGGACAGCTCAAATTTCTGGATGGGCAAATCGTGACTGAGTTCGACCGCGGTGGAAATTTTCGGGGTCGTGCCGTTGGGCAGCAACGCGTACAGCGTCCGATTTTCCGCCGTCAGATAATGGCGCGCCACGCGCTGGACATCGGCGGGAGTCACCCGGCGGACGGCGGCGAGATAGCGTTCGGAAAAGGTGAGATTGTTCGCCGCCAGCCAGTTGCCGCCCAGATCGCTCGCCTGCCCCTCCATCGTCTTGCGCGAAGACAGCGTGGCGGAGACGAACTGTTTCACGGCCTTTTGCACCTCCCCCTCAGTGACGGAGAGAGACTGAATTTTCTCAAGTTCAGCCAGCATCGCGTCGCGGGCGGGGGAAAACTGGTCAGCATCCACCATGGCGCTCATGCCGAACAGACCCGTGCTGCCCGGATTGTAGGTCCATGCATCGGCGTGATGCACGACTCCTTGGCGTTCCCGCACCTGCTGGTACAGGCGCGAACTGCGTCCGCTGCCAAGCAGCACGGCGAGCACGTCCAAGACGGGCACGTCCACGTGGCTCAGCTCGGGGATGTGCCAGGCAAAATGCAGATGCCCGAGTTCAATGGGGGCTTCCTCGATGGTTTCGCGCGGGGCGGTCTGCTTCGGCTCCTGCAGCAGGAGGGAGGGCGGCAGGGCGCGCGCCTTGGAGGACGCATAGGCGGCCTTGATTTGCGCGACCACCTCGTCCCGATTCACGTCGCCGGCGACAACATAGAAGACGTTGTTCGGCGCGTATTTCTCATGGTAATAGGCGCGGATATCCTCCGGCTTGAGCTCGTTGAAAATGTCCAGATACCCGATGATGGTGAACCGATACGGGCTGCGGGTGTAGGCGGTTTCAAACAGCCGGCGACCGGAGCGGCGGCCGGGATCATCCTGGCCCATGTCCATTTCACGGCGGATCACATCCAGCTCCTTGGCCAGATCCTCCGGCGGCAGCGACGCGTGCTGCATGATATCACACAAAATATCGACCGCCGTGACCGCCCCGGTATTCGGGACATCGATGTGATAAACCGTGCGGTCGAAGCTAGTGTAGGCGTTCATGTAGCCGCCCGCCTCCTGGACCTCCTGGTCGATCCGGCTGCCGGGGCGGGTGGTGGTGCCTTTGAACAGCATGTGCTCGAGCACATGGGAGAGGCCGGCCCCGAGCCACTTGCCCTCATGAATGCTGCCCGCCATCGCCCACGCCTGAGCCGAAACAACCGGCGCGCTGTGGTCCTCGCGCACAATGATGACCAGGCCGTTATCGAGCGTGGTCAGGGTGACGCCCGGGGGGAGCGCCGGGGATTCGCCGTTCAGAATGGATTTACTCATTTCAAATGATTGTCAGGCGGACACCCTACACGAAAACCACCCCGGAAACGAGGGGGAATTGTTCCAGCAGATCTCCGACTCATGCACGGGTCGCCGGCGGGGAGGCCGGGGCCTTGCGCACGGCGTTGAAATTCCCCTGCTCACAGCAGGCCACGAACCCCTCCGTGACACTTTTCAACCCCTCCCAGCGCGCGCGGATCTGCCGGGCTTCGGCAGGCGTCACTTGATTGTCAGCCGCCGCGGTCGCGGTCACCGCAAGGAGATCGGCGAATTCCTGCACGATCCGATTCGTCGCGGGCATCAGCAGGTCGGGATGCGGGGCGTTCTTGGGGTTATGGATAAAGAAGCCCCCCGCCCGCTCGCAAATCCACTGGACCAGCCGGGGATCGCCGGTGCTCTGGATGAGCGCCTCGATGCGGTCGAGCGGATTGCCCGTACCGCTGCCGGCGGCGTGATCCGGCACCTCAGCCCATTTGTAGATCATCGAAGCCGAGAGATTGAGATCGGCAGCCACTTTCTTGGGGGCGACTTTTTCAAACACGGCCCGCAGCAGCTCATACGAATGCATCGGAGAACGATGGGCAAGCCCCTAAAAGTTGGCAAGCGCGGTTTTTCAACGCCCCAGACTAATCCTGCCGGATCCGGCGCGGTTTAAAAAGCACGGATCGCCCAAGGGAACGTCAAAGCCCCGGTAACATTTAATATGAGTCAACTCGGGACGCAAAAATCAAACATCTTCGTGATTGAATCTGCGGGCCAACTGGATAGAATAGCGGTTCAAATGGTTCGGGGCGTAGCGTAGTCCGGCTAGCGCGCTTGCTTGGGGTGCAAGAGGTCGGGAGTTCAAATCTCCCCGCCCCGACCATTTTTCAAGGAATTTTAAGTCTTTAAATTTTTCCGCTGAATCCAGTCCTGCGGATGAACAACGACTCCAAAATCCAGAGCCCCCAGAGCCCTTAAAGAAATCAAAAGCAATACCGGCGCTGTCTATATTCCCCCACATCAAAAGCGGTTCCACTTATTTCTTAGTGGACTGTCCGGCTTCTACTGAGCTCAGGTAGCTTAGGAGGCCCTCACGCACCAAACCAACTGCCCGAGGGAATTTTTAATTCCCTAACTCTTTTTCCCTTATCTGCCATTGCACATCATTTGACAGTTCAGGCTCGACAGGGTTACTCTTAAAGCCAATGCCTCCCCACGCACTCTATTACAGCGACCGCTTCGTCCTGTCTCAGGACCGCTTCGATACCACTCGCAAGGCGGCTTGGATGGCGGAGGCGCTGGCCCGGAAGCCGATTCCCGGCGTCCGCCTGCTCTCCCCCCCATCCGCCACCTGGCAGGATGCCCGGCGCGTTCATTCTGAGACCTATCTGCAAACCCTCAAAACAGGCCAGCCCGCCTCTGCCGCCCAGGCCTCCCGCATCGCCTGGGACCCCGGCGTGCTGCCCATGGCCCTGAGCGCCTGCGGCGGCATGATCGCCGCCGGGAAAGCCGCCCGGAAGGACGGTGTGGCGGGCTGTCTCGCCAGCGGCTTTCATCACGCCAAACGGGACCAGGGCGACGGCTTTTGCACGCTGAACGGACTGGCCATCGCCGCCCATGCCCTGGCCGAGGGCCACCGCGAGCACATTTTGATTCTGGATCTGGACGCCCATTGCGGGGGCGGAACGCACACGCTGATTGAAGACCACCCGCGGATCTGGCAGATCGACGTCAGCGTCGCACCCTACGACGATTATTGGCCAGGCAAACGCGCCATCAAAGAAATAGTGACGCATGCCCAAAACTACATGAAAGAGCTCTGGCACTGCCTTCGGGAAGCCGAAAATGAATGGCCGCCATTTGCCCTGTGTCTCTACAACGCCGGCATGGATATCCACCAGGATTGCAAGATCGGCGGGCTGGCCGGCATGGACGATTTCCTCATCCTGCTGCGCGAAGAGATGGTGTTCCAATGGTGCCGCGCGCGGGGAATCCCCATCGCCTACACCCTGGCCGGGGGCTATACCGGAGGCAAAATGACCCGCAAACGGCTGATGGATTTGCACCGGCTGACGGTGAGTTGCGCCGGGGCAATGGCGCGCGCCCCCCTCTCTGCCAGCCAGTAACCCTTCCCATACCGATGCGGAAGCGGGCTCTTCAGGCATGGGACGAATCATTAATTATTTTTGGCTGGGACAGCCTTTGTCCCACCCCCTGCCCTACAGTGGCTGGCATGAAACGATTTAATCCTTTTGTGCAACGCACGATCCTGCGGTTTGGCGGGGCCCAGCTCGTCCAACTAAAAAACGGCCGGCACCGCCTGGTCGGCGGCTCCGGGGAGGACCGGACCACCGCTTTGGAATGGGTATCGCTCTTCGCCCATGAGATCATACTCTCGCGAGCCCGGCACCCAAATCGGACCGGCCACTGAAAAACGGATAACGATGAACGACCATTTCGACCTGACGCCAAGGCAGACGGAACCCGCTGACACAGGGGAAACAAAGACATCCGCTCCATTCAACGCCCCCGCGCTGGATCCGTTTTCGAACGTTCACAAAATCAGCCGCCCAGTGAAGGTCATCCTAGTGAATGACGACCGCGGAACCCTCGAATTGCTGGAAACATACCTCTCCTACTGTTTTAAAAACGCCACCCTATACTCGTTTACCAGCGGCGATGTGGCGTGGGAAGTCTTGCAGCATACGGACCCCGACCTGCTGATTACCGACATGTATCGCCCCAAGGATGTGGTGGACGGATGGGCCTTGATTCCGCTCCTGACCGAAAAAAAAGTAAAATACCCGGTGCTGGTTGTTTCCGCCTGTTCGGTTTTCTGCCCGGAAAACGCGCCGGAATATTTCCGCGCAAAATCAGAGGACTATTTTAAACTGCTGGCACAGGCGCATCGCGCTATCCAGATCAGCGCCCTGGAGATTCTCACCCCATTTTTCGAATTCGAGCTGGTGATATCCGGCTATTTCAAAGACGGCGAAGCAAAGACCCCATGAAGCTGTTCGCGAAAGCCCTCAATAGATCAACCCCATGGGATCCTCCTCTCCGACGAGAGCAGTTCTTCGCAACTGTGGGACAGGTGGGGCGCTCCGTGTGCGCCGTCGTGGCCAGCCCGCACGCGTGGATTGGCAGCGGCCCAATTCAACAAGACACCCATCACTGCGCAAACTCTTTCAGAACTCAATCCCACGGCAGTGCACTAGGATTTCCTCATAGTTTAGTGATCCCATTGGAGGGGGATAAAAATAGCGTCGGGTTCGTTTTGTGAGCGGGGTTCCTTCCATGACCGCATGAACTCGGCTCAGGTCTTGCCCCTGGGCGTCCTGGGCGCCTTGGCGGTTCATTCGGACTGCAGGGTTCCGGCTCAGGGCGCTCACGAATGCATCGGACGCGTTGGGCTGGCGCGAGGTTTTTTTCACCGGGCGGGACGCACCGGTTCCACCGCTGGCAGGGAGGCCCGCCGCCACTCAATAAGGCAGCGGGAATCTCGCAGTCAGTTCACGCACGCGGGTGCGGACTTTGTGAGCGGCATCCACATTTTTGATATCCATCAGGACCTCGGCGATCATATCGGCGATGGCTGCCATCTCCGCCTCCCTCATTCCCCGCGTCGTGCAGGCAGGTGTCCCGAGCCGGATGCCGCTGGCCTGGAACGGCGAGCGCGTCTCGAACGGGATGGTGTTCTTGTTGACGGTGATGCCCGCCTCGTCGAGCGCAATCTGGCTGTCCTTGCCGGTAATGTCCTTCGCTCCCACGTCCACCAGCATCAGATGGTTGTCCGTGCCGCCGCTGATCAGCCGGTAGCCGTTGCGCTTCATGCCGTCGGCGAGCGCCGCCGCATTTTTCACAACCTGCTGCTGGTAGGCCTTGAAGGTCGGCTGCAGCGCCTCGTGGAAGCAAACCGCCTTGCCGGCGATGACGTGCTCCAGCGGTCCGCCCTGGATGCCGGGGAACATGTTGGAATCGATCTCCTTCGCGTATTTCTCGCGGCACAGGATCAGGCCGCCGCGCGGTCCGCGCAGCGTCTTGTGGGTCGTGGTGGTCACGAAATCCGCATGCTCCACTGGGCTCGGATGGATCCCCGCTGCGACCAAGCCGGCAATGTGCGCGATGTCGGCGAGCAGATACGCGCCCACTTCGCGGGCGATCTCGCCCATGCGCTTGAAATCGATGGTCCGCGGATAGGCGCTCGCGCCCACGGTGATCATCTTTGGCTTATGCTCGCGGGCCATGGCCGCCAGCTGTTCGTAGTCAATCCGGCCGTTTTCCCTGCCGACGCCGTAGTGGACGATTTCAAAAAACTTGCCGGAGAAATTGGCTTTGTTGCCGTGGGTGAGATGACCGCCATGGCTCAAATCCATGGTCAGCATCTTATCGCCGGGCTTGAGGACCGCAAAATAGACGGCCATGTTGGCCCCGGACCCGGAATGCGGCTGGACGTTGGCATGCTCCGCGCCGAACAGTTTTTTTGCGCGGTCAATCGCCAGCTGCTCGATGGTGTCAACGTATTCGCACCCGCCGTACCAGCGCTTTTTAGGGTAGCCTTCGGCGTATTTGTTGGTGAGCACCGAGCCCTGCGCCTCCATGATGGCAGGGCTGGTGAAGTTTTCCGAGGCAATCAGCTCAATGTTTTCCTGCTGGCGCTGACGTTCCTGTTCGATGACGGCGGCGACCTCCGAATCCACATTTTTCAGGCGCAGATTCGCCGGGGCAAACTTCGCATCCATTTTTAGCACGCGGCGCTCATGGCGCCCGCCTTCAAACTTGGCGCGGATGAAAGCGTCCAGAATCTTCTTGGCGGCGTCCAGGGTCGTCCTTTTGCCGCTCAGGCAAAGGACGTTCACGTCGTTGTGCTGGCGCATGAGCGTCGCAGTTTCAGCGTCCTCCGCCACGCCCGCCCGGACGCCGGCGACCTTGTTGGCGGTGATGCAGATGCCCACGCCGCTGGTGCAGACCAACAGGCCAAGATCCGCGCGGCCGTCGCCCACCGCCTGCGCGGCCGGCAGGGCGAAATCCGGATAATCATCCGCCGGGTCCTGGGTTTTGGCACCGCAGTCCAGCACGGTCAGCCCGCGCTGCAGCAGCAGCTGTTTCAGCGCCTCCTTCAATTCAAAGCCGCCATGGTCGGCGCCCAGCGCAAAGTTGACGGACGCCGCCGGTGCGGAAAGCGTTCCGGATAAAAAGTTATTTTGTTCCATAAATTTTAAGAGTGCTGCGATGCCCTGCTCAATCTGGTCCCGGCATTCCACGTACGTTTCATACGGGCTGCCGATGGGGTCGCTGATGTCTTTTTCATAAGGCTCCAGCGTCTCATCAAACTCGCGCAGCAAAAATGTTTTTTCCGACGCCGCCGGATACAGCATGGTCACCGTGTCGGTATGACCGTGGGTCATCCCCAGGATCAGATCCGCCGAGCGCACCAGCTCCGCCGTGAGCATGCGGCTGCGCTGGGCCGAAATATCCACGCCCAATTCCTGCATCGCCCGCGCGGAATGCGGCGTCGGCGGCTGGCCGTTCATGGCCCCGATGCCCGCGGAGAGCACCCGGAACTCGCCGCGTCCCTGGACGACCCGACGGAACAGGGCCTCAGCCATGGGGCTGCGACAGACGTTGCCGGTGCAAATGAATAAGATGGTTTTCATCCTGCGCAAAGAATTAAGGTGATTTGTGATTGGCCAGCCGTCAATCCGAAATCAACGGGCGGGCGGGCGGAGGGAGTCCAGCGCCTTGATCCAATCCACCGCCCGCGCCAGAACCGGGTCCTGAATCACGGGTTTTTGCGGCTCAGCCGGGCGCGGCGGCAAGGGCTCCGCCTCCTCATCACCGTCCTTGATTTTTGCCCGCACTAGGTCCGCCTCGCTGGTGTGATCGATGAACGGCGCAAAATCGTTTGTGACGGGTCCGGAAAGGGCCAGGCTCTGAACCGGGGCCGCGTAGGGATTTTTGAGAAAAACCCGCTCCGCCTCCTCACCCACCGCCACGGCGATGTCCGGCTGGATGCCCGCCGCCGCACCGCCGAACACCAATCCCGCCCGCGCCGCGCGCAGCGTCGCCGCCAGCGCCGCCGCCGCCCCCTGCGTCCGACCGTTCACCAGAATAGCTAGCGGCAGTTTTTTCCCCGCAAACACGGCCGCCGTCCCCGGGACCGCCGCTGGATCCCCGCCCTCCACAAACCTCAAGTCCAAAATAGTGCCCAGAATCCTGTTGGTGGCGGCAAAGGCGGCCCGGGCCGTGGCGATTTCAGCCGCCACCCCGTTTTCCACGGAGCCGATGCGCAAATACATCACGCCGTCTTCCAGCAGGGTCGGCACGAGGCGCGCGCTGCCGGCGGCGTCCGACCGCTGCCCTCCACCCGTCACCAGCAGGACGGCAAAAAGACAAAGTTTGTAAAAGCGGCTCATCACACTGGACAATAAAATGCGGAGTGCCGTTCCAAAAGTAAAGAGGCTTGAACGCGGCCGAAAGTCGGGCCGGTTCTTTCCGGGGCGCGCGCAATTTCAGAGCGCGCGAATGCATCGGGGGCGTTGGGCGCCGCGGGGCCGTTGGATTGGCTCGCGATTTTTCCACCGGGCGGGAGGCGCCGGCTCCACTCCGGGAGCGGACGCCTGCCGCTACAACGCCTTGGCCCCAATATCGCGACGGAACTGCGCGTCCTCAAAATGGATTGTTTCCACAGCCGCATAGGCGGCCGCCTGCGCCGCACGCAGATCCTTGCCCAGCGCCGTCACACCCAGCACGCGGCCGCCATTTGTCACGATGTGGCCGCCCTTCAAGGCCGTGCCGGCATGGAACACTTTCGTGTGGGACAACGCATTCGCGGCATCGAGCCCGGATATGATTTTTCCTTTGGGATAATTGCCCGGATAACCGCCGCTGGCCATCACCACGCACACGCTGGCTTCCGGCCTCCATTCCAATTCAATTTTATCCAGCGTCCCGTCCACGCTCGCGGCGAGCAGCTCGATCAGGTCGTTTTTCAGCCGCGTCAGATAGACCTGCGTCTCGGGATCGCCAAAGCGGGCGTTGAACTCCAGAATCTTCGGACCGCTCTGGGTCAGCATCACCCCCGGATAAAGGATGCCGCGATAATCAATCCCCTCCGCCACGCACCCCCGCATGAACGGTTCCAGCACCTGGCGCGCGGTGTCAGCAAGCTGCGCGTCGGTCAGGAACGGCGTGGGCGAATAGGTGCCCATGCCGCCGGTGTTCAGCCCCCGATCGCCGTCGAGAGCGCGCTTGTGATCCTGCGAGGTCGGGAAAATCTTCGCCGTCCGTCCGTCGCACAAGGCATGCATCGAGACCTCGACCCCTTCCAGGAATTCCTGGATGACCACCCGGGCGCCCGCCGCGCCGAAGGCTTTGCCGACCATGATTTCATCCACCGCCTTCTCGGCCTCGGCCAGATTGCTGCAAATCAAAACCCCCTTGCCCAGCGCGAGGCCGTCCGCCTTCACCACGCACTTGCCGCCCAGCGTGGCGCAAAAGGCCTTTGCCGGCCCCGCCTCTGAGAACGTGCCCGCCGACGCTGTCGGTATGCCATATTTCTCCATGAATTTCTGGGAGAAAACCTTGGAGGATTCGAATTGCGCCGCCTTCTGATTAACGCCCCAGATTTTCAGCCCCTGCCGCTGGAACAAATCCACGATGCCGAGCGCGAGCGGATTATCCGGCCCGACCACGGTGAGATCGATTTTCTTGTCCTGCGCAAAGGCCAGCAGCCCGGGCAAATCCTCGGCGGCAATCGGGACGCATTCGACGGGCTTCCCGGTTTTCGCCGCCGCCTCTTGGGCGATTCCGGCATTGCCGGGCGCGCACCACAGCTGCGTGAGGTGCGCGGATTGCGTGAGTTTCCAGACCAAAGCGTGCTCGCGGCCGCCCGAACCAATGACAAGAAGTTTCATGAATCGGCCTCCAGATTACGCGGATAAAAAGACAAAAACAATCAGCGAGAATGCCCCCCCGCAATGCCCTGTCCCCTCATCCGCCAAACCGGGAGCGGGCGGGGCGGCACCGGGCCAGTCCCTTTTTAGCAATCACCGCCCGCCATAACCAACCCGCACCTAGGCTCACAGAGCCAGCTTACCCGTGCCGGCCCATTGCTTCACCAGCGCATCCACCGCGTCCACCGGGTCGAGGGTGTAGGGATACGGCAGATGGTTCAGATCGGCCCATGAAAAATCCGCCGGCGGATTAAAGCGGAGCCCCCCCCGGGCGACATTGGATTTGAAATTGTTTTCCTGCTCGAACCTCTCATCCGCCTGAGTCGCCGCGCGGGGCGGCCGGGGGTTTTCATTGTTGCTGCCGACAATGCAGAGGATCCCAGCATGATCGCGCGCGACGCTGTCCTTGGCATGGGAAAACGAGGTGGCAATCAGCGTGTCGCGATAGCAGCAGTTTTCAACCAGGTTGACGCATTTGGTCACGGAGACGGTGGCGTATTGCGCGCCCTCAATAAGGTTGTTCCAGCAGTGGATATTGCCCAGCCGGGCGCGCGGCGCACGGTCGTCAATATTTTGAAACCAATTATGGTGCAGGGAAACATTCAGGCGCCCGCCGTCCCGCTGAAAATTCGATGCGCTGGACGAGTGGCCGATCAGCATGGATTTCTTGTGCGGCCCGCGCTCGTCGCCGGCAAAGCGGCACCAGGAAACCGTGACGCAATCCGAGCCGTGGACGATGTCGCACTGGCCGTCGTACGCCTTTCCAAAATCGCAATGATCCACCCAGATGTGATGGCTGGAAGCCTTGCCGGCGCTGGTGATGCGGACATAATCCCATCCGAGCTGGTCATATTTTCCAGTGGGGTCCAACTCCCACAAGTCGCGGAAACGCAGGTTTCGGAGGATGACGTTCCAGGCGCCGTGAATTTCAATCGTGCCCCGGCGAAGGGTGGCCCCGCTGCCGGCAGAGTAAATCGTGGTGTTCGGCCGCACAGTGACGACCCCGACGTTCTTGAGTACCGCCCCGCCTTTCTGGTTGGCGAGCTCGCCCAGATCAATATCCGCCGCAACCTGAATGACACGCGGCGTGGCATCGCGAAGCTTCTTGTCCCGGATATCAAGCCTTTCGGCCGCGGACTGGAATTCCATGGCCGTGCGGACGATGACCGGCGCATTGGTCCCGCCGCCCGTGGTGCCGGAAAGCCCGCCAGCGGCGACCGTGGCAAAGCCGCGGAGGGAAAAATCCGGCGGGGAGGATGCAGGGGCGGCCTGGGCAAAGGCGACAGGCGAGACCAGAAGGCCGGCGACCCCGAGAATAATTTTCAAATTCATGATGCCCCTGATGACCGGCGCCCGGCAAAAAATCAATTCCCGGATTTCAATGCGGGCGCGCGGCGATGAACGATTTCCACCGACAGCAATTGGGCCAGACTTTCGGCATTGCCGAAATCTGGACGCGCTTTCGGCTCGAGGAAAATCGGCGCCTCTTTACGCAGCGGCAGGATTTCCAGCCGCAGATCGCCGGTCAAAATTTCGGGCGCGTAGCGAAGCAATCCCAAGTCAAACTCGCGGCCGGCGTAGAAATTGTCGGCGATCAGCCTGCCGTTGAGCGTCAGCCGGGCCACGTCGCCGACGTAGCGGATGCGGAGCAGCGGATTCTGTTTTAAATCCAGTTTCGCCGGCAGTTTGATTTTCCAGGCCGCCGCATTGGTGAAGTCCGGATCCGCCGGCGCGAGGGCGATGTGCGACTTGCCGCTGCTCAGCGGAATCTCCCGCGCCGGTCCGGCAGGCCGGAGCGGTTCCGCAGCGAGGCGGGTGGTCGAAATAGCTTGCGGCGGTTCCAGAGTAATTTTGCCGCCCGCCGATTTGCAGAGCATCAGTGATTCCGCCTCGCTCAACAACACGACTTGAATTGTTTTGCCATGGGTGGTTTTGATATTGCCAAATGATTTTGAACTTGGCTGGACGTTTTCAAATCGCCGAACCCTGTCCCCCTTCTTACCGGATTCAAAGACAAATTCAGCCGGCACCCCCGGTGTCTCGGCGAAGAAAATCGTGCGCACATTGCCGCTATCCATTTTGCAGATGGGCTGGGCGGTTGCGTAAATTAATTTCACGCCGCCGAGGTCGAGATTAAAAGGCCAGAAGAAAAATGCGTCTGCCGGAATCGTCACCGGCTTCTCTGGAAAAACAGATTCGCCGCCCGGCAGGTTGAGCTTGAACTGCACGTTGGTTTTGGCGGACAGCGGCTGGAGGCGCTGGTAGTTGTTCACGAACAGATAGCCGCTGCTGCCATCGGAGCGGACCGCCCAGCGCAGCGTGTCCAGATCCGTTTTGTGGGTCGGACGACTGTCGGGCAGGGTTGCCGGCATCTGTGCCAGCGGCGCGCCGAAGTCGTGCAGGAACAGATGGAGCCGGCGCAGCCAGTAATAGTGCGGATTGATCTGGCCGAATTCGCCGAGCGGCGCGTTGAAGTCGTAGCTTTTCACCGGCAAATCATTGGGATAGCCGGTGGCCTGCGACTCCTGCAGGGTGGAGAGGCGGCCCTCGGGATTCTGGCCGCCGTGATACATGTAATATCCCAGCAGACTGCTGCCGGATCCGAGCTGCGTCAGCACCACGGCTTCCACATCCCGGGGGTCATAGCAGATGCGGCGGTGATAGGAAGCCGGCATGCCGCCGCCAATTTCGCAGGTCAGATGCGGGTACTTTTCCGTGCCGGCCGTGTCGCCCTCCCGATCTTGCTTCAGCGTGTCATTGCCGATGCCGGCATCGGTGCGCGTGATCTTAAACGTGAAATTCTCCCAGCTGTCGCCCTCCATCGCCTGGATGCCGCGCGTCCAGAACCCGTCCGGGTAGGCGCCGTAAAAGGGTAGCAGCTCTCCCAAGGGCGCGGGCGTTTTCAAGGCCGGCCAGCCGGTCTTGATATAGAGCGGCACATCCAGACCGGAGTCCCGGGCGAGCTTTTTCAGAGCCATGAGATATGCCGGCGCCCCCCCGAATTCATTGTCCACCTGGACGCCGATGACCGGCCCGCCGTCTTTCCAGAGATGCCCCTCCAACTGCCGGGCAATCTGTCCATAGAGAACTGCGGTGGCCGCCATGAAATTCGTGTCCGTCGATCGCAGCTTCCAATCCTTGTGCGCCTGCACCCAGTCGGGAAAGCCGCCCTGCCGGACTTCGCCATGGCACCACGGGCCGCAGCGGACGACGACCTTCAAGCCCAGATCGCCGCACAGACCGACAAATTTCCCCAGATCACGCGGGCCCGACCAGTCCCATTGCCCCTCGATTTCTTCGTGGTGAATCCAAAAAACGTAGGTGGACACGATGTCCACGCCCCCGGCTTTCATCTGGAGCAGCTCCTGGCGCCATTCGGACTGGGGACAACGGGCATAGTGGAATTCGCCCATCACCGGAAACACCGCCTGTCCGTCGAACAGAAGACTCCGGCTGTTCACCGAGATTTCATGGCCGGCCGGATTCCGGGAGGTGCCGAGCTTGAAATAGCCATCCTCTGCGGGCGAGGGGGACGGGATGGTGGCCGTGAGCGGTTCGGCGCGGACCGCGCTGGCCAAGGCCAGACCCGCGGCCAGGAGGACGGACGACAGCTGCGGAAAAGGACGGTTCATTGGCCACAGCTTAAGCGGAGGCTATGAATTGGAAATTAAAAAAACGCCTTACTCAAAGAGTCGAGGGACGGAGACGGTGGGGACGCGGTCCCCGGGTCCAGGGTTCGTCGCTGAATAGTACATGGTATAAACCTCACGAACGGTTTCCTGTCATTCCCGCGTTGAATCGAAGGCGCCAATCGAGCACATTCTGGGCTGTGAAAATCTCCATCATCGTTCCCGCGTTCAATGAGGAGCGCCTGCTCGGCCAGTCCCTGGCCCACATCACGGCGGCGGCGGCGGCTTTCACCCGGCGCCACTGGGAGATGGAATTGATCGTGTGCGACAACAACTCCACCGACCGCACGGCGGAAATTGCCCGGGCGGCGGGGGCCCAGGTCGTGTTCGAACCCATCAATCAGATCGCGCGCGCCCGCAACTGCGGCGCGCAGTCGGCCACCGGCAACTGGCTGCTGTTTGTGGATGCGGATTCCCATCCCAGCGCGGAACTCATGGACGACGTCGCCGTGCAGATCCTGTCCGGCCGTTGTCTGGCGGGCGGCGCGACCCTCCGGCTGGACCACCGCGACCGGGCAGCGAACCTCATCACCTGGATTTGGAACTGCGCCAGCCGGATGCGCCGGATGATGGCCGGCTCATTTATTTTCTGCGAGGCGGAGGCTTTCCGGAAAATCGGCGGATTCAGCAATACCCTGTTCGCGGCCGAGGAACTGGAACTGACCCAGCGGCTGCGAAAACACGCGAAGAAGACCGGCCAGCGCCTGGTCATCCTGCATCGGCACCCGCTCCTCACCTCCGCCCGCAAAATCCACCTGTACACCAAGCGCGAACATCTCAAGTTTCTGGCCGGCGTGATTTTCAGCGGGGGGCGCGCCCTGACCCGGCGCGATGCCGCGCATTTGTGGTACGACGGGCGGCGCTGAGCCGGAGCGATGCATGGGGAAAAAGACGGATTGAAACTTTCGGACCGGACCGGTTTTAGTTAGTATGCATTCCTATGGCAGAATTTTCGTACAAAGCGCGCCGGCGCAGCGGTGAGATGGTCGAGGGCGTCCTGGAGGTGGCTGACCGTCCGGCGGCCCTGGCGCAGATCACGCGGCTCGGGCTTTTCCCCGTCTCGGTGGAAACGGCCAAGGCGGGCGCGGCGGGCGGGGCAAGGAGTCCGGGGCAGAAGACGGATTTCATGTCGCTGCTGCCGCCGGGCCTGCGCGCGCAGCTGCAGCAAAAACGCAAACCCAGCCTGCAGGAGCTGGCGACCTTCACGCAGCAGCTGGCGAACCTGCTTCAATCGGGGATGCCGCTGACGGTGGCGCTGAACAGCATGACGCATTTGGAAACGCGGGGGATTCCCGCCGAGGTGTGCCGGGGGCTGAAGCAGGAGGTCTCCGAGGGGCGCGGGCTTTCGGATGCGATGGCCAAGCAGCCGCAGATTTTCACGGATCTGTACGTCAACATGGTGCGGGCGGGCGAATCGAGCGGCTCGCTGGTGGCCGTGCTGCGCCGCATGGCTTCGCATTTCGAACAGTTCGCCGAGGTGCAGGCCAAATTCAAATCCGCGCTGATCTACCCCGCGATGGTCATCTTCGTGGGCGCGGGCATCGTCGCCTTTTTCATGTTCTTTATGATGCCGCGGTTCATGGAGATCTTCAACGGGTTCGGCGTGGAGCTGCCCCTGCCGACGCGGATACTCATGGGATCAAGCACCTTTTTAATCCACTTCTGGTGGCTTATCGGCCTGGTCAGCATTGTATCGGTCATTCTGTTCAAGCGCTATCAGGCCACGGAAGAGGGCGCGCGCCAGATTGATGCCTGGAAGATGAAAGCTCCCGTGGTTGGCAAGGTGGTAAAACTGAATTTGTTCGGGCAGTTTGCGCGCACGCTGGGCACGCTGCTGCAAAACGGGGTGCCGGTCTTGATGGCGCTCCGGATTACCGAACAGGTCCTGCCCAACCGCCTGCTCAAGGAGGCCATCGCCAAAACGCGCACGGCGGTGACGGATGGCAAGACGCTCGCGCAACCCATGGCGCAGAGCAAGGTTTTCCCCCAGCTCATGGTGGACCTCGTGCGCATCGGAGAGGAGACGGGCGACGTGCCCGGCTCGCTGAACAATCTCGCCGACACGTATGAAAGCGAGCTGGCCATCGGACTCCGGGTGATGACGCAGCTCATCGAGCCGATCATGATCATGGTCATGGCGGTCATCGTGGGCTTTCTGCTCATCAGCATCCTGCTGCCGCTGTTCCAATTGATTTCGCAGATTCACGCCTGAGGCGCCCGATGAAAACGGCCCCCGCCCCCACCTCCCCTCAGCTCCCCCGCGCGTTCACGCTGGTGGAGCTGATGGTGGTGGTGGCCATCCTGGGCCTCATGGCTGCCATGGGCCTGCCCTCGATGCTGCGAATGATTCAGAAGGACGGAATGCGCAAGGCGGTGAGCGACGTGACCGAACTGCTGGGCGATGCGCGCGCGGATGCGATTCTCAAGGGTCAGACGGCGGAAGTCTCGTTTCATCCGGCGGACAACCAAGTGGACTCCTCCCTCGGCAAATCGGTGACCCTTCCCGAAGGCGTTGCCATGGAAGGCATCGGCATCAACCTGATGGATTTCTCGGAAGCGGAGGTATCGCACGTCCGGTTCTTTCCAAACGGCACCTGCGACGAACTGACCCTGGTGCTGCACTCCGGCGAGGACTGGCGAAAAATCACACTGGAATTTTCCACCGCCCTGGCGGACGCGGAACCGCTCAAAAAATGAAACTCCCGACGCCATTCCAGGCACGGCAGCAGCGGGCGTTCTCCCTGCTGGAAGTGATGATTGCCATCGGCATTTTCTTCATGTCCGTGTTCGTGATCCTGTCGCTCGTGTCCAGCTCGCTGCAGAATGCGCGCCGGCTGCAGCGCCCCATGGTGGACGCCGCCATGATCGCCTCGGAGCTGTCCCTGACCAATCAGCTCGTGGAGGCGGATCAGTCCGGGGATTTCGGCAAGCTCTACGAGGGGTACCACTGGACGGCCAGCGTGGTGGAAGTGCAGACGAACAAGCTGTTTCAGGTGAACTACGTGGTGCGCCGCGATGACAGCAAGGAAATCATGCAGACCATGAGCGTCCTATTTTTCCGGCCCCAATCCCCGGCGGGCAGCCTCGATGGCGGCATGGGGGGAAAACGATGAAGCCCCCCTACCCGGCCGGACAAAAAAGTCGACGGGCCTTCACCTTGATCGAGGTGATGGTCGCCGCCGCCATTTTCGGACTACTGGTAACGGCGATCTATTCGACGTGGATTCTCATCATCAAATCGTCGCAAGTCGGACAGGTGGCGGCGGCTCAGGTGCAGCGCGAACGCATCGCCATCCGCACCATTGAAGACTCGCTCACCTGTATCCAGTCGTTTCAAGCCTCCATGCAATACTACACATTCCTCGTGGAAAACGGTGCGGCGGCGCAATTGAGCTTCGTGGCGCGGGTGCCTGATGTGTTTCCCCGCAATGGGCGGTTCGGCGATTTCAATCTGCGGCGGCTCACCTTCGCCCTGGAAAACCGAACGGATACAGAACGGGATCTGGTGCTGCGTCAAAACCCGATTCTGATGGACGTGGACCCGGACGAACAGGTCGTTCCCTTGGTGCTAGCGCGCAATGTGCAGGACTTCATCGTGGAATGCTGGGACACGAACACTCAGGATTGGGTGGACACTTGGGTGGACACCAATTCCCTCCCTCCAATGGTGCGCGTCACCCTGGCGCTCGGCAGCAATCTGACCACGAAAAGTTCCACCGGGCCGTCCCTGGCCATCGCCCGCCAAATCGCCATACCTTCTGGCACCCTGCCCACCGCCATCCAAGGCGGACAGGGCAGCGCCGTCGGCAATTCCCGAGGGGGCGTGAACCTCGGAGTTCCCGGAGGCGGCGGGGGACGCAACACCGGAGCGGCCCCGGGCGGAGGCAACCCGGGCGGCGGAGGACGCAATCGAGGCGGCTCCGGCGGCGGTTTTGGGGGACAGGGCGGACAGGGTGGACCCGGTGGGCCCGGCGGTTTTGGGGGCGGACGGGGCGGACGAGGAGGGGCACCATGAAGATGCAGCATCGCTCCTCTGCCTGCGGCATGGCGCTCATCATGGTGATGATTGCGGTCGCGGTATTTTCAGCCCTGGCGGCGGCCCTGGCGTTTTCGATGAAGGTTGAGACCAAGCTGGCGCGCAACGCCGATGACGAGCAGCAGCTGCTCTGGCTGGGCCGATCCGGCGTGGAATTGGCCCGCTGGGTTTTATCGCAGCATCCAGTCAGCGAACGCTACGACTCGCTCAACCAGATCTGGGCGGGCGGGCCGGGCGGGCCGGGCGAGACCAACAGCGCCCTTTCCGGGGTCCCCCTGGATAATTTTCCAGTCGGCGAAGGCTCGGTCTCCATCAAGATCATCGACCTCGATCGCAAGATGAATGTGAACACCGCGAATGCCTTGGAGCTGCAGCAGGTGCTGACGGCGATGGGCGTGGATGCGAACGACATCTCGGTCGTGTCCGATTCCATTCTCGACTGGCGGGACACCGACGATGCGCAGCATGTGGCCGGGGCGGAGAGTGATTATTACCAGGGCCTGAATCCGCCCTATTACGCCAAGAACGCGCCGCTGGACAGCCTGTCCGAGCTGCTCTTTGTCAAAGGCGTGACTCCGGAAATGTATTGGGGCGGCAGCGCCACCAATCACCAGCCGGGCACGTTTCAAAAACCCAAGCTCGGCTTCGGCACCGCGCCGGGGGCGATCCCGGACTACCCCTTTGGTTTAAAGGATATTTTCACCCCGTTTTCTTCCGGCCTCATCAACGTCAACACCGCCGATGCCAACGTGCTGCAAACCATCCCCGGCATGGACGCCCTCCAGGCGGAAGGCATCCTCAAATACCGGGCCGGACCGGATGGCGTGGAAGCCACGGAGGACGACACCCCCTACCGCAACGTCGCCCAACTGGCTGCCGCCGGCCTGACCCCCCAGACCGTCCAGCAGCTCAACCGTTACTGCACCGTCAACAGCAGCACCTTTGAGGTGCACGTCACCGCCAAGATCAGTGATTCCTCCCGCGAATACATCGCCATCCTCTACCGCAATGGGGCAAATATCCAGACGGTGAGCTTCTGGTGGAAATAATCCCGGCACCCCTCTCCCCAACCCCGCTCAAGCTTTCGCGGGGTGAGGGGAGGACCTGCGGTAAAGCCGGGCCTACTTCGTTCGGGGGGCCTCAAGGGGTTTATTTCAAACTCGATTCGGGAGTGGAGCTGGAAATGAAGCGGCGCGGTTCGGCTGCTACTCCCTCTCTTCCATGAAATGGAGGAGAGGGCTGGGGAGAGGAGGCGCTTGGGGACTTTCTTGGGTTCCCCGCTCAAGCTTTCGGGGCGAGGGGGGAGGACCTGCGGTAGAGCCTCGCCTGCTTCGTTCGGCGGCCTCAAGGGGTTTATTTCAAACTCGATTCTGGAGTGGAGCTGGAAATGAAGCGGCGCGGTTCGACTGCTACTCCCTCTCTTCCATGAAATGGAGGAGAGGGCGGGGAGAGGAGGCCCGGCTTTATCCGTTCGAAGGGCCGCAAGAGCCGGGCCCACTTCGGAGTTCGGGCTAAACCATCTATTTGAGACTGGCGCAGGAGGCGAGCGAGCTCCGGAAAAGAGGTCAGTTCAGCTGCCGCTTCAGATACGCATTCAAGGCGTCCAGGAGGTGTGGGTCCAGCGTGACCTTGTGTCCGCGCGGCTCGCGGTCCATCAGGAAAAGCTCGTCGCTGCCCAATTCAGCAAGGCGTTTCCGCAGCACGGTCATCTGGTGCAAGGCGTCGGGCGATTCGGAGCAGTTGATGGTGAGAAACAGCGGCAGGGTGGCATGGGTCAGATAATCCAGCGCGCCATGACGGCGCCAGATCTCCAGGCTGTTAGTGCGGGCACCCCAGACCTTCTCGTAACGCGGGATCATAGGGTCCTCCGGCAGCAGGTCCAGATAAGTGAATCGCCCGGACATGACCACCGCTCCTTGGACGGCGCTACTGACGCCGGGATTTTCGCCGCCTCCCTCAAACTCCTTCAAGCCCTCGGTGGTGACGAGCATCAGCGCCATGCCGCTGCCGCGAGAGAAACCGACCGGGACAATCTTTCCGTTCAGCCCGAGCTTCGCACCTTCGGCGCGCAGGGTGCGGACGGCGGCCTTGATTTTCAGGGCGCACTGGGGCATCGCATCCAAGCCCTTGTAAGGCGGGGCCACGGGATGATCTGCCATGGCCACGGCAAACCCCTCCGAGGCCTCGGCGTCCAGAATCGTGTCGCTGCAAATCGAAAGCGAGCTGTTGCCCATGCGGTTCACGTTGTCGCAGGAAAACTCAATGAGCGCCCCGACCGGCTTCCGGGGCTGTGACGGATAAAGAATGTCCAGCGCGAGCGGGCGGTTGGTGTCACTGTCATAAACCACATTGCGTTTGAGGCGGCAGCCTTCGGGGACAATATAGAGGTGCGCGGCATCCACCGGATAAGCCGCGAGGAGTTTTCCGGCGCGGACATCGTCGCGGAGCTTTCCCAAATCGCGATTGAGGAAGGGCACGCGGGCCTCGCTCTGGTGGCCGTAATCCAGAGTGACGACCAAATAATTCTGGGCACGGAAATCAGCGAGGATGCTCTCGTCGCTCTCCGTGCCGACGCGCGGCGCGGCCAGGTTTTTTAAATAGAGGACCACGGGCATCGCGCCGGAGGGGCGCCCCGCGACCGGCTCCAGCACTTTCAATTCCATCACCCTGCCAGTGACCAGGCTTTGCCAGGGTTCCACTGCAGCCTGCAACGGCGATGCGGTGGCAAGCACAGCCAGGGCCGCGCCCACCGCCCGCCACAGCAAAGCGCCCGCCGTCTTCGTCTTTTTCGGAACTGTCATCAGAGGCATAAGATGAAATCAATGTGTCAGGGCGACTGGCCGCAACTGGCCATCCAACACGACGCAGTCTCCGGGCTTTGCCGTCAGCAGGGCCTCATGGCCGCCGCAGCGGACCCGGCACGGGATGCCCAGTTTCGAGCGGATGACGGCTTTCGTCAACACGCCGTCCGCCCATGCCAGATCCACCTCAAACCCGCCCCGCGCGCACAGGCCCGTCACCGAACCCGAAGGCCAGGCCTGAGGCAGGGCCGGCAACAAATCCAGGCAGCGAACCCCCGGCTTCTGACCGCCGCCTTCGGTCCACTGGCTTTGCAACAACATCTCGGCGATGCCCGCGCAGCCGCCAAAATTGCCGTCGATTTGAAACGGCCCGCAGAGGTCAAACAGATTGGGCAGCGTGCGTTTTTGCAGCAGGCCGCTCAACTGGCGGAAGGCAAAATCCCCGTCGCCCACGCGCGCCCAGAGCGGGATGCGCCAGGCATAGCTCCAGCCAGTGCTGCCGTCGCCGCGCCATTTCAACAGGACTTTGGCCGCGGCAAACAGGTTGGTTTGGGCCGGCGAGATTTCCGCCCCGGGATACAAGGCGAACAAGGGAGAGAGATGGCGATGGTTATTGCCCGGCACATCCACGTCTTCCAGCCATTCCTGAAGCTGGCCGTACCGGCCAATCTGATCCGGAGCGACCTGGCGCCGGACTTGGCCGAGCTGCGCCGCAAATTTCCGGTCGCTTTTCAACAGGGCCGCGCTTTCAAGGGTGGCATCCATCAAGGCGCGGATGATTTGATGGTCCATGGTCGGGCCGACACAGAGCGTGCCTTGCTCCGGCGAAAACGACGGGGAGGTGACGAGCCAGCCGGTCTTCGGATCCTTTACCAAGTAATCCATGAAGAACAACGACGCCTGTTGCAGGACCGGATAGGCGCGCGCCAGGAACCGCCGGTCGCCGGTGAACAGGTAATGCTCCCACAGATGATAACACAGCCACGCCCCGCCCGTGGGCCAGATGCCATCGATATTGTTGATGGGCGCCGTGCCCCGCCAGAGGTCGGTGTTGTGGTGGGCGACCCAGCCGCGGCATTGATACTGTTCCTTGGCCGTGCGGGCGCCGCTGATAGCAAGATCGTTAATCAGGTCGAACAACGGCTGGGCGCACTCGCTTAAATTGCACAGCTCGGCTGGCCAGTAGTTCATCTCGCAATTGATGTTGAGCGTCCACTTGCTTTCCCAGGGCGGAGCGAGGAGCTCGTTCCAGATGCCCTGCAGATTCGCCGGCTGACTGCCCGGCCGGCTGCTGGCGATGAGCAGATAACGGCCATATTGAAAATACAAGGATGCCAGACCGGGATCCGTATCCAGACCGGCGGTGCGAACATGGCTCAGCCGCTCATCCGTAGGCACCTCCGGCCCGGGGGCGGACCCCAGGTCCAGAGACACGCGCCGGAACAGGCCTTGATAATCGGTCAAATGCGCGGCTTTTACCGCGTCAAAACTGCGTTTTCGAAGGCTGGCCAGATGATCAACGCAAATCCGGTCGGGCCGGGCGCTCATGTCCTGAAAATTTTTGAAGCTGGTGGCCGCCACCAGATAGAGCGTGGCGGCCGTGGCGTTGCTCACCACCAAGGTATTCTGATTGGCCGAGAGAGTTCCCCCCTCACACACCACCCGCACCCGCGATTCAAACTCCAAACCACCCGCCTCCACCTGTCCGGTCAACACCAGCGTGCCCTCCACGACCCGCGTCCGGGAGTTGGTATGAGGACTGTCCATCGTGAGCGTGAAACTAATTTGCCCGGGCTGATCCGCCGTCATTCGAATGACGATGGCGCGATCCGGATAGCTGGCGAAGGCCTCACGCCGGAAAGTCACGCTGCCCAAGCGATAACTCACGCTGGCCAGGGCTGAATCCAAGTCCAAGTCGCGGCGATACTCCGCCACCTCTCCCGAGCCGGGAAAATGAAGACGCAGGTCGCCGAACGGCTGATAGGCTTTTTGGCGGACCGGGTCGCTCAAAAAACCCGGCCGGGCCAGCGCCACCGCATTGGTGGTCTCGCCCGCGGCCAGCAGTCGGCGAATCCCGGCAAGCTGATCGCCAGCGCCGGCGCGCACGTAATCATGCGGCTGCCCTTTCCAGAGGGTGTCCTCGTTGAACTGGATCCGCTCGTCGAAAACCCCGCCGAAAACCATCGCCCCCATCCGGCCGTTGCCAATCGGCAGGGCCTCCGTCCACTTTTCCGCCGGCCGCGCATACCAGAGACGCGCCGCCGGCCGCGCGTCGGCGGCGGAAAGGGTCACGGCTAAGATCCAACAGGAGGCGAAAACGGCGAGGGTGCGGGACATGATGGAAACATCATCACCGGAGAGCCCTGCCGCATCCAAGTTTTTTGTCGGTGATTTACTGCCATTAAGTTTGAGAAAAATGATGGAGGACCCACCGGGGGCAGCATCAAAAGGGGACTATAGCAGTTCTTGGCAACTTTGTGACCGGTGGGGCGCGCCGTCCCCGATCAATAGAAAACGTGGGTTGGCAACCGTGGCGGGCAGAGGACTGCCCGCCCTACCCGCGGACTTTTTTGCGCAAGCGGATCGCTTTGTTATTACCCCGGCTTCAGTACCAAGAGCAGACCGGATACATTCGGGTGGATGAAGAATGCCTGGATCCGGATTGATCAACCCAAGGACCAGCCGCCGCCCTCGCTGGATCGCGGTTAGGTAGGGCGCGTCACTCCGTGCGCGCCGTCCCGGGGCTAAGGTGACGCGGGTTGGCAACCGTGGCGGGCAGAGGACTGCCCGCCCTACCCGCCGATGGGCCAAGGTTCAGTTGCAATGCTATAATTTCCAGGTGCTGGACATTTTAAGTTGGCGGCGACGAGGAATTCTGGTTTCCTTTTCAGATGAAATTTACTTTGAAATCATTTCTTACGGGGGGATTGCTGATGATTTTCCTAAGCGGCGCCGCCCTGGCAGACACAAAAATCGGCACGGTGGATTTGCGGAAGCTTTTTGATAATTATTGGAAAACCAAGGCGGCACAGGCCGCCATTCAGGAGCGCGCCGCCCAACTGGACAAGGACGACAAGGCCATGAAGGACGACCTGAAAAAAGGCAGCGATGATTATCAGAAGCTCCTGTCACAAATCAATGACCCGGTCATTTCCAATGAGGAACGCGACCGCCGGAAGCTGACCGCCGAAGAAAAGCTGAAGCAGTTGCAGGGCTCCAAGACCGCCATTGAGCAGTTTGAACGCCAGGCGCAGAGCACCCTGGGCGAACAGCGCCAGCGGATGCGCGACAACATTCTGGGAGAAATCAAAACGGCCGTGAACGCCAAAGCCAAGCTCGAGAACTTTGCCCTGGTGCTGGATTCCGCCGCCGAGACGGTCAACGGCACACTGGCCGTGGTTTATAACAACGGCCAAAACGACATCACCGAAACTATTTTGTCCCAGCTCAACGCCGGCACCCCCATCGACGTGACCAAGCCCGCTCCATCCGCTCCGTAACCAAGCGGGCCAGCGCCGCCGGAGAATCCGACCCGGAACACCGTCAGGCTCGGCGCAGCATTTCGTTGTAGGCAGCGGCAATCTGATCCACCCGCGGCGAGCGAGGAACCGGCGCGCCATCCAACAAAACGACGGGCACGATGCCGAAGACGCTTTGGGTGACGAAAATCCCGCGGGCATGACGCAATTCCCCGGGCTGGATAGCGCGCTGGCTCGTGCGCAGCCCCAGACCCTGGCAGATCTCCAGGACGAGGGCGCGCGTGATACCCGGCAGCACCCCCTGATCCGTCGGCACGGTGCCTACCTGGTCGTCGTCGATCCAGAAGAGATTGCCGCTGGCCGCCTCGGCCACCTCCCCTTTGGTATTGAGGAGCAACGCCTCATCCGCGCCCTTTTCCGCCGCCTCGACGCGCGCCATCACGTTCACAATCCGGCTGCTGGTCTTGAACGGCGCCAGGGGGTCAGCTGCGGGGATCCGAAACGATGAGGTGATCAGGCTCCATTCCACCGGCGGCTCCAGCGGCGGGGTGGGATGCAAGGTCATCACGGTGGTCGGCTGCCCAGCTGGACCGGGCGTGTAGCCACGCCCACCGGGCCCGCGCGTCAGCGTCACCCGCAACACCGCCTCAGTCAGTTGATTCTGCGCGATGAGTTCGCCGGCGAACTGCTCCATCTGCGCGGGCGTGAAGGGCGGCTGAATTTTGAGGAAGGCGGCCCCGCGCGTCAGGCGCTCGAGATGCTGGGCCATACGGAAAGGTCGGCCGTTCACAATCCGGATGGTCTCGAACAGCCCGTCGCCATACATGAACCCGCGGTCGTTCACAGGGACCAACGCCCCGGCTTCAGGGACAAAGTGGCCGTTGAGAAAAACGATCATGATGTGACCTTGCGAATGCCTTTTCAATTACCTGAAGCGCGGCAGGTCCGCGAGCAGAAAATGGCCACCCCATCACCGAACCGCGCACGGCGGATTCGGGGCGTCCAGGGCCGCCAGAAAGCCGCGCGCCTTGGCCATCGTTTCGTCATACTCCGCGCCCGGATCCGAGTCGGCGACGATCCCGGCGCCGGCATGGAAATGGGCGACGCCGTCCCGGCAAACCGCCGTGCGGATGGCGATACTCAGCTGGCTTTCGCGGTTGAAGCCGAGGTAGCCCAGCGCCCCGCAATACGGTCCGCGGGCGACCGGTTCCAGTTCATCGATGATTTCCATCGCCCGGAATTTGGGTGCGCCGGTGATGCTGCCGCCCGGGAAACAGGCGGCGAATGCAGCAAAATGGGTGACCCCTGCCCGCAAGCGGCCTTCCACCGTGGAAACGAGATGCTGCACCTGCGCAAATTTTTCCAGCCGGGCCAGGTCCGGCACCTGCACACTGCCGAATTCGCAGACCTTGCCCAGATCGTTGCGCAGCAGATCGGTGATCATCACCAGTTCAGCGAGCTCCTTGGGGCTGGTCTGCAACTCGTAAGCCAGCTGGGCATCGCGGGTGGGATCGGCATCCCGCGGGCGCGTGCCTTTGATCGGGCGGGTGATGATTTGCGATCCGCTCAGACGCAGGAACTGCTCCGGCGAGGAGGAGGCGAGTTCAAAATCGCCGCAGTCCAGGAAGGCTGAGAAGGGCGCGGGCGAAACGGCGCTCAGCCTTTCAAACAGGTCCCAGCCCGACCCAGGGCACGGAGCGGTCAGGCGCTGGGACAGGTTCACCTGATAAATGTCCCCGGCCCGGATATAACGCTGCGCGCGCTCGACCGCGGCGAGAAAACCGGCGCGGGTGAAATTGGAGGAGAGCCCCCCCTCACCCGGACTGACTCGGGGTGCGCGAAGAAAATGGGGGGGAGAATTGGGTTCCCGCATCCCGGCCAAATCGGGGCCGTCTGGATTCGCCAGATGCGGGGGGGGACACTGCCCCCCTCTTTCCGAATGGAAAAAAGGCGGACCCGAGGATGCCTCGGCGGGGTCAGCGAGCCGGGCGAGCCAGAATTCGCTCTGGCGTTGCGCGCGCGCCTCGCTGCGCGAACCGTCGGCGCTCAGGCCGGTGGAGACCACGCCCACCTTGCCGAGGTGATGATCAAAGACCACGAGGCTGTCGTAAAAGCCGACATGGCAGTCAGGCAGGTCCAGATCATTGACGGCGCGGCGCGGAAGCTTGGGCTCGGTGAAGTTTTTCAGATCATAACCCCAGTAGCCGAACACGCCGCCCAGCGGAAAGGGGAGATCAATCTCATCGAGCAACTCAAAGCGCGCCGTGAGCGCATCCAGAATGTGCCAGGGGTTTCCGAACTGGGTCTGGGGTCCGGGATCCCCCGTCCCGGGCCTGCCAATCTCGCAGCGCGATCCGCAGGAGCGGAAGGTGAGGAACGGTCTTGCGGCAACGAAGGAATAGCGCGCGGGGGAGGAATCCAACGCACTGCTGCGGAGCAGGACCAGGCCGGGCTCGCCGCGCAACAGCCCGACCAGCGATTCGGGCGTGTGCGAGGTCGGGGCGGACTGGATCAGTGGGCGCATGCAGTTACGCGAACGCCTTGGGCATGACGGCGGGCGAGCCCACGCGGCGCTCGTAGTCGAGGATGATTTCAATGACTTCGTCCACATCGTCGGTCATTTTGAAAAGATCCAGATCGCCAGGGCTGATGAACTGATCTTTTTCGAGGCGGGTTTTCATCCAGGCAATCAGCCCTTTCCAGTGATCGCGCCCAAACAGGATGAGGGGGAACTGAGGAATGCGCTGGGTCTGCACTAGGGTCAGGACCTCAAAAAACTCATCGAGCGTTCCGAAGCCGCCGGGCATGAACACAAAGCCGAGGCTGTACTTGACGAAGCCGACCTTGCGCGCAAAGAAATAATGGTAGTGGATGGGGAGGTTGGCGTAGGTGTTGCCTTTTTGTTCATTTGGCAATTCGATGTTGAGGCCCACGGATTTGCCGCCGTTCTGCATCGCGCCCTTGTTGGCCGCTTCCATGATGCCCGGGCCGCCGCCAGTAATGACGGCGAGCCGGTGCTTGGCCAGCCCCTTGGCAATGGCGTAGGCGGCGCGATAATTCCTGTTGCCCGAGGGGGTGCGCGCCGAGCCGAAGATCGTCACGGCCGGGCGGACTTGGGAGAGGGTCTCGAAGGAATCCACGAACTCCGCCATGATACGGAAAATGCGCCAGGGATCCTCGCGGACGAAGGCAGTGGTGTCGCTCATGGCCGGAACATAATCCCGCCAGCGGAGAGTGACAAGGCGGGAAAAAAATGCCGGAACTCCATGAGAATGTCCCCATGACCACTCGATAAGAATGCCCCTTTTTGGGCTGGGTTGCGGCGGCGCAAGCAGGCGCATCGGCAATGGCGGAAACGCAAGCCAGCCGGCATCCCTTGAACGAGGCAAGCTGCCATGGGCGCCCTGGAATCACCCCGCGCCAGCGCATCCAGACCCGTATGAAAATATATTTGAACACTTAGCGGGCGGCGTGGTCTCATAAGCGTTAGGTTTCATGTGTTTGGGTTTGGGTTAAAGAGTCTGGCTATTGGGTTGGCCAGGCTCTTTTTCTTACCGGAAACGCCTCGGAGGGAGAAAACGGCCTGAAAAAACTACCCTTGCCTGGTGCACGGCATTTTCGGGGCTCATTATTAGCATTTAAAGGAGAGGAATGCTTCCCCATGGGAGAGGGTGTCCCATTTACCATTCCCACCCTAAATCGTCCGCGAAACGCCCGCCTTGGCGGCGGCATCCAAATCCTTCAGCTCATTCGTGCGATTGGTGAAAGGAAGTGCCATACCCGAAATCCTTGGACCAAACATTATGCGTTTCAAACATCATGTGTGCCGTGCATCATTCATTTGCAATGCGATCGGGGATAAAGTTGAACCCGTCACAGGCTCGGTCGCGCCGCCGCGTCCCAACTGCTCCACGGCACTCCCGGACCCCGCCTCCGGAGCACTGAGATTGATTACGATATTGATCGGGGTAAGGCTGAGGCTGCTGAGGATGTCCACCCCATGGGCACCAAGGCCCTGCTCTGTTGCTGCAGCGTCCAGCCCCAATGACCGCTGGCTAAGTGAGCGAAATCTATTATCAGTCGTACTGACCGTGATTCTCCCAGGAGCGCTCAAATGACCTGCCTGACAACGAAGTTGCTGAATGATCTCAAAACGGCTTTACCATCGGCATAGAAACCGGCAATAACATCGGCAATTAAGACCCATAAAAGAGCCAGCACGGGCCTTCCGAATCTTCACGTCGAACACACCGGAATGACAGAGCTCATCGGCGCTCGCGTGTCGCCGCCTGTCGGAAAAATCCCGCCCTGCTCCGAGGGCGCAACCCCGGGGACAGTCCAACAGCGCTGCTCCCAACCATTCGAGAATTATCGTCCGCAGCAGGCCTTGTATTTCTTGCCGCTGCCGCAGGGGCAGGGATCGTTGCGACCCACTTTGGGGCCGGTGCGGACGGGACGGGCCTTGGCCTGAGCTTCCGCAGCCGCGGCCGCTTCGCTGACCACGTCGCTGGCCTTAGCGGTTCCGGTGGCGGTGCCGCCGCCAAAGGCGCTGGCGTTATGGTGCAGGGTCTGCTGCGGCACATTTTTTAGGAAGTTTTCAAACGCCAGCATGGAGGAGGCGCTGCGGAAGATATTGTGGCAGATCTCCGTCTTCACATTGACCATGAGTTCGTCGAAGATTTTGAACGCCTCGGCCTTGTATTCCAACAGCGGATCGCGCTGGCCATGGGCGCGCAGTCCGATGCTGTGCCGCAGGCTGTCCATCTCATACAGATGTTCCTGCCACAGCTTGTCGATGGCGCTCAGGATGGTGAAACGCTCCACCTCTTTCAGGGCCTCGGGATTCTCGAAGCTGATCTTGATGTCGTAGGCCTTGCGGATGCTCTCAGAGAGGAACGTGCACAGGGCAAACTGGGCTTCGCTTAGGCCGTCATAGAGCGAGTCGGCGACCGGTTTTTCACGGCCGGATTCGGCGGCTTTGAGGATTTCCGCCTCGGGCAGGCCCATCGGGAAATTCAGGTTGATCCAGTCGGCCAGCGGGCGGACTTTCCACTCGCTGAACTCGGATTCAGGGGTGGTGAATTGCATCACCTTGTCCACCACAACTTCCTCCATGATATCCATGAGCCGGTCGCGGACGTCGGTGGCGTTGATGATTTCGTTGCGGAATCCGTAGATGACGCCCCGCTGCTTGTTCATCACGTCGTCGTATTCGAGCGTGCGCTTGCGCTGCTGGAAGTTGTGTCCCTCCACCCGCTTTTGCGCCTGCTGGATCGAGCGGTTCAGGAGCGGGTGCGTCAGTTCCTGACCCTCCTCCAGCCCCATGCGCTCCATCAGCTTCACGATGCGGTCCGAGCCGAACAGCCGCATGAGGTCGTCCTCCAGCGAGATGAAAAAGTGGGATGACCCCGGATCGCCCTGGCGCGAGCAGCGCCCGCGCAGCTGGCGATCAATGCGCCGCGATTCATGGCGCTCCGTCCCCAGGACGTGCAGTCCGCCCACCTCGGCCACCCCGGGCCCGAGTTTGATGTCCGTGCCGCGGCCGGCCATGTTGGTGGCGATCGTGATCGCGCCGCGATGCCCGGCGCGAGAGATGATTTCTGCCTCCTGCTGGTGGTACTTCGCGTTGAGGACGGAATGGATCAGCCCCTCCTTTTTCAGCATTCGCGACAGCATTTCGCTGGTCTCGACGCTGACGGTGCCGACCAGGATCGGGCGGCCCAGGGCGTGCATCGCCTTGATTTCCCCGGCCACGGCGTTGAATTTTTCGCGGCGCGTCTTGTAAACCGAGTCGTGCCCATCCTTGCGAATGTTCGGCCGATGGGTCGGGATAGTGAGAACGCCGAGCTTGTAGATGTCAAAGAACTCCGCCGCCTCCGTTTCTGCCGTGCCGGTCATGCCGGCGAGCTTGGCGTACAGGCGGAAATAATTCTGAATCGTGATGGTCGCGAGCGTCTGCGTCTCGCGTTCGATGGCGACGCCTTCCTTGGCCTCCACGGCCTGGTGCAGGCCGTCGCTCCAGCGGCGGCCGGGCATAAGGCGGCCCGTGTGCTGGTCCACAATCAGCACCTTGTTGTCTTGCACGACGTATTCCACGTCGAGCTGATACAGGCTGTAGGCCTTGAGCAATTGGGAGAGGGCGTGGATTTTTTGCGCCTTGGCCTCGAAGTCGGCCTGCAATTTTGTCTTGGCCTCCATGCGTTTGCGCGCGTCTGCCTCTGCGCCAGCATCCACGTCGTGCAGCAGGGTGTTGAGGTCGGGCAGCACGAAGGCGTCGGGATCCTTGGGGCTGATGAAGGTGCGGCCTTTTTCCGTCAGATCCGCCTCATGACTTTTTTCGTCGATGGCAAAAAGCAGCTCCTCTTTCTCGCGGTAGAGATCGACTTTTTTCTGGTCCTTGTGCAGCTCCAGCTCGGCGAGATTCATCAGCTTGAGATATTCCGGGTTCTCCAGAATCTTCATCAGACCCTCGGACTTTGGCTGGCCGGTCTTGACGCGGAACAGCAGCAGGCCGATTTCGCGTTCGAGGTCGCCGGCCTTGACCGCCGCCGCCCCGTCGGCAGGATTCAGCTTCTGGATCAGCGCGCCGGCTTCGGACAGAAAGCGGTTGCACAAGCCCTGCTGGGCGCGGACGAGGGATTCCACCAGCGGCTTCCACTGGGCGAACTGCTCATCATGCGTGCGCATGGATGGGCCGCTGATGATGAGCGGCGTGCGGGCCTCGTCGATCAGGATGGAGTCCACCTCGTCCACGATGGCGAAATAGTGGCCGCGCTGAACCTGCTCCTCCTTGCGCGAGGCCATGCCGTTGTCCCGCAGATAATCAAAGCCGAACTCGGCATTGGTGCCGTAGGTGATGTCGCAGGCGTAATGCGCGCGGCGCACCGCGGGGGGCTGGCTGTTCAAAATGCAGCCGACCGTCAGGCCGAGAAATTTGTAGATCGCCCCCATCCACTCCGAATCGCGCGAGGCCAGATAATCGTTCACGGTGACGACGTGGACGCCGCGCCCGGTGAGCGCGTTGAGGTAGACCGGCAGGGTGCCAACCAGGGTTTTTCCCTCGCCGGTGGCCATTTCTGCGATCTTGCCGTTGTGCAGGCCGATGCCCCCGATGAGCTGCACGTCGAAGGGGACCATTTCCCAGCGCAGCGGATGCTCGCGCACGAGGACATCCGTTTTGCGGTCGGTCAGGCGGCGGCAGGCGTTTTTGACGACGGCAAAGGCTTCCGGCAGGATCTCCTCCAGGGCTGCGGCCAGCTCCGCCTTGTCCTCGATAACGGATAAGCGCGCCTTCCAATCCGCAGTTTTCCCACGAAGCTCATCATCGGAGAGCGCATGCAATCCGGCTTCCAGCTCGTTGATCTGGCGGACACGCGGCCAGAGTTTTTTGACTTCGCGATCGTTGCGCGACCCGAATAGTTTTTTAATGAGGCCAATCATGACTTTGTTTGAAAATAGAGGGGAAACGCTACGCGAGGATGCCTCAGGCGTCAAAACGAATCGGCCGCAACAAACCGCCACAAGAAGCGCTTCCGAGCCAAGGGAAGCGGGTTATTGGGGGGACATGAGTCGTTCCCGCCGGAACTTGTTCATCCGCTGGCTGGAAGGGATGCCGTTAAACCCAAATTCCAAAACAGAGGCTCGCCCATCCTAGCAGGGACAGCGCCGAAAAAAACGCCCCCCCGCTCAAGCTTTCGCAGGGCGAGGGGGAGAACCTGAGCTTGGCCCGCCTCATTCGGCGGGTGAACGTTTTAATTTAAATCTCCATTCTGAAATAAAGATGGGGATGCAACGGCAAGGCGTCGCTGCCTTCACTCCCTCTCTTTCATGAAAATGGAGGAGAGGGCTGGGGAGAGGCGGTGCTGGGGTTCGAAGGGCTGCGAGAAGCTGGCCCAGTTCGGCGAACCAGAAACCTGTCAAGCGGCAGGGAATCAAACAGGTTGGACCGGGCAGGGATTCCACCCTTGACTTCCGGACGGTGTTTTCCCAACTCTTCAGGGGAACAGGGGTAAGTCTGATTTCAGAAACGGACACTTCCCACGGCTCCCTCCCAAGTGGAGCAAGGAGGGTCGTCTTCAGAAACAGTCCGCCCCAAGAAACAAGGAGTCATTATGGCCAGCGGGAAAATCAAGTGGTTCGACAACAAGAAAGGGTTCGGCTTCATCTCCCAGAGTTCCGGGCAGGATGTTTTCGTGCATCACACCTCCATCGCCGGACAGGGATTCAAAACCTTGAACGAGGGGGACGCCGTCTCCTTCGAGATTGTGACCGGCGAAAAGGGGTTGAAAGCCGAAAACGTCCAGCTCGCCCCGGCTCCGTAGCGCCGGCGCCCCAGAGGTTCGGTTTAGTCCGCCGCGCGCATTTTCATTCGCCAGCGGCAATCTGGGACGTTACCCTTGCGCCATGCCGAATCCCGACGCCGGTCGCGTCACCAGCCTTTACGTTCACGTCCCGTTCTGCGCACAGAAATGCGTGTATTGCGCGTTCTATTCCGAAGCCTCCAGCGGCGAACTGGTGAATCGCTACACCGCCGCCCTGGTCCGCGAACTCGAACTCGTCCACCATGATCTCCGGCCTCAAACCGTTTTTTTTGGCGGCGGCACCCCGTCGCTGCTGAACCTGCGCCAGTGGGAATCCGTACTGCGGGCCATGGAAAAGCTGAACCTGCTCGGCGCGGACGAGTTCACGGTGGAATGTAACCCCGCCACGGTCTCCACCGACAAGGCCAAGCTCTTCCGCGACTTCGGCATCAACCGCATTTCCATGGGCGTGCAATCGCTCGACGCGTCGCTGCTCGACCGGCTGGGCCGCATCCACTCGCGCGAGATGGTCTTCAAATCCTTCGACACCCTGCGCCGCGCCGGCTTCGAAAACATCAATCTTGATCTGATGTTCGCGATTCCCAGCCAAACGATGGAGATCTGGCGGGCGACGCTGAATGAGGCGATGGCGATGCAGAGCGAACACCTCTCCAGCTATGAGGTGATCTACGAGGACGACACGCCGCTCTATGAGCAGCTCAAGGCGGGTGAATTTTCCGTGGACGAAGACCTTGCCTGCGAGATGTATGAGGAACTGATCGCGCGCGCATTGAATGGCGGTTTCCACCAGTACGAAATCGCTAACTTCGCCCGCCATTCGGGCCCATCAGCCCCGAACTCAGAATCCCAGCCTCTAATCCAGCCCCTCATCCCGTCCCATGCCTGTAAGCACAATGTGAACTACTGGCGCGGCGGCTCCTACCACGGGCTCGGGCCCAGCGCCACCGGGTACGTGCGCGGGGTGCGCACAAAGAACTGGTCCAACACGCAGCTCTACTGCGACCAGCTGGAAAAAGGCCGGCGCGCCATCGAATCCAGTGAGGAGCTGACCCCGCTGCGGCGCGCCGGGGAAATCGCGGCGTTCGGCCTGAGAATGAATGCGGGATGGCCCTTCGAGGCTTTCCAGCGCACGACCGGTTTTGATCTTCGGAAAGAGTGGGCCTCCGAGATGGATCAACTCGCTGAGCGCGGCTGGGCCGCAAAGGCGGCCGATCGGTTTCATCTGACCCACCAGGGCCTGCGCTTCGCCGATGCGGCGGCGGAGCTGTTCCTGCGCTGACCGGCATCACGCCATCGCCGGCAATTGAACGGTGAAGGTCGTTCCCGCCCCCTCCGCGCTCGCCACCTCAATCGTGCCGCCGTGCGCTTCAACAATGGCTTTGGCAATCGCCAGCCCGAGGCCGGTATTGCCCGCACCGGTGCGCGACGCGTCCGCCCGGTAAAACCGTCCGAACACGCGCGGTAAATCTTTGGCGGCAATCCCCTGCCCCGTGTCCGCCACGGCCAGCACCGCGAGGCCGTTTTCTAATTTCAAGCTCACGCGCACGTCGCCTTCGGTCTGGTTGTATTGAATCGCGTTGGTCAACAGATTCGTGACGACTTGCGCGAGCCGCTCAGGATCGCCGGCGATCTCCAGCGACTCGACTTCAACGGAAATTTTCACGCCACGTTCGTCCGCCAGCGGCTGAACCAGCCCGGCACAATCGCCGACGGTCTTGGCCAGATCAAAGCGCAGACGTTTCAAAACTTCCTGGCCGGCATCGAAACGGGCGAGGGCCAGCAGCGACTCGATCAAGGTCCGCATGCGCTGGGCGGCGCGCTGGCACGCTTCGACGGTCTGCCGGTAACTCGCGGCCTCGCGCTCACGGGCGAGTGACGTCTGGGTTTGCGTAAGGATGACCGCGACCGGGGTGCGGAGCTCGTGCGCCGCATCGGCGGCGAACTGCCGCTGCTGGGCAAAGGCGCTCTCCAGCCGGGCGAAGGTGGCATTTAGAACGGTGGCAAGCTGGCCCAGCTCACTCTCCGTGCCGGCCAGAGGGATGCGCTGGGACAGATCGCCGGCGGCAATCCTCACTGCCGCCGCGCTGATGCCGGAGAGGGGCCGGAGCGAACGCGAGACCAGCCATCCGCCCACCGCCAGACCGACCAGCAGAATCAAGCCGCCCACCGCCGCCAGACTCAGGGCTGTGCGGCGCAGCTCCCTCAATTCCGGCGCCGCGGAGCAACCCACCCGGATTTCTTCCCCAGATGGCAGCAGCTCGCAGATCTCCCGGAGGTTTCCGGACACCTGCACCCGGGGCGGGCTGGCATCCGGCGGCGACAGGGGTTTCGGCGACGGGTCAATTGTTTGAGCATCCCCGCGCTGGGGCATTTTTAAAAGACTGGGCGCATCGATGGACCCAGCGATTTCCCGGCCGTCGCGGGATCGAATCGAATAGTAATAGCCGTTTGGATCAGCACCCCCAAAGAGGTGGGCGGCCTCCGGCGGCAGGGAAAAATGAAAGGGCGGCCGAGGCATTTGTCCGGGCGAATTCCTTGATGGAAACGAACCGTCCAAAAGCTCTTCCGGCGGGGGCTCCTCCCGATTTTGACGGCGCGGCGACTGGCCGGATAGCGGACGGACGGCATTGGGCCCGCGCGGCGACTGACGCCTCAACGCCGCCGACAGCACCACCACCCGCTGGTGCAACTCATCATTCAACCGGCGGAATTGCCGGTTCTTTTCCAGCTCGTACGCAGTGAACCCAAACCCCGACAGCACCAGCACCAGGATGAGGCCATACCAGAGTTGCAGCCGCCATTTAATGGATTTGAAAATCTTCATTCAATGCAATAGCCGTGGCCGCGGCGGGTGACGATGAATTCCGCCCCGAGCTTTTTGCGGATATTGGAGACATGGACGTCGAGCAGGTTCGACAGGGAACTGTCATTCTCATCGAAGAGATGCTCGTACAGCTGGGTGCGGGTGATAACTTCGCCGCGGTGCAGGGCGAGAAATGCCACCAGCGCGTATTCGCGGGCGGTGATTTCCACCGGCTTGCGCTTGAGAAACACGTTCCGGGCGGCGGTGTCAATCGACACGTTGCCGATTTCAAGAAGGCTGGTGGTCTGGTTCGCGCTGCGGCGGATGAGGGCCCGGAGCCGGGCGAACAGCTCGGAAAGATCAAAAGGTTTGACGACGTAATCATCCGCGCCCGTGTCGAGGCCTTTCACGCGGTCGCGGGCCTGATCGCGCGCGGTGAGCATCAGCACGGGCGTTTTTTTGGTTTTGCGAAGGCGCTTCAGCACCTCCCAGCCGTCCAACCCCGGCAGCATCACGTCGAGCACGATGGCGTCATAATCCGTGCCCTCGGCGCTGAAAAGCCCGTCCTCGCCGTTGTCGGCAGTGTCCACGGCATAGCCCTCCTCGCGCAGGGCCTGCGCGAGGCCGGCGAGCAGATCGGGCTCATCTTCTACAATCAGGATCCTCATGGTTACCGAGGTTTTATCAGAGGGGCTCCGCGTCCGCCAGCCCGCGTCTTCGGGGAATAGCGTGGCATCCCCCACCTTAAGAGAGGATGAAGAAGCCGCCGTCCGGATTCCCAACAAAAAAAACGGCTTCATGTTGCCTTAAGCTTCGGTTTTGTAATTCTATATGGCGTGAAACTGATGAGCCGCATTCACTTTCTTTTGGCCGCCGGATGGTTCTGCGCAGCGACGGCGCAGGCGGATCCCATTATCACGTCCTGGTTCACCGTCAACAGCGGCCTGTATGCCCGGGTTACCCAGACCAACGGCGCCACAGCGCAGACCACGTGGCCCTCCGCCGGGGTTGCCAATAACAACAACGGCAGCGCCAGCCAAACTTTGCCGGCGTATTCCGACGTGCAGAGGGTTTGTTACTCAGCGAGCAACGTTTATATCAACGCCAGCGGCCTGGCTTCTTATATCATGGGCCCGTGGTATGGCAGCGCGGCACAGAATAATCCGTGGGGGTTCTGGCCGTTATCGCAAAATTACACAGCCTCCATCACCCGCACCCCATCGCCGGCAACAACTCCGAAACCCGCGCATATGGGCGGCCCGGTCGGGTTGATGGTGAACGGGGTCGTGATTTACGATCTCGGGGATGCTTTTTCATTCAAGCAAACCAATGCCACGCCGGCCACTTCCACAACGGCTGGCGGCACAGATAGCACCCCGGGGGATGGTTGGTGGTATCGGGACGCACTGGCGGTAGAGGTTGTCACCTTTGATACGGGCTTTGCCCATCAGCCCGGCAACAATGGGCAATATCATTATCACGCGGAACCCAAAGCGTTGCGATATCAGCTTGGGGATAATATGAATGCAACCTACAACTCGACTAATAAGACCTACACTTATCTGGAAGCGACGAACAACACCAACCTGCGTCACTCGCCCATTCTAGGCTGGTCGTTCGACGGTTACCCCATCTACGGGCCGTACGGCTATTCGAATCGGACCAATGCCGCCAGCGCGGTGAGCCGGATGCGCTCCGGGTTTGTCCTGCGCAATGGGCAGAATGGAACGACCGATGTGACAGCCACTGGCAGAACGACTTTGCCCAAATGGGCAGCAGCGGCCCAAAACTATCCCAACCCAGGCAATGTCAACCCGGTGACTCTCTCGCCTACCAATTACGGTCCAGCCACCACCTACACCTCCGTCAACGGTCCAAACACGACCCTTTACTCCCTCGGACGCTATTCCGCGGACTACGACTATCTCGGGGACTTGACGAATTCAGGAACGCATGCGTATTACCAGCAGGGAACCGACTTTGATCTTGACCAATATAACGGGCGCAACTGTGTGACACCGGATTTCCCGGGAGGCACTTATGCTTACTTTGTTTCAATCGACTCCGCCGGAAACCCGGCTTTCCCGTACATGCTCGCAAAACAGTATTATGGCGTCAAAAATGGATCCGCCCAAGGTGTGACCATTCCTCCAACAGGTATCACCAATTATTTTCTGGGCGGAACCAACTTGCAGGAGGTCTTAAAAGCACCTGCCGTCAACAGCGCCAGCGGCACGGTGACTCTGACATGGAGCAGTATCGAGGGCGGCTCTTACGTTTTGCTGTCGAAGACCAATCTCGCCAGCGCCAACTGGACCACGAACACCCTCCTTTCCGCAGCGACCAACACCCTTCTCACCACCGCCTTGGACGCCGGTGCGGCGCGAACGAACGCGGCGCTATTTTATCGCATCCTTCGCACTGGCGTGGCCCCCTTCAAGCAATGACGAAACGATCGCAAAACAGAACAGCCGCCACGGCTCTCTTCTGGAGCGCCCTATTCACAGGCGTGTTCTGCGCCCACGCCGACCCCCAGCTCACCTCCTGGTTCACCCGCAACTCGGGCCAGCTCGCCCAGATTTATCGCACCGACGCGGATAAACAATCCGGGCGTTCGGAAACCACTTGGAGCAACGGCCGAAACGTCCAGTCGCAGCCGGCCTACTGCGGGGTGCAGGCCGTCCTGTCCTCGTCCAACTGGGTCTACATCCGCAGCACCGGCCTCGGCAGCCAAATCATGGGGCCCTGGCTCAATGGACGGTTCCCCAATCTGCCCACCGACCAGCATTTCATCTTCGCCATCCCCCGCCACCCCAGCGCGCAGACCCACACGCAGCCCAACCGCCTGTTTGAAATCGGCCTCTTTGTGGATGGCGTGCGAATGTTCGACGCCTGCGATGCGTTCTCCTATTCGAATGGGCACGGACGGGACGCCGACCCGCGCGCCGGGATCGGACCGGGCGACCGCATCTGGAACCGCAACGCCTATGTCAACGAGCAGAAAACCTTTGACGCCGCCCTTGCTCACCAGCAGAACCGGGGCACCTACCATTATCACACCCAGCCCATCGCCCTGCGCTATCAGCTGGGGGACCACGTGGATTTCGACCCCGCATCCGGCACCTATCAAGAGAGCAGCACCCCCGCAACGAAGCATTCGCCCATCCTCGGCTGGCTGCAGGACGGCTACCCCCTCTACGGCCCCTACGGCTATTCCGCTCCGACCAATCCCGCCAGCGGCGTGCGCCGGATGCGGTCCGGCTTTGTGCTGCGCAACGGCGGGCACGGCACGGATAATCTGGCACAGACCGGGCGCGGCACCCTGCCCCTCTGGGAGGCGCGGGAACTCAACCGGTCCGCGACGCTTAAACAATCCGAGGCCGGCCCGGAGGTCGGCAGTCAATACCCCCTCGGCCATTACATTGAGGATTACGCGTATCTCGGCGACCTCGGTAAAAGAGCGGGCAACGACTTTGACCTCGACGAACTCAACGGGCGCTGGTGCGTCACGCCGGAATTCCCCCAAGGCACCTACGCCTATTTCACGGCCATCGATGCTAGCGGACGGCCCGCCTACCCCTACAACATGGGCCGCCGCTATCATGGCACGCCCCGCGGGCGCCTCATCGCCTCTATCCAGGAACCCGTGGCGACCCATTTTCTGGCGGCCCCTTCGCCGCCCTCCCCGGCGGCTGCGCCGAAAAAAACCTCGCTGATCTGGAATCCAGACAGCGGCGGTTACCGGACCCAATGAAACCCCTGTGCACCACCGGTCTGGCCCTCTCTTTGCTTCTTCTTTTAACCGGAGCGGAGGCCGCCACGCTGGAAATTGCCATCACTCCAAAAGTCTCCGGCGAGCCCCTGCAGCCCGCCTCGCTCCGCTACCAAACCTCGGCCGGCGAATCTTTTTCCATCACCCGCGTCAGCTACCTCGTGAGCGGGTTTGCCCTGCAACGCAGCGATGGGTCCTGGCTGGAGATCTCCAACGCGGTCGCCTGGCTCGACCCAGAACAAAGCCGCAACTCCCTCCGTCTTGAAAAAATTCCGGCAGGCGAATTCCGGTCGGTGCGTTTCAGCGTCGGCCTCAGCCCGGAGCGGAACCATGCGGATCCCGCGCAGTTTCCGTCAGGCCACCCGCTCAACCCTAATCTCAACGGACTGCACTGGAGCTGGCAGGGCGGCTACATTTTTCTCGCACTGGAAGGCCTGTGGCGCAATAGCGCCGGGGAACTCGACGGCTGGGCCTATCACCTGGCCCGCGACACCAACGCCACCCGCATCACCCTCGCCGCACCGCTCGCCCTCACCCGCGAGATGCGGCTGGACCTGGACTTCGATCTGGCTGCCCTGCTGAACGCGCCCCGGCCGGTAGCATTCGGACGGGAGGGTTCCTCCACCCATTCGCGCGACGGGGATCCCATCGCCGCCGCACTGGTCGCCAATCTGCCGGGCGCATTTCGGGTCCGCAATGTCACTTCCCTCACAGATGCCGAGATTGCTGTCGCCCACCCGAAGCCGCTGTACCTGCCGGCGGCCTTCACCCCGCAGCCGTTCCAGATGAGCGCCACCTTTCCGATGCCCGACCTGCCGCGGGACAACCCGCTCACCATCGAGCGCGTGGCGCTGGGAAAAACCCTGTTCCTCGACCAGCGGCTTTCCATCAACGACCGGCAATCCTGCGCGGACTGCCACATGCCGGAGAAAGGCTTCACCGACGGGCGACGCACGGCCCGGGGAGCCGAGGGCGGAATCGGCGAGCGGAATACCATGCCGCTATTCAATCTTGCGTGGAAACGGGAGTTTTTCTGGGACGGCCGCGCCCGGAGCCTGCGCGAGCAAGTGCTGCAGCCGATCCAAGACCCCCTGGAAATGCACCAGCCGCTCACGAATCTGATAGCGAAGCTGGCGGCCACCGCCCCCTATCCCGTGCTGTTTTCGAACGCCTTCGGCTCGCCGGACATCACCTCGGAAAAAATCTCGCTGGCGCTGGAGAATTACCTGCTCACGCTGACCTCGTTTGACTCCTCTTTCGACCGGGTCCTGAGGGGCGAGGCGCACTTCACCGCCGCCGAACAGCGCGGATTCGAGCTGTTCTCCACGGAATACGACCCGCGGCGCGGGCAGTTCGGCGCGGATTGCTTCCACTGCCATGGCGGGCCGCTGTTCCAAAGTCAGAATTTTGCAAACAATGGCCTGGAGGGTGCGGACCGCGGACGCGAGCGGGCCACCGGACGGGCGGCGGATCGCAGAAAATTTGCCGTGCCGTCGCTGCGCAACTGTGCCCTGACCGCGCCGTACATGCACGACGGCCGCTTCCCCACCCTGGAAGCTGCTGTAGGCCATTATGCCACCGGGGTGGTGCGCAGCGCGACGCTGGACCCGAATCTGGCCAAGCATCCCGACGGCGGCGTGGCGCTGAGCGCCGAGGACCAGCGGGCCATCGTCGCCTTTTTAAAAACGCTGACCGATCCGGCTTTGGAAAGCAGCCACGGCCCGTGAAATCATCTTTCGCTTCACGTCCCCTTAAGGTTGTCTGCCCTAGAGTGGCATCCTGAAAACGGGCGGCAGAAAATTCGCACCCGTCAAAAAAAAACACGAAAGGTAAAACCATGAAAATAAAAAACACCCTTGCCCTAGCGCTGCTCGCGCTGGGCACCACCGCGCTGCTCGCCAGCGCACAGGACAACAGCAATGACGGGCCTCCGGGCAGTGATTCAAAAGCCTCCGAACGGGGCGGCCCCGGGCAGCACGAGCCCGGCCCGAGCGCGGGCGGCAGGAGCGGACAACGCCAGGGTCCTGCCCTGGTCGGCGCGCTGGATGCAAATCATGACCGGGTGATTGATGCGGAAGAAATCGCCAACGCCAGCGCCGTACTGAAGGGGCTGGACAAGAATGGCGACGGCAAACTGACCCCGGAGGAGTTCATGGGTCCGCGGCCGTCAGGCAAACCCCCGGGCGACAACCAGACTGGCGGCAAAAACGAGACCGGGTCTGACCATAATGACAGGCCGCCCGGCCCGCCTCCCGGCAACCAGTAAGCCTAGACACCAAAGGAATCTCAGCGGCTTGACCCCTTGATAACCCCTTAACGGCGTTGTTCGGCAGCCTCCATGAGGAGATTTAGCCGAGACCGAGGATCCAGCCTTCCAACTGGGCCAGAGTGCGGTCGGCAGGACGTAGCTGCGGCTGAAAATGAACGGGCAGCGTGTCGGTGGCGTCGCTCTGCTGCATCCAGCGGGCGACGCTGTAGGCGTCATGTTGGTGCGGGTTGCGGTCTTCGGTGGGAAAGGTGCGGCTCCAGAGGGCCGGGTAAACTTCGGCGATGACAGATCGCCCCTGTGGCGGCGTCCAGCCGTCAAAGGGCCAGAAATGGACGCGCTCGCCGAGTTGCTGGCGGAGGTAGCGCAGCCACGGAAGACCGGTATGGGTGGATTTCGCCACGCTTCCTTGCACATCGAAGTGGAAGACGGACTTCGCGCGGCTCCGTTCCTCCGTCATCCGCCGCCAACGGGAATTACCGGTGCGCGCGGCCCCATCGCCATACAAGCCGTCCCGGATGAAATCGATATAGAGGTGATCGCCATCGGTTGGCCAGTGGTGCTGGAAGTCATCGAGGAAGGCGGGCCAGTTGGGCGGGAGGTGATAGACCTCGAAGTAGCGGAGCGGAAAGGAAAACGCGTGGTCGATGCCGACAAGCGTGGGAGGGCCATCGCGGAGTTCGGCGGCAAGCCATTCGGCAAGGCCGCGGCGGGTCCAATACTTACGGGGGCTGGGTGGCGGCAGAACCTCGGCGGGCGTCTGTGTGGGCGTGGCCGCGTAGAGGCGCAAGCCGGTCAGGCTACTCGAGGGCGTCTGCGCGCCGGAATAATCGATGCCGAAGTAGCGTTCAAATTGCGGCATGGATGGTCAGGTGGCAGTGAGTTCGGCGACGAGGGCGGAGAGCCTGTTCGCGGCGGTGGCGCGGGAAGCGGCGTAGCCGTTGCTTCGGAATTCGGGCTCCAAACAGGGTCGGATCATTTTGACGCCAGTTTTTCGTTGAGCCACGCGATCAGCTTGCCCTGCCAGGCGGGATCCATTTTCACCCAATCGGCAATGCGGTGCTGGCCTTCGGGGATGAGGATCATTCCGCACTCCCCACCCGCGGCCTGAAGCTTTTGCTGGAACGCGAGCGATTGCCCGGCGGGCACGGTCTTATCCGCGCTGCCCTGCAGAATCAGGAACGGCGGTAATCCCGGCTGAACATAAGTGAGCGGGGACGCCTCCTTCAATACGGCGCGCACGCCATCGGTCAGGTTGGTCGAGTCCCAGTGAAACAGGTTCCGCATGGAAATACTCAAGCCACCCCGCCGCTCGTTGTCTGCAACCAAATCAGTGGGCGGCGCCAGTGCGGCCACCGCCTGCACGCGGGTGTCGGGCTCAGGGCGCGTGCCAGCGAGCGTCACAAGGTGTCCGCCCGCCGAGTAGCCCAAGAGCGCGATGCGCTCAGGGTCGCCCTTGAATTCTGACGCGTGCTTCTTCACCCAGCGGATCGCCGTTTGCACGTCGTCGTAACAGGCCGGCCAGCGGTGGGCCGGCGCTAGTCGATACGAGATGGTGAACCAGGTGAAATTCGTCGCCCCGGGCGCGAACACCGGAACGATGTCCTTTTCTCGGTCCCCCGCCATCCAGCCGCCACCATGGACGATGAGCACCACTGGAAAGGGGCCGTTCCCCGACGGAACATGCGCATCGAGCCGAAGCGTCTCCCCGCCCGCTTCGCCGTAGGGGATGTTCAGCCGGTTGGCACTATAGGAATGGATGGCTTCCGGATCCCAGGCATCCGCCCCGCCCAAGACCGTACCCACGGTGACCTTTTGGGCGTCGGCCTTGCTCAGCTGCCGCGTCCAGTCCGGCCGACCGTCGGGGCGGGAGCCCTCGCCGGTGCACTGGAACTCAGCGTACCGGGCAGTCGGATGCGCCTCCGGTTTTTTCCAGTCATTCCAGCCTTCGGGACGGACGACTCCGGACATTTCCGTGTTGAGGAAAAGTGTGCTGGCGTAAATCCGCCACGGCCGGCCGAGAAATGTTTTTACCCCGGACTCGCCGGTAATTTTGCAATGGGAGAACACAAAGCCGAACGGCACGTCCACCGGCGTGGAAGCGGCGGTGATGTAGCCGTCGCGGAGGCAGTGAATGCGGCAGTTCTCAAACCAAGCCGTGGCCGCACCAAAAATGAAATCCACATGGCCCACAATGTCACAGTTGTCAAAATACTGGCGCCCGCGATTGAGCAGGATCGTGTCCTGCCAGCCGAGGAACCGGCAGTTGCGGAACACCGCCCGGTCCCCGTCCACGCGGAGGGCGAGGGCCTGCCCGACCGGGCCGGCGGCATTCTCAAACGTAAGGTTTTCGGCGGTGAAATCATCCGCATCGATCGTGGTGGACGGGGTCTTGAACGTGCCAATGGGGCGGCCCTCGGCATTGGTGATGCCGGCGTGCAGGTTAAAAGACAGCACGGTGTTGGTGGGGTTGTCGCCGACCAGCTTAAAAAATCTTTTTTCGCGCTGGAGATAGATGAGTTCGCGATAGACGCCGGGGGCGATGTGGATCACGACGGGGTTCTCGCGGCTGCCGGCAGGCACCGCCATGATGGCCGCCTGAACCGTTTGGAACGGCGTTCCCCCGGCGGCGGCCACATACAGGTTCGTCTGAGCGAAGAGGGTGGGAGCGGCAGCCAGCAGCGCCAGCAATGCCGGCAATGGAAAAGTTTTCATTCGGAGGGATATATCTGATTTTGAGGCTAATCGGCTGCGGGAAAATGTAAATTGAAAATTGAAGTTCCCGCCTGAGTTGGTTAACGTGCCGCCATGTCACGCAAAACGGTTCCGGACTCCAAAAACGGTTTCGGCGATGTCATTGGAGTGGCGCTGCTGGCCCTGGCGCTGCTGCTGCTGGTCGCGCAATGCTCCTTCGACCGCTTTGATATTTCCTTTTTTGGCGAACCGCACAACAAGCCGGTCCACAACTGGATCGGGCCGCTCGGCTCGTATCTGGCCTGGGGCTCGTTTCTGCCGTTCGGCCTGGTCGGCTATCTGCTCCCGTGGCTGTTCGCGTTATTCGGCGCGGCATTTTTGCTGAATTTTTTTGGCTATCTGCGCGAACATCTGCGCTGGTCTCTGGTCTGGGCATCCATGCTGGTTGTCTCGCTCACCGGCCTGCTTCGCATCATGGACAACGCGGAACTATTCGGAAAAATCCCCGGGCAAATCGGCTCTCTGTGGGGTTCAGGGGGATTGCTGGGATTCACGACCTTTGGACAGACGCCCACTTTAAACTTTGGCCTCGCCCTGCTGGGATCGCTCGGCGCGTCCATCGTCTACACCGCCCTCTGCCTCATCAGCCTGCTGTTCCTGACTAACTTCCAACTCGGCGAATGGATTCGCGCCACCCTGGACCGATTCCAGCAAGCCAAAGCCGGTATTGTAAAGACCGTGCCGAAGTCCGCCGAGGAAGTGGCGCTGGACCGCCGCGCCGTTGACTTGGAAAAACAGGCGAAGAAAATACAAGAGGAGGTCAAAGAAGCCACCCGATCCGGATTAGGGGCGGATCTGCAGCCCGTGCCTGAACCGACCGTGCGGGATTTAAGCGTGCCGCAGGCCAAGCCCGCCGCCACACCGCGCATCCGCAAGACCACCCTGCCCGAGCCGCCCAAGACGCCCGAACCCGCCGAGGAAGCCGAGGTGATCCCCGCCCGGGAAATTGTCGCCGCCACCACCGGGGACATCCTCGGAAAAAAACCGGAGGAATCCAAACCAGCAGAGATCCAGCCGGAGGAAAAAAACACAGAGGAACCGGAAGTTAAAATAGCCGGAGAAGAAACGGCTGCCGAAGAAAAACCCGCCCCAGAAATCAAGATGACCGGACTGGTCCCGGCCAAACCCCGGCTGCCGCGCAAGCCCAAGCCCATGACGGTCGCAAGCGTGCCGATGATCGGCAACTACCAGCTGCCGCCCATGGAGTTCCTCCAGCATGCCGACACCACTCTCAAGCCCACCGAGTCCAAAGAGGAGCTGATGGCCAATGCGCGGCTGATGCAGCAGACGCTGGCGCAATTCAGCATCGAAGTTCAGCTGGGGGATATCACCAAAGGCCCGACCATCACCCGCTACGAGCTGCACCCAGCTCCGGGCGTTAAGCTGGAAAAAATCACCGCGCTGAACAACAACATCGCCGCTGTGCTCAAAGCCGAGCGCATTAACATTCTGGCCCCCGTCCCCGGGAAAAGCTCTGTCGGCGTGGAAGTGCCCAATGCGGTCAAGACCAAGGTCATCATGCGCGACCTGTTCGAGTCGGATGAATGGCGCAACACCAAGGCCCGCATTCCCATCGCGCTGGGCAAGGACGTCTACGGACACCCTATCATCGCCGACTTGGCGGACATGCCGCACTGCCTCATCGCCGGCAGCACCGGCTCCGGCAAATCCGTCTGTATCAATTCCATTATCGCTTCCCTGCTCTACCGCTTCTCGCCGGACCAGCTGCGCTTTGTGATGATCGACCCCAAGGTCGTCGAACTGCAGCAATACAATGCCCTGCCCCACCTCGTAGTGCCGGTGGTGACCGACCCCAAAAAAGTTCTCCTCGCACTGCGCTGGGTCGTTAATGAAATGGAAAAGCGCTACCAGATTTTTGCGCGCGTCAATGTCCGCAACATCGCCTCGTTCAACTCCCGGCCCAAAGACAAGCCCCTGCCCCCCTCTGAGCCGGAGCTGCCGCTGATTGCCAAGCGGGAAAAGGTCGAGGCGGGGGCCGACGGCTTCGCCGTGGAGGTGGATGAGCAGATTGTCGTGCCACGCGACGAGGACATCATCATCCCGGAAAAACTTTCCTACATCGTCGTGATCGTGGACGAGCTGGCAGACCTGATGCTGGTGGCGCCGGCGGATGTGGAAATGGCCATCGCGCGCATCACCCAGATGGCGCGCGCCGCCGGCATCCACTGCATCGTCGCCACCCAGCGCCCCTCGGTGGACGTCATCACCGGTGTCATCAAAGCGAATATCCCGGCGCGCATTGCATTCCAAGTGGCGGCCAAGGTGGATTCGCGGACGATTCTCGACGCGATGGGCGCGGACAAGCTGCTGGGCAAGGGCGACATGCTGTATCTCCCGCCGGGCTCGGGCAAGCTGATCCGGGCTCAGGGCGCGCTAATCACCGACGAGGAATTGAAGGTCGTGGTGGACTTCATCGCCAAGCAAGGCAAACCAAGCTATGAGGCGGAGATTCACAAGCAGCTGTCCAAGCCCGTATCGGACTTTGGCGACGAGAGCGGGATTGACGAGGACGAGGAAATTATCCAGCAGTGCATCGAGGTGATCCGCAGCGAACAGAAGGCGAGCGTCTCGCTACTGCAGCGCCGCCTGCGCCTGGGCTACGGCCGCGCCGCGCGGATCATGGACGAACTGGAGAACCGGGGCATTGTGGGCGAAAGCAATGGCGCGGAACCGCGCGAAATCCTGATCGATCTGGATGGGGAAGGCCATGACGGCGCGGGGCAAAGCGCGGTGTGAACGGAACGCCGTCTCCTGGCCAGCCAGCGGGAACAGCATCCAACGGCCAATGAAGCCCGCGCGGCGCAGCATTGAATGGGGATATTTCCCAATTTAGTTCACCGGAGACGGCCAGACCCAGTCGCCTTTCTTCGAGTCCACGGATCCACCTTTGTTTAAAATAACCCGTCCGCCATCGTCTGTTTCATCCCATCCAACAGAATACAGAACGAATCCCCCTGCCTCCGTGCGACGGTACAAGAGTGGCCGGCCGTTGATGAGGTCGTGCGGCAGCTTGTCGATGAACTGCGGCGCGAGAACCTCCAGGGATTCAGGAAAATCGCCATGGGCCAGGCGGTAGCGCTCCAGCGCACAGGCCACCCGCGCCAAGTCCAAGCCCGCCTGAATCACGGCAAATTTTTGCACGGAATTGGCGATGGCAGGAAAAACCATCAGCGCCTGCGCTTGATAAGGCGAGTAATGGCGAGCCCGCGCCTGGACCTCTGCCTCCGCCCGACGCAATGCCGCGGGGGCAACGATCCGGTGCGCGGGGTCCACCAGCGGCGCGATCCAATCCCGGTGCATCCGGGCAAAAGCAAGCTGGCTTTGATAAAAATAGGCGCTCGGCATCCATCGCAAGCTCACCGACCCCATTTTATTCGGCGAGAGGTCCTCTCCCGTTTTGATCTCCCGGGTGAGCCGCTCCTTTTCAAAGGCGTCAAGGGCGCAGACTTTTTCCTCATTCATGGCGGACTGAAAATCGGCTATCAAATCTTCTTTTGACAGCTCCTGCTCCAATTCCGCGAGCTGGGCATCCGACCACTGGTGCCGGGACAAGCCCTCGTACACCGGCTGCAGCACGATGGACAACATCGCAATCCGCACCAGATGGGAAATCAGAAACGGGGGAGTACGGAGGGAATCCGTCACTCGCAAATACAGTCGAATGTCTTCCAGCGCGCGATCGCTTTGGCCCTTCTCCAGTTCTGCTAGGATGCGTAATTGCAAAAACTGTGCGCAGGCTTTGGACTTTGAAAACCAGGGCAAAAGCTTGCCTGCCGCCTCAAAACCGTCCTCGTAAGAGATCGGCATCCGCGCAGAAGGCCGGCTGGCCGCCTCGCGTAATTCCTCGAGGGCCGCGTCGTACCCGCTCAAGGCAAACAGAACGTCTGCGGCCGGCGTCCCGGCCCGGGCGGCCTCGGGAAAGCCGTTGGTTTTGCCCTCGGATGTTCCATTGAAGGCCTTAAAGTAACGCTGCCATTCCTTTAAGTCAGTGCTTTTTCCCCTCTGCCAGCTGCCGCCATGGGTCGGCCAAAGCCCGGAATCGCCCCGATAAATCCTGAAATTCATCCGGTCGGTGGAGTGCGCGCCCGGAGTTGCGTCCGCACCCATGGAATGCCGGAACGCTTCCGCCACAATAGACGCGCAAAAGAAATTCTGATTGTCCGGCACGGCGGGCGGAATCACCGAAGCCATGTCCAGCCTTTCACCGCGAGCCTCGGCGGCGCGCCGGTAGTTTCCCCACTCCCGCCGACCCCGCCCGTTTTCTTCGAGGACCAGCAGAGCAACCAGCCCGAGCAGAAAGGCCAGAACCATCAAAAGGCGGCTCAGGATTCGTCCCCCGGATCGGGGTTTTTGGACTTCATTCATCGCGTTGAATGTTTCAGATATTTCCAAGATTGCCAATCCACCATTAAAACCGCTAAATGGGCACTCACAGGCGATTTTTAAAACGTTATTTCCAAATCTGATTTCATGCTTTCATTTCTCCGCCAGACCCACCCGGTGCGGCTCGCGATTTTCCTGCTGGCCGCGCTGACCTGTTATCGGCTGTGGTTCATCACGCAGATCGAACTGGTCCCGGATGAGGCCTATTACTGGCTCTGGTCAAAACACCTGGCCGCGTCGTACCGGGACAAGGGGCCGGCGATTGCCTGGACCATCGCGGCGGGGACAAAACTGTTCGGGGACACGGTTCTGGGCATCCGCTTTTTCGCGGTGATGCTGAGCACCGGCATTGCGGCCCTGCTTTTTTTGATTGCGCGGCGGCTGTATGACGACCGCGTGGCGCTGTGGACTGTGGTGCTGGCCTCGGTCATCCCGATCATGGCCGTGGGGGCCATTTTGATGACCATCGATTCGCTGAGCGTTTTTTTCTGGGCGCTGGCCGTGCTGATTTTCTGGAAGGCGATCCACCGCGACCAGACCTCGGACTGGTTCTGGCTGGGGCTGGCGATCGGGGCGGGATTTCTCGCCAAATTCACCAACGGCGTGCAGCTGGGCTGCATCGGCTTTTTCCTGCTTTGGTCCCAGGAACACCGGCGCCTGCTGTTCAGCCCTAAAATGCTAGCGCTGGGAGCGGGATTCGGCCTGTGCATTCTGCCCATCCTCTGGTGGAACATGGAGACCGGGTGGGTGCACGCCATCGCCTTGCATTCGCGCAGCGGGGTCAAGAGCTCGTTCGGCATCCATCCGGGACAATTGCTGAAATTTCTCGGTGGGCAATTCGGCGTGATGTCCCCATTGATCATGGCAGGCATCGTCATCGCCGCCCTCGCGCTGCTCTGGAAACGGCACACGGAGTTGCGCGTGCGCTTTTTGTTGAGCCAATTTCTGCCGGTTTACGGGCTGTTTCTTTTTTTCAGCCTGAACAGCGCGGGCAAGGAGAATTGGACGGCACCCGCGCTGGTCACCGGCATCGTCTTCACCGTGGTTTACTGGCGGAAAATCGTGGCGGCGCATCCGGCCTGGCGCTGGGGGGTGGGCGCGGCGTTCGCCATCGCCCTGCTCATGACCGGGGTGATGCACAACACCAGGCCCGCCATGGCGGTCGCGCAGCGCATTACGGCTTACCTCCATCGCCCGCCCCCCACCGATCCGCTGCGGCGCGCCCAGGGCTGGAAGGATTTCGCCGCGCACGTTCAGATCGCCCGGGAGAAGCACGCCGTGAACCTGCTGATTGGCGACCATTATTCCCAGGCCAGCATGATGGCATTTTATCTGCCAGACCAGCCGGCGACCTACCTGCTGCCGGCGCCTTACGGGGCATCGCAATTCACCCTCTGGCCCGGTTACCTAGTGGATTCCGGCACCCGGGCCCTGTATGTGACCGGGCAGACCAACCCCGAAAAGGCCGTCCCCCCGCGGTTGCGGGACGAATTCAGCAGCGTGGAACTGGTGGATGATTTCTGGTCGCAACATCAGGGACGGCCGATGACCCATTTCTTCCTCTACCTATGCACCCGCTGATTTCAAAGGGATCCGCAGCGTCTGTCCGAATCGTCTTGCCGCCCACTTGGGTTCTGCCATAATACTTCAGTCGTCATTGTTTGCAGTTGGTTTGGCATATTTCCAAAAAACGGCGGCAAACAAAGGCAGCCCACGTGGCGGAATTGGCAGACGCGCTAGATTCAGGTTCTTTTCTTCGCTCTTGGACCCCTTTGGACATACTTGTAAATCAATGACCTGTGGTAGTCTTTGATTTTTTGAAAATGGACATGTTTGGCCGGTTTTAGCCTGCTTTTTCAATGCGCCGGGTGCAATGCGGGGTGCAATGGGGAAATTCATCGCGTAGCGTTTTTTTCGTCTATTACCAGCTCCACAAAACGCACAGAATCGTGGTTCCGAATTTTTTTAGTTTTGTTCCAAACGGCAGGCATGGCCAATTGAAGCGTTCTAACAGGATTTATCTTTTGTCATCACAACCAATACACATAAGATGCAACGACAATGACGCGACTGGTTTGCTATTTTTTGCTTCTGATGCTGAATGGTAAAATGGCATTTCTGTTTGCATCAGAAGATGTGTTTGATGGCGTTAGTTCGTCCGGGATTTTGCCTTTTCGGGAAGCGTCCATCACGAATGTGACCAGTCGCTTGGGGCTTTCAAGGATTCAGGCAAGTCAAGAGCGGTCGCTTCAGTTAGAGGGGGTGGTGACCCGAGTGGATAAACTTCGTGGAATATTGGTTGTGCAGAACGCGCAGGAGGCAGTTGCGATCCATTTCAATTTGGGGTCGTTGCCCGTCATGCCTGGTCAGATTGTTCGAGTGAAGGCTAATAAAGCAGCGGGTTGGAATCGCGCGTTTTCAGAATTTCCGCTTAGTCCATCCACCAGTCTATGGTTGACGAATCTTTCCACACCGCTGAACTGGGGTGGCTATTATGTGGCGCGGATTCACGGTTATTTGATCCCACCGGTCTCGGGTGACTATCGCTTTTGGATTGCGGGCAAAAATTCGGCGGAACTTTGGTTGAGCACCAATGCCAGCGCGAGCGCATTGCGCCAGATAGCCTCTGTGCCGACGGGCAAGCCGACCAGGCCGTTGCAGTGGGATAAATTTCCGGCCCAAGCTTCTGAGGTGATTCAACTTCAGGCGGGGCAGCCGTGCCTGTTGGATGTGATGCAGGAACATCGTGCCGGCGGCGAGAACACCATTGCTGTGGCCTGGCAAATACCTGGCAGGAATTTGGAGGTGATTGACGGTCGCCACCTGATTCCTTATGCCGCATCCCAAACAAACGGCATTTTTTGTGAGTATTGGAATGACTATCTCTTCGCGTCGGTTCAGCCGTTGACCACCGGGGATATGGATACCTGCGAAATTGTGGCAAGCGCTCCCCATATCGATATTCTTGGGGAGGCTTCGTTTCCTGAGCCCCTCTTGGTTGAGGTGGGAGAGTTGTTGTCGCCATCGCAAAATTTCCGCTGGTGCGAGGTGGCGGGCGTGGTGAGTTTCGCCGCCAAGGAGAGTGATGGCTGGTCCTTGGAATTGGCGCAAGACGACGAGCACTTGAAACTCAAATTGCCCGCGAGCGTCCAACTGAATCTCGCGGCACTGTCCGGCAAAAAGGTGCGGGCCAGAGGCGTCGGCGAAACGGTGTTTGTCGGAGATGGAACGCGCAAGCTGGGAGTCTTGTGGGTGCCCTCTGCGGCTGAAATCGCGTCCATCGGTGCCGACATTGAAACCCTTCAAAACATCAAACCATTGTCCGTTGGCGAATTGGCCCCGGAGAATCCATTGCTGGCTGCCGGAAGAAAAATCCGTATTCGCGGCAAGATTCTTCAGCATAGCCAAGGGCGGTGGGTGGTTCAGGGAGCTTCTCGGTTCGGCGCATTCATTTCGACCAATGGAATTTCCTGGATGCCTATCGCGTCGCCGGTGGATGTTCCCATGGACGATTCGGCCGCGGTTGGTCTGGTCGTCAGCTCCCTCAAATCAGGAGAATTGACATCGGCGCAGTTTGACAAAGTGAGCGGCGTGTCTGAGCGGGCGCAAGACACCGAGATTTCCAGCGCGGTTCCGACGGGAAAGACGACGGTTAAATCCGGCGGCCTGCTCGAAGTGGCAGGCGGCGGCACGGGTTTCGGTTCCGGATTCGAGCGGGTTCATTTTTATTGTGAAACGCTGGCCGATAAATCGGAGATCGTTGCCCGGTTGATTGATTTGAAATCTCCTGAAGATGGGGCGGTGGCGGGGATCATGATCCGCGCCTCAGCCGAAGCGCGTGACCGCTTTGTCAGCCTGACAATGGATGCCGGCGGGGGCATCAACTTTCGTTTCCGCCAACTGCCGGGCGAGCGCGACGAAATGGTCCACCCCATTTCATTGCCTTTGCCTTGCTGGCTGAAACTGAAGCGGATTTATCCGACGGTTGAAGTGCAGGCGGGAACCAACCTGATTGCCGAGGTGGGGAAAACCGTGGATCTGGTCGGAACAATAAAATGGGAAAATGGAACTCCCGTCATTGCCGATGTGACCAGCTTGGATCAACTGCAACGGATCGAGCCAGCCAAGATTTCGGCGCAGTTCACAGATGTGGCCGTGCTTACGCCCATTTCCCGGATTGTTCCTGACCGGAACGAGCGGCCGCGCGAAGGAGTTGGCTCCATCATCGTTCGCGGCGTAGTGACGTTCGTCGGCCCTCCGCTGGGAGCAGATCATTTGGTGATACAAGATGAATCGGCCAGTGCGTTGGTGCGGCTGACCACCCGGTTCAGCCGCCACAGCCCGCGCGTGGGTGAGCGGGTCGAATTTGAAATCAAAAGTCGGAACGAAAAATGGCCGATGCCGCTGGACCCGAATCGAATGCAGATTCTCGGATCAGCGCAGATGCCGGAGCCGTTGAGTCTCGCGGCGGCCAACTCCCAAATCCGGCGTGGCGAATATCGCTGGGTGGAATGTCAGGGCATTGTTCGTGAGGCCAAGACCAATCAGGTCTTGCTGCTGGAGACGCGGAATGGAGAAATCCTGGTTCGGGTTGGCGCTGGTTCCGCCGATCAGTTCCAACACTTGATCGACACGCTCGTGAACATTCGCGGTGTGTTGATTTATCGGGATGACCGGGCAATGTTGCTTTTACCATCAATGGAATTTCTGGAAGTGGTGGAGCCCGCGCCGGCTGATCCGTTTGCGCTGCCGGCCATTGCGATCGACAAGGTGGCTAGCTTTGCACGTTCGCCGACCGCTTCCCATCGAGTGAAAGTCGGCGGCGTGGTCACGAGTGTTGGCGACAAACTGATGATTGTTCAGGATGAATCGGGAGGTGTGCAGGTAAAAAAGTTTGAAGCTGCTGATGTTAAAGTTTCCGACCGGGTGGAAGTGGTTGGATTCCCTGAAATGGAGCGGGGCTCGTTGACATTGATGCAGGCGTTGGTGCTTAAAACGGGTCAGGCTTCGCTGCCGGTGCCACGGATGATCGCTTCTGAAGAATTGTATTCCGGCCGATATGGCGCGCAGGTGGTCCAGCTATCGGGGGAGTTGCTGGCGCAGAAAATTTTGGACGGCAATCAAGTGCTTGAACTGCAATCCGGACAAAGAATCCTCCGCGCAGAACTACCGGCGGGCAAGGCGGGTCGCTTGCCACAAATCCCTGTGGGCAGCCGTTTGCAAGTGACCGGCGTATCGTTGCTGGAAAGGGTTAAGTCGGATTTTTTGATGGGGGGCAATGGTGAATCAGCGGCGGCTTCCTTCGGCATTCTGTTGCGGAACCCTTGGGATGTCGTGGTCTTGGAGCGACCGCCATGGTGGGCTTGGAAACATGCCGCCCTCGTCATCGGTTCTTTAAGTTTCGTGCTGGTCGCAGCCATCCTCTGGATTCGTTATCTCCGCCGCAAAGTCGCGCGGCGGACGCTTCAACTAAATGAAGCCATGAACAAACTTGAAAAGGAAACCCGCGTGTCGGCGACGCTCGCCGAGCGCGACCGTCTGGCGGGAGAAATCCATGACAGCATCGAGCAGGGTTTGAGCGCCATCGTCATCCAGATAGAATCCGCAATGAAACATTTTGAGCGCCCCGATCAGGCCAAGCGCCACATGGACATGGCCAAAAGCATGGCGACCTACAGCCGCACGGAAGTTCAGAATGCCGTCTGGGATATGCAGTCGCCCATGCTGGAAAATATTGATTTGCCCGGAGCGCTGCAGCGGGTTTCGCAAGGCATCAGCGCCGGCGATCGCCCGCGCTTGACGGTGAACATCGACGGCGTGGTGCAGCCGTTGACCTCGACCGTGGAACATCATTTGTTGCGCATCGCACAGGAAGCCATAACTAACGCCGTCAAACATGGCGATCCGCAGAACATCGCGATTCAATTGCGCTATCAGGCGGACCGAGTGGCGCTGACGATTGCGGATGATGGTTCGGGATTTGTTCCCGGCAAAGTTTCCACCAGTGGCGGCCATTTTGGCCTGCACGGCATGCAAGTGCGGGCGCAAAAAATCGACGCGACCATTTCCATCGAGAGCAAAGTTGGCGGCGGAACCCGCATCGAGTTGGTCGTCCCGTGCGGAAAAAACTAAACTTTACGAGCTTGGTAGGATTAAATTAAAATCGGCAATGAGCACCAAATCTGAATCGTCCAAAAAAATCCGCGTCATGCTGGTGGAAGACCACATCTTGATGCGCGTGGGATTGAAGACCACCGCCGAAGGTGAACCGGACATGGAAGTGATCGCGGAGGTGGCGGATGGCCGACAGGTGCTAGAAAATTATCGCCGCCACAAGCCGGATGTCGTCCTGTTGGACCTCCGCTTGCCCGGCATGGACGGCATTCAGATTATCAAACAACTCAGGCAGGAGGCAGCGGAAGTCCGGATCGTGGTATTGAGCAGTTATGGTGGCGGGGACGATATCACTAGCGCCATCCAAAGCGGCGCCTCGGGCTATGTCCTGAAAAGCATGCCACTGGAACAGATGTTGCAAGCGGTGCGCGTCGTCCATGCGGGTGGACAATATTTTCCGCGCGAAATTTCTGATCGTGTGAACCAGCGCATTCAATCCGACATCTCGCCCCGGGAAATTGAGGTGCTCCGGCTCATCGCGCAGGGCAAGGCCAACAAAGAGATCGGGGTCAAACTGGGCATCTCCGAGGGAACCGTCAAAAATCATCTCACCAACATCTTCACCAAATTAGGGGCGGTGGATCGCGCTCAAGCTCTAACCATCGCGGTCAAACGGCAATTGGTTCAGTTGGATTAAGGCTTTCCAAGTGGCGGAGGCCTCGTTATGCGATGTTTTCCGAACATTTTGTGGCGAGTCAGAAAGCTTCCGATGTGACTTTAGTCATGGTCAGAATGTGAGTTCTGGTCAGTAGATTTTTCATCGGCCGGTGAAGTAGGATGGAATCATGAACCTCCGCAACGCCCATACGCAGCTTCGTCGTCGTGCCTTCACTCTGATCGAACTTCTGGTCGTCATCGCCATCATCGCTATTTTGGCGGCGATGCTTCTGCCGGCCTTATCCAAGGCCAAGCAGCGCGCCCAAGGAATTTCCTGTGTGAACAACATGAAGCAATTGGCTTTGGCAGATATCATGTATGCGGGTGACAATAGTAGCAAATTTGCACCCAATCCTGACGGCGCAGGCGCCCCACCCGAACCGGGGGAAGACCCGCAACGACCAGCTTGGGTGGCTGGAAGAATGAGCGCATCTGCCAGCTCGGATAATACCAATGAAGTGAAATTGGTGGGTGAGCAATACGCGCAATATGGTTCGCTCGGATCTTATTCCAAGAGTGCAAAAATCTATCGTTGCCCGGCGGACAAGTTTGCGGCTCCGGGACAAGAACCCCGTGTGCGTTCCTGCACGATGAACAGCTATGTTGCGCCGCATACATTGAATAACGGGTTTGCCACCATCAGCGCATCTGTTCTTACCAGCGGCAATGAATATTACCTCAAGGACACCAGTTTTCGGAAGCGCCCTCCGACGGACGTTTTCATTTTTGTGGACGAGCGCACGGACAGCATCAATGACAGCTTTTTCTGGTCCCCCGGCCAGCAATATAACTTGCGTGACTTGCCCGCCATTTCCCATGGCAACAACAGTTCCTCTTTTGCCTTCGCGGATGGTCATGCCGAGATGCACAAGTGGCGTGATGCGTATTTTGTCGGTCTAACCACCGGCGGCAATACGCAGTATCCCGGTTTAAGCGATGCCAATTGGCTCTGGGAGCATTCCACTGCCAAGTAACCGGATTGTCTTACAAAATTTCCCCATCAACTCCAACAAAACTCAACCATGAAACACAAACTGAAAATAAAATTTCCCCATCAACTCCAACAAAACTCAACCATGAAACACAAACTGAAAATAAATTCACTAGGTCGCTGCCTTGCGGCCATTTCCGCCTGTCTGGCGCTGGCTGGCGGAATTCCGACAGCGAGTGCTGCCGACAAAACCTGGGACGGCGGCGGCGACGGTGTCAGTTGGAGCGGCTCGCCTGCCAACTGGGTGGGCGACGCGGATCCGATTGCCAATGACAGCCTGTTTTTTGACGGCACTACGGGGTTGACGCCAAATAACAACTTCGTCGCCGAAACGGATTTTGCCGGCATCACTTTCAATGCCAGCGCCGGTGCTTTTTCCATCACCGGAAACGAGGTTGATCTGATTGAGGGTATCACCAATAACTCCGCCAACGAACAGATTCTCGGCTTTAATTTGGATAACAACGGGGCGAATCGAATCTACAACACCTTTTTGGGCCCGCTCACCCTGACCGGCATCAACCGGAATAATGCGTTCATCAAAGAGGGAACCAACTATGTGAAAATCGCCGGTTCCGTCGCCAATTCGGGCAACTACGTCATCGTGAACCAAGGAACGGTGATCCTTGCCAAAACTTCAGGTAATGCTTTGGGATCTTCCAGTTCCAGCAGTGCCAGCACCACGGTCAATACCAACGGCACATTGCGGATTACCGGCCCGGGGAACGATCAAATTCATTTTAACCAGCGCATCATCATGAACGGTGGCGTGCTTCAGGTGCAGACGACTAATACATTGGGCGCCGGACAGTCGGAGGAAATCGCCTCGTTGAGCGGCACCAATGTCAACAGTGTCGTTGAAAACGGGCTGACGGGAACTACTACCACGTTGACGATCGGTGGTGGCAGCGGGCATAGGGGCATCTATAGCGGCATCATCCGCGACGGCGCGGCGGGTGTATTGAATCTTCAGCTTTACCGCGCCAACAACCTCTACGGCTTTAAAGGCACGCATACTTACACCGGCACCACGGCAGTCAACAACACGGCGGCAACCGGCTATGCTCGCATGATCATGGATGGCGTTCACACCGGCGGCGGCGCTTACACCATCAACGGACATTCTTCCTCAGTGGATCGTCTTGGGGCTCTCGGTGGCAGCGGCATCATTTCGGCGAGCGTGGTTAATTTCAATGTCCGCGGCATTCTGTCGCCCGGGGGCACGTTGAGCGTGGATTTGTCTGACTCGGCCACCTTCGCGGAAACGACCGGTATTCTCACCTTCAGCAACGCGGTGAATCTGACCCATGCCGCCGCCACGCTGGATGTGCAATTGAATGGCACGACTCCCGGCAGCGGTTATGACCAGGTGGTTATCGCCGGTTCAGGTTCCTTCTCCAATAACGCCGCAAACCTCAAGCTGACCTTGGGTTACACGCCGGCCAATGGTGACAAATTTACGATCGTCAAAGTTGCGGGCACGGATTCAGGCACCAACATCGGTATTTTCTCTACATTCAACGGCGCAGTTATGGATCTTTCACAAGGCGTGACCAATACCGAGCCCAGCTCCGGAAAATTGTTCCGCATCAGCTACCGGGCTGAAGGTTCTACGTTTGATATGGGGGCCGGTCTGGGCAACGATATCATGATCGAATTCATCGCCCCGGCGGTTGCCGGCCAGAATCTCGTCTGGCGTGGAAATGGCGTGGATAATAACTGGGACATTGCGACCACTGCCGATTGGTGGAACGGTTCGACGCTGACCACGTTCACCAACGGCGATTTGGCGACTTTTGATAATACTGGCTCAAACAATATTCCCGTGAACATTGTCAGTCCGGTTAATCCCGGTTCTTTGCTGGTTGATTCCACCAATACTTATCAGTTCGACGGAGCCGGCTTGACCGGCGCAGTGGTAACCACCAAAACCAATACGGGCACATTGATCTTCAATGCGGACAATGCAAATTCCGGTGCCACCTTGGTCATGAAGGGCACTTTGCAAATCGGCACCAATGGCACCACGGGTTCATTGTCACCCGCCGCCAGCCTGAACATTGCCGCCAACGGAACGGTGGTTTATCGCCGTTCGGATGATGTTGGCTTGCCGGTGGCCTTCTCTGGCACGGGCGTATTTGTCCACGATGGCGATGGCAAATTGATCGTGACCAATACCGTGCCGTTCACCGGTCAGGTGACCAACTCCGGCGGCACGTTGCAACTGGGTGATGGCACCACCGCCGATGGCTCGATCGCCGCCAATATCAATATCGCTGGCAATTCCACGGTCCACTATCTGGCCAAGAATTCCTCGGTGCTCATCAACAACACCTTGAGCGGCACGGGCACGGCGCTGTTTGACGCGCCGGCGTTCAACACCCGGACTTACACCACGACCACTTCGCTCATCAACTCCAACTTTGCCGGCACCAATATCGTCGCGGCGAATGTCATCCTTCATGCCGCCGATAACAACGCTGGCTATGCGCTTGGCAACGGTGGCGAAGTCCAAGTGACTGCCGGTGGCAATCAGGTGTGGGTGGATCGTTCTGCGACGCCTTACAATCAGCACTTCATTCTGTCGGGTGACGCTTTACCGAATTCCACCTTTGGTGCCATGCGCATCTTCGGCTGCACTGTCAGTGGCCCGGTGACGCTTGCAGGGGACACCATGATTGGTGGTTCCATCAACGGCGGCACCATCAGCGGCCCGATTTCCGGCGGCAGCTATCAACTCACCATCAACGGTGGCGTGAACTCCTTCTACTTGAGTTTGAGCAACAGCGCCAACGCATGGGGTAATACGCTGGTCACCTCCGGCGGCATCCGCGCGCTGGTTCCGAATTGCATCAGCACGAACGCCATGACGATTGATATCAATGGCGAGTTGAACGCCTTCGGCAACACCGTGGCTGTCAACAGCCTCGTTGACGGATCGGGCGGCGCGGGTGCGGTTTACAACAAGAGCACCACAGCCGCAGGCACGGTCGTGGTCGGTGGTGATGATTCCAACACCACGTTCAACGGCACGTTTGGCGACGGGGCAAACCGTGCGCTAAATCTTACAAAAGTCGGCGCGGGCATCATGACGCTCTCCGCGACCAGCACGAACACCGGCACGGTAGCTGTGGATGGCGGCACGCTGGCAATGACCGGCACCGGTTCCTTTGGCAATGCGGCGACGATTGCCGTGGGCACGGGCGCGACGTTGGATGTCAGCGGTCGCGGCGATAGCACGTTGTCCCTGAATTCCGGTCAGACCTTAAGACACAGCGGCGCCAGTGTCGGCCCGATCACGGTGACCGGTAATGTGACCGTCGGTTCCGGCGTGGTGCTCTTGGGATTGAATCGCACCAACGCTCCGGCCACCAATGATTCCGTTGCGGTCAGCGGCACGTTCACCGCTGGCGGCACGCTCACGGTAACGAACCTCGGACCGGTCCTCGCCGTTGGTAACAGCTTCCAGTTGTTCCCCGGCGCGGTCAGCGGCTTCGGAACTGTGAACCTTCAAACCGTGGATGCGGCGAACAATGTCCAATACACCTGGAACAACACACTCGGCTCGAACGGCAAAATCACCGTCGCGTCCGTTGTGCCGCTGGTGAACACCAATGCGCCAACCGTTCAGGTGTCTGTTTCTGGCAGCACTTTGAGCCTCGCTTGGCCGACAAACGCGGGCTGGACGTTGCTCACCAACAGCGTGAGTTTGAGCCAAACAAATCAGTGGTTCCCGTATCCGAATTCGGCGAACCTGACCAATGTGAACATCACGATTGATCCCACGAAGACCAACGTCTTCTTCAAGATGGTTTATCCTTATCCGTGAGGATGGGAGTTAGTTCGGCATCCGTCAGGTTGCGGGTGCAAGGGTGGTTATGGGCGGGCAACCGTTATGGGTCGGTTGCTCGCCCTTTTTATTCAAGTTACTGTGTCGGGGTTGCAAAATTATTTTTATGAAAAGTTGGTTGGCATCAGGATTCTTGCTGGCGGCTACCATGCTAAATGGCAGCGCGCAGAATTTGATTAACATAAAACCATACAACAGTTCATTGTCCGGCATCAGTGGCGCGGCGGTCGTTGGC